>NZ_JBITZN010000018.1:0-185148 GCF_044546895.1 Streptomyces sp. NPDC053069 | reverse complement strand
CCTCCGTGCGGTGAAGATTCGACACCTCCACCACACACGGGGGCCTTCGCCACGATCAAGACCGGCCAGCGTTAACAACGCTCGTGATCAATACATCTAAGGCCTTGCGTGTGCACCGGCTCCGCGCCGCAGGGATGCTCCACGCGCGCGTGCCGCCCGGGGCCGCCGCTTCACGCGCGCGTGGGGACAGATGGGACGTGCAGGTGACCGCTTCTCAGAAAAGGCCGGCTGCCGCGAAGCGGAGGACCAGCTGGGGTGCTCCGGAGAGGGCGACGCCGAGCAGGCCGGTGAGGGCGAGGGCAGCCGTGAGGGGGGCCGGGACGCGGTGCCGGGCGGGTGCGCCTTCGGGGGCGCGGAACAGCAGGGCCGTCCACTGCAGGTAGTAGAAGAGGGCGATCACCACATTGACGGCCATGACGACGGCGAGCCAGCCGAGGCCCGCGTCGACGGCCGCCGAGAACACGGTGACCTTCGCGAACAGCCCGATGACGCCCGGCGGCAGCCCGGCCAGGCACAGCAGGAAGAACGCCAGCAGGAGCGCGGTGAGCGGGTTGGCGGCGTACAGGCCCCGGTAGTCGGCGATCCGGTTCAGGGCCCGGCTGCGGCCCACCAGGGCGGCCACCGCGAACGCGCCGAGGTTCACGGCGGCGTACATCAGCGCGTAGGCCACCGTGGAGCCGATCGCCTTCTGCGGATCCTTGGCGTAGCCGGCGGCGGCGATCGGCACCAGCAGGTAGCCGGCCTGGCCCACGGAGGACCAGGCGAGCAGCCGTACGGCGCTGTACGCGCGCGTGGCCTGCTGGCGCAGGGCACCGACATTGCCGACGGTCATGGTGAGCGCGGCCAGGACGGCGAGCGCGGGGCCCCAGACGTCGGCGTACGACGGGAACGCGACGACGGTGACGAGGATCAGGCCGGAGAAGCCCACCGCCTTGCCGACGACCGACAGGTACGCGGCGACGGGCAGCGGCGCGCCGACGTAGGTGTCGGGCACCCAGAAGTGGAACGGGACGGCGGCCGTCTTGAAGGCGAAGCCGATCAGGGTGAGGACGACACCCGTCTGGGCGAGCGTGTGCAGCTGCCCGCCGACGTGCGGCAGGCGCTGGGCGACCTGGGTGAGGTAGAGGGTGCCCGTGGAGGCGTAGACGAAGCTGATGCCCATCAGGCTGACCGCGGTGGCCGTCACCGAGGACAGGAAGAACTTCAGGGCGGCCTCGGAGGACCGCTTGTCGCCGTGCCGGATGCCGACGAGGGCGAAGGCGGGCAGGGAGGCGACCTCCAGGGCGACGATCAGGGTGGCCAGGTCGCGGGAGGCGGGCAGCAGGGCGGCGCCGGCCGCCGAGGACAGCAGCAGGAACCAGAACTCGCCCGGCGGGACGCGCCGCTGGTCGTCCGCGAGGTTCGTGACGGACAGCAGGGCCGCGAGCAGGGCGCCGCCGAGAACGAGGAACTGGATGACGAGCGTGAAGTGGTCGGCGGTGTAGCTGCACGCGCGCGTGGCGCCGTTCAGGCAGAAGGTGCTGCGGTCGCCCTCCAGAAGGGGCAGCAGCGCCAGCGCGGCCACGGCCAGTCCGGCGACCGAGATCCAGCCGAGGACGGCCTTGCGGGCCTCGGGCAGGAACAGGTCGGCGACCAGGACGACGAGTCCCACCGCGGCGGCGATGACCGGCGGGGCGACGGCGAACCAGTCGACGGACTGGACCAGCGACTCGGCGAGGGGCTGGGCGCTCATCGGGTGCCTCCTGCGAGGAGCTGGTGCACGGCCGGGTCGGTGAGGCCGAGCAGCGCCCTCGGCCACAGTCCGGCGACGACGGTGAGGGCGACGAGGGGGGTCCAGGCGGCGAACTCGTACCCGCGCACGTCGGCGAGGGCCGGGACTTCCCGCTCGGCGCCGCCCATGCAGACACGGCGGACCACGATCAGCATGTACGCGGCCGTCAGCAGGGTGCCGAACGCGCCGATCGCCATGAAGGTGAGGTACGCGGGCCGGCTGAGGTCGGCCGCGGGCTTGAAGGACCCGAACAGGGCCAGCATCTCGCCCCAGAATCCGGCGAGCCCCGGCAGACCGAGGGAGGCGACGGCGCCGAAGGCGAGCAGGCCGCCGAGGCGCGGTGCCTTGCCGTAGAGGGCGGCTCCCGTCTCCTCGGCCAGGGTGTCGAGGTCGGTGGTGCCGGTGCGGTCCTTCAGCGCGCCGACCAGGAAGAAGAGCAGGCCGGTGATGAGGCCGTGGGCGATGTTGGCGAACAGGGCGCCGTTCACGCCGGTCGGGGTCATGGTGGCGATGCCCAGCAGCACGAAGCCCATGTGGCCGACGGACGAGTAGGCGATCAGCCGCTTGAGGTCGCCCCTGGCACCGCGTTTGGCCAGGGCCAGGCACGCCAGGGATCCGTAGATGATCCCGACGACGGCGAACGCGGCGAGGTACGGCGCGAAGGTGTGGAAGCCGTGCGGTGCGATCGGCAGCAGGATCCGGACGAACCCGTACGTACCCATCTTCAGCAGGACACCGGCCAGCAGCACCGAGCCGACGGTCGGCGCGGCGGTGTGGGCGTCGGGCAGCCAGCTGTGCAGCGGCCACATCGGCGTCTTGACCGCGAGCCCGATCCCGATCGCCAGCACAGCGATGACCTGCACGGATGCGGTCAGCGACCGGCCGTTGTCAGTGGCGAGTGCCACCATGTCGAACGTGCCCGCCTTGATTCCGATCAGGAGCAGGCCGAGCAGCATGACCACGGAGCCGAGCAGCGTGAACAGGATGAACTTCCACGCGGCCCGGGTCCGGCCCTCGCCGCCCCAGCGGGCGATGAGGAAGTACATCGGGATGAGCACCATCTCGAACGCGAGGAAGAACAGCAGCAGATCGAGGACGGCGAAGGTCGCGAGGGTGCCGGACTCGAGCAGGAGCAGCAGCGCGACGAACGCCTTCGGGGACGGGCCCTTGGGCGGGTTGAAGTAGGAGTACAGCGCGCAGAGGAAGGTCAGCAGCGCGGTCAGGACGACAAGGGGGAGGGAGATGCCGTCGATGCCGAGGTGGATCCGCACGTCGAGTGCGGGGATCCAGCTGATGTCCGTCGTGGCCTGCATCCTCGACGCATGGTCGTGGTCGAAGCCGACCGCGAGGACGATCGCCGCGATGAGGACCGCGCCGGTCACGGTGACGCCGTGCCGCAGCACGGCCTGCCCGGGTGACTTCCCCTTCAGTCCGGGCGGGGCCGGGAGAAGGGCGGCTACGGCGCCGAGAAGCGGGCCGACGACGACGAATGCCAGAAGGAACTGCATCACGGACTCGTTGATATCGATCACGTCTGCTCACGCTCCCGTGGCGACGAGGACGACGGCGACCGCCAGGACGACGGTGCCGGCGAGCAGCGCGCTCACATAGGTCTGCACATTGCCGGTCTGCGCCCGCCGTACCGCGGCCCCGAGCCACCGGGGCAGGGCGGCCGCGGCGCGCACGTAGGTGTCGACGACCTCGCGGTCGAGGAACCGGACGAGACTCGCCCCGGCCTGGACCGGGCGGACGAACAGCGCCGCGTACACGGCGTCCAGGTGGAAGCCGGCGGCCGCGGGCCGGTGCAGCGAGAGGAGCAGCAGCCGCGCCGGGTCCGCCGGATCGGCGGCATAGGCGATGTCGCCGTAGGCCGGCTCGTGTGTGGCGATGGCCTCGGCCTCGACCAGCCCGGCGTCGCCCTCCGGGTGGGCGGCGACCGCGCCGAGCGGGAGCCGGGCGGCGAGCACGGTGGTGCGTTGCCAGGCGCCGTAGGCGACCAGCACGCCGACCACGGCGAGACCGGTGCCGAGGATGGAGGTGAGAAGGGTCGGGGTGAGGTCGCGGCCGTCGAACCAGTCGGGCAGCGCCCGGTAGGCGAAGCCGCCGAAGGCCAGGGACGGGATCGCCAGGACCCACAGGATGACGGTCATCGTCTTGGGCTGCCTGCCGTGGTCGGGGGCCTCGGCGCCGCGGCCGTGGAAGGCGAGCAGCCAGAGACGGGTGGCGTACTCGGCGGTGAGCAGCGCGGTGACGAGTCCGGCCACGAGGACGATCCAGCCGGCGGCACCGGGCGCGTGGCCGGTGTGACCGGTGGCGACGTGCTCGGCGGCGCCGAGGACGGACTCCTTGGAGAAGAAGCCGCTGAACGGCGGGATCGCGGCGAGCGCGAGGAGCGCCACGGTCATCGTCCAGTAGGCGTCCGGTACGCGGTTGCGCAGGCCGTGCATGCGGGACATGGCGGCCAGCGAGTTGGTTCCGGCGGCGTGGATGATCACGCCGGCTGCGAGGAACAGCAGCGCCTTGAAGGCGCCGTGGGACAGGAGGTGGAAGACGGCGGCATCGCGGTCGCCGACGGCGAGGGAGCCGGTCATGTAGCCGAGCTGGCCGACCGTCGAGTAGGCGAGGACCCGCTTGATGTCGTCCTGGGCGATCGCGGCAAGAGCGGAGCCGACCATCGTGATGGCGGACATCACGGCGAGGACCACCATCGCGGCCCGGGAGGCCTCGAAGACGGGAAGGAGACGGGCGATGAAGTAGACACCGGCGGCGACCATCGTCGCGGCGTGGATGAGCGCCGAGACGGGTGTCGGGCCCGCCATCGCGTCCGGGAGCCAGGTGTGCAGCGGGAACTGCGCCGACTTGCCCGCGACGCCCGCGAGGAGCAGCAGGGCGATGAGGGTCGGGTGGTGCAGGTTGCCGGTTGCGACGGCGCCGAGGACACGGGTGATGCGGAAGGAGCCAGCGTCGGTGGCGAGCGCGAACAGGCCGATGAGGAACGGCACGTCGCCGAGCTTGGTGACCAGGAAGGCCTTCAGGGAGGCGGCGCGGGCCTCCGGGGTCTCCCAGTAGTGGCCGACCAGGAAGTAGGAGCAGATGCCCATGACTTCCCAGCCGACCAGCAGCACGATCAGGTCGCCGGAGTAGACGACCAGGAGCATCGCGGAGGTGAACAGGGAGACGAGGGCGGCGTACGAGGGGTAGCGCGGGTCGTCGCGCAGATAGCCGGTCGAGTAGATCTGCACGCAGGCCGCGACGAACGCCACCAGGATCGCGACGAGCGCGGCGAAGCCGTCGATGTGCAGCGCCAGCTCGACGGGGACCGAACCGGTGGGCGTCAGCTCGGTGTGGGCGTCGATGGCCGCCTCGCCGCCCTGACGCACGGCGACCAGCGCGGCCAGCACGAGCGAGGCCAGCGGCGGCAGTACGGCGAGCGGGCGGACGAACCCGGGCGCGGTGCGGCCGAGCAGCAGTCCGGCCGCGGCGCCGAGGAACGGCAGGAGGGGGACGAGGACGGCGAGGGTGGTCGTGGTCACGCGGTGGCCTCAGCCTTCTCGGCCGCCGAGGAGCCCGGTCCCTCGGTGCCGGGGCCCTCTGCGGTGTCGCGGAGCTTGTCGATGTCGGAGGTGCCGCGGTTGCGGTAGACGGCGAGCACGATCGCCAGGCCGATGCCGATCTCGGCGGCGGCGATGGCGATGGTGAACAGGGTCAGCGCCTGGCCGGAGTGCAGGGTCTCCTTCGCGGCCCGGCTGAGCCAGACGTCGAAGGCGACCAGGTTGAGGTTGACGGCGTTGAGCATCAGCTCGACCGACATCAGGACCAGGATCGCGTTGCGGCGGGCGAGGACGCCGTACAGCCCGGTGCAGAACAGGAGGGCGGAGAGTACGGCCGGGTAGGCGAGGTGCATCAGCGGGCGCCTTCCTTCTCGGCGGTGGTGTCCCCGGTGGCCGCGGGGGTGGCGTTCGCGTCCGCCGTCGCCTTGCGGGACAGGACGATCGCGCCGACCAGGGCCGCGAGGAGCAGCACGGACAGGGCCTCGAAGGGCAGTACCCAGGTGCGGAACAGGCTCTCGCCGGTGATCCGGGTGGTGCCGGCGGCCGGGCCGTCCAGGTCGATCCAGGTGGTGCGGAAGGCGTCGACGACCACCCACACCAGGGCGACGGCGGCGGCGACCGCGACGGTCAGGGCGGCCCAGCGGTTGCCGGAGTCGGCGTCAGGGGAGCGGCCGATGGGGGCCTTGGTGAGCATCAGCCCGAACAGCAGGAGGACGACGACGGAACCGACGTAGATCAGGACCTGTACCCAGGCGATGAACTCGGCCGTGAGCAGCAGGTACTCCACGGCGAGGCCGCCGAGGGCGACCACCAGCCACAGGGCGGCGTGCACCAGCTGGCGGGTGGTGACGGTGACCAGCGCGGCGCCGAAGGTGACCAGGCCGACGAGGAGGAAGGCGATCTCGACGCCGGTCGGGGACAGAAAGCCCGGTGTGCCGGAAGCGGCGACCGTGGCTGCGGCGAGACTCATGAGTCGCCCTCCTCCGGCTCGGCCTGCGCGGCCGCCAGTTTCTCGGCGGTCCTGCGGGCGGCGGCGATCTCCTTCGGCTCCTCCGCCGCGGGGTCGAGGGCGGGTGGGGCCGGGACGGTCCACATCCACTCGCGGAGCTTGTCCCGTTCGTGGGTGAGGTCGCGGATGTCGGTCTCGGCGTACTCGAACTCCGGGGACCAGAACAGCGCGTCGAAAGGACAGACCTCGATGCAGATACCGCAGTACATGCACAGGGAGAAGTCGATGGCGAACCGGTCGAGGACGTTGCGGCTGCGCTCACGGCCACCGGGGGCGGCCGGCGGGACCGTCTCCTTGTGGGAGTCGATGTAGATGCACCAGTCCGGGCACTCGCGGGCGCAGAGCATGCAGACCGTGCAGTTCTCCTCGAACAGACCGATCACACCGCGGGTGCGGGGAGGCAGTTCGGGCAGGGCGTCCGGGTACTGCTCGGTGACGGTCTTCTTCGTCATCGTGCGGAGGGTGACGGCCAGGCCCTTGGCGAGGCCACTGCCAGGAATGGGGGCCATGGTTAGCTGATCACCACCTTGACGATGCCGGTGAGGGCGATCTGGGCGAGGGAGAGGGGGACGAGGAGGGTCCAGGAGAGTTTCTGGAGCTGGTCCTCGCGCAGCCGCGGGTAGGTCACGCGGAGCCAGATGACGAGGAAGGCGAGGATCGCGGTCTTCAGCAGGGTCCACAGCCAGCCCAGGCCGTCGTGGCCCCAGGGGCCGTGCCAGCCGCCCAGGAACAGGACGGTGGTCAGACCGCACAGGACGACGATCCCGGCGTATTCGGCGAGGAGGAAGAGTGCGAACCGCAGTCCGGTGTACTCGGTGTAGGCGCCGAAGATGATCTCGGAGTCGGCGACGGGCATGTCGAAGGGCGGTCGCTGCAGTTCGGCGAGGCCGGCAACGAAGAAGACGACCGCGCCGACGATCTGCCAGGGCACCCACCACCAGTGGAACGCGTGCAGGATGCCGGGCAGGGAGACCGTGCCCGCCGCCATGGCGACCGAGGCCGCGGCGAGCAGCATCGGGAGTTCGTAGGCGAGCAGCTGGGCGGCCGTGCGCAGGCCGCCGAGCAGGGAGAACTTGTTCGCGCTGGCCCAGCCGGCCATGAGCGAGCCGAGCACGCCGACGCCCATCACCGCGAGCACGAAGAACACGCCCGCGTCGAGGATCTGGCCGACCGCGCCCTCGCTCGGGCCGATCGGGATGGCGAGCAGGACGAGGAGGTACGGCAGCAGGGCCACGGCAGGGGCGAGTTGGAAGACGCGGCGGTCGGCGCCGGCCGGGACCACGTCCTCCTTCTGCGCGAACTTCACGCCGTCGGCGATGAGCTGGGCCCAGCCGTGGAAGCCGCCCGCGTACATCGGGCCGAGCCGGCCCTGCATGTGGGCCATCACCTTGTGCTCGGTCTGGCCGACGATCAGCGGGAAGGTGAGGAAGACGACGAACACGACGAGGAGTCGCAGGGCGACGTCCAGCACGCCGTTCACTGCGGGCCTCCTGTGGGGTGGGGGTCGTCGGGGGTGGGGGGACTGTCGGGGCTGGCGGGGTCGCGGTTGTCAGAGGTGCCGTGGTTGTCGGGGGTGCCACGGTCGTCGCGGGTGGCGGGCTCGTCGCCCTTGGCGGCCCGTTCGGGCCGGCGCCGGCCCGCGCCGGGTTCCGCAGGGGCCCCCTCGGCTTCGGTGGGAGCCCTCTCGGTCTCCCCGGACATCCGCTCGGGCTCCGTCGGCTCGTCGAAGGCCGGCCGGGCGTGGTGCCAAGGGGCGTCCGCGCTGCGCGGGGCCGTGCTCCGGCGGGCGGGGCGAGCCGCGCTGTCCGGTGCGGTCGGCCTGTCCGAAGGCGGAGCCGTCGGTTCGGCAGAAGCCGCTGCCGCCGGCTCACCCGAAACAGGACGGGCCGGCTCACCCGGAACCGGGCCCGCCGACTCACCCGAAACCGGCGGTGCAGTCGGCTCCGGTGTCCCGGTCCGCTGGGAGGTCGAGCCCTCCGAGGCGCTGCGGGCGCGGCGCGGGCGCGTCGGCGCCGGGCCGGGCTCGTGGGCCACGGACGCCTCGGCCGCCGGGCCTTCCGCAGTCGAAGCCCGGGGCGCGTCACCCTCGGCCGCGGCCTGCTGCTGCTCGGCGGCGTCCGCCGGGGCCGAGGCCCGGGTCTGGCTCGCCGAGCCTTGGCCCGCACTCCGCATCCGGCGCGGCCCGGCACCAGCACCGGCACCGGCGACACCGGCGCCAGCACCAGCACCAGCACCAGCACCAGCACCAGTCGCAGTCTCTCCCTGGCTCGCCGAGCCCTCCGCCGCCGTGCGGGTGCGTCGTACCGGGCGGTCTCCCGCCGCGCGGGCCGGACGCTCGCCCGCCGCGCGCCCCGCAGCCGCACGGGCCGGGCGGGCCGGAGCGGGCGGGAGCTGGCCCTTCAGCGGGCCCCATTCGTTGGGGTCCGGCACGCCGGGGGGCAGCATCTGGCGGCGCTTCGGGCCGCCGTGTTCGGATTCGCCCGGTTCCTTCGCGCCGGGCCACGCCTTGGCGACGCGGGCGGCGAGGACGAAGTCCTTGCGGAGCGGGTGGCCCTCGAAGTTCTCGGGGAGGAGGAGGTGTTCCAGGAAGGGATGGCCCTCGAAGCGGACGCCGAACATCTCGTGGGTCTCGCGCTCGTGCCAGGCGGCGCCCGCGTAGACACCGACGGCGGAGGGCAGCGTCGGCGCCTCGTGCGGGACGGTCGTACGGACGAGGAGACGGCGGACCGGCCCGAGCGCGACCACGTGGGCCGAGACGCGGAAACCCGCGCCCGGTTCGTCGACCGCGCTCAGCCAGTCGAAGTAGGTGCAGGACAGGGTCGTACGGGCCGTCTCCAGAGCGGTGAGCCAGGAGGACGGCGGAACGTCCACCGTCAGGACCTCGTACGACTCCTCGGCCACCGCCTCGGCGCCGAAGAGGTCCTCGACCGGGGCGGGCAGCCAGCCGACCGTGTTCATCGGGCGTCCCCCTCTGCGGCGGCGGGCGCCGGGGGCTGCACCAGGTCGCTGGTCAGGGCGGCCGCGGACGGCCGGGCGGCCCCGGTGCCGTACCGCTCCCCCAGCGACTCGCGGGCGATCTTCTCCTGGAGCTTGAGAATGCCCTGGAGCAGCGCCTCGGGGCGCGGCGGGCAGCCGGGGACATACACGTCCACCGGGATGATCTGGTCGACGCCCTTCGTCACCGAGTACGAGTCCCAGTAGGGGCCGCCGCAGTTGGAGCAGGCGCCGAAGGAGATGACGTACTTCGGCTCGGGCATCTGCTCGTACAGGCGCTTCACGGCCGGGGCCATCTTGTCCGTGACCGTGCCCGACACGACCATCAGGTCGGCCTGGCGGGGCCCCGGTGCGAACGGGATCACGCCGAGACGGATGAAGTCGTGGCGGGCCATCGACGCGGCGATGAACTCGATCGCGCAGCAGGCGAGGCCGAAGTTGAAGACCCAGAGAGAGTAGCGGCGGCCCCAGTTGAGGACCACCTTCATCGGCTCGGGAGCCAGGCGGGCCAGAGCGCCGAGCCTCCTGGGCTCGGGCAGGTAGACGGGATCCGGGGTCACGTCCATGTCAGGACGCCCTTCTTGTATGCGTACACCAGGCCCACGGCGAGGAAGCCGAGGAAGATGAACATCTCCACCAGGGTCGTCGCGCCGTAGCCGGGGGCGGCGAAGACCGTGGCCCAGGGGAACAGGAAGATCGAGTCGACCGCGAAGATCACGTACAGGAAGGCGTACACGTAGTACCGGACCTGGGTGTGGGCCCAGCCCTCACCGACGGGGTCGACGCCGCACTCGTAGGTCAGGAGTTTCTCCGGGGTCGGCACGACCGGGCGCAGCAGGCGGCCGGCGCCGAAGGCGACCGCGACGAACAGCACGCCGACGAGCGCGAGCAGCCCGACCGCCGAGTACGACCGGAAGTAGCCGGCCGCGATGACGTTCGCCGCGGCGACCGTCGAGTCCCCCAACGTCTCCCGCACCGTCCGACCTCGCTCCCTGACTTCGTGACCCTGGTGAAATCGTGCACTCTGTGGTGCCACGTGATTCGACGATCTGTACGCACGGGAGTCTAGGCCCTGTTAAAGAGCGGGTAAGCAGCCCGTCACGGGCTGAGACAGGTGATGTGCCCGGGGGTGGGGTTTTCCCCCGGCGGCGGAGGGCGGCGTACCGCATGGCGCGCAGGGCCCAGCGCACGGCAGGCTGACGGGTATGACCGCTACCAGCTCCGCCACCGGCCGGGCGGCCGACGGCACCGACCGGCTGCCGCCGGTCCGGCCGGCGTACGACACGCACACGTGGAAGGAGATCCTCCATCTCCTGCTGAACCTCCCGGTGACGGTGTTCGGCTTCGTCTACGCGATCACCGTGCTGTCCGTCGGCGGGCCCCTGACGCTCACCGTGATCGGTCTTCCGCTGCTGGCGCTCAGTCTGCTGGGCGCCCGGCAGCTGGGGAAGCTGGAGCGGTCCCGCGCCCGGTGGCTGCTCGGGGTGCGGGTGGAGGAGCCGACTCCGCTGCCGCTGGCCCGGGGCGGCGGGTGGATGCAGCGGCTGTGGATGGCGCTGAAGGACCCGGTGGGCTGGCGGACGCTGCTCTACGACGCCATCCGGCTGCCGTGGGGGATCCTCACCTTCTGCACCGTGCTGACCTCGCTGTTCGTGCTGTGGCCGGTGCTGCCGTACCTGGCGCGGGGACTGGCGAACGCGGACCGCTTCATGGTCCGCGGACTGCTGTCGCCGTCGGACGAGCTGGAACGCCGTATCGCCGAGCTGGAGTCGGACCGCGGGGTCGTGGTCGACACGGCCGCCGCCGATCTGCGGCGCATCGAGCGGGACCTGCACGACGGGGCGCAGGCCCGGCTGGTCAACCTGGCCATGGGGCTCGGTCTGGCCAAGGAGAAGCTGCTGGAGGATCCCGACTCGGCGGCGGCGATGGTGGAGGAGGCGCACGGCGAGGTGAAGCTGGCCCTCCAGGAGCTGCGCGACCTCGCCCGCGGCATCCATCCGGCCGTGCTCACGGACCGGGGTCTGGACGCGGCCCTGTCCTCGGTCGCCACGCGCTGCACGGTGCCGGTGAAGGTGACCGTGGACCTGCCGGACCGTCCGGCGCCTGCCATCGAGGGAATCGCCTACTTCACCGTCTCCGAACTGCTGCAGAACATCAGCAAGCACAGCCGGGCCCGGTCCGCGTCGGTGGACGTGTGGCGGGCGGAGGAGCGGCTGCTCATCCAGGTCCGCGACGACGGCCGTGGCGGCGCCCGGCTGGAGGGCGGCACCGGGATGCGGGGCCTCGCGGAGCGGCTGGGCGCGGTGGACGGCCTGTTCGTCCTCGACTCCCCGGCCGGCGGCCCGACGGTGGTCACGGCAGAGCTGCCGTGGCGGGACCGGACGGAGTAGCGGACCGCGCCGCACACGGGTGCGGCGACTACGGCCCCATGCGGGTGCGGCAGCTACGGGCCCCATGCGGGTGCGGCGACTGCCCCGGGGGCGGCCGGCCACGACGGCCCCGCAGCCGGCCGACGCCAGAACCCCTACGGCGCATCCCCCACGACGGGCCGACGGAACCGAGAAGCCGACGGCGCGGGACGAACGGCCGACCGCCGGAGGCAGGGGTGGGGAAAACCCCCGGCCCAAGACGCCGACGGACTCCATGGCCCGGTGCCCCCCGGCGCACGACTCTGGAGACACGGCTGAACCGCCGCAGGGCGACGAGAACAGGACGGAATCGATGGCCACGGAGTACGGACACGGCTACGGGCGGGAGGACGGGCACCCCGCCGGAAGCGGCTACCGGCTGCCCGCCGCGCTACGGGCGCCGTTCGAGGCGCGCAGCTGGCGCGAGTTCGGTTACGTCCTGCTGAGCCTGCCCCTGTCCATCGTGCTGTTCACGTGGACGGTCACCATGACATCGCTCGGCGCGGGCCTGCTGGTGACCTTCCTCGGCATCCCGGTGCTCGCGGCGGCGCTCGCCGGCTGCCGCGGCTTCGGCGCGCTGGAGCGGGCGCGGGCGCGCGGACTGCTGCAGCTGGACGTGGCCGAGCCGGAGCCGCTGCGGTTGCGCAGGCCGGGCGCGCTGGCCTGGATGGGCGCGGTGCTCAAGAGCGGCACCTCCTGGCGGAACCTGCTGTACACGCTGGTGCAGTTCCCCTGGGCGGTGTTCTCGTTCTCGGTGGCGGTGAGCCTGTGGACGACCGGCTGGTCCCTGCTGACCTACCCGCTGTGGTTCTGGGTCTTCCCGATGTACGGCGGCCAGGGCGGGCTGCAGCTGTACGGCGACGAACACCACAGCGTCTATCTCGACAACCCGTTCGAGATCACCGTGACCGCGCTGGTCGGCCTGCTGTTCACGCTGGCCACGCCGTGGATCGTACGAGCCCTGACGGCGGTGGACGGGCTGCTGGTCCAGGGGCTGCTCGGGCCGTCGCCGCTGTCGGCGCGGGTGGTGGAGCTGGAGTCGGACCGCGGGGTCGTGGTCGACACGGCCGCCGCCGATCTGCGGCGCATCGAGCGGGACCTGCACGACGGGGCGCAGGCCCGGCTGGTCAACCTGGCCATGGATCTGGGGCTGGCGAAGGAGAAGCTCCGGGAGGATCCGCAGGCGGCGGCGCGGATGGTGGACGACGCGCACGGCGAGGTGAAGACGGCGCTGCAGGAGCTGCGCGATCTCGCCCGCGGCATTCATCCGGCCGTGCTGACCGACCGTGGTCTGGACGCCGCGCTGTCCTCGGTCGCCTCCCGCTGCACGGTGCCGGTACGGGTCGAGGTCGATCTGCCGGCCCGCCCGGCGCCGGCGATCGAGGGCATCGCCTACTTCACCGTCTCCGAACTGCTGCAGAACATCAGCAAGCACAGCCGGGCCCGGTCCGCGTCGGTGGACGTGTGGCGCGCGGAGGACCGGCTGATGCTGCAGGTGACCGATGACGGGGTGGGCGGCGCGGACGTCTCCCGCGGCTCGGGCCTGGCCGGTCTCGCCGGACGGCTGGACGCGGTGGACGGCGTCCTCGTGGTCGACTCCCCGGCCGGCGGCCCCACCCGGGTGATCGCGGAACTGCCCTGGCGTGCCTGACCCTCAGGGGCCGATGCGGACGACGGCGCCGGAGCGGGCCCGGCCCGTTACGCCGTCGTAGCCCCGGGACGGCACACGATGCGTTCACGGGCCGCCGCCGTCTGCTGAAGGCGGGGCCCACCGGGAAGGTGGTGCCGGTCTGCCGGCCCACCGCAGTCGCCGGCCGACCGGCCCGGCACCGGCCCCCTCCCGCACCCGATCAGCAGAACGCATGCAAAAGATCAACGCATGCAAAAGATCCAGAACCCCCCGCGCCGGGACGCCCTCCCCACCCCCGGAGGGCGCGGTTGTGCAGGTGCGGCGGGCGGCGCCGGCCGAATGCTGGAATGCTGGACCTCCGTACGGACGGCGTCGTAGAGGAGCGGGCACGGGCATGGGGGGCCGGGAGATCGTGGAGAACAGGGTGCGGGTGGTCATCGCCGAGGATTCAGTGCTGCTCAGGGAGGGCCTGACCCGGCTGCTGACCGACCGCGGGCACGATGTCGTGGCCGGCGTCGGGGACGCGGAGGCGCTGGTGAAGACCGTCGCCGACCTGGAGGCCCAGGGCATGCTGCCCGAGGTGGTCGTGGCGGACGTGCGGATGCCGCCGACGCACACCGACGAAGGTGTACGGGCGGCCGTACAGCTGCGGAAGGCGCATCCGGGGCTCGGGGTGCTGGTGCTGTCGCAGTACGTGGAGGAGCGTTACGCCACCGAGCTGCTGGCCGGTTCCAGCCGGGGGGTGGGCTATCTGCTCAAGGACCGGGTCGCCGAGGTGCGCGAGTTCGTGGACGCGGTGGTGCGGGTGGCCGGGGGCGGTACGGCGCTGGACCCGGAGGTGGTGGCGCAGCTGCTCGGCCGCAGCCGCAAGCAGGACGTGCTGGCGGGGCTGACCCCGCGCGAGCGCGAGGTGCTCGGGCTGATGGCCGAAGGACGGACGAACTCGGCGATCGCCCGGCAGCTGGTGGTCAGCGACGGAGCCGTGGAGAAGCACGTCAGCAACATCTTCCTGAAGCTCGGCCTCGCCCCGAGCGACGGGGACCACCGCCGTGTGCTGGCCGTCCTGACGTACCTGAACTCCTGATCACCGGGACCTCGGAAGAGGCTCCTGAGCGCTTCCCGGGCGGGTACCCGGACAGGGAGGACTCAGGAGACAACCGAGGGACGCTCGGGAACTTCTTGATCGGAGTTCCGGCGGCGCGGGTCATCATGCGGGAGAGTGAGAAGCAGCGCGAACAGGCCGTCTCGAAACGCCGTCCAATCTTCGGATGGCCTCGGGAAGGCGACCCTAACCGACGTAGGGTTGATCCTGGGATGGTCCGTGGGACGACCACCCGACGGACAGCCGCCTCGAAGGAGGTCCAGTTCAGTGACCAGCCAGGTCAGCAGCCCAGCGGAGCACACCGACGGAACCGTCGTGGGAGAGCAGCGCAAACCGGGCGGCGCCAAGGACGTGCGGCGCCTGGACCGGGTGATCATCCGGTTCGCGGGGGACTCGGGTGACGGCATGCAGCTCACCGGTGACCGGTTCACCTCGGAGACCGCATCCTTCGGCAACGACCTCTCCACCCTCCCCAACTTCCCCGCCGAGATCCGCGCCCCCGCCGGCACCCTGCCCGGTGTCTCCAGCTTCCAGTTGCACTTCGCCGACCACGACATCCTCACCCCCGGGGACGCGCCGAACGTGCTGGTGGCGATGAACCCCGCCGCTCTGAAGGCGAACGTCGGCGATCTGCCGCGCGGCGCCGAGATCATCGTCAACACGGACGAGTTCACCAAGCGCGCCCTGCAGAAGGTCGGCTACGACACCGACCCGCTCCAGGACGGCTCCCTGGACGGCTACAACCTGCACCCGGTGCCGCTGACCACCCTCACGGTGGAGGCGCTCAAGGAGTTCTCCCTCTCCCGCAAGGAGGCCGAGCGCAGCAAGAACATGTTCGCGCTGGGTCTGCTGTCGTGGATGTACCACCGGCCCACCGAGGGCACCGAGAAGTTCCTGAAGTCGAAGTTCGCCAAGAAGCCGGACATCGCCGAGGCGAACATCGCCGCGTTCCGCGCGGGCTGGAACTTCGGCGAGACGACGGAGGACTTCGCCGTCTCCTACGAGGTCGCCCCGGCCGCCAAGGCCTTCCCGGTCGGCACCTACCGCAACATCTCCGGCAACCTCGCCCTGGCCTACGGCCTGGTCACGGCCTCGCAGCAGGCGGATCTGCCGCTGTTCCTCGGCTCGTACCCGATCACCCCAGCCTCGGACATCCTGCACGAGCTGAGCAAGCACAAGAACTTCGGCGTCCGCACCTTCCAGGCCGAGGACGAGATCGCGGGCATCGGTGCGGCGCTGGGCGCGGCCTTCGGCGGCTCGCTCGCGGTCACGACGACGTCCGGTCCCGGTGTCGCGCTGAAGAGCGAGACGATCGGCCTCGCGGTCTCGCTGGAACTGCCGCTGCTGGTCGTCGACATCCAGCGCGGCGGCCCGTCCACGGGGCTGCCGACCAAGACCGAGCAGGCGGACCTTCTGCAGGCGATGTTCGGCCGCAACGGCGAGGCGCCGGTGCCGATCGTCGCGCCGCAGACCCCGGCGGACTGCTTCGACGCCGCTCTGGAGGCGGCCCGGATCGCACTGACGTACCGCACACCGGTGATGCTGCTGTCCGACGGCTACCTGGCCAACGGCTCCGAGCCGTGGCGGATCCCGGACCTGGACGAGCTGCCCGACCTGCGGGTGCAGTTCGCCTCCGGCCCCAACCACACCCTTCAGGACGGCACCGAGGTCTTCTGGCCGTACAAGCGGGACCCCGAGACCCTCGCCCGGCCGTGGGCGATCCCGGGCACCCCGGGTCTGGAGCACCGCATCGGCGGCATCGAGAAGCAGGACGGCACGGGCAACATCTCCTACGACCCGGCCAACCACGACTTCATGGTCCGCACCCGGCAGGCCAAGGTCGACGGCATCGAGGTGCCGGACATCGAGGTCGACGACCCGCACGGCGCCAAGACCCTGGTCCTGGGCTGGGGCTCCACCTACGGGCCGATCACGGCGGCGGTACGACGGCTGCGCGCGGGCGGCGAGTCGATCGCGCAGGCACACCTGCGCCACCTCAACCCCTTCCCGCGCAATCTCGGAAAGGTGCTCCAGCAGTACGACAAGGTGGTGGTCCCCGAGATGAACCTCGGGCAGCTCGCCACCCTGATCCGGGCGAAGTACCTGGTCGACGCCCACTCCTACAACCAGGTCAACGGCATGCCGTTCAAGGCGGAACAGCTCGCCACGGCTCTGAAGGAGGCCATCGATGACTGACGCCGGCAACGGACTGCTGCAGCTGGTCCCCAAGGCCGAGGCCAAGCAGTCGATGAAGGACTTCAAGTCGGACCAGGAGGTGCGCTGGTGCCCCGGCTGCGGTGACTACGCGATCCTCGCCGCCGTGCAGGGCTTCATGCCGGAGCTGGGGCTGGCCAGAGAGAACATCGTCTTCGTCTCCGGCATCGGCTGCTCCTCCCGTTTCCCGTACTACATGAACACCTATGGGATGCACTCCATCCACGGCCGCGCCCCGGCGATCGCCACCGGCCTGGCCACCAGCAGGCGGGACCTGTCGGTGTGGGTGGTCACCGGTGACGGCGACGCGCTGTCCATCGGCGGCAACCACCTGATCCACGCCCTGCGCCGCAATGTGAACCTGAAGATCCTGCTGTTCAACAACCGGATCTACGGCCTGACCAAGGGCCAGTACTCGCCGACCTCCGAACTCGGCAAGATCACCAAGTCGACGCCGATGGGCTCGCTGGACGCGCCGTTCAACCCGGTCTCGCTGGCGCTCGGCGCGGAGGCGTCCTTCGTCGCCCGCACCATCGACTCCGACCGCAAGCACCTGACGGAGGTGCTGCGCGCGGCGGCCGACCACCCCGGCACGGCCCTCATCGAGATCTACCAGAACTGCAACATCTTCAACGACGGCGCCTTCGACGCCCTCAAGGACAAGCAGCAGGCCGAGGAGACGTTGATCCGTCTGGAGCACGGACAGCCGATCCGCTTCGGGTCCGACGGCGCACGCGGCGTCGTACGCAACCGGGCAACCGGTGACCTGGAGGTCGTCACCGTGACGGCGGACAACGAGGCGGACGTCCTGGTCCACGACGCGCACGCCGCGTCCCCGACCACCGCCTTCGCCCTGTCCCGGCTCGCCGACCCCGACACCCTGCACCACACCCCGATCGGTGTCTTCCGCTCGGTCGAACGGTCCGTCTACGACACGGCGATGGCCGACCAGCTGGACACCGCCATCGAGCAGAAGGGCAAGGGCGACCTGGCCGCGCTGCTGGCCGGCGGGGACACCTGGACGGTCGTCGGCTGACCCTGCTGTTCGCTGTCACGAGGCCCGGGAGCGCTCTTCCCGGGCCTCGTCGTATGCCCGGCGGGCGCTGAGCACGTCGTCCATGCGGTGCTGGGTCCACTGCGCCAGCGCCCGCACCTGCTCCGCCGCCTCGCGGCCCAGCCCGGTCAGGGAGTAGTCGACGCGCGGCGGGATGACGGGCTTGGCGTCCCGGTGGACGAGGCCGTCGCGCTCCAGGGTCTGGAGGGTCTGCGTGAGCATCTTCTCGCTGACGCCACGCCCGCCGAGGCCGCTGATGGCCCGCCGCAGTTCGCTGAACCGATACGGGCGGTCGAGGAGCTGGATCAGCACCAGCACTCCCCAGCGGCTGGTCACATGCTCCAGGACCAGGCGATGGGGGCACATGGCCTCACCGTCACCCTTCCACTCACTTACCGCCATGCACGTACCTTACTTCAAAGTGGGTACTTTCGATAGGTTAGCGCCCCTCCTAAGGTGAGTGCCATACCCAGAACACGGCACCCCCAAGGAGTTCCCCACCATGAGCATCGTCGTCACCGGAGCCACCGGACACCTCGGCCGGCACGTCGTAGAGCAGCTGCTGGAGAAGGTTCCGGCCCAGCAGATCACCGCCGTCGTCCGCGACGAGACGAAGGCCGCCGACCATGCGGCCCGCGGGGTGAAACTGGCCGTCGCCGACTACAACGCCCCCGAGACCTTCGACGGCCTGTTCGCCGCCGGCGACAAGGTCCTGCTGATCTCCGGCAACGAGTTCGACAAGGGACGGGTGCGGCAGCACCAGGTCGTCATCGACGCCGCGAAGGCGGCCGGCGTGGTGCTGCTCGCGTACACCAGCGCTCCGGGCACCCTCACTGCGGCCCTGGCGGACGACCACCGGGCCACCGAACAGGCGCTGCTCGCCTCGGGCCTGCCGTACACCCTGCTGCGCAACGGCTGGTACCACGAGAACTACACCGAGAACCTGGCCCCGGTACTGGAGCACGGCGCGGTCGTCCAGGCCGCCGGCGAGGGCCGCGTCTCCTCGGCCGCCCGCGCCGACTACGCGGCCGCCGCGGTCGCGGTGCTGACCGGCGAGGGCCACGAGAACACGACGTACGAGCTGGGCGGCGACGAGGCGTGGAGCTTCGCCGAGTACGCCGCCCGGCTGAGCCGGCAGACCGGCAAGGAGATCGCCTACACCCCGGTCTCCGTCGAGGCCCTCGCCGGCATCCTCACCGGCGCCGGGCTGCCCGGCCCGCTGGCCGCGGTCCTGGCCGGCGTGGACGCCTCGATCGAGAAGGGCGAGCTGGTGGTCTCCTCCGGGGATCTGTCGCGGCTGATCGGCCGTTCCACCACCCCGCTGTCGGAGGCGATCACCGCCGCGCTCAAGGGCTGAGCGATCCGGCAGCACCCGGGCTGTCATGACCGTATGGCGATACGGCCATGACAGCCGGGGGTGTTCGGCGCTACCTTCGTTCTCGCGTGCCTGATGTGAGAGGGAGGGGCTGTGGCCGGGAAGTCCAAGGGTGAGCACCGGATAGGCCTGCTGAACGGCTTCGCCGCCTACGGCCTGTGGGGCCTGGTGCCCCTGTTCTGGCCCCTGCTGAAGCCCGCCGGGGCGGTGGAGATCCTCGCCCACCGCATGGTGTGGTCCCTCGTCGTCGTCGCCGTCGCCCTGCTCTTCGTCCGGCGCTGGGCGTGGGCCGGAGAGCTGCTGCGCCAGCCCCGCCGGCTCGGGCTCATCGCCGTGGCCGCCGCCGTCATCACCGTGAACTGGGGCGTGTACATCTGGTCCGTGAACTCCGGCCATGTGGTCGAGTCCTCCCTCGGGTACTTCATCAACCCCCTGGTGACCATCGCGATGGGCGTGCTGCTGCTGAAGGAGCGGCTGCGGCCCGTGCAGTGGGCCGCGGTCGCGACCGGCCTCGCCGCCGTCGTCGTCCTGACCGTCGGCTACGGCCACCCGCCGTGGATCTCGCTCGTCCTCGCGTTCTCCTTCGCCACCTACGGCCTGGTCAAGAAGAAGGTCGCCCTCGGCGGTCTGGAGTCGCTGGCCGCCGAGACCGCGATCCAGTTCCTGCCCGCGCTCGGCTATCTGCTGTGGCTCGGCGCGCACGGCGACGCGAGCTTCCTGAACGACGGCGCCGGACACGCCGCCCTGCTCGCCTCCACCGGTGTCGTCACCGCGCTGCCGCTGGTCTGCTTCGGCGCGGCGGCGATCCGCGTGCCCCTGTCCACACTGGGCCTGCTGCAGTACCTGGCGCCCGTCTTCCAGTTCCTGTGCGGCATCCTCTACTTCCACGAGGCCATGCCGCCCGAGCGCTGGGCCGGATTCGCCCTGGTCTGGCTGGCCCTTTTCCTGCTCACGGGTGATGCGCTGCGCTCCGCACGCAGGCCGAGGGAGCCGCTCGGGGTACCGCGGGTGAACACGCCGGACTCCGCGCCCGTGGATGCGTGAACCGGGGGCTGCGCTCACCGTGGTTGCGTGAACCGGGGGACTCCGCTCCCGTGAACGCCGCTGATGTCAGTGCTCCCCGCTATAAGTGGTGAGCATGTCGACTCATGCGCCCGTCGAGGCCCCCGCCCCGCTGCACTGGAAGCTCGTCATCGACGCGGCCGACCCGCACACCCAGGCCGACTTCTGGGCCGCCGCGCTGCACTACACGGCCGAGGACAACAGCGCCCTCGTCGAACGGCTGCTGTCCCTCGGCGCGTTGCCCGGGGAGGCCACCGTCGAGTACCACGGCCGCCCCGCCTTCCGTGATCTGATCGCCGTACGGCACCCCGACGACCCGTACGACCCGGAGACCGGCACGGGACTCGGGCGGCGACTGCTGTTCCAGCGCGTACCGGAGCCGAAGACCGTCAAGAACCGGCTCCACCTCGACCTGCACGCCGGTGCCGGGCAGCGCGCGGACGAGGTGGCACGGCTGCGGGCGCTGGGCGCCCAGGTACTGCGCGAGGTGAAGGAACCCGGCGGCGAGTGGGTACTGATGACGGACCCGGAGGGCAACGAGTTCTGCGTGCAGTAGGGCCGCCCCCGGGACCGGCCCCGGCAGGGCCGGTTGTCAGCCCTGCGCGGCGCGGGCCGCCCGGTCGGTGAGGCGCACCATGCGGGCGCGGGCGGACTCCAGCGGGCGCGGGTCGTCGGCGGCGGGGCCCGGCTCGGTGCCGAGCTCCGCCCACAGGTCGATCAGCTCCCGGCCCAGCCGCAGCCCCTCCTCCGGGTCGCGCACCGCACGCCAGGCGGTCGCCGCGCTCTGCACGTTGCCGTAGGCGGCCTCCGCGTCCCGCGCCTGCCGGCGCAACCGGGCGAGGTCCAGGGACAGCCGGCAGGCACGGACCGGATCGCCCGCCAAGTAGGCGATGTACGCGGACAGTTCCCGCAGATGCAGCACCTCCGCGTGGCGGGGTCCCAGCACGGCGGACGCCTCGGCGACCGTACGGTCGGCGAGTTCCGCCGCCGCCTCGATACGGCCGTCCCGCACGGCCTCATTGATCCGCGTCATCGGCTCGGTGAGCAACTCGGCCCCCTCCGCGGTCTCGGTCACGGGCCGGTCCCCGAGCACCTCCTCGGCGACGGCGTCGAAGCCCCGGGCGGGGGTGTGGGTCGGCGCGGAGTCGCAGACGGAGGCGGTGAGGGCAGAGGCCATGGAGGCCAGGGCCGCGGGGGCGGAGACCGTGGAGGCCGGGGTTGCAGGGGTGGAATCCATGGAGACCGGAGCCGCAGGCGCCGAAGCCGGGGCCGCGGGGGCGGAAGCCGTGGAGACCGGAGCCGCGGGAGCGGAGGGGGCCGGGGCCATGGGGGCGTATGCCGCGGGGACGTAGGTCATGGGCTCGGGCCGGGGGGCGTCGGCGACGGGCAACGGCGCCTCCCTGCAGGGCATGACCGGCGCGGGGCCGAACTGTCCCGTCGGCGCCTGCACCGTGCCGGCCGGCACGGGCTCCGGCTGCGCCGCGCGGGGCACGTCCCGCGCGCCCTCCACCACGGCCACGCCCGCCGGTGACGCCACGTCGGCCGAGCCCGGCGCACCCTGCGCAGGCACGGCCGCCGGTGACACCCCGTCCGCCGGGCGCGGCCCGCCCGACCCGCTCGTCCCGCTCTGCGCAGCCACCCGCACCGCCCGTCCCGTGACCCGGCTGGAACCGTCCGCCGAGACCTCCAGGGGAACCACACAGCCCGCGCGGTCGTCGTGGATGGTGGCGCGTATCGGGGCGCCGAGGCTGATGGCCAGCCGCTGGAGGTGGTTGAGCACGGCCTGCTGGATCTCCTCGCCCGGCGCCGCCACCACCGACGCCCCGCCCACCGACGCGTTACCCGGGCCGAACACCCGCACGGCCACCACCGCCGGATGCACCACGGGCTGCTGCACCCGCTTCTTCTCGAAGCTGAGTCGGGCCATCGGTTTTCCCTCACTCCCCCGGCGTCGCGATCCGGTCGTACGCGTCCCTGCCGACCAGTGTGTCGGTTTCCCTCGCATTCCACGTCACCGCAGCGTCACAGCCTCGCACCAGCCGCACCCTGGACCAAACTGCTTGCGTATGCATAAGATGCATGTGCTTCAATCTTCCGTACGGCAGCACTCACCTGGGGGACCCATGACCCGCCGCTTCCTCTTCGTCCTGGGCAGCTCCCGCGCCGGGGGCAACACCGAGCTGCTGGCCCGCAGGGCCGCCGAGCAGTTGCCCGGTGACGTCGAACAGCGCTGGATCCACCTGGCCGAGCACCCGCTCCCCGACTTCACGGACCTGCGGCACGACAGCGACCACGTACGGCCGCCGTCGGACAGCCCCACCGGCCTGCTGCTGGACGCCACCCTCGCGGCCACGGACATCGTGATCGCCTCGCCGCTGTACTGGTACTCCGTGTCCGGTCTCACCAAGCGCTACCTGGACCACTGGTCCGGCTGGCTGCGCACCCCGGGCCTCGACTTCAGGGCGACCCTGGCCGGCCGCACCCTCTGGGGCATCGCGGCGCTGGCACACGACGAACCGTCCGTCGCCGACCCCTACGTCGGCACACTCAGCAACTCCGCCGCCTACATGGGGATGCGGTTCGGCGGGGTGCTGCTCGGCAACGGCAGCGCGCCCGGCGACGTACTGAGGGACACCGAGGCGCTGGCCCGCGCGAAGACCTTCTTCGCCCAGAACGCACCCCTCGCCCGCTTCCCGTACGAGAAGGCCGCCGGCTAGGGGGTGTCGTTCGGATCAGACCCCGCGACGCCGGGATGATCCGAACGACACCCCCTGGGCCCTACGCGCTGATGTCCTTCGTCGTGAACCGCGCCCAGGCCGCCGAGCCGAACACCGCCGCGTACAGCGCCTGCAGGCCGAGGTTCTTCTCCAGGTCGTCCCAGTAGACGGGCTCGCGCATCAGATCGGCGAAGGACAGCCAGTAGTGCGAGAAGAAGTACGGCTGCAGCGCGTGCAGCTGAGGTATCTGGTCGAGGATCTGGACGCTGATGAGCAGGCCGACGGTGGTCGCCATCGCCGCGACGCCGCTGCCCGTCAGCGTCGAAACGAACAGACCCAGCGCCGCCACCCCGATCAGTGAGGCGGCGACCGCCAGGGCTATCAGCAGCGCCCGGCCCAGGCCCTCGGCGAAGCTGATCCGGGTGCCGGAGATGGTCGTCAGGTCGCCCAGCGGGAAGAGCAGCGCGCCGACGATCAGAGCGGAGACGGCGACGACCAGGGTGGCCAGCAGACAGAAGGCCATCACGGTCGTGTACTTGGTGAGCAGCAGCCGCGTTCGGCCGGCCGGGGCGACCAGCAGATACCGCAGGGTGCCCGCCCCCGCCTCGCCGGCTATCGCGTCGCCCGCGACGACCCCGACGGCCATCGGCAGGAAGAACGGCAGCGTCGCGGCCAGCGCCGTGAACACAAGGAACAGGCCGTTGTTGGTGATCTGGGTGAGGAACGCCGGGCCCTGGCCACTGTGGTCCGCCGTCCCGCCGCCACCCGTCTGGATCTTCACCGCGATCCCGACCAGCACCGGCACCGCGGTCAGCACGCCGAGCAGGGCGAGGGTGCGCCAGCGCCGGAGGGTCGTGACCAGCTCGCTGCGCAGCAGCCCGAGCGTCCACAGCGGACTCGGCCGCCGGGCGGCGGTCACCGGGACCGTCTCAGCCCGCGACATCGAAGCCCTCCCCCGTCAGCGCCACGAACGCGTCCTCCAGCGAGGCCCGTTCGAGTGTGAAGCCCCGGACCCGCACCCCCGCCGCGACCAGGGCCGCGTTCACCTCGGCGAGGTCCCGTGCCGGTGGTTCACCGCCGACCCGGTCGCCGTCGGCGATGACGTCCCCGACACCCTGCTCCTTCAGCACCCGGGCCGCCTCGGCCGGATCCGGGGTGGTCACCACCAGCCGGCCCCGCGCCCCGGCAGCCAGGTCGGCCACCGCGCCCTGGGTGACGAGCCGGCCCCGCGCCATGACCGCCGCATGGGTGCAGACCTGCTCGATCTCGTCGAGGAGGTGGGAGGAGAGGAAGACGGTCGTGCCGTCGGCGGCCAGCTCCCGGATCAAGGTGCGGATCTCGCGCATGCCCTGCGGATCCAGGCCGTTGGTGGGCTCGTCCAGGACGAGCAGCCGGCGCGGCTGGAGCAGCGCGGCAGCCAGGCCGAGGCGCTGTTTCATGCCGAGCGAGTACGCCTTCGCCTTCTTGCCCGCGGCCGCCGTGAGGCCCACCCGGTCCAGAGCGGCGGCGACGCGGGCGCGCCGGGTGCGGGGGTCGGCGGTCGGGTCGGCGGCGTCGTAGCGCAGCAGGTTGTCCCGGCCGGAGAGGAAGCCGTACAGGGCGGGGCCCTCGATGAGCGCGCCGACCTGCGGGAGAACGGCACGGGCCGCCCGGGGCATCGGGCGGCCCAGCACGCGGGCCGTGCCCGCCGTCGGCTCGATCAGGCCCATCAGCATGCGGATGGTGGAGGTCTTGCCGGAGCCATTGGGGCCGAGGAAGCCGAAGACGCTGCCCGCCGGGACGGTCAGGTCGAGGCTGTCGACGGCAAGCTGTCCGCCGCGGTAGCGCTTGGTGAGGCCGCGGGTGACGATGACGCCCGCCTCCGCCCGGGCCGGGGCACGCCGCTGCGCGTCCCCCGATTCCCCGGCTTCCCCCGCCTCCCGCTCCGTCGCGGACGGTTCGTCCATCGGCTCCCCCTCGATTCGTCCTGCCCCCGAAAGGCCCCAAGCCCCCAAGCCCCCGGAGACCCCGAAAGGGTCAACGTTCAGTCACGGCTCGTGGTGCCCGAAACGGGCTACTTTCCCGTGTCCGCCGCCTTCACCAGGGCGTCCTTGGTCACCATGCCGGCGTAGACCTTGCCGTCGTCGGTGATCAGGGCGTTGACCAGCCGGGTGGAGAAGACGGTGCCCTTGCCGAACTTGCCGGAGACCTTGTCCCCGAGCGAGCCGAGGAAGCCGCCGAGGTCACCGGCCTTGGAGCCGGTCGGCAGGCCGCCCTTGGCTCCGGTGTCGAAGGTGGCGACGGACGTCCAGCCCTTGCCGAGGACGGCGGTGCCGCCGAGGCCCTGGCCGAACTCGCCCGGCCTCGGCGCGTGCTGCCGCGCCTCAGGCCCCTTCTTCTCCTGCTTCTCCTCCGTCACCTTCGCGCCCCTGGGCGGGGTGAAGGCGAAGGCGGAGGCGTCCGGCCTCGCGAAGGAGACCTGGGTGAAGCCCGCGTCGAGGACCGCGGCGCCGCCGCTCTTCGGGGTCAGCGTGAACTTCAGCGGCATGCCCGTCTTCGCGTCGACCGCGATGCTGATCGCGCCGACCGTGGTGCCGGACTGCCGGGGCTTGATCAGCAACTTGTAGGCGTCGCGGCCGGCGACCTGCTCGGTGCCGTCGACGGTGACGGACGTGGTGTCGTCCACCGACTTCAGCGCCTCGTCGGCGAAGTCCTTGGGTGTGGCCGGGGGCTCGGCCCTGTGGTCCTTGCCGGAGTCGGCCGAGATGCCGTGGTGGACCTCGTTGCTCTTGCTGTCGTAGCCCCACACGTCCTTGCCGTTGTGGATGAGGCTGTACTCCGAGCCGCTCTCCAGCAGCGACAGTTTCTGCTTCTGCGGGCCGTCCGCGGCGACGCGCAGCGTGTGCGTGCCGGAGACCAGCGAGGTGAGCTTGGACTGCGGGTCGGCGGAGGAGCCGTCGCCGGAGCCCTTGGCCGCCCCCGAGGCCAGGCTGCTCTCCAGGCCGCCCAGGCTGGGCAGGCCGAGGTCGGTGCTGATCCGCACGGTGCCGGACAGCTGCTGCACGTCCGACTTGGCGATCTTCTCGATGAGCTGTTGTGCGGTGATCCTGGGCAGGTCGGGGTCACCGGAGGCGGCGAGCGCCGGGACCAGCCCGATCGTGGCCGCCGCCACCCCCACCACCGCGACCGGGACCGCGTAGCGGGCGGCCTTGCGGCGTCCGGCGCGCGGAGTTTCCTCCTGCGCGACGTCCACTGCGTCGTCGGTTTCGTACGGTGCCATGTGTGCCTTACCTCCGTCGTCGGCGGCGGCTGTCCTCACGCTGGTCCACCAGAGCCGCCATTCTCACCCGAATCGGTGAGGAGTGGTGATGTCCGTGGTGTCCATCTCACCAAATCGGCCATGAGGAAGCGTCAGACCTCGGAGCCAACTCCGTGTACGCCTGCGGTATGACACGTAGGGGCAGCGGCTCCCCCGACCCGTAGGGGTCTCACCGGAACGGAGGGGGCCGTACGGGGGCATGGGCATCGGCGCAGCCGGCGCCGGGCGGGTATCCGCGCGACCGGGAGACGGGCGTCCGCCGGGGGTCGGGCATCCGCGGAGACCGGGTCATCCCAGCAGGCCGGACCGCTGGGCCGTAGGGGCCGTACAGAGGTCGTACGGCCGGTCGCCGCCGTGAAGCGTGGCCCGCGCGGACGGCCGGGTCAGCCGGCGCGGTGCACCACCGCGTCGCACAGCTCCATCAGCGCCGCCTTGGCGTCGCACTCCCGTAGGGGCGCCAGCGCGGCGCGGGCCTCCTCCGCGTACCGGACGGTGTCCCGGCGGGCCTGCTCCAGCGCGGGGTGGGCGCGCAGCGCGGCCAGCGCCTCGGCGTGCCGGGCGTCGTCGCTGAGGTCGGAGTCCAGCAGGCGGCACAGCGCGATGTCCTCGGGCAGCCCCAGCCGGGCCGCCCGCTCGCGCAGCCGCAGCACGGGCAGCGTAGGAATGCCCTCGCGCAGGTCGGTGCCGGGGGTCTTGCCGGACTCGTGCGAGTCGGAGGCGATGTCCAGGACGTCGTCGGCGAGCTGGAAGGCGACGCCGAGCCGCTCGCCGTACTGGGTGAGCACGTCGACGACCGTCTCGTCGGCGCCGGACATCATCGCGCCGAACCGGCACGACACCGCCACCAGCGAGCCGGTCTTGCCGCCGAGCACGTCCAGGTAGTGCTCGACCGGGTCACGGCCGTCCGCGGGGCCGGCGGTCTCCAGGATCTGGCCCGTGACCAGCCGCTCGAACGCGAGGGCCTGCACCCGGACGGCCTCGGGGCCGAGGTCGGCGAGGATCTGGGAGGCCCGGGCGAAGAGGAAGTCGCCGGTGAGGACCGCCACCGAGTTGCCCCAGCGGGTGTTGGCGCTGTCCACGCCACGCCGTACGGCCGCCTCGTCCATGACGTCGTCGTGGTACAGCGTGGCGAGGTGGGTCAGCTCCACGACCACGGCCGACGGCACGATGCCCGGCGCGTAGGGGTCGCCGAACTGGGCCGCGAGCATCACGAGCAGCGGCCGGAACCGCTTCCCGCCGGCCCGTACCAGGTGCTGCGCGGCCTCCGTGATGAACGGGACCTCGCTCTTGGTGGCCTCGAGCAAGCCTTCCTCGACAGCCGTCAATCCGGCCTGGACATCGGCTTCCAGAGCCTGGTCCCGCACGCTCAGCCCGAACGGCCCGACGACGGTCACGAGGGGTCTCCTGTCTGCTGGTGTCTGCTGGCGATTACACGGTTTGTCGATAGGTCGCTGCCATCACTCAAGTCAGCGTATCCGGTCCTCTTTCGATCACCGATAGCGCCCACCGGTCCAGCCTGGGAGGTATCGGGTCATGACCGGGATGCTTTTGATCAAGCGATATGAACGTATATTTATCGACTTAACGGGAATCTGTCCGCTTTGTCGCGAGACGAGAGGCGAGCGGAGTAACGCCTGCACCTTCCTCTCCCGGGACAACGACGGGCGCCAGGTCGCGGGTTCCGCCATCCAGTCGACCCACCTGAATCCCCCATGTCCGACTTGAAGCGTTTTGCTATTTCGTGAGTTGGGTCACGAGCACCCGTCGGCACCCCATCCCCGTCGACCCCGCCTTCTCCCCTTGGCCCACTGGCGAGTTGAGGGTTGGCAACCGCAAAGGATCAAGCGCCTCATAGGGCATAGATCAAGGTCAAATAGGACGTTGTGTGAATCCGGTACTTGTTTCCGACATGTGCTCTCGCATACGTTCCGGGCCGTCGGGCGGACGCCGAATCCTGCCACCGCCCGCATAACCATCCACGGACTCATCCGTATGGCAGGAGCGGGGGACCCAGGTAAGTCGCCGGGCCGGACGGCACACGTCGCACCGGAACGGCTAGGGGTGAAGCCGTGCCTTCCCGGGCACGGTCGGGCACCTCCCCGCCCGAACCCGACAGCTCACCTCGCAGGCGCCGGAGAGGAACTTCCCCATGCCTGCTGCCGCTCAGCACCGCCGTACCCGGAACAACCGCATCGTCCGCGCCCTCGCCGCCGCCGGTACCGGTGCCGCCGTCCTCGCCCTGCCGCTCATCGGGGCGACCAGCGCCTCCGCCGCGACCCCGGCCGCCACCACGGTCTCCACCACCCCCGCCGGTTACCCGAACACCCTTGACGGCTGGATCCGCGAGTCCCTCGCGATCATGGCCCAGAAGGGCATCCCGGGCAGCTACAACGGCATCTACCGCAACATCATGCGGGAGTCCTCGGGCAACCCCAACGCCATCAACCTCTGGGACTCCAACGCCGCCAAGGGCATCCCGTCCAAGGGCCTGCTCCAGGTCATCGACCCGACGTTCAACGCGTACCACGTGGCCGGAACCTCCTTCAACATCTACGACCCGGTCGCGAACATCACCGCCGCCTGCAACTACGCGGCCAAGCGGTACGGGTCGATCGACAACGTCTTCGGCGCGTACTGACAGCTCCGCCGGCCGGCAGGCGGGACGGACACCGGCCGCCCGGCACGCCCCCGCACCTGACGGACGGGGGCGTGCCGGGCGGCCGCCGTGCATCCTCCGGGCCTGCGCCGGACGGCCGCGTACTGAAGGGCCGGCCAGTCGGTCGGTGCCGGTCAGCCGGTCGGAAACAGTCTTTCGAGGACGACGGCGATGCCGTCGTCCTCGTTCGACAGGGTGACCTCGTCGGCCACCGCCTTGAGTTCGGGGTGCGCGTTGGCCATGGCGACCCCGTGTCCGGCCCAGTCGAACATCGGGATGTCGTTGGGCATGTCGCCGAACGCCAGGGCCTCCTCCGCGGCGATCCCGAGCCGCTCGGCGGCCAGCGCGAGGCCGGTCGCCTTGGTCACCCCGGACGGCTGCAGCTCCACGGTTCCCGGCCCCGACATGGTGACCGTCGCCAGCGAGCCGACCACCGCGCGCGCGACCGACGCCAACTCGTCGTCGGACAGCTCGGCATGGCGCAACAGCACCTTGCTGATGGGCTCGCACCACAGGTCGTCGCGCCGGCCGACCCGTACCGCGGGCAGGGTCGGGTGCGGCATCAGATAGCCCGGCTCGATGAGCGTGAGCCCGTCGACGCCGTCCTGGTCGACGGCCGCGTAGACCTGCCCCACCTCGGCCTCGATCTTGCCGAGCGCGGTCTCGGCCAGCTCCCGGTCCAGCCGGACCGACCACAGCAGACGACCGGACGCGGCGTCGTAGACCTGCGCGCCCTGTCCGCACACCGCGAGCCCCGTGCAGCCGAGCTGCTCGAGCAGGGGCCGTACCCGCGGGGCCGGGCGGCCCGTCACCACCAGATGCCGGACACCGGCCCGCGCCACCCGCGCGAGCGCGGCGAGCGACCGGTCGGAGACCGTGTCGTCGCCGCGCAGCAGCGTTCCGTCCAGGTCGGTGGCGATCAGAGCGTACGCGGGGGAGGCTGCCATGATCAGAGAATACGGATACCTCACCCCGCCGACTCACCTTGTGGTCCTGCGCACTTACGTACTGCCCAGCCCCAACTGGTGTGTGCCGGCTCCCCGATGGCGGTGTGGCTGCGGTCGAACACGGTGGTTCGCGGGCGGGAGATGTGACGGACCCGGGCCGGATTTCCCGGAGGCTTCAGCCGTGGGCCGCCGCCAGGTGTTTCGTCAGGCGCGGAGAGGCGAACTCCGTACCGCAGACGAAGCGCATCACCGGGCCGTACGACGACGCCGCCGGCAGTCCCGTGAAATACAGCCCGGGGACGGAGGAGACGTAACCGGGGCCGAGCTTGGGCGTGCCGCGGCTCACGGCGAGCCGGGTGCGCAGTTCGTGGCCGAGGAAGTCCATCGCTGCGATGTCGACGCGGTAGCCGGTGGCGGCGATGACATGGTCGGCGGTGAGCCGCTCGGTACGGCCGCCGTGGGTGCGGACGGTGAGGACGGGGCTGCCGTCCGGCGCCTCGGCGCCCACGACCCGCTCGACGTCCTGGACCAGCACGGCGCTCTGGAAGCGCTCACGCAGCCACCAGGCGCCGAGCGGTCCGAGGACCCGGCGGACCAGGAGGTGACGGGTGGCCTCGGGCAGATAGCGGTAGGGGTGCGGGTAGTAGCTGAGCGCCCACAGCGACCAGGCCCGGCCGAAGGGGGACTCGGGGCGCAGCTTCGGCTGGTCCCAGGGCGGGGCGCCGAAGGCGACCCGGCCGCGGCCGCGCGCGACGACACGCACGCGTGCCCCCGCCTCGGCGGCGAGCGCGGCCGTCTCCAGCGCGGACTGGCCGGCGCCGATCACGATCAGCTCCTTGCGGGCGAAGCGGCCCAGGTCGTGGTGCTGGGAGCTGTGCGAGACCGGGCCCGTGGGCGCCGGTCCGTCGGCCGCGGCTCCCGCGAGCTCCGCCGGGAGGTGCGCCAGGCCCGACAGGCCGGTGGCGACGACGACGGCGCGCGCGGTGAACATCTCGCCCGAATCCAGCTTCAGTTCGAAGCCGCCGCTCTTGTCGCGGTCCACGGAGACGACCCGCACCCGCTCCAGGCCGGGGACCAGCTTCTGCTGGAACCACTCGCCGTAGGCGATGAACGTCTCCACCGGGATGATGTCCTCGTCGGTCACCAGACGGCGGATCCCGGCCGCGTCGCAGTAGTCGGCGAGTGTGTGGCCGGGCTGCGGGCAGTCGAGGTTGGAGGCGGCGGGCGTCGACTTCAGGAGCATGCCCTCGGGCATGTGGTCGCGCCAGCTGACCATGGGGTCGCCGAAGACGCGGACGGGGATGCCGCGCGCCCTCAGATGGGCGGCGGTGGACAGGCCGAACGGCCCGGCCCCGATGACTGCAACCGGTCGTGTCACGAAGTCCCTCCCCAGGACACGGTGCGCCACGCTTGGTGGCCTTTCCTACTTCGTGGTGGTGCTGCTGCCGCGGCGGTTGGTCCGCCACAGCTGATAGAGGTGCTTCGCGCCCGGGCGCACGAAGCGGGCGAGCATCGTGAGGAACGGCAGCGGGTCGTCACCCGCGAGCCAGGCCAGCTCCGTCCCGCTCGCCCTCGCCGGCGCGTGCGGCGTCGTATAGCCGCTGCGGCGGTAGGCGAGGAGGGCGGGGAGGTCGATGTTCTCCACGATGTAGCGGTGGCCGGCGCGCTGTTCCCCCTCCGGAACGGGGCGGCCGGTCAGGTTCAGATGCATGGCGCGTACGACGTCCACACCCGACTCGTTCTCGAAGAGCCGGAACTGGGCGCCCATGCGGGGGTTGAAGTCGAGGAGCTTGTACTGTCCGTCGCGCCGGTCGAAGCGCAGGTCGAGGTCGATGATGCCGCTGAAGCCGATCTGCTTGATGAAACGTGCGGCGAGGTCGGCGAGTTCCGGGTTGTCGACGACGTACGCGTTCGCCGTCATGCCGGCGTGCGGCGGCCACGAGCGGACCTTGACGCCGGTGAACAGGGCGAGAGGGCTGGAGTCCTGGTCGAAGCAGGCGTGCACGATCCAGTCCTCGGCCTCCTCGCGCGGCAGGTACTCCTGGAGGATCACACCCGGCCGCGTGCCCCAGTCGCGGGCGAGCGCGAGCAGGCCCTCACGGGTGGCGATCCGCGTGGTGCCGTTGACGGCGGGCCGGGTGCGCCGGACGAACGCCTCCCGGTTCTTGGCCACCACCGGGAAGCGGGCCGTGTCGGCGAAGGCGACGACGTCCTCGTACGACTCGGGGAACGCCGACGCGGGACTCGCGATGCCGTGCTCCACGCACAGTTCGTGCAGGCCCTGCTTGCTGGCGAGCCGGCGCGGCAGGGCGGAGTCGACCCGCGAGAAGAGAAAAGAACCGGCCAGCTCGTCCTGGTGCTCGGCGATCAGTACGGCGGCTTCCTCGTCCGTCGGGACGAGGACGGTGGGGCGGCCGATACGGCGGCCGATGCGCAGCAGGCCCTCGACCAGGCGGCCCGGGTCCTCCGCACCGGTCGTCGGCCACACGAAGGCCTTCTTCAGATAACGCGAGGAGGCCGCGGGCGTGTACGCGTCCTCGGTGATGGCATACATGGGCACGCCGAGCCGGCCCAGACTGCGGATCGCCCCCACGCCGCCGTGGTGCAGCGGATAGTCGCCGAACTTGACGATCAGTCCTGGTACGTCCCGGTCCGCCTCGAACGGCACACCGACGGTGTCTCCGGCCACGGGTCCCCCCACGCGTCCCCCCAATGGAACGGACCCACCCCGTCCGTGTCCCCAAAGGACGCTAAGCCGGAATTGCCGCCTCCGACAAGGCTTTTCCGGACATTGCGAACTCTTTAGACAGGATGCGAGCAACCTTTCGAAGCTTCTTCGACTCGCACCTTTCGGACACCGTCCCGGGTGCCGCAGGGGGCTCTGCCCAAGACACGCATCACAGCCGTAACGTGTGGCGCGACCACATGGAACGATCGCCGCGCACGGCCCGGATGAGAGTGAGGCAGCACCCCATGCCCCCCTTCGACGTCCCCGAGGGCGACCCCTTCGGCCCGCACAACCTTCCCTATGGCGTGTTCTCGCCCTCCGGCAGCACGGAGCGGAGGGTCGGCGTCCGGCTCGGGGACCACGTCCTCGACGCGGGCGCCGCTGCCGCCGCCCTCCGCTCGCCCCACCACGCGCTGCTCGCGCGCCCCACCCTCAACGCGCTGCTGGCCGCCGGTCGCCCCACCTGGTCGGAGGTACGGCGCGCCGTCACCGCCTGGGTCACGGACCCCGCGCACCGCGAGGCCGTCGAGCCGCTGTTCCACCCCCTGTCCGAGGTGACCCTGCACCTGCCCTTCGAGGTGGCGGACTACGTCGACTTCTACGCCTCGGAGAACCACGCCCGCAACGTCGGCCAGATCTTCCGCCCGGACGCCGAGGACTCCCTCACCCCCAACTGGAAGCATCTGCCGATCGGTTACCACGGCCGTTCCGGCACGGTCGTCGTCTCCGGCACGGACGTCGTACGGCCCTCCGGGCAGCGCAAGGCCCCGGCCGACCCGGCACCCGTCTTCGGGCCGTCGATCCGGCTGGACATCGAGGCGGAGGTCGGCTTCGTCGTGGGCGTGCCGTCCGCGATGGGCAGTCCGGTCGCGCTGGCCGACTTCCGCGACCACGTCTTCGGGCTGTGCCTGCTGAACGACTGGTCCGCGCGCGACATCCAGGCCTGGGAGTACGTCCCCCTCGGCCCCTTCCTCGGCAAGTCCTTCGCGACCTCGGTGTCGGCGTGGATCACCCCGCTGGAAGCGCTGGAGCACGCGCGCGTGGCGCCTCCGCAGCGCACGCACGCGCTGCTGCCGTACCTGGACGACTCGGCACCCGGCACCGAGCCGGGCGGCTACGACCTGCGGATCTCCGTCGCGATCAACGGCCATGTGGTCTCCGAGCCGCCTTTTTCGACCATGTACTGGACCGCCGCCCAGCAACTCGCCCACATGACGGTGAACGGCGCCTCGCTGCGCACCGGCGACCTGTACGGCTCGGGCACGGTGAGCGGCCCCGAGGAGCGTCAGCGCGGCTCACTGCTGGAGCTGACCTGGAACGGCCGCGACCCCCTCGAACTGCCCGACGGCAAGCGGGCCTTCCTGGAGGACGGCGACGTGGTCACCCTGTCGGCATGGGCCCCCGGGGCGGACGGGCGCCGTGTCGGCCTGGGTGAGGTCAGCGGCCGGGTCGTGGCGGGATGAGCAGGCTCTTGTAGCAAGAAGTTGACACAAGCCCGCCGGACGAGCATCTTGTACTCACCGCTTGATACAAGCGGTGAGTACAAGTGGTGCTGCTCACGGGGGATTTCCATGACCGATCTCGACACGACGACGCCGGCGGCCGCTTCCCGGGCGCCGGTCGACCGCTACGCCCGCTGGACGGGACTGGCCACGGGCGCCCTGGCGGCCGTCTGGCTGTCCACACTCGACCACGGCGACGGCGTGCTGTACGCCGTCCCGGCGTTCGGTCTGTGCGCGGTCGCCGGCGTCCTGGTGGGCGACGCGCTGACCGCGCCGGCCCGGGGAGCCGTCCGTACCGCCGGGCTCGTACCACGCCGCGTCCGCGACTACGTACCGCCGCGGATGACCCGGCTGCTGGCCGTCCTCGCGATCGCCCTGGTGGCACTGCTGGCGACGGCGGGCGCGGTGGCCTCGCCGGACGATCTGGGCCGGGCCGGCCGTGAACTCACCCTGGCCTGCCGGGGCATGACCGAGACACACGGCCCCTGGCCCGGTCTTTACTACGGCCTGCCGATGCTGGCCTCCCTCGCCGTCGCCACGGGGGCGTGCGGCTGGGCGCTGCGGCGGATCGCCACCCGGCCCGGCGACGAACAGTCCCGCCGCGACCGCTCGCTGGCGATCGTGGCCGCCTGGGGGATCGTCGTCTCCACCTCGCTGCTGGGCGCGGCCTCAACGGCCTCGGGCGCCCTTTCGAGCATGACGTGCGACGGCGCCGCGGGCACCGCGGCCGACGCGGTCCTGCTGCCGCTCACGCTGATCTCGCTGGCGACCGCGCCGTGGATGGTCTTCACCGTCTGCTCGCCGCGGGCGGGGTGGCGCCGCCGGGCGGGGACACGCCGGTGAGCGGCACCGCCGTCCGGGTCGACACGACCAGCCCCGTACCGCCCTACGAGCAGATCCGCGCCCAGCTCGCCGCCCTGATCAGCAGCGGACGGCTGGCCGAGGGAGAGCGGCTGCCGACGGTACGGCAACTGGCCGCGGACCTCGGCCTCGCAGCGGGCACCGTCGCCCGCGCCTACCGCGAACTGGAGGCGGCGTCCCTGATCCGGACCCGGCGCGGCGCGGGGACGCGGGTGGCGCCGCCTCCCCCGGGCGCCCGCCGCCACGAGACGGCGGCACTCACCGACGGTACGCGGGACTTCGTCGCCTGGGCGGCAGCCTTGGGCTTCACAGAGGACGAGGTCCTGGAGGCGGTACGGCGCGCGTTCCAGGAGCGGGAGACGTAGCGCTTCCGCACCCGACGGCCGGGCACGCCGGACGGAAAGGAAACCGGGCGCGCCCGACGGAAGGAAACCGGGCACCCCGGCGGCAGGAAAAGCGGGCACGCCCGACGGGAAGAAGTGCGGGCGTCCGCAACCGCGGGACCGATCACCGCCGAGACCTGACTCTCGCCGCCTCTCACCGTCATACTGGGCGGACACGCACCACACGCGACGCGCCCTCGGCGCGTCACCCGCACCACCGACACCCGCACAACTCTCCGACCAGGAACCGGAGCCCCGGCATGACCGTCTGCCTGCTCCTGCTGAGCGTCGTCGCCCTGACGGCCGCCCTGCCGGCGCCACGCGCGCTGACCCGTGCGGCCTGGCCCGAGCGGGAACCGGTGGTCGCGTTGTGGGTGTGGCAGTGCCTGGTCGCCACCGTCCTGCTGTGCTGCCTGGCGGCACTGGTGCTGGGCACGGCGGCCGTCTTCCACACCGTCCGCGACCGTGTCTTCGCCCCCGCGCCGCCCTCCGTCACCGCCGCCTACGACCTCTCCGCCGCGCCGGTGTGGGCCGCCGCCCTCACCGTGCTGCTGGCCTGCGGAGCCGCCTGGACGACGGCGATGCTGGGCCGGGAACTCGTCGAGGCCCGCCGCAGCCGCGGCCAGGCCCGCGCACAGCTCCAGGAGCGCGCCCCCGATCTGCCGGCCGGCCTGCCGGCGGCGCGCGGCCCGATGCTGGTGCTGGAGGACGAATACCCGGACGCCTGGTGGATGCCGGGACACCCACCGCAACTGGTCGTCACGACGGGAGCGCTGCAGCGCCTCACCGACCACCAGCTGGACGCCGTCCTCACCCATGAGCGCGGGCACGCGCGTGCCCACCACGACTGGCTGCTGCACCTGTCCACCGCGCTCGCCACGGGCTTCCCGCGCGTGCCGCTCTTCGCGCACTTCTGCGACCAGACGCACCGCCTGGTCGAGCTGGCCGCCGACGACACGGCGTCCCGGCGCTGCGGACACCTCACGACGGCCCTCGCGCTGATCGAACTGAACCAGCACCGGGGCGTCCTGTCCTGCGACTCCAGCCGGCGCCTCCTCGGCGAGCGCGTGGACCGCCTGCTGGAGCCGCCGCCACGGCTGCTGCGCCGGCACCGGGCGCTGACGACGACGGTGGCCGCGCTGGTGCCGTTGCTGCCGCTCCTGATCACGTTCGCGCCGGGGCTGACGGCACTGTCCTGACCGGACCGCCGGGTGGCAGATCTTCCCGCTCCCAGCGGGAAACGCGCAGCTCAGCGCCGTATCCAACGCCCCCTCACCTGGCGCAACACTGCAGCAACACCCTATTCCCTACCGGGTCGGTATGGTTTCGGCCATGCCACCCACCGAACGTTCCCGAGACCACGCAGGTCAGGGCGCAGCGACCACCGTCGCCGCCCACCGCGCGCGTCGACGGCTGCGTGCGGACCGGGCCCGGCAGCTGGCCGACCTGCTGCGCCACCAGATCCTCACCGGCGCCTTCCGGAACGGCCCCCTCCCCCACGAGTCGACCCTCGCCGCCGACTACCGCGCCTCCCGCAACACCGTCCGTCAGGCCCTGGACCTCCTCCGGGCCGAAGGCCTGGTGGAGCGGCTGCCCGGGGTCGGCACCGTGGTCGTCGCCCAGAAGTACCCGCACGGGCTCGACCGCCTGATGGGCCTCGCGGAAACCCTCCGCGAACACGGCCGCGTCACCAACGAGGTCCGCACCATGGGCCCCGCCCCCGCACCCGCACCGGTGGCCGACCGCCTCCGCATCCCCGCCGGCGCCGACGTCCTCTACATCGAACGCCTGCGCCGCCTGAACGGCCTCCCGCTCTCCCTCGACCTCACCTACATCCCGCTCGACATCGGCACCGCCCTGCTCGGTGCCGACCTGGAGAACACCGATGTCTTCCGCCTCCTGGAAGCCATCACCGGCCAGCGCCTCGGCCACGCCGAGATCTCCCTGGAGGCGGTGAACGCGGACACTCACTCCGCCGCCGTACTCCAGGCCCCGCGCGGCGCCGCCGTACTGATGCTGGAACGCCTCACACACCTCGCCGACGGCCGCCCCGTCGACCTGGAGTTCATTCGCTTCCGCGGCGACCGGATCACCATGAGCGGCCTGCTCCACCGGTCGTAACACGCCCCCTGCCTGCACGTTTCCTGGAGACAGCCATGCCCTTGGCGCCCCAGCGGGCCGACGTGCCCGTGACCATCGACGAGTCGAAGTGCATCGACGGCTGCACCCTCTGCGTGGACATGTGCCCGCTGGACTCCCTGGCCATCGACGAGACCAACGGCAAGGCGTACATGCACGTCGACGAGTGCTGGTACTGCGGCCCGTGCGCGGCCCGCTGCCCCACCGGAGCCGTCACGGTCAACATGCCCTATCTGCTGCGGTGAGAGGTACAACCACCATGAAACGAACCACAGTCGCCGTATCCGCCGCCGCACTCCTCCTGCCCCTGTCCGCCTGCGGCGGCAGCGCCGAAGCGGGCAGCGGCTCCACGGTCACCGTGACCGTCGGCTACCAGTCCAAGACCATCAACACCGTCACCGCGGGCACGCTGCTGCGCTCCCTCGGCTACTTCGAGAAGCAGCTCAACTCCCTGCACGACGGCCACACCTACAAGGTCGACTGGCAGGACTACGCCACCGGCGCCCCGATCACCGCCCAGATGACCGCCGGCAAGATCGACATCGGCTCGATGGGCGACTTCCCGCTGCTGCTCAACGCGGCCCGCGGCAAACAACTCGGCCGGCCCACCCACCTGGTCTCGGTGACCGGCTACAACCTGCGCGGCGGCCTCAACACCGTGGTCACCGCGCCCGGCTCGACACTCGCCTCTCTGAAGGACCTGAAGGGCAAGAAGGTCTCCACCAGCGTCGGTTCCGCCGCGGACGGCACTCTCGTACGGGCCCTGCAACGCGCCGGCATCGACCCGGACAAGGGGATCTCCAAACTCAACCAACAGCCTGCCGTCGGCGCCTCTGCGCTCTCCTCCGGCAGCGTGGACGCCCTGTCGCAGTTCGTCGCCTGGCCGGGCCTCCTCGCCTACCAGGGCCGGGCCAAGGCCCTGTACGACGGCGCCCAGCTGAACCTGCCCACTTTCCACGGCGTCACCGCCCGCGAGGACTTCGCCCAGCAGCGTCCGGCTGTCCTGGAAGCCTTCCTCAAGGCCCAGGCGGAGGCGACGGACTACCTCAACGCCCACCCCGTCGCCGCTTCCGAGAAGGTCGCCGAGGCCACCAGCCTGCCCGCCGAAGTGGTCTATCTCTACAACGGTGCCCACGGCATCGCCACCTTCGACCCGGCCGTCAAGCCGCAGCTCGTTTCCGCGCTCAAGCAGGACGTGTCCGTGCTGAAGGCCGCCAAACTGACCGGTGACATCGACGTGGACTCCTTCGTCGACGACCAGTACGTCAAGAAGGCCCTCGGCTCCACCTACGCCAAGCGCCTGGCCGCCGCACCCCCGCCGGCCGCGAGCGAGGTGTGGCCCAAGGGCAGCGAGAAGGCCGTCTCCTTCAAGTCCCCGAAGGAGCTGCTGGCCTACGTGGCCGGTCACCAGGCCGGCATCCGCGCCTCCTACGTACCCGACGCCACCACCGGCACCCTCTGGTTCGCCGACAAGGCGGTGTGGGTGGCCGATGGCGACCAGTTGCTGCCGTTCGTCACCGGGGCGACCGCACAGGACTATGTCACCGCCCACGGCGGCGCCCGGACGGTGTCGTACCGCGACGCACTGGAGCGGTCCTCATGACCCGGCGGCCCTTGGCCAGGTATGCGCTGCGGACGGCCTCCCTGGCTGCTTTCCTCGGCCTGTGGCAGTTGCTGACCAGCCTCGACGTGACCCTGTGGCTGCGGTTCTCGCAGTTCCCGACGGTCACCGACGTGGCCCGCGCCTTCGCCGGCCGGCTCTCCGGCGGCGACTACTGGACCGACCTCACCGACAGCCTCACCCGGATCCTCACCGGCTTCGCGCTGGCGGCCGTCCTGGGCGTGGCAACGGGCGTGCTCGTGGCCCGCTCGCACCTCGCCGAGGATCTGCTCGGTCCGGTCCTGGAGGTGATCCGCCCGATACCGGCGATCGCCCTCGTCCCCGTCGCGATCCTCCTCTTCCCCTCCAATGAGCAGGGCATCGTCTTCATCACCTGCACCGCAGCCTTCTTCCCGGTGCTGGTCTCCACCCGGCACGCGGTCCGCGCGCTCACCCCCGTCTGGGAGGAGGCGGTGCGCACCATGGGCGGCAGCCGGCTGCGGATCCTCGGCTCGGTGGTACTGCCGGGCGCACTGCCCGGCATTTTCGGCGGGCTCTCGGTCGGCATCGGCGTGTCGTGGATCTGCGTGATCTCCGCCGAGATGATCTCCGGCCAGTACGGCGTCGGCTACCGCACCTGGCAGGACTACACGGTGGTGAACTATCCGGGGGTCTTCGTCGGCATGGTCACGATCGGTGTCCTCGGCTGGGTCACCTCCACGGCCGTGGAACTCCTCGGCCGGCGTCTGACCCGCTGGCTGCCCCGCACCTCGTACGTCCCCGGTGGCCGCACCCGCGTGCCCCGGCCCGTCGCCGCCCCCGTGCGCGCCGACGGCGATCCCGAGCACCAGGCCCAGCGCGAGCAGGAGGGCCAGAAGGACACCGAGGAGGCCCGTGATGAGCACCTCGTCTGAGACCGTCACCGCGCCCGTCGCGCCGTCCTCGAAGGCCGTGCGCGGCACCCGGCTCACCTTCCGTTCCGCCGTGCTCGGCCGCCCGGACGCGCCGGTGCTGTACGACGTCGACCTGGACGTCTCTCCCGGCGAGATCCTGACCGTCGTGGGCCCTTCCGGCTGCGGCAAGTCCACGCTGCTGCGCACCCTCGCCGGGCTGCTGCCTCCCCTGGGCGGCGCCGCCGAGGTGGACGGCGTCCCGCTGGCGGGGCCCTCGGCCGACCGTGCGCTGGTCTTCCAGGAGGACGCGCTGCTGCCCTGGCGCACCTTGCGCGGGAATGTCGAACTGCCGCTCGCCATCAGCGGCGTACCGCGCTCCGCACGCCGTTCCCGGGCCGAGTCCTGGCTCGCCCGTGTCGGACTCAGTGCGCAGGCCGGGCAGTTGCCGCACCGGGTCTCCGGCGGGCAGCGCCAGCGCGCCCAGTTGGCCCGCGCGCTGGCCGACAGCCCCCGCGCCGTCCTGATGGACGAGCCTTTCGGAGCCCTCGACGCGCAGACCCGCTCCGGCATGCAGGACCTGCTGGTGGAGGTGCTGCGCGGCACGGGCGCGACCGTCGTCTTCGTCACGCACGACGTGGACGAGGCCCTCTTCCTCGGCGACCGTGTGGCCCTGCTCGGCTCCGGCCGGGTGGCCGCCGTACGCGACGTACCCGGGCCGCGTGACCGTGGGGCCGTCGACGACCCGGCCCGTGTGGCCCTGCGCCGCGACATCCTCACCTCGCTCGGCTCGTGAAAGGCACCCCGGTGACCACCCCCGCGTCCACTTCCCTGGAGATTCCCGCCGTCGCCGACGCCGAGGAGCTGGCCTGCGACGTCCTCGTGATCGGCGGCGGCACCGCCGGCACCATGGCCGCCCTGACCGCCGCCGAGCGCGGTGCGAACGTGCTGCTGCTGGAGAAGGCCCACGTCCGCCACTCCGGCGCGCTCGCCATGGGCATGGACGGCGTCAACAACGCCGTCATCCCCGGTCGCGCCGAGCCCGACGACTATGTCGCCGAGATCACCCGCGCCAATGACGGCATCGTCGACCAGTCCACCGTCCGCCAGACCGCCACCCGCGGCTTCGCGATGGTCCAGCGGCTGGAGTCGTACGGCGTCAAGTTCGAGAAGGACGAGCACGGTGAGTACGCGGTGCGCCAGGTGCATCGCTCCGGCTCGTACGTACTGCCGATGCCAGAGGGCAAGGACGTCAAAAAGGTCCTCTACCGGCAACTGCGGCGGCGCGAGATGCGGGAGCGGATCCGGATCGAGAACCGGGTGATGCCGGTCCGGATCCTCACCGCCGAGGGGCGGGCCGTGGGCGCCGTCGGCTTCCACACCCGTACCGGCGCCTTCGTCACCGTTCGCGCGGGTGCGGTCATCCTCGCCACCGGCGCCTGCGGCCGGCTCGGTCTGCCCGCCTCCGGTTACCTGTACGGCACCTACGAGAACCCCACCAACGCCGGTGACGGGTACGCCATGGCCTACCACGCGGGCGCCGAGCTGACCGGTATCGAGTGCTTCCAGATCAACCCGCTGATCAAGGACTACAACGGCCCGGCCTGCGCCTACGTCGCCAACCCCTTCGGCGGCTACCAGGTCAACCGGCACGGCGAGCGCTTCGTCGACTCCGACTACTGGTCGGGGCAGATGATGGCCGAGTTCGCCGCCGAGGTCGCCAGCGACCGCGGGCCGGTCTTCCTCAAACTCAGCCATCTCCCCGAGGAGTCTGTCTCCGCGCTGGAGTCGATCCTGCACTCCACCGAGCGGCCCACCCGCGGCACTTTCCACGCCGGCCGCGGGCACGACTACCGCACCCACGACGTCGAGATGCACATCTCCGAGATCGGCCTGTGCGGCGGCCACTCCGCCTCCGGCGTCCGCGTCGACGACCACGCGCGTACGACCGTCTCCCGCCTGTACGCCGCCGGCGACCTCGCCTGCGTCCCGCACAACTACATGATCGGCGCCTTTGTCTTCGGCGACCTCGCAGGCGCGGACGCCGCCCAGTACACCGCCTACCAGGGCGAGCTTCCCGCGGACCAGGTCCGTGAGGCACACGAGCTGATCTACCGCCCGCTGCGCAACCCGGACGGCCCGCCGCAGACCCAGGTCGAGTACAAGCTGCGCCGATTCGTGAACGATTACGTGGCCCCGCCGAAGTCCGGTGCGCGTCTCTCCCTCGCTCTCGAGGCCTTCGAGCGGATGCGCGCCGACATCTCCGCCATGGGCGCCCGCACCCCGCACGAGCTGATGCGCTGCGCGGAGGTCACCTTCATCCGTGACTGCGCCGAGATGGCCGCCCGCGCCTCGCTCGCCCGCACGGAGTCCCGCTGGGGCCTGTACCACGACCGTCTCGACCACCCCGGCCGTGACGACGTCTCCTGGTTCCACCATCTCGATCTGCACAAGTCCCCCTCTGGTGCAATGGAGTTCACGGCCCGTCCCGTGGCTCCTTATCTCGTTCCCGTCGAGGAGTTCTCGCCGGCCGGCGGTCCCTCCCGGCGGTTGGGCGAGGTCCATGCCGAGCAGGTGGCCACGGCCGGGCCGCGCGAGGTGGCGCCGGTCGCCGCTGGACCGACGTCCGCGCGTGCCACCGCCTCCGCCGACCGGCCCGGCACGCCGGGCACCGCCTCGCCCCGGCTCCTGCAGCTGCTGGAGCTGGCCGAGGCGGAGCCGGAACTCGACCTCGTCGAGCCGTACTTGGCGGACAATGACCCCGCCGTCCGGCGTACGGCCGTCTCGGTCCTCACCGAGACCGTGCCCCCCGGCACCGGGCAGGCCCTGGCCGGTGCCCTAGCCGACTCCGACGCCGAGGTCCGCGCGACCGCCGCGGCCTCACTGCGCGAGCTGGTCGAGACCCTGCCGCCCGAACCGGCTCTGGGCTCCGCCCTCACCGGCGCCCTCGCCGCAGCCGACCCCGTCGTCCGTGCCGCCGCCCTCGATGTGCTGCGCGCTCTGCGACTCGGCGACGCCGGGGTGTTCGCGGCGGCGCTGGCCGACCCCGACATCGCCGTACGCACCGAGGCCGTACGGGCGCTCGTCTCCGTCGACGCGGTACGACCGCTGGCGGATGCCGCGGACGATCCCTCCCGGGAGGTCCGGGTCACCGTGGCCAAGGCCCTGGCCGCCGTCGGCCCGGCGTCCCTCACCGCTGCCGACCGGGAGTTGCTCACCGCCGCCCTGGACCGGCTCACCGGGGACATCGATCCTCTGGTGCGCGGTGCCGCGTTCGCCGCGCTGACCGGCACCGGCTGCCCGGCCCCGCTCGCCACCCGAGCCGTGGCCGCCCTGTCGGACCCGGCCTGGCAGGTCCGCTCCGGCGCCGCCACCGCGCTGTCGGTCGCGTCCGCCGAGACCGCCGTCCCCGCCCTGGCCAAGGCTCTGGGCGACCCGAACGCCGACGTGCGCAAGGCGGCCGTGCTGGCCCTGACCCGGCACCAGGCCACGGCGGAGGCACGAGCTGTCCTCGCCACGGCCACCAGCGACTCGGACGCGGACGTCAGGGCCTACGCGGCGCGGGGGCTGTGACTCCCGTACCCAGCGACTCCCCGCCCCCGCGGCTCCTGTACCGGCGCCGGCCGGTGATGCGCTATATCCAGGCGTCCGGCTCCGGGTCCTCGTCCGGCTCCGGCCAGTCGGCGTCCTGTGCGTCGCCGGCGGCCGGGGCCGACCCGTCCAGGGAGGCCAGTACGGCCAGCACGCCCTCCCCGTACGTCGCCAGCTTCTTCTCGCCGACACCGCTCACCGTGCCCAGCTCGCGCACCGACCCGGGCCGCCGGCTGACGATCTCCCGCAGAGTCGCGTCGTGGAAGATGACGTACGCCGGCACGCCCTGCTCGCGGGCCTGTTCGGCGCGCCAGGCACGCAGCGCCTCGAAGGCGGGCAGCAGTTCGTCGGGCAGTTCCGCCGCGGCTGTCCTGTCCTTGCGGTCGCCTCCGGAGGAGCCTGCGGATCGCGACCGGGAGGCGGCCGGCTTCTTCGGTTCCTTGCGCAGCGGCACCTCCCGCTCACGCCGCAGCACCGAGCCGCTCGCCTCGGTGAGCACCAGAGTGCCGTACTCCCCCTCGACCGCGAGCAGTCCCTGAGCCAGCAGCTGCCGGATGACGCCACGCCACTCGGCCTCGGCGAGGTCCTGGCCGATGCCGAAGACGGACAGCTGGTCGTGGTCGAACTGGATGACTTTGCCGGTGCGCTTGCCGAGCAGGATGTCGACGATCTGCAGGGCGCCGAACTTCTGCCCGCGCTCCCGCTGCAGCCGGACCACCGTCGACAGCACCTTCTGCGCGGCGATCGTGCCGTCCCAGGTCTCGGGCGGGGTGAGGCAGGTGTCGCAGTTGCCGCAGCCCGCGGCGTCGGGGTCCTGGCCGAAGTAGGCGAGCAGCTGGCCGCGGCGGCACCGGGCCGTCTCGCACAGCGCGAGCATGGCGTCGAGGTGGGCAGCGGCCCGGCGGCGGAACGCCTCGTCGCCCTCGCCGGACTGGATCAGCTTGCGCTGCTGTATGACGTCGTTCAGGCCGTAGGCCATCCAGGCCGTGGACGGCAGTCCGTCGCGGCCGGCGCGGCCGGTCTCCTGGTAGTAGCCCTCGATCGACTTGGGCAGGTCCAGGTGGGCGACGAACCGTACGTCCGGCTTGTCGATGCCCATGCCGAAGGCGATGGTCGCCACCACGACCAGGCCGTCCTCGCGCAGGAACCGCGACTGGTGGGCGGCGCGTGTGCCCGCCTCCAGACCCGCGTGATACGGCACGGCCTCGATGCCGTTGGCGGTCAGGAACTCCGCTGTCCGCTCCACCGAGTTGCGCGACAGGCAGTACACGATGCCGGCGTCGCCCGCGTGCTCCTGCCGCAGGAAGGCGAGCAGCTGCTTCCTGGGGTCGGCCTTGGGCACGATCCGGTACTGGATGTTGGGCCGGTCGAAACTGGCGACGAAGTGGCGGGCCGTCGGCAGGTTCAGCCGCTGGGTGATCTCCTCGTGGGTGGCGCGGGTGGCCGTGGCGGTGAGGGCGATCCGCGGGACGTCCGGCCAGCGCTCGCCGAGGAGGGACAGGGTGAGGTAGTCGGGGCGGAAGTCGTGGCCCCACTGGGAGACGCAGTGCGCCTCGTCGATCGCGAAGACGGAGATCTTGCCGCGTGAGAGGAGATCCCGCGTGGCGTCCAGACGCAGCCGCTCGGGTGCCAGGTACAGCAGGTCCAGCTCGCCGGCCAGGAACTCGGCCTCGACCATGCGCCGCTCGTCGAAGTCCTGCGTGGAGTTGATGAAGCCGGCCCGCACGCCGAGGGCGCGCAGGGCGTCCACCTGGTCCTGCATGAGCGCGATCAGCGGGGAGATCACGATGCCCGTGCCGGGTCTGACCAGGGCCGGGATCTGGTAGCACAGCGACTTGCCGCCGCCGGTGGGCATGAGGACGACGGCGTCGCCGCCCGCCACCACATGTTCGATGATCGCTTTCTGCTCGCCCCGGAAGGCCTCGTATCCGAAGACCCGGTGCAGCGTGGCCAGCGCCTCGCTGTCGGCCGCGCCCAGCCCCTCGGTCACCTGTGGCATCTCGCTGATCCCGCCCGTCACGCCCATCGTCCTGTCCCCCGTCGGTCCCCCGTGTGTCGTCTCTCGACCGCTGCCTCCACCATAGGGGTCCGGACCGACAGCCTCGGAGTTATCCACAGGCCCGGGGAGATCAGCAGGCACCGTGCACGTCCTCGCACGGAGCAGCCCGGTCCTTTCATCGGGCGTCCGGGACGGCCCGGCGGTCACAGTGGGGACGTGCTGCTCGGGCGGGACAAGCGGGGGCCCGCCGCACAGACCGCCGGTGCCGCCGATCCGGACCCCGTCGAACGGGCGGGCAACCCGTACCCCGGAGCACCGGGGTGACGGCGTGCGAAGGCCCCGGTTCCCTGGGGAACCGGGGCCCGGTGCAGGGACTCAGCGCACGAACACCCCTGCCTGGCTCGCCAGGTCCAGGAAGTACTGCGGGGCCACACCGAGTACCAGCGTGACCGCGACGCCCACGGCGATCGCCGCCATGGTCAGCGGGGACGGCACGGCCACGGTCGGGCCTTCCGGCTTTGGTTCGCTGAAGAACATCAGCACGATCACGCGGATGTAGAAGAACGCTGCGATCGCCGAGGAGATCACACCGATCACGACCAGCGGTGCTGCACCACCGTCCGCCGCCGCCTTGAACACGGCGAACTTCCCCGCGAAGCCGGAGGTCAGCGGGATGCCCGCGAAGGCCAGCAGGAACACCGCGAACACGGCCGCCACCAGCGGCGACCTGCGGCCGAGCCCGGCCCACTTGGACAGGTGGGTCGCTTCGCCGCCCGCGTCACGCACCAGCGTGACCACCGCGAAGGCGCCGATCGTCACGAAGGAGTAGCCGGCCAGGTAGAAGAGGACCGACGAGACGCCGTCCTTCGAGGTGGCGATGACACCCGCGAGGATGAATCCGGCGTGCGCGATGGACGAGTACGCCAGCAGCCGCTTGATGTCGGTCTGCGTGATCGCGACGATCGCACCGCCGAGCATGGTGACGATCGCCACCGCCCACATGACCGGCCGCCAGTCCCAGCGCATGCCCGGCAGAACGACGTACAGGAGGCGCAGCAGCGCTCCGAATGCGGCCACCTTCGTCGCCGCCGCCATGAAGCCGGTCACGGGCGTCGGCGCGCCCTGGTAGACGTCCGGCGTCCACATGTGGAACGGCACCGCGCCCACCTTGAACAGCAGGCCCATCACGATCAGGGCGCTGCCGAGCAGCAGCAGCACGTCGTTGCCCATGGTGTTGGCGAGTGCCGGGTCGACGTTGCTGACCGTGCCGTCGACGACCTGGGCGATGCCCGCGTACGACACGGAGCCGGCGTAGCCGTAGAGCAGGGCGATGCCGAAGAGCGTGAACGCGGAGGCGAACGCACCGAGCAGGAAGTACTTGACTGCGGCTTCCTGTGACATCAGCCGCTTGCGGCGGGCCAGCGCGCACAGCAGGTACAGCGGCAGGGAGAAGACCTCCAGGGCCACGAACAGCGTCAGCAGGTCGTTGGCCGAGGGGAAGACCAGCATGCCGGCGATGGCGAAGAGCAGCAGCGGGAAGACCTCGGTGGTGGTGAAGCCGGCCTTCACTGCGGCTTTCTCGCTGTCGCTGCCCGGTACGGAGGCGGCCTGGGCGGCGAAGGAGTCGACGCGGTTGCCGTGCGCGGCCGGGTCCAGGCGCCGCTCGGCGAAGGTGAACAAGCCGACCAGGCCGGCCAGCAGGATCGTGCCCTGCAGGAACAGGGACGGGCCGTCGACCGCGATGGCACCCATCGCGGCGATGTGGGCTTTGGTCGTGCCGTAGCCGTCGGCCGCCAGCCCGACCACCGCGGCGAACGCGGCGCACAGGGCGACGACGGACACGAACACCTGCGCGTAGTAGCGGGACCTGCGCGGGAGGAGCGCCTCGATGAGCACTCCGACCAGCGCCGCGCCGACGACGATCAGTGTCGGCGACAATTGTCCGTATTCGATCTTCGGTGCCGGGATCTTCGAGATCGGATCGGCCGCGGTTGTCCACAGGCTGTGGACGGCTGCTGTGCTCACTTGGCCGCCTCCACCTCGGGCTTGGGGTCCTTCTTGTGTACGTCTGACATGGTCTGCTTGACCGCCGGATTGACGATGTCCGTGACGGGCTTCGGATAGACGCCCAGGAAGATCAGCAGGACGATCAGCGGGGCGACGACCACGAGTTCACGCGCGCGCAGGTCGGGCATCGCCGATACCTCGGGTTTCACCGGGCCCGTCATCGTCCGCTGGTACAGGACGAGGGTGTAGAGCGCGGCGAGGACGATGCCGAAGGTGGCGATGATGCCGATCACCGGGTAGCGGGTGAAGGTGCCGACCAGGACCAGGAACTCGCTCACGAACGGGGCGAGGCCGGGCAGGGACAGCGTGGCGAGGCCGCCGATCAGGAAGGTGCCGGCGAGCACCGGGGCCACCTTCTGCACACCTCCGTAGTCGGCGATGAGCCGCGACCCGCGCCGGGAGATCAGGAAGCCTGCCACCAGCATCAGCGCGGCCGTCGAGATGCCGTGGTTGACCATGTAGAGCGTCGCGCCGGACTGGCCCTGGCTGGTCATCGCGAAGATGCCCATGATGATGAAGCCGAAGTGCGAGATCGACGCGTAGGCCACCAGGCGCTTGATGTCCCGCTGGCCGACGGCTAGCAGCGCGCCGTAGACGATGCTGATCAGGGCCAGTACGAGGATCACGGGCGTCGCCCACTTGCTGGCCTGGGGGAACAGCTGGAGGCAGAAGCGGAGCATCGCGAAGGTGCCGACCTTGTCGACGACCGCGGTGATGAGGACGGCGACCGGAGCGGTGGCCTCCTGCATGGCGTTGGGCAGCCAGGTGTGCAGCGGCCACAGCGGCGCCTTCACCGCGAAGGCGAAGAAGAAGCCCAGGAACAGCCAGCGTTCGGTGCTCGTCGCCATGTGCAGTGAACCGTTGGCGCGGGCCTGCGCGATCTCCTGGAGGCTGAAGTTCCCGGCCACTACGTAGACGCCGATCACCGCGGCCAGCATGATCAGACCGCCGACCAGGTTGTAGAGCAGGAACTTCACCGCCGCGTACGACCGCTGTGTCGACGCCGCCGCCTCGCCCTGTGCGTGGGCGCGGTCTCCGAAGCCGCCGATGAGGAAGTACATCGGGATGAGCATGGCTTCGAAGAAGATGTAGAAGACGAAGACGTCGGTGGCCTCGAAGGAGATGAGCACCATCGCCTCGACGGCCAGGATCAGCGCGAAGAAACCCTGGGTGGGCCGCCAGCGGCGGCTGCCGGTCTCCAGCGGGTCGGCGTCGTTCCAGCCGGCGAGGATGATGAACGGGATCAGCAGGGCGGTCAGCGCGACCAGCGCCACCGCGATGCCGTCGACACCCAGCTCGTACCGCACCCCGAAGTCCTTGATCCAGGCGTGCGATTCGGTGAGCTGGTAGCGGGCGCCGTCCGGGTCGAAGCGGACCAGGACGGTGATCGCCAGGGCGAGCGTGGCGAGCGAGACGAGCAGCGCCAGCCACTTGGCGGCGGTGCGTCCCGCGGCCGGTACGGCGGCCGTGGCGACGGCCCCGACGGCCGGGAGCGCCGCCGTCGCTGTCAGCAGAGGAAAGGACATCGGTATCAGACCGCCCTCATCAGCAGGGTCGCGGCGACCAGAAGTGCCGCACCGCCGAACATCGAGACCGCGTAGGAGCGGGCGAAGCCGTTCTGGATCCGGCGGAGCCGTCCGGACAGGCCGCCGAAGCCGGCTGCCGTGCCGTTGACGACGCCGTCGACCAGGGTGTGATCGACGTACACCAGGGAGCGTGTGAGGTGTTCGCCGCCGCGTACCAGGACGACGTGGTTGAAGTCGTCCTGCAGCAGGTCGCGGCGGGCCGCGCGGGTGAGCAGGGAGCCGCGCGGGGCGACGACGGGGACGGGCTTGCGGCCGTACTGGGCCCAGGCGATGCCGACGCCGATGACGAGGCAGAGCATGGTCGCGCCGGTGACCGTCCAGGTGCCGACCGGGGAGTTGCCCTCGCTGTGTCCGGTGACCGGCTCGAGCCAGTGCAGGAAGCGGTCGCCGATGCTGAAGAAGCCACCGCCCAGGACGGAGCCGACGGCCAGCACGATCATCGGGATCGTCATGACCTTCGGGGACTCGTGCGGGTGGGGCTCGGCGTGCTCGCCGCGGTGCTCGGCGGCGGGCTCGGCGCTCGGTGCCTCCGGGGAGCGAGTGGGTTGGTTCTTCCAACGCTCCTCTCCGAAGAAGGTCATCAGCATCACACGCGTCATGTAGAAAGCGGTGATGGCCGCGCCCAGCAGGGCCGCACCGCCGAGGATCCAGCCCTCGGTGCCGCCCTTGGCGAAGGCCGCCTCGATGATCTTGTCCTTGGAGAAGAACCCGGACAGGCCCGGGAACCCGATGATGGCGAGGTAGCCGAGGCCGAAGGTGACGAAGGTGACCGGCATGTACCTGCGCAGGCCGCCGTACTTGCGCATGTCGACCTCGTCGTTCATGCCGTGCATGACGGAGCCGGCGCCGAGGAACAGCCCGGCCTTGAAGAAGCCGTGCGTCACCAGGTGCATGATCGCGAAGACGTAGCCGATGGGGCCGAGGCCCGCGGCGAGGACCATGTAGCCGATCTGCGACATGGTCGAGCCGGCCAGTGCCTTCTTGATGTCGTCCTTCGCGCAACCGACGATCGCACCGAACAGGAGCGTGACCGCACCGACCACGGTGACCGCGAGCTGAGCGTCGGGCGCCGCGTTGAAGACGGCGCCGGAGCGGACGATGAGGTACACGCCCGCCGTCACCATCGTCGCCGCGTGGATCAGGGCGGAAACCGGGGTCGGGCCCTCCATGGCGTCACCGAGCCAGGACTGCAGCGGCACCTGGGCGGACTTGCCGCAGGCGGCGAGGAGCAGCATGAGGCCGATCGCGGTGAGCTTGCCCTCGGAGGCCTCGGTCGCGTGGCTGAGGACCGGGCCGAAGGCGAAGCTGCCGAAGGTGGTGAACATCAGCATGATCGCGATCGACAGGCCCATGTCGCCGACGCGGTTGACCAGGAAGGCCTTTTTCGCGGCCGTCGCGGCGCTGGGCTTGTGCTGCCAGAAGCCGATCAGCAGATACGAGGCGAGACCGACGCCCTCCCAGCCGACGTACAGCAGCAGGTAGTTGTCGGCGAGGACGAGCAGCAGCATCGCCGCGAGGAACAGGTTCAGGTAGCCGAAGAAGCGGCGGCGCCGCTCGTCGTGCTCCATGTACCCGACCGAGTACAGGTGGATCAGCGAGCCGACGCCGGTGATCAGCAGCACGAACGTCATCGACAGCTGGTCCAGGCGGAAGGTGACGTCCGCCTGGAAGCCGGCCACCGGGACCCAGCTGAACAGGTGCTGCGTCAGCGTGCGGTGTTCGGCCCCCTTGCCCAGCAGGTCGGCGAAAAGGACGACACCGAAGGCGAAGGAGACGAACGAGAGCAGCGTGCCGATCCAGTGGCCGACGGCGTCGAGCCGCCGGCCGCCGACCAGGAGGACGGCCGCTCCGAGCAGGGGCGCCGCGATGAGCAGCGCGATCAGGTTCTCCACGATTCTTCCGACCCCTTACAGCTTCATCAGGCTGGCGTCGTCGACCGAGGCCGAGTGGCGGGTACGGAACAGCGACACGATGATCGCGAGGCCCACCACGACCTCCGCGGCGGCGACGACCATCGTGAAGAAGGCGATGATCTGGCCGTCGAGGTTGCCGTGCATCCGGGAGAAGGTGACGAACGCGAGGTTGCAGGCGTTCAGCATCAGCTCGATGCACATGAAGACCACGATGGCGTTGCGCCGGATCAGTACGCCGGTCGCGCCGATCGTGAACAACAGGGCGGCGAGGTAGAGGTAGTTGACCGGGTTCACTTCGACGCCTCCTCGGGCCGCTTGAACGTCGCCGGTTCGATCGCCGTGCGTTCCAGGCGTTCCTCCGCGCGCTGTTCCAGTGCACGCAGATCGTTGAGCGCCTCCGCGGACACGTCACGGATCTGGCCGCGCTCGCGCAGCGTCTTGTTGACGGTCAGCTCGGACGGGGTGCCGTCGGGGAGCAGGCCCGCGATGTCGACCGCGTTGTGCCGGGCGTAGACACCCGGGGCGGGCAGCGGCGGCAGGTGCGTGCCCTCGCGGACGCGCTGTTCGGACAGCTCGCGCTGGGTCTTGGCGCGCTCGGTGCGCTCGCGGTGGGTGAGCACCATGGCGCCGACGGCGGCCGTGATCAGGAGGGCGCCGGTGATTTCGAAGGCGAAGACGTACTTGGTGAAGATGAGGGAGGCGAGGCCCTCCACATTGCCGTTCGCATTGGCCTGGCCGGCGCCGTCGAACTCTTTCAGGGATGCGTTCCCGATGCCGGTGAGCAGCAGGACGCCGAAGCCGACCCCACACAGAAGGGCCAGCCAGCGCTGGCCCTTGATGGTCTCCTTCAACGAGTCCGCTGCCGTCACGCCGACGAGCATCACCACGAACAGGAACAGCATCATGATCGCGCCGGTGTAGACGACGATCTGCACGATCCCCAGGAAATAGGCGCCGTTGGCGAGGTAGAACACCGCCAGGACGATCATGGTCCCGGCGAGGCACAGCGCGCTGTGCACGGCCTTCTTCATGAAGACGGTGCACAGGGCGCCGATCACGGCGACCGTGCCGAGGACCCAGAACTGGAAGGCCTCACCGGTGGAGGTGGTGTAGGCGGCGAGGTGCGTCATCATCGGCCGATCACCTTCTCCGAGGCCGGCTCTTCCTCACCGAAGGTCGACGCGGCCTCCTGCGGGACCTCGCCCTCGGAGAGGGCGACCTGGCGGACCGTGCCGGGCGCGGCGTGCGTGACGAGGCCCCGGTAGTAGTCCTGTTCGTCCGTCCCCGGGAAGATCGCGTGCGGTGTGTCGACCATGCCCTCCTCTAGGCCGGCGAGGAGCTGTTCCTTGGTGTAGATGAGGTTGGCGCGGCTGGAGTCGGCCAGTTCGAACTCGTTGGTCATCGTCAGCGCGCGCGTGGGGCACGCCTCGATGCACAGCCCGCACAGGATGCAGCGGGCGTAGTTGATCTGGTAGACGCGGCCGTACCGCTCGCCCGGCGAGTAGCGTTCCTCGTCGGTGTTGTCGGCGCCCTCCACGTAGATGGCGTCGGCGGGGCAGGCCCACGCGCACAGCTCGCAGCCGACGCACTTCTCCAGGCCGTCCGGATGGCGGTTGAGCTGGTGCCGTCCGTGGAACCGCGGAGCCGTGGTCTTCTTCTGCTCCGGATACTGCTCGGTCAGCCGCTTCTTGAACATGGCCTTGAAGGTCACGCCGAAGCCGGCCACGGGGTTCAGGAAACCGGGCTTGGTCTCCTTGGGCTCCTCAGCCATCGGACGCCTCCTTTCCATCCGAAGATCCGTCACTGACAGTGTCCGACCCGCCACTGACAATCAGCTCCCGTCCGCGGTGCGGGCGGCGCCTCGGCACCGGGGGCAGCTCCTGTCCCGGCAGCGGCGGCACGGGGAATCCGCCCGCCATCGGGTCGAATCCGGGCTGCTCGGCGGCGGACCGACCGACCGCCCTGGCCTTCTCGCGGAACATGTCGGCGACGAAGGAGATCAGCAGCAGGGCGAGGACTCCGCCGCCCACATAAAGGGCGATGTCGGCGAAGTCGTAGTGCTCGTTGCGCAGGGCCCGCACGGTCGCCACCAGCATCAGCCAGGTCACGGAGACCGGGATGAGAACCTTCCAGCCGAGCTTCATCAGCTGGTCGTAGCGGACCCGCGGGAGCGTGCCGCGCAGCCAGATGAAGAAGAACAGCAGCAGCTGGACCTTGATGACGAACCACAGCAACGGCCACCAGCCGTGGTTCGCGCCCGCCCAGAAGGAGCTGAGCGGCCAGGGGGCGCGCCAGCCGCCGAGGAACAGGGTGGTCGAGACGGCCGAGACCGTCACCATGTTCACGTACTCGGCGAGCATGAACATCGCGAACTTGATCGACGAGTACTCGGTGTTGAATCCGCCCACCAGGTCGCCCTCGGACTCCGGCATGTCGAAGGGGGCGCGGTTGGTCTCACCGACCATCGTGACGATGTACAGGATGAAGGAGACCGGCAGCAGCAGGATGTACCAGCGGTCGTGCTGCTGTTCCACGATCCTGGACGTCGACATCGACCCCGAGTAGAGGAACACCGAGGCGAACGCGGCGCCCATGGCGATCTCGTAGGAGATCATCTGCGCGCAGGAGCGCAGGCCGCCGAGGAGCGGATAGGTGGATCCAGAACTCCAACCCGCAAGAACGATGCCGTAGATGCCGACGGAGGCGACCGCAAGGATGTAGAGCATCGCGATCGGCAGGTCGGTCAGCTGCATCGTGGTGCGGTGGCCGAAGATCGAGATCTCGTTGCCGGCCGGTCCGAAGGGGATCACCGCGATCGCCATGAAGGCCGGGATGGCCGCGACGATCGGCGCGAGGACGTAGACCACCTTGTCCGCGCGCTTGACGATGATGTCTTCCTTGAGCATCAGCTTCACACCGTCGGCCAGCGACTGGAGCATCCCCCACGGGCCGTGCCGGTTGGGGCCGATGCGCAGCTGCATCCAGGCGACGACCTTGCGCTCCCAGACGATGGAGAACAGCACGGTCACCATCAGGAAGGCGAAGCAGAACACGGCCTTGACGACGACCAGCCACCACGGGTCGCGGCCGAACATCGAGAGGTCTTCAGCTGCGAGGTACGGGCTCATGCCTCCACCTCCTTGGGGGCCTGTTCGGCGAGTGCCGCCGGGCCGATACGGACGAGTGAGCCGGGCTGTGCCCCGGTGCCGGAGGCGACGCCCGCACCGACGGAGTTCAGCGGCAGCCAGACCACCCGGTCGGGCATCTCGGTGATCTGCAGCGGGAGTCCGACGGTGCCGGCGGGGCCGGTGACGGCGAGCACGTCACCGTCCTTGATGCCTGCCTCGGCAGCCGTCGCGGCGGACACGCGCGCGCGTGCGGCGTGCCGGGTACCGGCGAGCGCCTCGTCGCCCTCCTGGAGGACGCCGTGGTCGAGCAGCAGCCGGTGCCCGGCGAGTACGGCCTCGCCGACGGCCGGGCGGGGCAGCGTGCCCGCGGACTCCTGGGGCTCGGCGGCGCGCGGGCCGTCCCAGGAGCCGAGCCGGTCGATCTCCGCGCGCGTGGTGCGCAGATCCGGCAGGCCCAGGTGGACGTCCATGGCGTCGGCCAGCATCTGCAGCACGCGCGCGTCGGTCGGTGCCAGGCGGCGGGTCATCTGCTCCGGCTTGAGGGCCGCCTCGAAGAGACGCACCCTGCCTTCCCAGTTGAGGAAGGTGCCCGCCTTCTCGGCGACCGCGGCGACCGGCAGGACGACGTCGGCGTGCTCGGTGACCTCGCTGGGCCGCAGTTCCAGCGACACCAGGAAGCCGACACTCTCGAGTGCTTCACGCGCGCGTGCCGGGTCGGGCAGGTCGGCGACCTCCACCCCGGCGACCACGAGTGCGGAGAGTTCGCCGGTGGCGGCGGCCTCGACGATGTGGTGGGTGTCGCGGCCGTAGCGCAGCGGGAGTTCGGCGAGCCCCCAGACGGCCGCGACCTCCTCCCGCGCGCGCGGGTCGGTCGCCGGGCGGCCGCCCGGCAGCAGCGACGGCAGTGCACCCACCTCGATGGCGCCCCGCTCACCGGCCCGGCGCGGAATCCACACCAGCTGGGCGCCGGTCGCGGTGGCGGCCCGTACGGCGGCGGTGAGGCCGCCGGCGACCGACGCGAGCCGCTCGCCGACGACGATGACCGCGCCGTCGGTGCGCAGGGCCTCAGCGGCCCGTGTGCCGGGCTCCTCCAGGCCGGCGCCGCTCGCGAGGGCGTCCAGCCACTCGGTCTCGGTGCCCGGCGCGGCCGGCAGCAGGGTGCCGCCCGCCTTCTGCAGGCCCCGGGTCGCGTGCGTCGCCAGCGCGAACACCCGCTGCCTGTGCTTGCGCCAGGCCTTGCGCAGTCGCAGGAAGACGCCGGGCGCCTCCTCCTCCGACTCGAAGCCGACCAGCAGCACGGCCGGAGCCTTCTCCAGAGCGGTGTACGTGACGCCCGTACCGTCGAGGTCGCGGCCGCGTCCGGCCACCCGGGAGGCCAGGAAGTCGGCCTCCTCGCCGCTGTGCACGCGCGCGCGGAAGTCGATGTCGTTCGTGTCGAGCGCCACGCGCGCGAACTTGCTGTAGGCGTAGGCGTCCTCGACGGTCAGGCGGCCGCCGATGAGGACACCGGCACGGGAACGTGCCGCACTCAGTCCGCGCGCGGCCGCCTCCAGCGCCTCCGGCCAGGAGGCCGGCTCCAGGACGCCGTCCGCGTTGCGCACCAGGGGCGTGTCGAGGCGGTCCCTGAGCTGCGCGTACCGGAACGCGAAGCGTCCCTTGTCGCAGATCCACTCCTCGTTGACCTCGGGGTCGTTGGCGGCGAGCCGCCGCATGACCTTGCCGCGCCGGTGGTCGGTGCGGGTGGCGCAGCCGCCGGAGCAGTGCTCGCAGACCGACGGAGAGGAGACGAGGTCGAAGGGGCGGGAGCGGAAACGATAGGCCGCCGAGGTGAGGGCACCGACCGGGCAGATCTGGATGGTGTTGCCGGAGAAGTACGACTCGAACGGGTCGCCCTCGCCGGTGCCGACCTGCTGCAGCGCGCCCCGCTCGACCAGCTCGATCATCGGGTCGCCCGCGATCTGGTTGGAGAACCGGGTGCAGCGGGCGCACAGCACGCACCGCTCGCGGTCGAGCAGCACCTGCGTGGAGATCGGCACGGGCTTTTCGTAGGTCCGCTTCTTGCCGTCGAAGCGGGACTCGGGGTTGCCGTGCGACATCGCCTGGTTCTGCAGCGGGCACTCGCCGCCCTTGTCGCAGACCGGGCAGTCCAGCGGGTGGTTGATGAGCAGCAGCTCCATCACGCCGTGCTGCGCCTTCTCGGCGACCGGCGAGGTGAGCTGGGTCTTCACCACCATGCCGTCGGTGCACGTGATGGTGCAGGAGGCCATGGGTTTGCGCTGGCCCTCGACCTCGACGATGCACTGACGGCAGGCGCCGGCGGGGTCGAGCAGGGGGTGGTCGCAGAACCGGGGGATCTCGATGCCGAGCTGTTCGGCGGCCCGGATGACCAGGGTGCCCTTGGGCACGCTGATCTCGATGCCGTCGATCGTCAGCGTGACGAGGTCTTCCGGCGGGACCGCCGCCTCTCCGCCACCCGCGGGAGCGTTGGTGGTCACGGTCATGCGTTCACCTCCGGGCGGTCCGCCCAGGCCGTCGACTTGGCCGGGTCGAAGGGGCAGCCCCGGCCCGTGATGTGCTGCTCGTACTCCCCGCGGAAGTACTTCAGCGAGGAGAAGATCGGGGAAGCGGCGCCGTCGCCGAGGGCGCAGAAGGACTTGCCGTTGATGTTGTCGGCGATGTCGGCGAGCTTGTCGAGGTCGGACATGACGCCCTTGCCGGCCTCGATGTCCCGCAGCAGCTGCACCAGCCAGTACGTCCCTTCGCGGCACGGTGTGCACTTGCCGCAGGACTCGTGGGCGTAGAACTCGGTCCAGCGGGTCACCGCCCGTACCACGCAGGTCGTCTCGTCGAAGCACTGCAGCGCCTTGGTGCCGAGCATCGAGCCGGCGGCGCCGACGCCCTCGTAGTCCAGGGGGACGTCGAGGTGCTCGTCGGTGAACATCGGTGTCGAGGAGCCGCCCGGCGTCCAGAACTTCAGCCGGTGGCCGGGCCGCATGCCGCCGCTCATGTCGAGGAGCTGGCGGAGCGTGATGCCGAGCGGGGCCTCGTACTGGCCGGGGCTGGCGACGTGGCCGCTGAGCGAGTACAGCGTGAAGCCCGGCGACTTCTCGCTGCCCATCGACCTGAACCAGTCTTTCCCGTTGTGCAGGATCGCGGGAACCGACGCGATCGATTCGACGTTGTTCACAACAGTCGGGCAGGCATAGAGCCCTTCGACAGCAGGGAAAGGGGGACGGAGCCGCGGTTGACCACGGCGGCCTTCGAGCGAGTCGAGCAGTGCGGTCTCCTCACCGCAGATGTACGCGCCGGCGCCCGCGTGCACGGTGAGCTGGAGGTCGAGCCCGCTGCCCAGGATGTTCTCGCCGAGGTAGCCCGCCGCGTAGGCCTCGCGCACGGCCTCGTGCAACCGCCGCAGAACGGGGACGACTTCACCACGCAGATAGATGAAGGCATGCGACGACCTGATGGCATAGCACGCGATCACAATGCCCTCGATGAGGCTGTGCGGGTTCGCGAAGAGGAGCGGGATGTCCTTGCAGGTCCCGGGCTCCGATTCGTCGGCGTTGACAACTAGATAGTGCGGTTTTCCATCACCCTGCGGAATGAACTGCCACTTCATTCCGGTCGGGAATCCCGCGCCGCCGCGGCCGCGCAGCCCGGACTCCTTGACGTACGCGATCAAGTCGTCCGGTGACATGGCGAGCGCCTTGCGGAGCCCCTCGTACCCCTCGTGCCTCCGGTAGACGTCCAGAGTCCAGGACCGGTCCTCGTCCCAGAAGGCCGACAGCACGGGTGCGAGCAGCTTCTCGGGGCTCGAGTCCTTCAGTTCGGGTGCCACGGTCATCACTCCCCCTCCTCTGCAGTAGGCCCTGCGGGGTGAGCCGGGTCGGAGGCCGATGTCTCCTGCGGCGCGTCATGGGAGCTGAGGTGCTCGGCCGGCGACGGCTCGTGCACCCTGTCCTGCCGTTCCTCCTGCGGACCTCCGCGCGGATGGACCACGCGCGCGGGTGCGGTCTCTCCCCTTGCCAGGCGAAGGCCCACCAGCGACGCCGGTCCCGCACTGCCGCCCTCCTCGACGGCCCCGGGCCGCTCGTCGGGGAAGCCGGCCAGGATCCGCGCGGTCTCCTTGAAGGTGCACAGCCGCGCCCCGCGCGTGGGCTGTACGGGCCGTCCCGCGCGCAGATCGTCGACCAGGCGCTTGGCGCTGCCCGGCGTCTGGTTGTCGAAGAACTCCCAGTTGACCATCACGACCGGGGCGAAGTCGCAGGCCGCGTTGCACTCGATGTGCTCCAGGGTGACCTTGCCGTCGTCGGTGGTCTCGCCGTTGCCGACACCCAGGTGCTCCTGGAGGGTCTCGAAGATCGCGTCTCCGCCCATCACCGCGCACAGCGTGTTGGTGCACACGCCGACCTGGTAGTCACCGGACGGCCGCCGCCGGTACATGGTGTAGAAGGTGGCGACGGCGGTGACCTCGGCGGTGGTCAGGTCCAGCATGTCCGCGCAGAACTGCATTCCGGTGCGCGTGACATGGCCCTCCTCCGACTGCACGAGGTGGAGCAGCGGGAGCAGGGCGGACCGGGAGTCCGGGTAGCGCGCGATGACCTCGCGCGCGTCCGCCTCCAGCCGGGCCCGGACGTCGTCCGGGTACGCGGGCGCGGGCAGTGCGGGCATGCCCAGGCTGACGCCCCGCTCCGAAGAAGAGGTGGTCACCGGTCGACGCCTCCCATCACGGGGTCGATGGACGCGACGGCGACGATGACGTCGGCGACCTGGCCGCCTTCGCACATCGCCGCCATGGCCTGCAGGTTGGTGAAGGACGGGTCGCGGAAGTGGACCCGGTAGGGGCGGGTGCCGCCGTCGGAGACGGCGTGCACGCCGAGTTCGCCCTTGGGGGACTCGACGGCCGCGTACGCCTGTCCCGGCGGGACGCGGAAGCCCTCGGTGACGAGCTTGAAGTGGTGGATCAGGGCCTCCATGGAGGTGCCCATGATCTTCTTGATGTGGTCGAGGGAGTTGCCGAGACCGTCCGGTCCCAGGGCGAGCTGGGCGGGCCAGGCGATCTTCTTGTCGGCGACCATGACCGGGCCGGGCGCGAGCCGGTCCAGGCACTGTTCGACGATGCCGAGCGACTGGCGCATCTCCTCCAGCCGGACCAGGAAGCGGCCGTAGGCGTCGCAGGTGTCGGCGGTCGGGATCTCGAAGTCGTACGTCTCGTAGTCGCAGTACGGCTGTGCCTTGCGCAGATCGTGCGGCAGGCCGGTGGAGCGCAGGATCGGGCCGGTTGCGCCGAGGGCCATGCAGCCGGCCAGGTCGAGGTAGCCGATGTCCTGCATGCGGGCCTTGAAGATGGGGTTCCCGGTGGCGAGCTTGTCGTACTCCGGGAGGTTCTTCTTCATCTTCTTCACGAACTCGCGGATCTGGTCCACCGCGCCGGGCGGCAGGTCCTGGGCGAGTCCGCCGGGCCGGATGTACGCGTGGTTCATCCGGAGGCCCGTGATGAGCTCGTAGAGATCGAGAATCATTTCACGATCACGGAAGCCGTAGATCATGATCGTGGTGGCGCCGAGCTCCATGCCGCCGGTGGCGATGCACACCAGGTGGGAGGACATCCGGTTCAGCTCCATCAGGAGCACCCGGATGATCTTGGCGCGTTCGGTGATGTCGTCCTCGATGCCGAGGAGCTTCTCCACGGCGAGGCAGTAGGCGGTCTCGTTGAAGAACGACGTCAGGTAGTCCATGCGCGTGACGAAGGTGGTGCCCTGCGTCCACGTGCGGTACTCGAGGTTCTTCTCGATGCCGGTGTGCAGATAGCCGATGCCGCAGCGGGCCTCGGTGACCGTCTCGCCCTCGATCTCCAGGATCAGACGGAGCACTCCATGGGTGGAGGGGTGCTGGGGACCCATGTTGACGACGATGCGTTCGTCGTCGGCGCGGGTCACGGACTGGACGACCTCGTCCCAGTCGCCACCGGTGACCGTGTAGACGGTGCCCTCGGTGGTTTCCCGGGCGGCTGCTGACTGGGTGCTGCTCACGAGTACGACCTCCGCTGGTCCGGAGCCGGGATCTGGGCGCCCTTGTACTCGACGGGGATGCCGCCGAGGGGGTAGTCCTTGCGCTGCGGGTGGCCCTGCCAGTCGTCCGGCATCATGATCCGGGTCAGGGCCGGGTGACCGTCGAAGACGATCCCGAAGAAGTCGTAGGTCTCGCGCTCGTGCCAGTCGTTGGTCGGGTAGACGGAGACGAGCGACGGGATGTGCGGGTCGGCGTCGGGGGCGCTCACTTCGAGGCGGATCAGCCGGTTGTGGGTGATCGAGCGCAGGTGATAGACGGCGTGCAGCTCGCGGCCCTTGTCGTGCGGGTAGTGGGTGCCGCTGACGCCGGTGCACAGTTCGAAGCGCAGGGCCGGGTCGTCGCGCAGGGTGCGGGCGACGCGCAGCAGGTGCTCGCGTTCGATGTGGAAGGTGAGCTCGCCGCGGTCGACGACCGTCTTCTCGATGGCGTTGTCGGGGAGGAGTCCCTGTTCCTCCAGGGCGCCCTCCAGTTCGTCGGCGACCTCGTCGAACCAGCCGCCGTAGGGGCGGGTCGCCGGTCCCGGGAGTCGGACCGAGCGGACCAGGCCGCCGTAGCCGGAGGTGTCGCCGCCGTTGTTGGCGCCGAACATGCCGCGCTGGACGCGGATCTCCTCGCCGCCCTGGCCTCGCTGGCCGGGGAGGTTGGAGGCGGAGAGGTCCTTCTCGGGGTTCACCCCGTTCGCGGAGCCGTTCACCCCCTTCGCGGACCCGTTCACGCCGCCCGTGCCGTTGCCGTTCGCGTCGCTCACCGCAGCAGCCCCTTCATCTCGATCGTGGGCAGGGCCTTGAGCGCCGCCTCCTCCGCCTCGCGGGCCGCTTCCTCGGCGTTCACGCCGAGCTTGGCGGACTGGATCTTCTGGTGGAGCTTGAGGATCGCGTCCATCAGCATCTCGGGGCGGGGCGGGCAGCCCGGCAGGTAGATGTCGACCGGGACGATGTGGTCGACGCCCTGGACGATCGCGTAGTTGTTGAACATGCCGCCCGAGGAGGCGCAGACGCCCATGGAGATCACCCATTTCGGGTTGGGCATCTGGTCGTAGACCTGCCTCAGCACCGGCGCCATCTTCTGGCTGACCCGGCCGGCGACGATCATCAGGTCTGCCTGGCGCGGCGAGCCGCGGAAGACCTCCATGCCGAAGCGCGCCAGGTCGTAACGGCCGGCGCCGGTGGTCATCATCTCGATGGCGCAGCAGGCGAGGCCGAAGGTGGCGGGGAAGACGGACGCCTTGCGCACCCAGCCCGCGGCCTGCTCGACGGTGGTCAGCAGGAAGCCGCTCGGCAGCTTTTCTTCGAGTCCCATGTCGTTGAGGCCCCTCAGTCCCATTCCAGGCCGCCGCGCCGCCATACGTACGCGTACGCGACGAAGACGGTGAGCACGAAGAGCAGCATCTCCACGAGCCCGAAGATCCCCAGGGCGTCGAAGGTGACGGCCCAGGGGTAGAGGAAGACGATCTCGATGTCGAAGACGATGAAGAGCATCGCCGTCAGGTAGTACTTGATGGGGAAGCGCCCGCCGCCGGCCGGCGTGGGGGTCGGCTCGATACCGCACTCATAGGCCTCGAGCTTGGCGCGGTTGTACCGCTTCGGACCGATCAGCGTGGCCATGACCACGGAGAAGATCGCAAAGCCTGCCCCGAGGGCTCCCAGTACGAGGATGGGCGCATACGCGTTCACCGCTCCTCGCTCCTCTCAGTCGGCGCTGACTGCTGGCGGTTGCACTGGTGCACTGCGCTCACTTCCGCCTCACCGGTCCCACGAGCCCCGTCGTCCCGTGCGAAGATCGAGAACATGTGAAGCAGGTCACAAGCCCAGTTGCCACGCATCTTATGCCCGCGACTCTGTGATCTGCGACACGGGGTATTCCACAAGCTTTGTGATCTCCACCACCTGACGAAGGATCATGAAGTCGGATGATGAGTGATCTTCATACGCGAAGCGTTCACTTGATCACCAGAAGTGACATTTTTGCTTGTCATTGCAGGCCGGAGCAGGCGTCTCAATATCAAGAGACTTCCGCTGCATGCAAATTGGCGCTGGACGCGGGGGCCTGGTAGAGGACGGCGTTCACACATCAGAGGGAGGCGCACGTGCAGTGTGGACGGAGGGGTGGGCGCGTGCACGCGTTCACGAGCGCCGCGCGCACAGGACGCCGCGCTTCCGGTAACCGTTCCGTGACCTCCGCCACACCGGTGAGGTGCTCCCAAGAACCGGGCTTGGCCAACGACCCCAACCGGTGGTAGGTGGGGGGCAATTCGGACGTAATGATCAAAGACCGTGATCAAGGCCTTGATCACCGAGGTCCGCTATGTCCGTTACGGCGTCAATAAAGAACAACACACCCGGGATTCCCGGCCTCGATTGAGCAACTGTGGCGCAGCCCACGTTTCTTGAAGATATGAAGGAGCCCCTGGTACCGGTTGTTCCCATGTCCCACACCGCTCACATACGCAGCCACCGGAAGCCCCGCCGCAGCGCGTCGACCCTCGCGATGCGGGCCGGAGTTGCCGGTGGCGTCCTCAGCACCCTGGCAGTCGCCGGGGCGTCCGGCTCGGCGAACGCGGCCGAGCCGGTGACGCAGACCCTCGAACTGCCCACCCTGACGGCCGACCTGGCCGCTCAGGCGGCCCAGTCCGCGGACGCCACCCAGCAGGCCGCCGCGAACTACCAGCTGCAGGCCGAGCGTGACGCGGCCGCCGCAAACGCCGCGAAGCAGGCCAAGGCGGACCTCGCCGAGGCGAAGCAGAAGGCGGCCGCGGCCAAGAAGAAGGCCGAGGAGGCCGCCCGCAAGGAGGCCGCCGCGCGCGCCTCCCGCAACGCGGAGCGGACGACGCTCGCCGCCACGACGGACTCCGGCACCTCGACGAGCACCTCGACGGCCACCGGTTCGGCCGCAGCCGTCATCGCCTTCGTCAAGGCGCAGATCGGCAAGGCCTACGTCTCCGGTGCCACCGGCCCGTCGGCGTACGACTGCTCCGGCCTGGTGCAGACGGCGTTCAAGCAGGTCGGGATCAGCCTGCCGCGCGTCTCCCAGGACCAGTCGACGGTCGGCACCCAGGTGTCGCTGAGCAACCTGCAGCCGGGCGACATCCTGTACTGGGGCAGCGCGGGCAGCGCCTACCACGTCGCGGTGTACGTGGGCGACGGCATGTTCGTCGGCGCGCAGAACCCCTCCAGCGGCGTCGGGGAGCACCCGCTGTCGTACGACCCGCCGACCGGCGCCGTGCGGGTGCTCTGAGCACTCCCGCGCCTCTCAACGCGCGTAGGGCCGCAGCCGCTCGGGGGCAGCGGCCCTTGCGCCGTTCCCGGCACGCCCGGGGCGGTGTTCCTGACATGCTCGGCACGGGCCGCCGCCCGGCGGTCCGTCCATGAGCGAAGGGAACCGCGCGATGCCACGCGTGTTCGTACAGGGAAGGCCCGCCGACCACTACCCCCGCCACGCCCCGGAGGCCCGGCGTGGTGCGGTGCGCCGGATCACCGAGGCCGGCGAGGAGGTCCTGCACAAGCCGTGCCGGGACGTCACGGAGTTCGGGCCCGATCTCGCCGCACTCATCGACGACATGTTCCTCACCCTGTATGTCGCCGAGGGAGCGGGACTGGCGGCGAATCAGGTAGGGGTCGATCTCCGGCTGTTCGTGTACGACTGCCCCGACGACGACGGTATCCGGCATGTCGGACACATCGTCAATCCGGTGCTCGAAACGCCCACGCACGGGCGACGGCTGCTGGACGAGGGTGAGGGCTGTCTGTCGGTGCCGGGTGCCGTGATGGCCGTACCGCGGCCGGACAGGGCCGTGGTGCGCGGGCAGGACAAGGACGGCCGACCGGTCGTCATCGAGGGCACGGGGTACTTCGCGCGCTGCCTCATCCACGAGACGGACCACACCAACGGGTACATCTACCTGGACCGGCTCTCCAAGCGGGAGAAAAAGGACGCGCTGCGGCAGATGGCGGCCCGGCGGGACGAGGTCTTCGCCCGCCGGACCGCCACAGCGGAGGAGCTGAGCCGGGCCTGGGAGGGGGCCCGGGAAGGGCTCACGCCTTCGGAGCCACCTTGCTCAGGCCGTTGATGATGCGGTCCATCGCGTCGCCGCCCGTGGGGTCGGTGAGGTTCGCGAGGAGCTTGAGGGTGAACTTCATCAGCGTCGGATGCGTGAGGCCGCGCTGGGCGGCGACCTGCATGACCTTCGGGTTGCCGATGAGCTTCACGAAGGCGCGGCCGAGGGTGTAGTAGCCGCCGTAGGTGTCCTTGAGGATGCGCGGGTAGCGCTGGAGGGCGATCTCGCGCTGGGCGGGCGTGGCCCGTGCGTGGGCCTGGACGATGACGTCGGCGGCGATCTGGCCGGACTCCATGGCGTAGGCGATGCCCTCGCCGTTGAACGGGTTCACCAGGCCGCCGGCGTCACCGACGAGCAGCAGCCCGCGCGTGTAGTGCGGCTGGCGGTTGAAGGCCATGGGCAGGGCGGCGCCGCGGATCGGGCCGGTCATGTTCTCGGGGGTGTAGCCCCAGTCCTCGGGCATGGAGGCGCACCAGGCCTTGAGGATCTCGCGCCAGTCCAGCTCCTTGAAGGCGGCGGAGGTGTTCAGCACGCCGAGGCCCACGTTCGACGTGCCGTCGCCCATGCCGAAGATCCAGCCGTAGCCGGGCAGCAGACGGTCCTGGGGGCCGCGGCGGTCCCACAGTTCCAGCCAGGACTCCAGGTAGTCGTCGTCGTGGCGGGGGCTCTCGAAATACGTCCGGACCGCGACGCCCATCGGGCGGTCCTCGCGGCGGTGCAGGCCCATCGCCAGGGACAGGCGGGTGGAGTTGCCGTCGGCGGCCACCACCAACGGCGCGTGGAAGGTGGTCTCGCGCTTCTCCTCGCCGAGCTTGGCGGTGACGCCGGTGATACGGCCGGTGCGGTCGTCGACGACCGGACCGCTCACGTTGCAGCGCTCGTACAGCCGCGCCCCCGCCTTCTGGGCGTTGCGGGCGAGCTGCTCGTCGAAGTCGTCGCGCTTGCGGACCAGTCCGTAGTTCGGGTAGGAGGCGAGATCCGGCCAGTCCAGCTGGAGGCGGACGCCGCCGCCGATGATGCGCAGGCCCTTGTTGCGCAGCCAGCCGGCCTCCTCGGAGATGTCGATGCCCATCGCCACGAGCTGCTTCACCGCACGCGGGGTGAGACCGTCGCCGCAGACCTTCTCACGCGGGAACTCGGTCTTCTCCAGGAGCAGGACGTCAAGGCCGGCCTTGGCGAGGTGGTACGCGGCCGTGGAGCCGGCCGGCCCGGCGCCGACGACGATGACGTCCGCGGTGTTCTCGGAGAAGGGCTCGGGGACTCGCTCGGAGTGGGGCTCGGTCTCGACGGTCACGGCGGGATCTCCCCAAGGTTCGAAATCTGCGTGCCGACCGGCACTGGACATGGGCAGTCTATTCAGCAGAATTGATCACCCGGCTGAAGGGCTGCCCAGTGAACCGATCCCTCCCCGCGGTACGGCTGCGCGTTCCCACTCACGAGGACGCGGTCGCCTGGCACCGGGTCTTCGACGACCCCGAGGTGATGGAGTTCTACGGCGGCAGACCGGCCGCGCTCTCGGTCTACGAGGAACTCACCGCGCGCCAGCGGCGGCACGACGCGGAACTCGGCTTCTGCCTGTGGACTTTGCTGGACGAGGCGGGGGAGGTCATCGGCTTCACCGGGGCGCAGCCGTGGCGGCCCGACTGGGGACCGGTCGGCGAGATCGAGATCGGCTGGCGGCTGGGCCGGGCGCACTGGGGCAAGGGGTATGTCACCGCGGCCGCACGCGAGACGCTGGAGCGGGTGCGGGCAGCCGGGGTGCCGGAGGTGGTGGCGATGGTCCGGCCGGGCAACGAGCGGTCGGTCGCGGTGACCCGGCGGCTCGGGATGCGGCCGGCGGAGACCTACCCGCACCCCACACTGCAGGAGTCGGCACTCTGTTTCCGGCTCGCCCTCAACACCCGCGCGAATAACGCAGCGTAGTCATCTGTTACAGAAAGACACCGACTCCTTCCGGCCGGGGCGTACGGGAGTTACCCTTCCAGTACCGCTGGGGGTGACATCTGTGCGCATAACACCCAAAACACCCGAAGTGCGCGTACCACGGCTGGTCGGACTGATGGCCGTGGACGCGCGCGAAACGGCCCGGGCGCGGGGCCTGTTCCTCAACGCGCCGGACCGCCCGGACTTCCACCACACGGTCGTCGACTACGTCGTACGCCAGTACCCGCAGCCCGGCGCCGAGGTGCCGCGGGAGTCGATGGTGTACGTGTGGTTCGACTTCGGTGAGGGAGAGAGCGGCGGAGGCGTGCGCGAGCCACGGATCCCGCGGCCGCCCGCGGGCGGGCTCCAACGTGAACTCGGTGAGCCCGGCGACGCCTTCGAGATGATCAACCGCTGAGCCCGCCGCTCCGGAAAGAGACGGCTCAGCTCTCCTTGAAGCCCCGGTGCAGGGCGACCACGCCGCCGGTGAGGTTGCGCCAGGCCACCTTCGACCAGCCCGCCTTGCGCAGCCTTTCGGCGAGGGCGGGCTGGTCGGGCCAGGCACGGATGGACTCGGCGAGGTAGACGTAGGCGTCCGGGTTCGAGGACACCGCGCGGGCGACCGGCGGCAGGGCACGCATCAGGTACTCGGTGTAGACGGTGCGGAACGGCGCCCACGTCGGGGACGAGAACTCGCAGATCACCACGCGGCCGCCGGGGCGGGTCACCCGGTACATCTCCCGCAGGGCCGCGTCCGTGTCCTGGACGTTGCGCAGACCGAAGGAGATGCTGACGGCGTCGAAGGTGTCGTCCTTGAACGGCAGCTTCGTCGCGTCCCCGGCCGTGAACGGCAGCCAGGTGTGCTTCCTCTTGCCGACCTGGAGCATCCCGACCGAGAAGTCGCAGGGGACGACGTACGCGCCCGTCCGCGCTAGGGGCAGCGAGGAGGTGGCCGTGCCGGCGGCCAGGTCGAGGACCTTCTGCGCGGGGCGCGCGTCGACCGCCTTCGCCACCTCCTTGCGCCAGCGCCGGTCCTGGCCGAGCGACAGCACGTCGTTCGTCAGGTCGTACCGTTCCGCCACGTCGTCGAACATCGAGGCGACTTCGTGCGGCTGCTTGTTCAGGGAAGCGCGGGTCACCCGCCCATTGTGGCAGCAGGGGGTACGGCACCCCGGCAGCGCCCTCGTCCACGCCCGCGCGGCGCACAGCCGGCCGACGAGGTCTGCCTCCGGTGCCCCGGGATCAGCGGCCCCGGTACACCAACCGCCCGCCGATCACGGTTGCCACGCAGGTGCCGGCGCCGCGGCGGACCAGTTCGGCGCGGTCCGCCACGTCGAACACGGCGAAGCGGGCGGGGCCGCCCGGGACGAGCCGCGGCAGCAGGATCAGCGGGGTCGGGGACAGCGCCGCCGGGCCCGGAAGGCGGTCCGGCCGCTGCCCCACCGCGAGCCCGGCCCTGCGCACGGCGTCGACCGCGGCCCGCGAACGCAACTCGCCGGCCACCGCCACCGTGCCGTGTGCCAGCATCCGCTGCACCCCGCGTCGCGCGCTCGCGCCGAGGCGTGCGGGATCGCCGCGGAAGATCTCCCGGGCCCGCGCCCCGCCGATCGGCTCGGTGCCGAGGACGTCGGCCTCGCGGGGGTCGGGGTGGTAGGTGGCCTCCAGCAGCTCCGGGCCGTACGGGTTCAGCAGCCCCGGAGTGAGGATGCCGGGCCAGCGCCGCACCTTGGCCCGGGGCTCGGCGGCGGCCAGTTCTCCGTACGGGCCGACGGCGGCGACGGACGCCCCGTCGACCAGAACCGCCGCCTCGGGAGACCGCTCGGCGACGTGAAGTGTCAGCACGGCACCCCTAGTTCGACGCCAGCAGCTTCAGTTCGGGGTGGGCAGTGCCGCCCTCGATGGCCGTGGAGGAGATGTGGGAGACCACACGGTCGTCCACGGGGTCGTTCGCCGGGTCGTCGTGGACGACGAGGTGCTCGTACGTCGTGGCCCGCTGCGCCGGGACGCGGCCCGCCTTGCGGATCAGGTCGATGATCTCCAGGCGGTTGGAGCGGTGCTTGGCGCCGGCCGAGGAGACGACGTTCTCCTCCAGCATGATGGAGCCGAGGTCGTCCGCGCCGTAGTGCAGGGAGAGCTGGCCGACCTCCTTGCCCGTGGTCAGCCAGGAGCCCTGGATGTGCTGGACGTTGTCGAGGAAGAGGCGGGCGATGGCGATCATGCGGAGATACTCGAAGATCGTCGCCTGCGTCCGGCCCTTCAGGTGGTTGTTCTCGGGCTGGTAGGTGTACGGGATGAACGCGCGGAAGCCGCCCGTACGGTCCTGGACGTCCCGGATCATCCGCAGGTGCTCGATCCGCTCGGCGTTCGTCTCACCCGTGCCCATGAGCATCGTGGACGTCGACTCCACACCCAGCCGGTGCGCGGTCTCCATGATCTCCAGCCAGCGCTCGCCGGACTCCTTGAGGGGCGCGATGGCCTTGCGGGGGCGCTCGGGGAGCAGTTCCGCGCCGGCGCCCGCGAACGAGTCCAGGCCGGCCTCGTGGATCCGGGTGATGGCCTCCTCGACCGACACGCCGGAGATACGGGCCATGTGCTCGACCTCGGAGGCGCCCAGCGAGTGGATGACCAGCTGCGGGAAGGCGTCCTTGATGGCCTTGAAGTGCTTCTCGTAGTACTCGACGCCGTAGTCCGGGTGGTGGCCGCCCTGGAACATGATCTGGGTGCCGCCCAGCTCGACGGTCTCCGCGCAGCGGCGCAGGATGTCGTCGAGGTCGCGGGTCCAGCCCTTGTCCTTGTCCTTGGGGGCCGCGTAGAAGGCGCAGAACTTGCACGCCGTGACGCACACGTTCGTGTAGTTGATGTTCCGCTCGATGATGTACGTCGCGATGTGCTCGGTGCCGGCGTACTTGCGGCGGCGTACGGCGTCGGCGGCGGCGCCCAGCGCGTGCAGCGGGGCGTCGCGGTAGAGGACGAGCGCCTCTTCCGGGGTGATCCGCCCACCGGCTGCGGCACGGTCGAGGACAGACTGGAGGTCGGCCTTCTCGGTCACCAGGGCGTCCCTTTCGTCAAGGGTTGTGGACGGGCTGACTCAGCCTACGCCAGCCCTTTCCCCGCACAGACGTCAGGCCGCGTACGCGCCGATCAGCAGGCCGGTCAAGGCACCGGCCAGCAGGAACGGGCCGAACGGGATCGCCGACTTGCGTCCCGCGCGCCGTACGACGACGAGCGCGCCGCCGTACAGCGCGCCGAACAGGAAACCGGCGAAGGCGCCGAGCAGGACCGTGGACCAGCCGTACCAGCCGAGTACGACGCCCATGCCGACGGCCAGTTTCACGTCGCCGAAGCCCATGCCGGCCGGGTTGATGCGGTACAGCGCGTAGTAGCCGGCGCCGAGCGCGAGGGCTCCGTACAGCGCGGTGAGCCAGTGGCCGGCGTGCTCGGGCAGCAGCGCGGCGAGGCCCAGCAGGGCGAGGGCGGCCGCGGCGAGGGGCAGGGTCAGCGGATCGGGCAGCCGCTGCACCCGGAGGTCGACCACGGCCAGCAGCACCCCGACGGGCGCGAGCAGCAGCCATACCGCCAGTTCCGGCCGGGTGCCGGTGGCGGCGGCGAGAGCGGCGCAGGTCAGGGCGGTGGCGAGGGCGGCAGGGAGTACCTCGGTGCGCTGTCCGTGCCCCCGCCCCTGTACCTGCCCCTCTTCTCCGCACGCGCCGCACCCCGTGCGGCCGATCCAGCCCCGCAGCGGGTGGCCGTCCGGGCAGCGGTCGCGCCACGGCTCACCGGAGGGGACGGCGAAACGGTAGGCGGCGCGGGGCAGCAGCGCGCCCGTCAGAACACCCCACAGCGCGGCGGCGGCCATCAGCGCCCCTGTGCTCATCCGGTTCCGCTCCCCGTCGCGCTCACGGTTCTCATCCGACCTTCGACATCCGGGCCTGCGCGTTGCCCTCGGCCGCGCTGTCCGAAGTGAACTGCAGGTCGTCGCCGACCGGGGTCAGTTCGACCTGGCGCGGACTCGCCACACAGTGCCCGGGGTTGTCCCGTGCGCCCACCGAGGTCGCGAGGATCCGGGACTTCGTCACCTTCTTCAGGGTGAGGACGTCCGTGCACACACCGCCGATCTGGTCGGTGTTCCTCAGCCGCCCCAACTCCTCCCCCACGCTCGCCTGGTGGACGGTGATCCGGAAGGTGCCCGCGGGCAGTCCCAGTTCGCTGCCCTGCCCTTCCCAGGTGCCGAGATAGCGGGCCGGGATCGCACCGGACCGGGAACTCCCGCCGGGGGCACTGCTGACCGCCCCACTCGGCGCCGGGGAGCGGGGGGCGCTGCCCGCGCCCGCGTCACTGTCGTGCTGGAACCAGGGCCGCAGCACCGCGCCGGCCACCAGGGACACCACGGCCAGCGCTCCCGCGACGGCCAGCACCACCGTGCAGCTCAGCCGGCGGCCCCTGCCGCTGTCTGCCGGCGCGGAGGCCGCCGCCAGGCTGACCGAGACCCGGCCGGGCGGCGACGCGTCCCGCGGCGCGGGCACGACGGTCGGCGCCCCGGACGGCACCCCGTCCGCACCGGTCGCGGACTCCGGGCCAACCCCGGCCGCACCGGTCGCGGTCCCCGGGGCCTTCCCGGCCGCACCGGTCGCCGGCCCGGAAGGCACCGGCGTGCCAGGGTCCTGCGGGCTCATCACGGGCGCGGGCCCGAAAGCACCGGCCCCGGTGACGGAGTCCGGCTCGGCGGGGGCGGGAGCGGAGGCGGGGCCCGAGCCGGAGTCCGAAGCAGACGCTGACGCAGGCACCGGCGGCCCCGGCACCGCCGGCCGGTCGAAGGCCACCGGCCCCGACCGCACCGTCTCCCCCGTGTCCAGATTGAGCAGGCGGACGGCGCTGCGGCTGACCTGTTCCACCAGGGGACCCGGCAGCCAGCCGCCGGCGATCAGGCGGGTGGCGCCTTCCGGGGCGAGCCGTCGGCTCACCTCGGCGGGCACCGGCCGGGCCGCCGGGTCCTTGGCCAGGCAGGCCATGGCGACCTCCCGCAACGCGCCGTCGAGCGAGCCCAGTTCGGGCTCCTCGTGGACGACCTTGTAGAGCAGTGCGGCCGAGGAGTCACCGCGGAAGGGCGCTTGCCCGGTGGCCGCGTGGACGAGGACCGCGCCGAGGGAGAAGACGTCGGCGGCGCCCGTGACGCCCTTGCCGAGGATCTGCTCGGGTGACATGTAGCCCGGGGAGCCGACCGAGACACCGGTGGACGTCAGGGACGCCGTGCCGTCCATGGCCCGTGCGATACCGAAGTCGATCAGCAACGGTCCGTCGAGGGTCAGCAGGACGTTCGACGGCTTGACGTCCCGGTGCACGAGCTCCCGTTCGTGCACGGCCGTCAGCGCCTCGGCGAGGCCCGCGCCCAGGGCCCGTACGGTGTGCGCGGGCAGCGGGCCGGTGTCGGTGACGGCCGCGGCGAGGGACGGGCCGGCCGCGTAGGCGGTGGCGACCCAGGGCACCGGGGCGTCCGGGTCCGCGTCCAGGACGGGCGCGGTCCAGGCGCCGCCGACCCGGCGGGCGGCCGCCACCTCGCGCCGGAAGCGGGCGCGGAACTCCTCGTCCAGCGCGAAGTGCGGATGCACGATCTTCACGGCGACCGTACGGCCCCCCGCGCTGCGGCCGAGGTAGACCCGGCCCATGCCACCGGCGCCGAGCCGGCCGAGCAACCGGTAGGGCCCGACGGTGGCCGGCTCGTCCACGTCCAGCGGCTGCATGGCGCGCTCCCCCCAACGCCTCCGGCCTCAAGGCCCGTACCCACGACACGTCTCAAGGCCCGTAGCGCTCAAGACACGCACTCAAGGCCCGTGTCCAGGCCTGTCCCGCTCAGCCTAGTGACGCGTGCTCACCGACGCAGCAGGTCCACCTTCACGTCCGCCGGGAAGCCGGTCGTCGGGCCGATCCGGCGGGCGAACTCGGCGACCGCCTCCAGCTGCGGGGTGCCGAAGCTGAAGTCGAGGGTGGTGAAGTACTGCGCCAGGGTCACCTCGTCGAAGGCCTCCCAGCGGGCGGCCTGTTCGGCGACCTTGGCGACCTCCTCCAGGGAGAGGTTGCGGGATTCGAGGAAGGCCTGGTGGACCTGGCGGGTGATGTCCGGCTCGCGGTCGGCGTAGTCGCGGCGGGCCGCCCAGACCGCGAAGACGAACGGCAGTCCGGTCCACTCCTTCCAGAGCGCGCCGAGGTCGTGGACCTCAAGGCCGTAGCGCGGGCCGTCCAGCAGGTTCGCCCGCAGTGCCGCGTCGCCGATCAGGACCGCCGCGTCCGCCTCCTGCATCATCAGGCTGAGGTCGGGCGGGCAGGTGTAGTAGTCGGGCCGGACGCCGTAGCGGTCGGCGAGGAGGAGCTGGGCGAGGCGGACCGAGGTGCGGGAGGTCGAGCCCAGGGCGACCCGGCGGCCGTCCAGCTGGTCCAGCGGGACCTGCGAGACGATCACGCAGGACATCACCGGGCCGTCGCAGCCGACGGCGATGTCCGGGAAGGCGACCAGGTCTGCGGCGTTCTTCAGGAACTCGACGAGGGTGACGGGGCCGATGTCGAGGTCGCCGCGCACGAGCTGCTCGCTGAGCTTCTCCGGGGTGTCCTTGGTCAGCTCGAAGTCGAGGAGGGTGCCGGTTCTCGCGAGCCCCCAGTAGAGGGGCAGGCAGTTCAGGAACTGGATGTGGCCGACGCGCGGCCGGGTGCGAGAATTGTCCACATCGCGACCCTAGACCCCGTGGGGTACGGTGCCGGGACCGGCCCCGCCGTCACCTCGCCGTCAAATGGCCCAACGGCCGTTCAAACATCCGGGTGAAGTGATCTTGCCCTCTATTGCTTTCGGCTGCCCGGATGCTAGGCTTGCCGCAAGTTGCAGTTTGGTTTCCCTTGCAGTACAGAGCCTGCGGAGCATGTAACCGCAGGCTCTCGTCGTTTTCAGACGTATGCAGTTGCGCAGCACCGTTTCGCACGTGCAGGTTCTGGAGCAGGGCAACCCTTTTGAGCCCAAGGAGGGCTTATGGCTACCGGAACCGTTAAGTGGTTCAACGCCGAAAAGGGCTTTGGCTTCATCGCCCAGGAGGGCGGCGGCCCCGACGTCTTCGTTCACTACTCCGCGATCAACGCCTCCGGCTTCCGCTCCCTCGAGGAGAACCAGCAGGTGAGCTTCGACGTGACGCAGGGCCCGAAGGGTCCGCAGGCGGAGAACGTCACCCCCGTCTGATCACTGCCTGATCGCAGAACCTGAGAGCAGTACCCAAGGAGCCCCGCGCCGTTCCGGCGACGGGGCTCCTGCCTTTCCCGGGCCCACCGCCGGTCCCGGCCGTTGATGAATTCTGTGCGAATTCTCTACGTGTGCTGCATGACGAGAACGAAGGTCGTACCCGGCGCCAGCGCCTCGTAGGAGTGCGGCACATCTCCCCTATAGGTCATGTAATCCCCCGGGCCGAGTTCCGCCTCCTCCCCCGCCGGGCCCGCCTTCATCCGGCCGGAGCTCACGATCAGATGCTCGACCGTGCCGGGGATGTGCGGTTCCGACACCCGGGCCGCCCCGGGCTCGGCGCTCAGGCGGTAGATGTCCCGCCGGGCCGACGGCGGGCTCGCGGACAGCAGGGTGGCGACATAGTTCGCCTGCGCCGAGGCGACCGCCGGGCCCTCGCCTGCCCGGATCACCTGGATGCTCGGCGCCGGCGGCTCCACCAGTGCGCTGAACGGCACCCCCAGGGCGACCGCGAGCGCCCAGAGCGTCTCCACGTTGGGATTGCCGCTCGCCGCCTCCAGCTGGGAGAGCGTGGACTTCGCGATTCCGGCGCGTTTGGCCAGCTCGGACAGGGACAGCCCGGTGCGGGTGCGCTCACGCTTGAGCGATGCGGCGATCCACTCCAGAGGGAGCCGGGCGGGGGGACGGGGAGGCGGCTCGGACATCTCGTTCGCTCCATCGGTACGACCGTTCGGCTTGACGGACAGAGTACCCGCTGTTCATTGTAGAAAACATGCGTTCGTTTCTCCGAACACCCAGTGATCGTTCCCTGCTCCGCGACAGCTCTCTGGTCTGGCTGGCCAGCGGCGTCGTCGGTGTCTCCTTCGGTGCAGTCTCCGTCGCCGGCGGGCTGCCGGTGTGGGTGCCGGTACTGATGTCACTGGTGGTGTACGCGGGATCGGCCCAGTTCAGCGCGGTAGGAGTGCTGCTCGCCGGGGGCGGCCCGCTCGCGGCGGCGGCGACCGGACTGTTGCTGAACACCCGTACGGCCGCCTTCAGCCTGGCCGTCGCCGAGATCCTCGGGACCGGACGGGTGGCCCGCTTCCTCGGCGCCCACCTGGTCACCGACGAGACGGTCGCCTTCGCCCTCGCCCAGCCCGACCCGGTACGGCAGCGGCGGGCCTTCTGGATCTCCGGGCTCGGGCTGTTCGCCGTGTGGAACACCGGGGTGCTGGCCGGTGCGCTCGCCGGGGGTGCGCTGGGCGACACGGCCCGCTACGGGCTCGACGCCGCGTTTCCCGCCGTACTGGTCGCCCTGGTCCTGCCCCAGCTGCGGGGGGACGCGGCGGTACGGCGGTGTGCGGTGATCGGCGCGGTCGTCGCCCTGGTGGCGACGCCCGCCGTGCCCGCCGGGGTGCCGGTGCTGCTCGCCCTGACGGGGCTCTTCCTGTATCGCCGACAGCCTGTGGAGGCCGCCGTATGAACGCCGCTGTTGTCGTGATCCTCGCGCTGGCCGTGGGCACGTACGCCTTCCGGCTGGTGGGGCCGGTGCTGCACGGGCGGGTCGAGATACCGGCCCGTGCGCAGGAGCTCGCCTCGGCCGGAGCGGTGGTCCTGCTCGTCGCGCTGCTGGCCACCGGTGCGCTGACGGAGTCCGGCGGCTTCGCGGGCTGGGCCCGGCCCGCCGGGGTCCTGGTCGGCGGCGTGCTGGCCTGGCGCCGGGCACCGTTCGCGGTGGTGGTGCTGGGCGCGGCGGCGACGGCCGCGCTGCTGCGGCTTGCCGGGGTGGGCTAGGCCCCCGGCCGGGCCGCCTTCCGCCAGATCGTCAGGTCTCCCTGCAGGAAGGCGATGTCCGGGAGCGCGGTGGACTTGGTCTGGATCACGTACAGTCCGATGTCGCCCTCGGTGTCCTTGATGCAGAACTCGGTGCCGGCCGCCGCCCCGGCCAGCGTCCAACTGTGCTTCTTGGCGCTGCCGAGTATGAGCCGGCACTCGTCGAGGGTGGTGCCGTGCGCACCCCACATCTGGACGAAGACGGCGCTGTCGCTCGTCAGTTCACACCCGATCGACCGGCAGTCGAAGCGGATGTCACCCCTGCGGTCCTGCCGTGCGGGCTCCTTGTCCCCGAGGCTCAACGAGGTCTTCGCGTCGAGCCGCACCGGGGCGAAACCCTCCGGCCGCGGGTCCTGGGGCGACGCCGACGAGGATGCCCCGTTCCCGGACGCGCCGCCGCCACCGTCACCGGCCCCGCGCGCCGACGAGTCCGGCGCATGCGAGGAGGAGCCCGGCGCGGACGCCGACGACCGTGCCGCCGGCCCCGTGGCGGACGTCCTGGAGCCCGCCGTGCCCCGGCCAACGGGCCTGTCCTTGGCGTCCATCACGAACCACGCCAGGGCCGCCACCAGCAGCGCGCCTCCCGCCACACCGGCGGCCGTGATCAGTCCGGCGCGCCGCCTGCGGGCCTTGCGCTGGTCCGCCGTCGGCTGCGGCCACCCGGCCGGCGACCGCGGGTACCCGATCAGCGGCTGCGGGGAGACCGGGGTGGGGTCGGGCAGCGGCGCCGGGACCACGACCTCCGGCCCGGTGATCTCCCGCCACACGGCCGGTCCCCCGCCCGCGTCGGCGTCCGCCCCCAGCCGCTGCCGGCACCACTCCACGACCTCCGCAGCCGTGGCCCGCTCGGCCGGGTCCGCGGCCAGGCAGCGGGCGAAGAGCGGCCGCAGCGGCTCGGGCAGCAGGGACAGGTCGGGTGCGGAGTGCACGATGCGGTACAGCATGTTGACGCCCGAGCCGTCGCCGTAGAGCGGCCTGCCCAGCGCCGCGAACGCCGCCGTCTGACCGAGCGCGAAGACATCGGTCGCCGTCGTGACCTCGTCCCCGGACGCCTGCTCCGGGGCCATGAACGCGGGCGTGCCGATGGTGTTTCCGGTCGCCGTGTACGACGTCCCGTCGGCGGCCAGTGCGATCCCGAAGTCGATCACCCGTGGCCCGTCGGCGGCCAGCAGCACGTTCGACGGCTTCAGGTCCCGGTGCACGATGCCCTCGGCGTGGATGGCCTGCAGCGCCTCCGCCACCCCCGCCATCAGCCACAGCACCGCCGGAACCGGCAGCGGTCCGCGCCGGGCCACGGCCTCCGCCAGCGACGGCCCCGGCACGTAGAGCGTGGCCAGCCAGGGCGGCACGCCGTCCGCGTCGGCGTCGATCAGCTCGGCGGTGTACGCGCCCCGGACCCGCCGGGCCGCCCTGACCTCCCGTGCGAACCGCCGCCGGAAGTCCGGATCGTCGGCCAGCTCCGGCCGCACGACCTTGAGGGCCACCGGCCGGCCACCCTGCGTGTGCGACAGGTAGACCCGTCCCATACCCCCCGCGCCCAGCCGCGCGGCGAGCCGGTAACCGGCCACCACCGGCGGATCGTCCCCCTGCAGTGGCTGGAAAACGTCTGTCGCCTGATCCATCGGCCCTTTCCCCCACCCCGATCAACTGACCGAACGACAGAAGCCTAAAGGCCTGTCAGTGCGGGTCGTTACGGTCCTCCCCATGACCGACACCGAGGACTTCCTCACCGCCACCCGCACCTTCTACGACACGGTCGCCGAGGACTACGCCGACCACTTCCGGAACCCGCTCGCCGACAGGCCGCTGGAGCGGGCGCTGCTCGCCGCGTACGCCGAACTGGTCGGCCCGGACCGGCCGGTGGCCGACCTCGGCTGCGGGCCCGGCGCGGTCACGGCCCATCTCGCGAGCCTGGGCCTGTCCGTCTCCGGCCTCGACCTCTCCGAGTCGATGCTCACCGTCGCCCGCCGCGAGTATCCCGCTCTGCGGTTCGAGCAGGGGTCGATGCTGGAGTTGCCCCTTGAGGACGGTTCCCTCGCCGGGGTCGTCTCCTGGTACTCCAGCATCCACACACCCGTGGCCGAACTCCCCCGTCTGCTTGCCGAATTCCACCGCGTCCTCGCCCCCGGCGGCCATCTCCTCCTCGCCTTCCAGACGGGAGACGAGCCGCTCCGCCTCACTCAGCCGTGGGGGCGTCCGGTCACGCTGGACTTCGAGCGCCGTCGTCCCGAGTTCATGGCGGGGCTCCTGGCCGACGGCGGTTTCGTCCTGCGCTCCAGCACCGTGCGCGCACAGGACACCGCGCTGGGCGAGACGGCGGACCAGGCGTTTGTTCTCGCCCGGAAGGCAGGCTGACCAGGCGGAACTCTCGCTCAGCGAGCGGCGGCGACCGTATCCGCGAAGGCGCGTGCCGGAGGGCTGAGGGCGTCCCAACGGCGGACGGCCCAGCCGACCGGGAGGGGGCGCAGGCCCCGCAGCGGGACCAGCCGCAGATCGCCCTCCCCCGGTACCGGCAGTCCGGGTACGGCGGGTACGACCGCCCGGCCCACGCCCAGCTCGGCCAGCAGCAGCGCCGTGTCCCAGTCGGCGACGCTCGTGTCGTAGGCGAACCGCACGCCCAGCTCGGCGCAGGCCGCGTCGAGTCGGGCGGCGGAGGTGGAGTTGGGGGGCAGGCGGATGAGGCGTACGTCGGCCAGTTCCGCGGGGTCGAGATCCGGCCGTTCGGCGAGGGGATCGTCGGCGTGGACGGCGAGCAGCCAGGGCAGTTCCGCGACCGTCCGCTGCTCGATGCCGCGGACCCGGGGGCCGACGGTGATCCACGCCAGGTCGAGGGTGCCGTCGGCGAGGGCGTCGAAGGTGCCGCGTCCCGAACTGACGGTACGGAACTCCAGATTGACCTCGGGATGACGGCGGCGGAAGGTGACCACCGCGTCGGACATGAAGTGCCGGACGGTGGTGGCGCCGGTGGCGACGCGGACGTACCCGCTGTGGCCGTCGACGAGGTCGCGCAACTGCCGTACCGCGAGGTCGAGGCCGGATATGCCCTCGGCCGCCGCCGCTTCCAGAATCCGGCCGGCCTGCGTGGGGACCACGCCCCGCGGTTGCCGTTCCAGCAGCGCCACCCCGGTCTCCCGCTCCAGCCGCTTCACGTGCTGGCTCACGGCGGACTGGGTGCAGCCGAGGTCCCGCGCGACGGAACTGAGGCTGCCGGCACGGCACACGGCCACGAACACGCGAAGGTCGTCCAGCGTCACAACTCCCAAGCTAGCACTTGGGGGTTCGAAGAAAACCCAAGGATTGACTGAGGGTCAGGTGCCGTACGAGGATCAATGGCGGGCCGCGACCGACCCAGGCGGCAACCCGCTCCACGCCCCGCCGAGAGTCCGGACCGAGGCGGGACCAGCGCGGAGCGGGTGTCGACCGTAGCCGCTTCGACGCACCGGCCTCAGTTCCCGTACAGGCTCTCCACCTCGCGGGAGAAGTCCCGCGTGATCGCCTCACGGCGGAGCTTCAGGGAGGGCGTCAGATGGCCGGCCGCCTCGGTGAAGTCCACGGGGAGTACGGCGAAGCGGCGGATGGACTCGGGGCGGGAGACCAGCTTGTTGGCCTCGTCGATCGCTCGCTGCAGGATCGCCTCCAACTCGGGGTCGCCGAGCAGGAGTTCCGGCGGCACCGGGTGCTTGCCGATCATCTGCCGCCAGTGGGTGATGCCGTCGGGGTCGAGGGTGATCAGCGCGGCGACGTACGGCCGGCCGTCGCCGACCAGCATCACCTGCGAGATCAGCGGGTGCTGGCGCAGCCAGTTCTCCAGCGGGGCCGGGGCCACCGACTTGCCGCCCGCGGTGATCAGCAGTTCCTTCTTGCGGCCGGTGATGGTGAGGTAGCCCTCGTCGTCCAGTTCGCCGATGTCGCCGGTGGGCAGCCAGCCGTCCCTGGTCGCGGGGACGACTCCGCCGGCCTGCGGGTCCCAGTAGCCGCGCAGGACGTGGTCGCCCGCGACGAGGATCTCGCCGTCGGCCGCGATCCGGACGCGGGTGCCGGGGAGCGGCCAGCCGACCGTGCCCAGGCGGGGTTTGAGGGGCGGCGTGACGGTCGTGGCGCCGGTGGTCTCCGTCAGGCCGTAGCCCTCGAAGATCTCGATGCCGGCGCCGGCGTAGAACGCGGCGAGGCGCCGGCCGAGCGGGGAGCCGCCGCAGATGGCGTGCCGGACGCGTCCGCCCATGGCGGTGCGGATCTTGCGGTAGACGAGCGGGTCGTAGAAGCTGCGGGCCGTCTTCAGGGAGCGGCTCGGGCCGCTGCCGGCGCCGGTCTGCCGGGCCTCCAGCGCCTCGCCGTAGCGCCGGGCGACGGCGGCGGCGCGGTCGAAGACCGCCACCCGGCCGCCCGACTCGGCTTGCGCACGGGCCGAGTTGTAGACCTTCTCCAGCATGTACGGGATGGTCAGCAGCGCGGTCGGCCTGAAGGCCGCCAGGTCCGGAAGCAGGTCCTCGGCGGCCAGGCTCGGCGCGTGGCCGAGGCGGACCCGGGCCCGGACGCAGGCGATGGCCACCATGCGTCCGAAGACGTGGGACATCGGCAGGAAGAGCAGGACCGAGGGCTCCTCGTCCTGGGCCTTGAAGACCGGGTGGAGCAGCTCGATGGCGTTGTCGACCTCGGCGAAGAAGTTGCCGTGCGAGAGGGCGCAGCCCTTGGAGCGGCCGGTGGTGCCGGAGGTGTAGATGAGCGTGGCGAGGGTGTCGGGGCCGAGCATGCCGCGCCGTACGGCGACTTCACCGTCCGGCACCTGTGCGCCGGCCTCGCCGAGCCGGGTCACGTGCTCCTTGTCCATCACCCACAGATGGCGCAGGTCGGGCAGGTGCTGGAGTTCGGGGCCGATGGCGGAGGCCTGGCCAGCGGTCTCGGTGATCAGGGCGACGGCGCCGGAGTCGTGCAGGATCCAGCGGGTCTGGAAGACCGAGGAGGTGGGGTAGACCGGCACGGTGACCAGGCCGGCGGCCCAGGCGGCGAAGTCGAGCAGCGTCCATTCGTACGTCGTACGGGCCATGACGGCGATGCGGTCGCCCGGCATCAGGCCCTCGGCGATCAGCCCCTTGGCCACCGCGAGCACCTGCTCGGCGAAGTACGCGGCCGTCACGTCCGTCCAGCGGCCGTCGGGCAGCTTGCGGCTGAGCACGATCGCGGCCGGCGCGGCGTCCGCGTTGTCGAAGGGCAGGTCGGCGAGGGAGCCGTGTTTGAGCGGAGATGTGAACGGCGGTACGGACACCTCCCGCACCACACCCTCCAGCCGCTGGACCCACGGCTCCACGAGGACCGGGCGGCCGTCGTAGTCGGTGGCGGAGACGGGGGTGTTCGGGTACGGCGTGGACACGAGCGGCTCCTGTGGCGTGCGTGCACCTGCGGCGCCTTGACGGAAAGGGGTTACCGCAGGTTAGGGAGGTGATCGTACGGCTCCGCTGTGAGGGGATTGTGCGAGTCCGGGAATGGTCCGGAGCCGGGGATGTGCAGCCTCGGGGGTTATGTGACGGGGGCTCACGTTTGATTCCCCGCCGGTGACGCGCCCCTGCCCGTCACCCGCACTCCCGGGTCGGGTCGGCCGGCGGTGTCCATGTGTTGCCCTGCATCAGATTGCCCAGGCCCGACCACGCGAAGTTCATCAGGGTGGTCGCCGCCTGGCGGGCGGTGACTCCAGGCGTGGTGTTGGCCCACACGGCCAGCGACTCCGCCGCACCCACCAGTGCCTCGGCCAGCCCCGCCACCTCGTGCTCGGGCAGGTCGGGGGCCCGGTGGGCCTCGCGGGCCGCGGCCGCGACCAGCCGGGTCACGAACGCCACGATCTCCTCGCGCATCGCGGCGACCTCGGCCGCGAAGGGCTCCCCGTGCGTTCGGGCCTGGAGGTGCAGCACCGACCAGGCGTCGGGGTGCGCGGCGGTGTGCGCGAAGAAGGCCCCGAGCCCGTCCCAGAGCCGGCGGTCGGCGGGCAGGTCCGTGCGGACCCCGGCGCGGACGGCCTCCGTCAGGGCGGTGGCCTCGCGCCGGATGCAGGCGGTGAAGAGGTCTTCCTTGGAATTCAGGTACAGGTAGACCAAGGGCTTGGACACGCCGGCGAGTTCGGCGATCTCGTCCATCGAGGCGGCCATGTAGCCGCGTCGGCCGAAGATCCGCACGGCGGCGTCGAGCATCTGCTGCTCCCGCACCGCCCGCGGCATGCGCTTGGCCCTCGCCCCACCCATGAGGGCAAGACTAGTTGGACGCGGCTGCCCCGCCCTGCGCCCTCGCGGCGTCGTCGACGCCGTCCTCCTGGCTGCGGTTGGCGTCGAGGTTGGCCTTCATCCGGTCGACCCTGTCGACGATCTGCACCGAGGCCCGGTCCCGCTCCTTGCGCAGCACCACCCAGCTGATCGGCGCCGACAGGACCAGCGCCAGCAGCAGCACCCACAGGAAGTTCGAGTCGCCGAAACCGCGCGGGAAGATGCCGGAGTAGACGGCTCCCCAGACGACCACGAGGCAGCCGGCGAAGATGCCGAGGCGCATCAGCGTGTAGCGGAGCATCTCAATCCACTCGTCCGATTCCAAAAGGGGTCATCGTCCAGTGAAGCACGACCGGGGAGGGATCTTGCAGGGGGGTCAGCCGAGGGGCAGCAGCATGATCACGTCGTCGCGGTCGTCGCCGGGTGCCACCCGGATGGCGCCCGGCACCCGGCCGACCTCCTTGTAACCGCAGGAGCCGTAGAACCGCTCCAGGCCCAGGCCGCCCCGGCAGCTCAGCCGTATCGCGTCGATGCCGTCGAAGGTACGGGCCGCGTCCGCGGCGGCCGCCAGCAGCTCGCGGCCGTACCCCTTGCCCTGGTGCCTCGGGTGGACCATCACCGTGTACAGCCACACCCAGTGCTGCTGGAGCCGGTGCGTGTTGAAGGAGAAGAAGGCGGTCGCGGCCGGCTCGCCCGTCTCGTCACAGCCGACCAGCAGCCGGTGACGGCCCTCGGCCATGGCCACGAAGTGGCGCACCAGCTCCGGCCGGACGTCCTCCCGGCTCACCGGCGGCACGAAGCCCACGGCACCGCCCGCGTTGGAGACGTCCGTCCACAGGTCGAGGATGCCGTCGCGCAGGTCAGGGGTGATGGCGGGGTCCAGGGTGAAGGTAAGCGGCATGGGGCCACTTTAGCCATTACGGGAGGGGGATCCGTCACCCGAGGGCGCGCGCAGCCACCTTCAGGTCGGCCACGAGCCCCTGGTACGCGGCCTTCCTGTCCGCGTCGTCCTGCGCCCGCAGCACCGACGACGGATGCACAGTCGGCACCAGCCGCTCGGGCCGGCCGTGGATCTCCCGCTCCAGTACGGTCCCGCGCACCTCGCCCACCCGGAACGACGACCCGAGCAGCGCCTTCCCGGCCGTCGCACCGAGCACCACGATCAGTTCGGGCTCGACCAGCGCCAGCTCCGCGGCGAGCCACGGCCCGCAGGCGGTCATCTCCCGAAGGCTCGGGGCCTTGTGGATCCGGCGCTTGCGCGGCTCGGCCCGGGTGAACTTGAAGTGCTTGACGGCGTTGGTGACGTACGCCTCCGCCGGGTCGATGCCGGCTTCCTCCAGCGCCCTGTCGAGCAGCTTGCCGGCGGGGCCGACGAAAGGTCTGCCCTGGCGGTCCTCCTGGTCGCCGGGCTGCTCGCCGACGAGCATGACGCGGGCGTGCGCGCTGCCCGCGCCGAACACCGTCTGCGTGGCGTCCCGGTGCAGGGGGCAGCCACGGCATCCGGCGGCGGCTTCGCGGAGGGCGGCGAGATCGGCGCCCTCGGGGACGAAGGGCTCCGCCGTGTAGGCGTCCTCGGGGGCCTTCGTTGAAACCATGCCGGGCGGGTACCCCTTGTGCCCCGCCTTGTCACCGACCGGGCCGCGTCACACCCGCATCGGCTGGGGAGACTCCCTGCGGGCCGGGTCCGGGCCGTCGTACTCGCGGATGATCTCGTAGCGCGTGTTCCGTTCCACCGGGCGGAAGCCGGCGTCGCGGATCAGCTCCAGCAGGTCCTCACGGGTGAGCTTGTTCGGCGTACCGAAGTTGTCGGCGTCGTGGGTGATCTTGTACTCGACCACCGAGCCGTCCATGTCGTCCGCGCCGTGCTGCAGGGCCAGCTGCGCGGTCTGCACCCCGTGCATGACCCAGAAGACCTTCACATGCGGGACGTTGTCGAAGAGCAGCCGGGAGACGGCGAAGGTCTTCAGGGCTTCCGCACCGGTCGCCATCTGGGTGCGGGCCTGAAGGCGGTTGCGGATCTTGCCGTCCTTCATGTCCACGAAGTCGTGCTGGTAGCGCAGCGGGATGAAGACCTGGAAGCCGCCCGTCTCGTCCTGCAGCTCACGCAGGCGCAGGACGTGGTCCACGCGGTGGCGGGGCTCCTCGATGTGGCCGTAGAGCATGGTGCACGGGGTCTTCAGGCCCTTCTCGTGCGCCAGGCGGTGGATGCGGGACCAGTCCTCCCAGTGGGTGCGGTGGTCCACGATGTGCTGCCGGACCTCCCAGTCGAAGATCTCGGCGCCACCGCCGGTCAGCGACTCCAGGCCCGCGTCGATCAGCTCGTCCAGAATCTCCGAGGCGGAAAGACCGCTGATCGTCTCGAAGTGGTGGATCTCCGTCGCCGTGAAGGCCTTCAGGGAGACGTTCGGCAGGGCCTGCTTCAGCTCCCTGAGCGAACGCGGGTAGTAGCGCCACGGCAGGTTCGGGTGCAGGCCGTTGACGATGTGCAGCTCGGTGAGGTTCTCCGACTCCATCGCCTTGGCCAGCTTGACGGCCTCCTCGATGCGCATCGTGTACGCGTCCTTCTCGCCCGGCTTGCGCTGGAACGAGCAGTAGGCGCAGGAGGCCGTGCACACGTTGGTCATGTTCAGGTGCCGGTTGACGTTGAAGTGGACCACGTCGCCGTTCTTGCGGGTCCGGACCTCGTGCGCCAGGCCGCCGAGCCATGCCAGGTCGTCCGACTCGTACAGCGCGATGCCGTCCTCGCGGGTCAGCCGCTCACCGGAGCGGACCTTCTCCTCCAGCTCGCGCTTGAGTCCGACGTCCATGCCAACACCTTTCTACGACAGCACCGCCAACGGTATCCCTAGACCTCTTCGGGCAGCTCCCCGACCCGGTTCTCCCACTTCGTGGACAGCACGATGGTGGTACGGGTCCGGGACACACCGTTGGTGCCGCTGAGCCGGCGGATGGTCTTCTCCAGGCCGTCGACGTCCGACGAGCGCACCTTGAGCATGTAGGAGTCGTCGCCGGCGATGAACCAGCAGTCCTCGATCTCCGGCAGGTCCCGCAGCCGCTGGGCGACGTCCTCGTGGTCGGCGGCGTCGGAGAGCGAGATGCCGATCAGGGCGGTCACGCCGAGACCGAGCGAGGCCGCGTTCACCGTGGCGCGGTAGCCGGTGATGACACCGGCCGCCTCCAGCCGGTTGATGCGGTCGGTGACGCTGGGGCCCGACAGGCCGACGAGACGCCCCAGCTCCGCGTAGGAGGCCCGGCCGTTCTCCCTCAGGGCCTGGATGAGCTGCCTGTCCACCGCGTCCATGCGATCGAAGCCTTCCGCTGAAGAGGTCCGAAGTTGAAGAGAAGTACGTGCTTGCCGAACTAGCTCGGTGTGCCGCCGCCGAGCTCACCGCGCCACCGCCGGTACAGGCCGTGCTCGACGCCCGCCGCGTCCAGCACCCGCCCGGCGACGAAGTCCACCAGGTCCTGAATGTGAGTGGCGCCCGCGTAGAAGGCGGGCGAGGCCGGTACGACGGTGGCACCGGCGTCGTCCAGGGCGACCAGGTGGCGCAGGGTCTGCCCATTCAGGGGCGTCTCCCGCACCGAGACGACCAGCGTCCGGCGCTCCTTCAGGGTGACGCTCGCCGCACGCTGCAGCAGATCCTTGGACAGCCCGAGCGCCACACCGGCCACACAGGCGGTGGAGGCGGGCACGATGAGCATCCCCTTCGCCGGGTACGACCCCGAGGACGGACCGGCGGCGAGGTCGCCCGCGCTCCAGTACCGCACCGCGCTGACGTCCACGTCGAAGGTGCCGGGCTTGCCGTCGGCGCCCCGGGCCAGCCATTCGCGCAGGTCGTCCTGCCAGTGGGCGTCCCGGAACGAGATCCCCGTCTCGTCCAGCAGCGTCAGCCGCGAGGCCCGGCTGACCACCAGGTCGACCGCCTCCCCCGCCCCCAGCAGCGCCCGCAGCACGGCTGCCGCATACGGCGTCCCGGAAGCACCGGACACCCCTACGATCCAAGGCACGCGCTGCGTTTCTCCTGCGTTCACACCTTGAGCGTACCGGTGGGTCGGGCAGGGTTCAGGCCGGGTGGCCCGGGGTTCGTCAGACCGTCAGACCGCGCACCAGCAGATCGAGCAGGGCGCACACGAACAGGGCAATCCCGATGAAGCCGTTGACCGAGAAGAACGCCCTGTTGAGACGGGACAGGTCGTGCGGGCGCACGATGCGGTGCTCGTAGACGAAGGCGCCCGCCACGATCGCCAGGCCCAGCCAGAAGAAGGCACCGGCGTGCGTGGTCAGGGCGTACCAGACGAACAGGCCCGTCGTCACGGTGTGGCAGACCCGCGCGCCCCGGATCGCCGCCGGGATGCCGAAGCGGGCCGGGACCGACAGGACGCCGATCTCACGGTCGGTCTCGACGTCCTGGCAGGCGTAGATCAGGTCGAAGCCGCCGATCCAGACACCGACGGCGAGGCCGAGGATCACCGCGTCCCAGTTCCAGTGCCCGGAGATCGCGAGCCAGCCGCCGATGGGGCCCATGGACTGGGCGAGGCCGAGGATGGCCTGCGGGAAGTTCGTGAACCGTTTGCCGTAGGGGTAGACCACCATCGGGATGACGGCGACCGGGGCGAGGGCCAGGCACAGCGGGTTGAGCAGGGCCGCCGCGCCGAGGAAGACCACCAGGGCGATCAGGGCGCCCGTCCAGGCGTGCCGGACCGACATCGCGCCGGTCACCAGTTCCCGGTGGGCCGTGCGGGGGTTCCGGGCGTCGATCTCGCGGTCGATGATCCGGTTGACCGCCATCGCGAACGTGCGCAGGCCCACCATGCAGACGGTGACCAGCAGCAGCCGGACCCAGTGGATGGTCCTGTCCCACTCGTACATCGCGGTGAGGGAGGCGATGTAGGCGAAGGGCAGCGCGAAGACCGAGTGCTCGATCATCACCAGGCGCAGGAAGGCTTTCGTGCGTCCCGGCTGGGGGATCGCTGCGGAGGCGCTGCTCACAGGCCGTACTCCTTCCAGCGGCGGTCCACCAGGGCCGCCGTATCGGGGTCGGAGAGGACCATGTCCGGCCAGCCCCCGTCCCGGGTGTAGCCCTCCTCCGGCCACTTCTTGGTGGCGTCGATCCCCGCCTTGCCACCCCAGAACTGCTGGTAGGAGGCGTGGTCCAGGTGGTCGACAGGGCCTTCGACGACCGTGAGGTCACGGGCGTAGTCGGTGTTGCCGAGGGCCCGCCAGGCGACCTCGTGCAGATCGTGCACGTCGCAGTCGGAGTCCACGACCACGATCAGTTTGGTCAGGGACATCATGTGCGCCCCCCAGATCGCGTGCATCACCTTCTGCGCGTGCTTCGGGTACTTCTTGTCGATCGAGACGATCGCGCAGTTGTGGAAACCGCCGGCCTCGGGCAGGTGGTAGTCCACGATGTCCGGGACGATGATCTTGAGGAGCGGAAGGAAGAAACGCTCCGTCGCCCTGCCCAGCGGGCCGTCCTCGGTGGGCGGGCGGCCCACGACGATCGACTGGAGCAGCGGGCGCCTGCGCATCGTCACACAGTCGATCCTCAGCGCCGGGAACGGCTCCTGCGGGGTGTAGAAACCGGTGTGATCGCCGAAGGGGCCCTCCGGGAGCATCTCGCCGGGCTCCAGCCAGCCCTCCAGTACGACCTCGGCCTGAGCCGGCACCTGCAGGGGCACCGTCCTGCAGTCGACCATCTCGATCCGCCTGCCCGCGATGAACCCGGCGAAGAGGTACTCGTCGATGTCGCCGGGGAGCGGGGCGGTGGAGGCGTACGTGACGGCCGGGGGACAGCCGAAGGCGATGGCGACGGGCAGCCGCTCGCCCCTGCGCGCGGCCACCTGGTAGTGGTTGCGGCTGTCCTTGTGGATCTGCCAGTGCATGCCGATGGTGCGCTTGTCGTGGCGCTGCAGGCGGTACAGGCCCAGGTTCCGGATGCCGGTCTCGGGGTCCTTGGTGTGGGTCAGGCCCAGGTTGAAGAAGGAGCCGCCGTCCTTGGGCCAGGTGAACAGCGCCGGGAGCCGGTCGAGGTCCACCTCGTCGCCGTGCAGGACGACCTCCTGGACCGGGGCGCCCGCGGACTTGACCTTCTTCGGCGGCACGTGTGTCATCGCGCCGAGCTTGCCGAAGGCCTCGCGCACGCCGACGAACCCGTGCGGCAGCTCGGGCCGCAGCAGGCCGCCGATCTTCTCGGAGATCTCGCCGTACGACTTCAGGCCCAGCGCCTTCAGCAGGCGGCGGTCGGTACCGAAGACGTTCATGGCCAGCGGCATCGCCGAGCCCTTCACGTTCTCGAAGAGCAGGGCCGGGCCGCCGGACTTCTGCACCCGGTCGACGATCTCCCCGACTTCCAGATACGGGTCGACCTCGGCCTTGATGCGCTTGAGGTCGCCCTCGCGCTCCAGCGCCCGCAGCAGGGAGCGAAGATCGTCGTAAGCCATGCGCCCAAGTATCGCCGACCTACCCCTTTGTCCCTGCGCCCACCCCTGCCCGACCCGGGTCCGGCGTGGCTGGGATACTCGTCGATCATGAGACGTCGTCGCGTGTCACGGCTCCCGGCCCTGTTGGTCCCGCTGATCGCGCTCGCCGCGTGCACGCCGCAGCAGGACCCGGACAACTCCGCCGCATCCCCGGTGATCCGTATCCCGGCCGCCGAACGCCAGGCCGCCCCCGACCTCGGCGGCACCACGCTCGACGGCGGCCGCATCCGGCTGTCCGACTACCGGGGCAAGGTCGTCGTCCTCAACGTCTGGGCCGCCTACTGCGGCCCGTGCCGTGCAGAGGCGCCCGAACTCTCGCAGGCCCAGCGGCACTTGGCGACCAAGGGCGTCCAGGTGCTGGGCGTGGACACCGACGCCGAACGCTCGCAGGGCCGGGCCTTCGCGAGCGATCACCACCTGGCCTACCCGAGCCTGTACGACCCGGGCAGCCGGCAACTCGTCCACCGGACGCCTCCGAAGTACCTGGGGCAGGCGCTGCCGTACACGCTGTTCATCGACCGGAACGGGAAGATCGCCGCGCAGGGCCTGGTCGGGCTCACCGAGGCGGACGTGCGCACCATCACGCGTCCGCTGCTCGCCGAGAAGGCGGACGGGACGCGCTGAGCGGGGCTCAGTGGCCGGCCAGGCAGTGGTCGCTCTGACGCACCGGTGCCACCAGCCGGCTCAGCTCCATGAGGACGGTGTCGGTCTGCCGTACCGAGGCCGAGAGCGTGACCTCCACGGCGGGCCGGCGGCCGTAGGTGACGAGCAGGTCGTGCCCGTCGCGCGCGGCGGCCTCGCGCAGCACCCAGTCCACGCCGTTCACGGCGACGCACGGGTCCTTCGCCGGGGCGGGCGGGTTGAGGCCGCAGCGCAGTCGCACCTTCCCGTGGCCCCAGGCCGCGAGCCCCTCGTAGGTGAAGGGGTCACGCCGGTCGCCATCCAGGCGGTCCGGGTAGTGCGCGGCGATCCGGGCGCATGCCGGGTCCTTCGCCAGCGGCCCCTGCCGCATGCCGAACACCGGGGAGGCCAGTTCCCGTGCGACCAGCACGCCGCCGAGGACCAGGCCGCCGGCGGCCAGCCCGGCCGCCGCCCGTCTCCTGCGCCCGTCCGTCCTCATCCCGGCCACCTCTCCCCCGGTCCGCGGGCAGCGATCATGAAGGTGTCCATCATGACCACCCGCTACTCTGGCCCGGTCACCGGGGCCCTCTCACTTCGTCGGGGGATTGCACGCCATGCTCAGGTATCTGCCGTTCCTGCTGGTCCTGGCTCTGTGGATCTACGCCTTCGTGGACTGTCTGAACACCCCCGAGGAAGAGGTGCGGCATCTGCCGAAGGTCGCGTGGGTGATCATCATCCTGCTCTTCGGGGAGGTGCTGGTGGGCCCGGTCGCCTGGCTGATCACCGGCCGGGTGCGGCACGCCCGGGCCGACGGCTCGGCGTCCGCCTGGGTCGCGCCCGACGACAACCCCGAGTTCCTCAAGTCCCTCGGCAAGGACGACCGGGACACGTGATGGAGCTCCGGCTGCTCGTCACCTTCGAGAAGGTCGCCACGGTACTGAGTTTCACCCGGGCCGCGGCCGAGCTGGCGTACGCCCAGTCCAGTGTGACCGGTCAGATCCGCACCCTGGAGACCTCCCTCGGGGTGGAGCTGTTCGACCGGCTCGGCAGCCGGATCCGGCTCACCGAGGCCGGCGAGCGGCTGCTGCCGTACGCCCGGCAGATCATCGAGCTGACCGAGGAGGCGCGGGCGGTGGTCGTCGAGCCGGAGGAGCCGTCCGGCACCCTGACCGTCGGCACGATGGAGTCCCTGACCTCCTACCGGCTGCCGCCGCTGCTGGAGTACTTCCACCACCGCCATCCCAAGGTGCGGCTCGCGCTGCGCACCACCATCGGCGACGAGACCCGGCAGGCACTGCGCCAGGGCACGTACGACGTCGGGTTCCTGATGGAGGAGGAGACCGAGCACCCGGGGCTGGAGACCGCGGTGCTCACGGTGGAGCCGCTGGCCCTGGTCGCGGCGCCCGGACACGCCCTGGCCGGCGCTCGGGTCACGACGGCGGAGCTGACCGCGCAGCCCCTGCTCGCCACCGAGCCGGGCTGCGCCTACCGGGATCTGTTCGAGCGGAAGCTGACGACGCTGAAGCCCGTGGACTTCCTGGAGTTCGGCACGATCGAGGCCACCAAGCGCGCGGCGGCGGCCGGCCTCGGGGTCGCACTGCTGCCCGAGGTGACGGTCGCCGCCGAACTCGCGGAGGGCTCTCTCGTACGGCTCGGCTGGGAGCCGCCGTTCACGCTTCGGACGCAACTGGCGTGGCGGGCCGGGAAGCGGCTTCCGGCGCACGCGCGGCTGTTCGTGGAGCAGGCGCGGAGGCTGGTCGCCGAGCAGGACGGGCCAGCGTGACCCTCAGGCTCGCCGTCACGATCAGCGGGACGCCCAGCGCCTGCACGAGCCCGATGTGGTGGCCGTACACCGCCCAGTCCATGACCATCGCCACGGCCGGGTAGACGAAGGCGAGCACGGCGATCTTCGAGGTCGGCAGCTTGGCGTACGCGGCGTACATGAGGACGTACATCACGCCGGTGTGGATCAGACCGAGCCCGGCGAGCCAGCCCCAGCCCCGGCCGGTGCCGCTCATGGCGCCGAAGTCCGCGAAGGGCAGCAGCAGCGGGATGCCGACCAGGACCTGGACGAGGGCGATCAGATGCGGGCGGACGCCGGTGATCCGCTTGGTGACCAGGGTGGACAGGCCGTAGAGCAGGGCGGCGAGGAGGGCCTGGCCGATGCCGGTCAGATACGACCCGCCGCTCGCGAACTCTCCGGGTGTGACGCCCGAGACCAGGACCAGCCCGGCGAAGGCCACGGCGATCCAGCCGGCCTTGGCGGCGGTGAGCCGTTCACGGAACAGCAGGGCGCCGAGGAGGACCACGTAGAACGGCTGGGTGTGGTAGACGACCGTGGCCACGGAGATGGACGTGTTCCTGTACGACTGGAAGAGCAGCACCCAGTTGAAGACGATGAAGACCCCGCCGAGCACGGCGAGTCCGAGGGTGCGCCGGGTGAAGCCGTGATCGCGCAGCCAGCCACGGGCGGTGACATAGCCGCCGAGGGCGAGGGCGCCGAACAGGACGCGGAAGAAGACGACGTCGAAGGGCGGGGCTCCCGACTCGACGACGAAGACGCCGAGGGTGCCGGAGAGCATCATGGCGGTGGTCAGCTGGGCGGAGCCCTTGAGTTCCGGGGTCATGACACCGACGCTAGGGCCGGGTCCCGGCCGGGTTCCACGCACTGGTGCGGGACGCTGCCGATGGGGCCATCGGCGCCGCCGATACGGGCAGGTGACCGAGAAACCGTCGACTGAGTGGCCGTCAACTCCTCCCCCTGCGACGTCACTTCGCGGCCCGTAACGACTTGCCATCGCCCACCGGCGATGTTGTTAATGGTGGTCACTGAGTTGCGACGGATCGCCTGACCTCTGGGGGACAGAAACAGATGCAGACCGGCCAGCCACCCGAACGCCCGGCCCAGGATCCGCCGAGCGCGCAGACCGCTCCTCCGGCGCCTGCGGCCCCGCCCACCGCGCACACCGCGGCGCCGCTCATGCCGGACGTCCCCGCGCCGCCCGCGGTGCAGGAGCCGGACCGGGTCGATCTCCGGGTCAGCAAGCGGATCCTGTGGATCGGCGCGGCGGTGTACCCGCTGGCGAACATCGCCCGCGTCTACACCTTCGTCCTGCGGCCCAGGCGCAAGGAGGCGGTGCTGAGGTTCCTGCGGTACACCGCGGGGACGCTGATCGTCGGGTTCATCGCGATGCTGCCCAGCCTGCCCTCCCTCACGTTCGGCGGGGGCGCGGAGCAGCACTCCGGCGCCGCGGGCTACGTCACCTTCATCTGGATCGCGGCCGTGTGCATCGAGATCTACTTCCTCATCGACATGTTCTCCGTCCTGACCGCCGCCCCGCACCACGTCATGGCGGTCGAGACCTCGGGCGCCTCCACCGCGCTGGTCACCAGCCCGGACCCGCGCTACCTGGACCAGGTCGTCGGCCAGATCTCCTACGCCATCGATCATCCGGAGGCCGAGTTCAAGGTGACGGTGGAGAGCCTCACCGTCTCGCCGAGGAACTACTACTTCGGCGACAACGTCAACATGTACGGCGGCAGCGGAAACGTGGGGATCGGCGCATGAGCGGCACCAACTACTACTACGGCGACAACGTGAACATGTACGGCGGCCAGGGCAACCAGGGCATCGTCAGGAACGAGGGCGGCGCCGGAGCCGGGCAGCAGGACCCGGCCCTGGTCGCCGCCCTCGCCGAACTGACCGGTCTCATCGCCCAGTTGCGGGCGCAGGTGCCGGCGCCCGACGCCCAGCTCCTGGACGAGTCCCTGCCCGCCCTCAGCCCCGACGCCGCCGTGCCCGCGCTGGAGCGGCACCGGGCGCTGCGGGCGATCGCCGGGATCGCCGCCGCCGTCGGAGCGGTCGGCCAGCCGGTGGCCGAGGCCGTACGGGCGATCACCGCGATGGTCAGCGGGTAGCGCCTACGGCGGCGGCACCCGTCATGTCCGGGCCCAGCTCTGCGAGGACGCCCCCGACTGGCAGCTCGCCTCGGCCACGTTGCCCCCGAAGGCGAGGTCGAGGCAGCCGCCGTCGTAGACCGTGCGCAGGGAGTTGCCGTGGCCGGTCGTCCAGCGGAGGTTGCTGCCGCCCTGCGAGCAGTCGCCGACGAAGACCGCCTGGCCGTTGCCGTTGGCGCTCAGGCAGGCGCCGGTCGAGGCGTTGACGACCTTGACGCTGCCGCCGGCGGCACTGCGGAAGGTCCAGCGGGCCGTGGAGTCCGAGCAGTCGCCGAGGCCCGAGGAGCCGTAGACCTGGATCAGGCACTTGCCGTTCTCACCGTTCTTCAGCCGGAACACACCCCCTCCGCCGGAGCCACCGGAACTGCCTGAACTGCCGGATCCACCGGAGCTGCTGGACCCTCCCGAGCTGCTGGAACCCCTGGAGCTGCCGGATCCAGATCCGGAGCCGCTGCCACTGCCACTGCCACTGCCACTAGCGCTACCGCTATCGGCACCGCTCCCCGTGCCGGATGCACCGCCGGAGCCGTCCGCCCCACCCCGCGGATCCGCAGTCGATCTCTCCCTGTCCCCCGTGTCCTCGCGCTTCTTCCCCCCGCTCGCCGGAGAGGCGGAGCGCTTCTTTCCCGCGCCCTTCGCGCCCTTCCCGGTGGGGCTCGCCGAGGAGGCACCGGGGGTGGGACCCGCCGGCGCGGAGACGGAGGCGCCCGGTGTGCCGGCGGCGCCGTCGCGGTGGGCGTCGGTGGCGTACGGCGCCAGCTGGAAGGCGAGGGTCGCGACACCGGCACCGACCACGATCGGTACGACGGCCACCAGCACCCGCCTGCGCCGCCGCTCGGCCGGACGCCCACCGGCCCGCACAACGACCTCACCCTCCGACCGACCGCGTCCGACCCCGGCCCCGCCGGGCCCCGGTCCACCGTCCTGAGGCTCCGGCCCCGCGCCCTGGGGTTCCGCTCCGGCGCCCTCGGTCCCCCGGTCGGCGCCGCCGGTGCCCGGTGCGGGGTTCTCGGTGGCCGGATCGGGCTTCGCGTCGATCGCCCGGAGGGTGCTGGGGGGCGGTGTCTTCTCCGGGGCCTGGCTTTCCTCCGGGGGTCCGCCCGGTTCCGGCTGTGGTGCCCGGGCGGCGAACTCCGCGCGGGCCGTGAGAGGTTCGGTGAGGGCGGGGGGCCACAGCGGGGTGGCGGGCGGTGTCCGGGCGGCGGCCAGTTCCAGCAGTTCGGCCGCGCTGGGGCGGGTGTCGGGGTCCTTGTCCAGGCAGGAGGCGACGACCGACGCCAACTCACGGTCAGCCGCGCGCAGTTCCTCCAGATCGGGCTGTTCGTGCACGATCCGGTACAGCACGCCGTGCCCGGACTCGTCACCGAACGGCGGCCGCCCGCACCCCGCGTACGCCACCACGGACCCGAGCGCGAAGACGTCCACGGCACCGGTCAGCCGACGGACCCCGGAGGCCTGCTCGGGAGACATGTAGGCCGGGGTGCCGACCACCATCCCGGTCCGGGTCAGCCGGCTCTGCTCGGCGGCCCGGGCGACCCCGAAGTCGATTAGGGTGACACCGTCGAGGGTCAGCATGACGTTGGACGGCTTGACGTCCCGGTGCACCATCTCCAGCCCGTGCACCGCGGCCAGCCCCGCCGCCGCCTCCCGCAGCAGCAGCCACAGCGACTCGGCCGGCAGCGGCCCGCCGTGCGCCTCGACGGCCTCCCGCAGCGTCAGCCCGGGGACGTACGCGGTGGCGAACCACGGCGGCCGGGCGTCCCGGTCCCCGGCGAGCAGCGGCGCGGTGGCCCCGGCGGGCAGCCGGGAGAGGTTGTCCAGTTCGTGCCCGAAGCGGCGGACGAAGTCCTTGTCCTCGCCGACGACCGACGGCAGGACCTGCTTGACGGCGGCGTACCGCCCCTCGTGCACACCGAGGTAGACCCGCCCCATGCCGCCGGCCCCGAGTCGCCCGACGAGCGGGATCGGTCCGATCCGCCGGGGATCGTCCTCCTCCAGCGGAGCGACGCCGTTGTGTTCCCCGTTCAACTCTTTCCCCCTGTTTCAGCGTGCGTAGGAGCCGAGGCCCACCAGGCAGTACACGTACTCGTTGACGGTCGCCCCGTTGATCGTGTACCGCGAGGAAAAGGCGTACTGGGTCCGGGAGTTGTCCTTGCAGCGACTCATGTCCGAGGTCAGCGGAATGGTCTCGATCACCTTGTAGTGCGCGTCGGACGCGGAGCAGGAGACCTCCTCCACTCCGCTGACGGACTGCGCGGTGGTGGAGTCCGGCAGGGTGCCGTTGAGGCAGGTGCCCGAGGTGTAGGGGCTCGGGTCCGGGCTCGGTGTGCCGTAGGGGTCGGCGGTGCCGTACGGGTCGCTGGAGTAGGTGTCGCCGGCGCCCGGAGCGCTGCTGTACGGATCGCTGCTGTACGGCTCGCCGGTCGCCGTGGCGGTCGGGTACGACGGTGAGTACGACGACGAGCCGAGCGTGTCGTCGGACGAGTCGTCGCTGCCGCCCCGGTTCGTGAGCACCAGGAGTAACACGACGACGGCGACGGCACCGAGCACGCCCAGACAGGTGAGGCCCTGCTTCTTCCCGGAGCCCGCTCCTGCGGCGGCCGGGGTGACGCGGATCCGCAGCCGCACCTCGCCGTCGGCGGTGCGCAGCCGTACGACGTCGCCGTCCCGGACCGGGGGTATGCGGACGGGCGGTACACCGGTACCCGGCGGCAGCCTGAGGACCGTACCGGAGGCTGCCTGCTGCGGGGTGAGGGAGACGGGGATCTCGGCGATTCCTGGATTCTCGGGTGACGACACCAGCCGCTCCTGGATGTGAGGATGAGGCAACCAGTGTGGGCCGACGGCCCACAGAACTAAAATATCTTTCTAGAAAAGCACTTCAGTATGAGCCCCAAGCAGCAGCGTGGCGAGGCCACCGTCGAACAGCTCCTGAACGCCGCACTGCGGGTCTACGCCGAGTCGGGTGAGCAGGGGCTGACGGTCGCGGCGATCACCCGGGCGAGCGGGGTGAGCCTCGGCAGCCTGTACCACCACTTCGGCAGCGTCGACGGGCTGATGAACGCGCTGCTGCTGCGCTGGCTGGAGCGGCTGCTGAGCGAGCTGGTCACCTCGCTGGAGGGCACGCGTACGGCCCACACGGGCATCCGGGCCCTGGTCGGTGCCTACCTGTCCTTCGTGCAGGAGCACCGCGAGGCCGCGCTGCTCCTGCACTCCTCCTACGCCGACCGTCAGGGCATGGCCGACGGCAAGAAACTGCGCGACGCCCAGGAGGCCCGTCTCTCCCCGCTCGCGCAGTGGGCCCAGGCGTACGTCGACTCCGGCGAACTGGCCCCGCTGCCCCTGCCGTTGATCGAGTCCCTGATCCTCGGCCCGGTCGTCGGCGTCGCCCGCCGGTGGCTGTCCGGCATCGAGGACGTGGACCTGGAACAGGCCGCGCTGGTCCTGCCGGACAGGATCTGGCTGTCGGTCAGCGCAGAGAGGAAGTGAACGCCGACCAGGCGGAACGGGGGATCATCAGGACCGGGCCGTCGGGGGTCTTGCTGTCACGTACGGGGACGACGGCGGGGATACCGGGGGCGATTTCCACGCAGTCGCCGCCGTTGTCGCCGCTGTAGCTGCTCTTGATCCAGGTCACCGCGCTGAGTTCGTGCCGCTTCATCCTGCTCGTACCCCTCCATCACATCGCTGATCAGAGTGGCGGACTCGCGGGCCGACAGAGCATCCGCCCTGAGCACATCATAGGTCCGGGTGTGGCGCGCGTGGACGGCCGGATCGTTGTTGAAATGGCCGCTGTCCAGCGATTCCGAGTACACCCAGCGCTCGCCTTTGGGCAGCGTGATCAGCGACATGGAGGTGTTTGGACGCCGGAGATGCGGCAGGCCCGAAAGGGCCACCTGGATACGGATGTTGGGTCGCTTCCCCGTCTTCAACAGATGGGCGCACTGGTCCCGCATGACAACGGCACTTCCCACCACATTCCGCAGGCAGCTCTCGTCCAGGACGGCGACGTACAGAGGGCCGCCGTCGGCCAGGAAGCGCTGTTGACGGCTCAATCGGGCGCGGACCCGCTCCTCGGCCTCGTCCCGACTCAGAACGCGGGAGAACAGCTCCCACGCGTACTCCTCCGTCTGCAACAGACCCGGGATGACCCGCTCCTGGTACGCGAACAGCTCCACCGCCTTCGCGTCCATCTCCGCCCGGCGCTCGAACCAGTCCGGATGCGTCACCTCCGGATACCAGTCGATCTTCCCCCACAGCCGCCCCAACACCCCACCCGTAACCAACACCTCATCGCACTTCTTGGCGAACGTGTCCTGCGGCACCCGCGTCCCCGCCTCCACCCGGGCCACCAGGGACCGGTCACAGGGGATCTGCCTGGCCAGGGCGTCCTGGGTGAGGAACGCGGCCTCGCGGAAGTGCCGTAGCAGTTCGCCGAAGAGCGCGGCATTGGTGGTCACAGGCGTCGGCCCCCTCCGTGACAGGTACCCCGTGGCACGCGTCGAGCATTGATACGGACGGTTCCCGTGGGCGACGCTCGATACACCCAGAGTTACGAAGTGGGCCTGGAGTGGACATGGTTGAGCACATCGCACAGCGGATCGAAGCAGGAACGCTCGTCTACGACCCCCGTACGGGCAAGGTCGGCGAGTACTGCGGCAAGGCGGGCCCGTACGCCATGCTGCGTCCGGTCGGCGGGGGCCGGGAGTGGGAGGCCGCGCCGGACTCGATCCGCTCGGCGACTGCGGAGGAGCGGCTGAGCGCGGCGGTGCGGGCGGCCAACGCCCGCTCCGTGGAGGGGCGTTACACGGTCACGAACGTGCCCCTGCCGCCCGTACCGGTCCCCGGCTGCCAGGCCTGCACGGAACTCGCCTTACTCCGTGAGGAGGCCCGCGCCCGCGACGACGGCACCACGGAGACCGACGCGAACGTCCTGCTCCGCCGCCACCACAGGCGCGACCACGATGTGCAGCCCGACGGCGAGGTCCGGCGGATCTTCCGCTACGTGCCCTACTCGATCGTCCAGGACCCATCGGCGGAGCCGGAGTACGAGGCCTGCTGCGTCTCGGGGGACGACGCCGACTGCGGTGCCGCGTCCGGGCCGTACAAGGACCCGGCCCCGGTCGAGGAGTGGCAGCGCCTGCACACCCAGCAGACCCGCCACACCCGCTACCGCCGCTGCTTCGCCGACTACGCGGTGCTGGAGCGCGGTTGACCCTCCTCACCCGGAGTCGGGCGGCTCCTGCGGCGGGGCGGGGCGGCGGCGTACGACGACCGGCGGGATGGGGCGGCTTCCCGGAATGTTGATACGGATACGGGTGGTCAGGACGGTGTCGGCCGGCCCGGACGACGGTGTCGGCCTGCGCGGTGACGTGGCCCCGTCGAACCACGCCTCGGGTCCCCACGGCACGGAGTCCAGCGGGGTGAGGGTGACGCCCGGGTTCGCCAGGGCGGCGACCGTCAGCAGGTGGGCGTCCTGGCGCATCCCGACCTCCCGCAGCCGCTGGACGATCTGCGCGACCCGGTGTGCGCTGCGTGCGCACACGCCGTTCACGAGGAGTATCCGGTCGGCGAAACTCTCGTCGGGCAGAGACGACAGGAGCAGCGGAAGGTCCTTCATCGAGCGGTGCCGGCCCGCGGCGAGCAGCACCCGGTGGGCGAACCCGCCGAAGCCGGCCTTGCGCAGATGGCCGATGGCCTGCTGGAAGCTCCGGGCGGGCCGTTCCGCCATGCCCATCATCACCGCGTCGGTGTCCGGGGCGGAGAGGCTTCCGAGCAGGGTGACCAGTCCGGGGCCGGGACGGGACCAGCCGATCGCGAGGGCCAGGGCATCGGCCCTGTCCGTCGCCTCCGCCGCCCGCAGTCGTTGCAGGGCAGCGGTGAGCGGCTCGGGCGGCCAGTCGCGGCCCGTGGTCATCAGGCGGGGGAAGGCCTCTTCCAGAGCATCGAAGGTCGGCAGTTCAAGGGCCCACTCGACGAACGTGTCGACGTCCGTGCCGTCCTCGTCATGCGGCTGGTCGTCCGACCGGTTGTCCAGCTTCCTGTCCGGCTTGTTGTCCGGCTTGTTGTCCGGGGACTCACCTGCGGCCGTCAGGGTGCGCGGGGCCTCGTCAGAAGCGCTGTCCGGGGTGCGTGCGGCGGAGTTGTCCGGGAGTCCGTCGGGCTCCTCCCGGAGTTCCTCGGCGAGCCGGTCGAGCCGCTCGGCTCCCGAGTCCAGGATGTGCGCGGCCTTCATCAGCGCGATGTCGATGTCGTCGTGGGCGGTGGGGTGCGTCGGCAGCACCGGCGCGGGACCCGGGTCCTCCGGTACGGCGTCCGTCTCCGGGTGTGCGGCATCCTGCTCCAGCCGCAGCCGCGCGAGTTCCGCCGTGAGCCTGCGCACCTGTTCGGCGGACTGCTCGGCCAGCCGGTCGGCCTTCTCCCGTTCGTCCCGGGCACGGGTCAGTTCGGCTTCGGCCTGGAGACGCTGGGCCTCGCTGTGGCCCAACTGTTCCTGGAGGTCCGCGAGGGCTTCGGAGGCCGGGGCGCGGGCGGCGCTGCGGTCCCGTTCCGCGGTCAACGTCGCGATGTCACGGTGCAGTTTGTCGACGAGCGTCAGCAGGATCAACACCATGTGGTGGGCGTCGTTGCGCGCCTTCTCCAGTTCCGCCGTGCGGTGCAGTGCCCGCATGAGTTGATCGGAGAGTTCCAGCGACCGCCGTTGCGCGACGACCAGTTCCCGCTCCGGGTCCGGGGTGCCGGGACTCGCGTCGCCCGGGGACGGGACCTGCCGGCCGACGCCACCGGTCCGCCCGTGGCGTGCGGCGGCGACGGCGGCCTGGTGGAGGGGGCGTGCCTGCTGCCGTAACCCTTCGTACTCGGCGGCGCTGCCGGAGCAGGCGTCGGCGACGGCCTCCACGAAGTCCCACCGCAGGTTCACCCCGGCCAGCCGGTCCGCGACGGTCGACCTGCCGGGCACGGTCTGGCTCTCGAAGTGCTCGGGTTTCAGTTCCCCCAGCAGGTCGTCCAGGCGGAGGCCGGCATCGTCCAGCCACCCCCGAAGGAGCTCCGCGAGGCGATTGGCCTCCTCCGTGGGCCCGCGTAACCGCGCCCACGGGCGCGTGCGACGTCCCCTGCCCACCACCGAACCTCCGCTCTCCCGCTCGCCCACGGCACGCGTCGACCCCCTCCGGCCTTGTCCGGACTTGTACGCACGAAGACCTGGACTAGTGGAGTCGCGGTGGGCCGGGCCAGCACGCTGACGCCATCGCCCGTCCGCCGTACCGCTCTCCCCGGGGCGCACGGCACCGGACCTCTTCCGGAGGAACTTCCATGCCCGGTCAACTCAATCATGTGCTGTCCGTCATCGCCCACGGAATCCTCACAGAGCTGCCCGCCCAGCTGGCCACGGCCGGCGTCATGGCCGCCTCGGCGGCGCTGTGCAGGCACCTCAGGCGCCGCCGGGCCAAGGCGGACGCGTCACGGGACGCCGGTGACGCGTAACGGTGCCCGTTGCCTCGGGGCGGCCGGCCCAGCACAGTGAAGCCATGGACCAGGAACAGGCCCGCGCCTGGCTCGCCACCGCTCTCGACGAGGCCCGTGCCGGGCTGGCCGAGGGCGGGATCCCGATCGGTGCCGCGCTCTACGCCCCCGACGGCGCCCTCCTCGGCCGCGGCCGCAACCGCCGGGTCCAGGACGGTGACCCCTCCGCCCACGCGGAGACGGCAGCGTTCCGCGCGGCGGGACGGCAGCGCACGTACCGCGGCACGACCATGGTCACCACGCTCTCCCCGTGCTGGTACTGCAGCGGTCTGGTCCGCCAGTTCGGCATCTCCCGGGTGGTGATCGGCGAGGCCGCCACCTTCCACGGCGGCCACGACTGGCTCGCCGCGCACGGTGTGGAGATCGTCCTGCTCGACGACCCCGCGTGCACGGCCCTGATGGCAGGCTTCGTCAAGCACAACCCCGAGCTGTGGAATGAGGACATCGGTGAGTAGCACGCGTGTTCCCACCATCGATCTGCGTCCCTGGTTCGACGGCGGCCACGCGGCCCGCGCCGCCCTCGCCCGTACCGTCGACGAGGCGCTGCAGACCGCAGGGTTCCTGCTGGTCACCGGGCACGGGGTGGAACCCGGGCTGCGGACCGGGATCCGGGCGGCCGCGCGGGAGTTCTTCCTGCTGCCCACCGAGGTCAAGCAGGCGTACGAGGCGAAGGTCGGCGGCCGGGGCTGGCTCGGGCCCGGCGCGGAGGCCAACGGATACGCGGAGGGCACCGAGACCCCGCCCGATCTGAAGGAGTCGCTGACCTTCGCGACGGACGAGCCCTTCGAGGACCCCGTCGTCAACGCGCAGTGGTACGCGCCCAACGTGTGGCCGGCCGAGGTGCCCGGGCTGCGCGCGCTGTGCAAGGACTACCTGGCGGAGATGGCCGCCCTGGAGAAGGAGCTGCTGTCGCTTTTGGGCTACGCGCTGGGGCTCGAACGCGACTTCTTCTCCCGGCACATGGACCGTCCGACGTACGGCTTCAACATCAACTGGTATCCGGGCACGGAGGTGACCGGCGAGCCGTTGCCGGGGCAGTTCCGGATCGGGCCGCACACCGACTTCGGGACCGTGACCATCCTCGACCGGCAGGCCGGGAAGGGCGGACTGCAGATCTACACCGACGCGGGGGGCTGGGAGGACGCGCCGTACGACCCGGAGGCGTTCACCGTCAACGTCGGCGACCTGCTGGCCCGCTGGACGGGTGACCGGTGGCGGTCCGGGCGGCACCGGGTGCTTCCGCCGCCGCTCGACGCACCCGCCGAGGAGCTGATGTCGCTCGTGTACTTCGGCGAGTGCACCCCCGGCACCCGGGTGGAGTCCGTGCCGGCGCCGCTGGGCCGGGTGGCGTATCCGCCGGTCGACTCGCATGTGTACCTGCGCGAGAAGCTCGACTCGATCACCGTCGGCTGAGCCAGCCCTGCCCCTCCCGTCACCCTCGGTTATTCACTTCCGCGTTCGGCCGACCACCCGATCCGCTGAAAAGAACCGGGCGGGCATGTCCCGGCCGCGTCCCACGGCATTGCCATCCAGGGGGCCTGTCTTCAGGGCCCCCCTTTTTTTGCCGATAGGAGACGCGTGCGAATCACTGACATCCAGCGCTGCGAGGTCCGGCCGGGACGGCTCGTCGAATGGACGCTGAGCCCGGCGACCGTGGCGGCGGCGACGGCACTGCCGGAGGACTCCCGGCCGCCCGCCTACATCCAGGAGTCGCACATCAGGACGGCCAGGTGCGTCCGGGAGGACGGGCTGTTCGTGCCGACCTGGCTCGGCACCGCCTTCGACCTGCCGGGCCCGGTCGACCTCGACGCGCTCCAGGAGGCGCTGCGCGCGTGGACGGTGCGGCACGAGACGCTGCGCAGCGGCTTCCGCTGGGCGGGCCCCTCGGGCAACGAGCTGCGCCGCTTCACGCTGGACGCCTCGGACGTGTCCCTGCACCGGGAGGAGGCGGGCGACTTCGACGACGCCGACGAGCTGGTCCGGCACCTCCAGGACCGCTTCGACACCGTCGCAGACGCGCTGCGCTGGCCGAACCTGATCTACACCGCGGTCGTCCGGGACGACGGCGCCAGCGTGTACATGGCCTTCGACCACAGCAACGTCGACGCCTACTCCCTGACCCGGATCGCCGCCGAGATCCACGAGCTGTACACGGCGGGCCTGGCCGGCACCGAGCCCGGCTCCCTGGCACCGGCAGCGAGTTACGTCGACTTCTGCGAGATCGAGCGGGCCGACGCGGACGGCATCGACGGCCGGCACGCGATCGTCGGCCGCTGGCGCGAGTTCATCCAGCGCTGCGACGGCATGCTGCCGGGCTTCCCGGTCGACCTGGGCCTGGAGCCGGGCGGCCCGCTGCCGAGGCAGCGCATGCTGTGCGAGCCGCTGACGGACGCGGACGAGGCGGCGGCGTTCGAGGCGTACTGCAGGCCGTACGGCGGCAGCATGGTCGGCCTGCTGGCCGCGACCGGGCTGATCGTGCACGAGCTGGGCGGGCAGTCGGTGTACCGGACCGTGGTGCCGTTCCACACCCGGGTGAAGTCGCGGTGGAACGACTCGGTCGGCTGGTACGTGGGCGGCGCCCCCATCGAGGTCCCGGTCGGCCGTACGGCGGGCTTCCCGGACACCCTGAGGGCGGTCCGTGCGCAGTTGCAGGCCAACCGGTCACTGGCCCGGATGCCGCTGGCCAGGGTGCTGCGCCTGCTCGGTGCGGACTTCCGGCCGACCTCACCCGACCTGTACTCGATCGTCTCCTACGTGGACACGCGGGCCGTCCCCGGCGCCGAGCGCTGGGCCGAACAGCGGGCGCACGCGCTGCTGCGGGTGTCGTACGGCGATCAGGTGTGCGTGTGGGTGAACCGGCTGCACGAGGGGCTGTGGCTGGCGAGCCGGTACCCGGACACGGACGTGGCGGCGAAGAACCTGCGGCTGTACGTGGAGCGGCTGCGCGACCACATCGCGTCGGTGGCCCATGGCAGCCTGTCCGCAGTGTCCTAGGTGAACTGCCCGGGAAGGGGCTCCGCGGGCTCGGCGGGCGGGGCGGGCCCCTGACCCGGAACGGCCTGCGGCCCCTCCCCGTGCCCGATCAGGCGTTCGAATCTGGTCCGCCAGCTCTGCTCCGACTCCTCCTCGCCCTGGAACTCGTGCGTGAACCGCAGCGCGCAGCCGTCGCCCTCGTCCCGTTCCAGATGGAACCGGATCCGCCCGCGCTCGACGGTGTACTCCGCGACCCGGTCCACGTCCCAGGCCGTGACCCTGCCGGAGCCCAGGTCCCGCAGGGTGACCGCACCGCCGAGCCGGGGTTCCAGAACGTCGACGGCGGTGCACCACGCCCCGAGTCCCTGGGGGGTGGCCACCGCCGGCCAGACGTCTTCCATGCGCCTCGGGAGCCGCACCAGGAAGTGGAGTATGTGCGTGTTCCCGTGGGTCTGACTGGTGCCCTGTGCGATGGAACCGCTCATGACACCAGTGTGGGCGACCTACGGCTCACACGCCCGCGTAGGAGTGCTTGCCGCTGACGAAGATGTTGACGCCGTAGTAGTTGAACAGCCAGCAGCCGAAGGCGAGCATCGCCAGGTAGGCGGCCTTGCGGCCCTTCCAGCCGGCCGTCGCGCGGGCGTGCAGGTAACAGGCGTAGGCGATCCAGGTGATGAAGGACCAGGTCTCCTTCGGGTCCCAGTTCCAGTACCGGCCCCAGGCGTCGCCCGCCCAGATCGCGCCCGCGATGATCGTGAAGGTCCACAGCGGGAAGACGGCCGCGTTCACCCGGTAGGCGAACTTGTCGAGCGAGGCGGAGGCGGGCAGGCGCTCCAGCACCGAGGTCGCGAACGCGCCGGGCTTGCCGCCGGTCTGCAGCTTGTTCTCGTACGAGTCCTTGAACAGGTACAGGATCGTGGCGACCGCGCCGACGTAGAACACCGCGCCGCAGAAGATCGCGGTGGAGACGTGGATGTACAGCCAGTACGAGTGCAGCGCGGGGACCAGCTGGTCGCTCGCGGTGTACAGGACGGTGACGGCGAGACCGAGGTCGAGCAGGACCGTGGTGATCAGGAACAGGCCGAGCCAGCGCACGTTCTTCTTCAGCGCCAGCAGTGCCAGGTACACCCCGACGGCGACGGTGGAGAAGGTGATGTTGAACTCGTACATGTTGCCCCACGGCGCCCGCTGCACGGAGGCCGCGCGGCAGACGACACCGGCCAGCTCCACCAGGAAGGCGAGCACGGTGAGCGAGACGGCGATACGGCCGTAGAGGTCGCCCTGGACGTCCCCGCCGTGCGCGCCGGGCCCGTCCGGTACGTCACGGGCGCCGGACGCCGAGCGGACGACGACCTTGGGCCGCTCCAGCACGGCGGTGCCGCCGGCCTGCTTCACGGTGACGGCGGGAGCCTGTGCGGAGGTCTGCGCCGTCAGCGCGGCGGCCGTACGGGCGACCTTGCTGCGGCTGCCGAAGAGCCATTCGGCGATGTACGCGAAGAAGGCCAGGGTGTAGACGGCCATCGACGAGTAGATCAGCGTGTTGCTGATGCTCGCGAGGTGTTCGTTGGTTGCGGCGGCGAGAGTCACTTCTCAGCCCCTTCGGCAGGTACGACGGGAGATTCGGTGGAGTCGTCGTCGGGATCGTCGCCCGGGTCGGGAGCCCCCGGCGCCTGGTCGTAGAGGGTTCCGGCGAGGTCGCCCAGTTCCTCGGGCACCTTGGCGGACTCGCTGCGGCCGAGCCCGGCCATCTCGACGACCGTCACGCCGTCGGCGCCGCGCACCGCGCGCACCCACACCCGGCGCCGCTGGATGAACAGGGACCCGGCCAGACCGAAGATCGCGGCGAGGGCACCGCCGAGCGCCCAGCCGCTGCCGGGCTCCTGGACGATCTCGAAGCCGGCCCATTCCTTGATGTCCTTCTCGAAGGTGATGGACCCGGCGCCGTTCGGCAGCGTCAGCGTGTCGCCCGGCTGCAGCAGCTTCTTCAGCAGCTGGCCCTTGCTGTCCTTGAACGCCTTCATGTGCGTCTTGTCCAGCTGGTACACGCTCTGCGCCAGTCCCGCGTTCACGGTGCCGAGGTTGCCGTGGTAGGCGTTCACGGCGAGCAGCGGGTTCACCAGCGCGGGGAACTGCGAGAGCATCGTGCCGCTCTTCGGGTTGAACGTCGGCACGAAGAAGGCCTGGAAGCCGAGCTGTTCCGTCTTGCCCTGCGGGTTGCGGTATCCGTCGTAGACCTTCACCACGCCGTTGGAGGTGACGTTGCCGTCGAGCGGCAGCAGCGGCACGGCGTCATGGAAGACCTTGTTGCCCTTGCCGTCGCGGACGGTGATGACGGGCGCGTAGCCGTGGCTGACGAGGTAGACCTTGGAGTCGCCGATGTGCAGCGGCTGGTTGACCTTGATGGTGGTCGACTTGTCCTTGCCGTACGCACCCTCGCTGTAATCGATCCTCGCTTCGTAGGTGCGCGGCGTGCCCCTGTTCGGGCCGGTGACCTCGTAGGTGCCCTTGAAGTCCTTCAGGTCGAAGCTGAAGGGCACCAGGTCGTCGTTCTGGAACAGGCTGCCGGACTTGAAGTCGTCGTACTGCGGGAGCGCGTTGGCGAAGCCGCCGCCCTCGACGATCAGCTTGGTGCCGTCCGACTTGTACAGCTGGCCGGAGGCGAAGGCGACCAGCAGCACGATCAGGGCGATGTGGAAGACGAGGTTGCCCAGCTCGCGCAGATAGCCCTTCTCGGCGGCGACGGCGTCACCGGCGACGTGGGCGCGGAAGCGGCGCTTCTTCAGCAGGGCGAGCGCGGCCTCGCGGACCTGCTCGGGGTCGGCTTCCGTACGCCACGTCGTGTACGCGGGCAGCCGGGTCAGCCGCTTGGGCGCGCCCGGCGGCCGGCCGCGCAGCTGGCCGACGAACTGCCAGGTGCGCGGGACGATACAGCCGATGAGGGAGACGAACAGCAGGATGTAGATCGCGGAGAACCACACCGAGCTGTAGACGTGGAACAGGCCGAGCCTGTCGTAGACCGGCGCGAGCGTCCGGTGGGCCTTGCGGAACTCGTCGACCTTGTTCAGGTCGGCGCCGGTCTGCGGGATCAGCGAGCCGGGGATCGCGCCGAGCGAGAGCAGCAGGAGCAGCAGCAGCGCGACGCGCATGGAGGTCAGCTGCCGCCAGAACCAGCGGGACCATCCGATGACGCCGAGGCCGGGCGCGGAGGAGAGTTCCTCCCGTGGCGCGGTGGACAGCTGGGAGCCGGCCGCGCCGAGGTCCTCCTGGTCCTGGCTGTTGTCCGTTTCGGTCTTGCTCATCGGTCAGATCCCCACATCGAAGCCATAGGACCAGAGCTGCAACTGCTGCACCAGACTGTTCCACGCGCCGGTCAGCAGCAGCACACCGGTCACGATCATCATCGAGCCGCCGATGCGCATCACCCAGGCGTAGTGGCGCTTGACCCAGCCGAAGGCGCCGAGCGCCTTGCGGAAGGCGACCGCGGTGAGGACGAAGGGAATGCCCAGACCGATGCAGTAGACGACCAGCAGGAGTGCGCCGCGCCCGGCGCTGGACTCGCGCATGGCGAGGAGGCTCACGGACGAGAGGGTCGGGCCCAGGCAGGGGGTCCAGCCGACGCCGAAGAGCGCGCCGAGCAGGGGCGCGCCCACCAGGCCGGTCACCGGCCGCCGGTGGAAGCGGAACTCGCGCTGGGTGAGGCCGGGCAGCAGTCCCATGAAGAACACGCCCATGAGGATCATGAGCACGCCGAGCACCTGGGCGAGCGTGTCCTGGTAAGCCCGCAGATTCCGGCCGAAGAAGCCGAACAGCGCCCCGGTCGAGACGAACACGGCGCTGAAGCCGAACACGAACAGGGAGGCTCCGGCGACCATCCGCCCGCGCCTGGCCTCGGCCAGGTCCGTGCCGGCGACCCCGGTGACGTAGGAGAGGTAGCCGGGGACGAGCGGCAGGACACAGGGCGAGAAGAACGAGACGAGCCCGCCGATCAGGGCGATCGGCGCGGCGACGATCAGGGCGCCGTTGAGTACGGTCTGGTTCTGGCCCGTCGCAGCCAGCGTCACGAGTGCGCTCACGTCACTTCTCCGCGAGGACCGGCTTGAGCATGTCCAGCAGGGAGGTGTCGTCGAGCGCCTCCAGGGCCCTCGCGGCGACCTTCCCGTGCCGGTCGATGATGAGCGTGGAGGGGATCAGCTGCGGGTTGAGCGTCCCCTTCTCGAAGCGGAGCATCAGCTTGCCCGACGGGTCGTACAGGCTCGGGTAGCCGATCCCGTGCTCCTTCTCGAAGGCGACCGCGGGCGTGGTGCTGGTGTCGCGGGTGTTGATGCCCACGAACTGCACGCCCTTGCCCTCGTACTGCTTCGACACCTTGGAGAAGTACTGCGCCTCCTCGCGGCACGGGCCGCACCACGAGCCCCAGACGTTGATGACGACGACCTTGCCCTTGTACCGGGCGACGTCCAGCGTCTTGCCGTCGATGGTCTCGCCGGACAGGTCCGGGGCCGCGGCGCGCTTGCCTGCGGGCACGGTTTCGATGCCGTTGTGGCCGGTGACGAAGTTGGTGTTGCCACCACCGCCGGACATGCCGCCCTTGCCGCACGCGGACAGGGTCAGGCCCGCCACGGCGGCCACGGCGCTGAGCAGGACGGCGCGGCTACGGGTACTCATGTGAAAAGTTTCGCATGCCCGTTCCGGCGATCTGTGGCGCCCCCCTGCCGGGCGGAAAACCGCATTTCAGGGCGTACTTACACGGGACATTTCCGACACCGCGCTCAGGCGAGGAACTGCTTCCAGCCGGCGGCGGGCTTCTGTCCGACGCCCAGCGTGCGCAGCTTGGCGAGCACCTCGGGCTTCTGCACGTCCATCCAGTCGACGAACTGCCGGAAGGAGACCAGCCGCACGTCCGCGCCCTTCTCCTTCTCCCGTGCGATGTGCTTGAAGGCCTCCTCGACGGCGTCCATGTAGATGCCGCCGTTCCACTGCTCGAAGTGGTTGCCTATGAAGAACGGCGCCCGGTTTGTCTCGTATGCCCGCTGGAAGCCCGCTATGTACGCCTGCGCGGACTGCTTGCGCCAGCCCGGGTAGTTGTAGGCGGGCGCCTTGGTGGAGTTCACGGACTGGTTGGCGAGCATGTTGTAGTCCATCGAGAGCACCTCGAAGGAACGTCCGGGGAAAGGTATCTGCTGCAGCGGCAGGTCCCAGATCCCCAGCTTCTTCTCCGGCCACACCTGGCGGCCGCCCGGCGAGGAGGCATCGTAGCGCCAGCCCAGCTCACGGGCGGTGGGCAGCAGGTTGTTCTGGCCGAGCAGACAGGGCGTACGGCCGCCGGCCAGCTCCTTGTCGTAGTCGAAGGGGAGCGAGGGCAGGTCGTGCCAGCCGGTGTTGGTCCGCCACTGCTTCACGAAGGACTTGGCCTGTTCGATCTCGCTCTTCCACTGCTGCGGGGTCCACCACTTGACCGAGCCGTGCGTCTCGCCGCAGAAGTGCCCGTTGAAGTGGGTGCCGATCTCGTGGCCCTCCAGCCAGGCCCGGTGCACATTGGCGAGCGTCGCCTTGATGTGCTCGTCGGTGAGGTAGCCGATGTCGGAGGCGCCGCGCGCGTTGTTCGGGGGCAGGTACAGCCGCTTCTTCGACTCGGGCAGCAGATACAGCCCCGAGAGGAAGAAGGTCATGCTCGCGCCGTGCTCCTTGGCGAGGTCCAGGAAGCGCGGGAAGAGCCCGTTGCCGACCTCGCCGGCGCCGTCCCAGGAGAAGATCACGAACTGCGGAGGGGTCTGACCCGGCTGCAGCGGTTCGGGCTTGGCCGGCTGATGCGGCTGCTTGCCCGTGAACGACGTGGAACCGTCCCCGATCGGCTTGCCCGGACGCGAGCCGGTCGCGCCGCCCTCGGCGTTCTTCCCCTGGCCGGAACCGTCCGGGTGCCCGGCGCCGTCCGATGACGTGTGACTCCCGCAGCCGGCCAGGGTGGCGGCGGCCGCCACGCCCGCGCCGAGTCCGAGCATTCCCCTGCGGGAGAGGGCCTGGGAGACGGTGCGCATGGAGTTCCCCGATCGTTGCGCCTGTTGATGGTCACCCAGTCAGAGGGCGCGACGATCGGGGAGGTTCCGTTAATTTGTATGGTTTTCGTAACGGGTACTGAAAAAGTACGCTAAGCCGTGCCAAACGGACCGTCAGAAACCCCTGGTTCAGGCGCCGAAGGCCTTCCCCTGGGCGGTACCCGTGCCCTTCTGCGGCTTGGCACCGGCCCGCAGATGGGCCGGGACGAGGTCGATGGCGGGTTCGCTGTAGCCGACCGAGACGATCCTGTCGCCCAGATATGTGAAAGTCGTCAGGGAGGCGAGCGTGCACTGACGCTTGCGCGGATCGTGCCACAGCCGCCGCCGCTCGACGTAGGACCGCACGATCCAGACCGGCAGCTGATGGCTGACCAGCACCGCCTCGTGACCGCGCGCCTGGTCCTTGGCCGCGTTCAGCGCGCCCATCATCCGCACGACGATGTCGACGTACGGCTCACCCCAGGACGGCTTGAACGGGTTGACCAGGTGCTTCCAGTTCCCGGGCTTGCGCAGCGCGCCGTCCCCCACGCCGAAGGTCTTGCCCTGGAAGACGTTGTCGGCCTCGATGAGCCGCTCGTCGGTGTCCAGGTCGAGACCGTGCACCTTGGCGATCGGGGCGGCCGTCTCCTGAGCCCGCTCCAGCGGCGAGGCACAGACGTACGCCACGTCCCGCGGGGCGAGGTGCTCGGCGACCCGGTCCGCCATCTGCCGCCCCAGCTCGGACAGGTGGTACCCGGGCAGCCGCCCGTAGAGGACCCCCTGCGGGTTGTCGACCTCACCGTGCCGCATGAGATGGACGACGGTGACGTCCTTGTCCCTGCTGCCGTTGCTGATGCTCACGCGGTGGCCTCCGCAGCCGCCCGGGCCGCCGCCGGAAGGGCGTCGGCGATCTTCTGGATGGCCCGCTCGTCGTGGGCCGTGGACACGAACCAGGACTCGAAGGACGACGGCGGCAGGTAGACGCCGTTCGACAGCAGCGAGTGGAAGAACGCGGTGAAGCGGTACGACTCCTGCCGCTTGGCGTCCTCGTAGTCCCGCACCTGCCGGTCGGTGAAGAACACGGAGAACATGTTGGAGGCGGTCTGCAGCCGGTGCGCGACGCCCTCCTTGCCGAGCGCCTCCGTCACCAGGGACTGGATCTGCGCGGAGACGGCGTCGACCTTCTCGTAGGCGGCGTCGTCCAGCAGCCGCAGCTGGGCGAGCCCGGCGGCGGTGGCGACGGGGTTCCCGGAGAGGGTGCCGGCCTGGTACACCGGCCCGGCCGGGGCGAGGTGGGCCATCACATCGGCCCGGCCGCCGAAGGCGGCGGCGGGGAACCCGCCACCCATGACCTTTCCGAAGGTCATCAGGTCCGGCTTGACCCCGTCGATGCCGTACCAGCCGGCGCGGCTGGTACGGAACCCGGTCATGACCTCGTCGGAGATGAAGAGGGCGCCGTTCTTGTGGCAGGCGTCCTTGAGCCCCTGGTTGAACCCGGGGTCCGGCGGCACGACGCCCATGTTCCCGGGCGAGGCCTCGGTGATCACGCACGCGATCTCACCCGGGTGCCGGTGGAACGCCTCCTGCACGGCCTCCAGGTCGTTGTACGGCAGCACGATCGTGTCGCCGGCCTGGGCGCCGGTGACACCCGGGGTGTCGGGCAGCGCGAACGTGGCGACACCGGACCCGGCGGCGGCGAGCAGCGCGTCCACGTGCCCGTGGTAGCAGCCGGCGAACTTGATCACCTTGGACCGGCCGGTGAACCCGCGGGCGAGCCGGATGGCGGACATGGTCGCCTCGGTGCCGCTGCTGACCAGCCGCACCTGCTCGACGGGCTCCACCCGGGCGACGATCTCCTCGGCGAGCGCGACCTCGCCCTCACCGGGCGTGCCGAAGGACGTACCGCGGGCGACGGCCTCCTGGACGGCGGCGATGACCTCGGGGTGCGCGTGCCCGAGGATCATGGGCCCCCAGGAACAGACGAGGTCGACGTACTCGCGGCCGTCGGCGTCGGTGAGGTACGGACCGTGGCCGGACACCATGAACCGCGGCGTGCCGCCGACGGCGCGGAAGGCGCGCACCGGCGAGTTCACACCGCCGGGCGTGACGGCGGAGGCGCGGTCGAAGAGCGCCTGGGAGGCGGGCGCGTCGTAGGGATGGGGCGTTTCGCTCAGGGCACTCATGACGTGCTGCTTCTCCGGCTTCTCGGACTCCGGCTGCTGGGGTGACCTCCTCAGGGTAGGCCGCGACCCGGTGGGCGCGTGGCCCGCCTCAAGATCCAAGCGCCGCCATCCGCCATCTGCGAGACTGAGAGCTGATACACACAGCTCTTACGCACGTAATGATCAGGGGCCGGACAAGAACCCGTGGACTGTTGTTCCACCGCACGTTTCGGCGTGCGGCCGTGGGGGAGGTCACTGACACGATGATCGGGTTGCGCGGCGGGGGCCACGCGTCCTAGAAAAGCAGTCGGGTGGAGATATGCATCGCGGTGGCGGACTGGGCGAGGGGACTGATGACCTGGGTCCTCGACGTGCCCGGCGGGGAAGGCACCGGCGCGACGCGGAGGAATCGACCGAAACACGGCAGAGCGACGCACGTCAGACACAGGGTGTACCGAGCGAGCCCGAGCGGTTCGACCGGCAGGTTGATCGGCAGCTGGAGAGCCGGCTGGAGCGACCGATCGAGGGCCGGTTCGACCACCGGGCCGACCGCCTGAGGGCGGGGAGCAGGAAGGGTGGTCGGGTGGGGGTGACGTACAAATACTTCGGCGCGCCGGACGGTGCGACCGCGGCCCGCGTCCCCATCTCGATGCGCCCCGAGGAACTCGGCGGCGACGAGCTGGGCATGAACGGCATGTTCACCAAGATCAAGCCGGAGACGATGGCCGCGATGGTCCTGACGGGCATCGAGGGCGTCCCCCTGCACAAGGTCCCGCCCCTGGAACTGGTCGTCCTGCACCCCGACTACGCGGTCGTCAAGCTCCCCATGACCGTCGTCGACCCCCTGCGCGGCATCGGCGAGGAGGCGGTCGGCGCGGCAGCCTTCATCTGGTCGACGGTCCCGGACCGGGGCGGGCCGCGTGACGCGTTCAACGTGTACCAGCTGCTGCACGAATGGCAGGACTTCAGCCATCGGCTGCATGAGGCGGGACATCAGCCGTACTGCCTGGTTTGGCCCTGACCGGCTCTGAGCTGGGGTTTCTTGCGGGTTGGGCGGGGTCTTCGGGCCTCGCCCTTTTTGGTGCCGGGGAGGGCCGTCAGGCGGCCAGGGCACATTGAGGGCACATTGGTTTTGCTGGGGGTGCTGATGTGCCCTGGGCTGCGGGTGGGTCGCCGTCGTTTTCCGCCTCGGCTTCCGTTTCCGTGAAGGCGTCGTCGATCGCCTTGCGGGTGCGGGTCTCGCTGGACGGCAGCAAGTGCGTGTACGTCCGGAGCGTGAAGCCCGGGTCCGAGTGGCCGAGGTACTCGGAGAGCGCCTTTATGCTCTCACCCGCGTCCAGGAGCACGGAGGCGTAGGCGTGCCGGAGGGCGTGCATCCCGTCTTCGGGGGCCGCCTGGAGGTACCTCGCCCCGCGCTCGCGGGGAGGGATCACGCCGGCGACGGCCAGAGCGCGCTTCCAATCGCCCATGTTGAAGACGCTGCGGTTGTAGGCCCGCCCCTTCGCGTCGACGAAGAGGAGACGGAAGGTCTTCGGCTCGCCGTCCGGCTTGGCCCAGGGCAGGGCGACTTCGACCGGCGGGAACTCCTTCATGTGGGCCTTGAGGGCTGCGGCAAGCTGGGCCGATAGAGGCACGGACCGGATCTTGTTCCCCTTGGGCAGGGCGAAGACGGGCTTCGTGCCGACGAGCCGCACCTGGCGGTTGACGTGGATCCAGCCGCCCTTGAAGTCGATGTCCTCGACGGCGAAGCCGAACACCTCGCCCTGACGCAGCCCGCAGCCGAACGCGAGCTTGCCTCCGGCCTGGAAGCGCTTGGGCAGACCGGCGAGGACTGCCCGGACGCGCTCCAGCGGCCAAGGGATGATCTTCTTCTTGGTCGCGGTCGGCAGCTTGACCGACTTCGCCTTGCAGGGGTTCTTCGGCAGCAGCCCATCCTCCACGGCCGCGCCGAGGATGCTGGAGAGGATGTCGAAAATGCCCTCGATCGTCGACACCTCCAGGCGGGCGTCCTGGAGCCTGCGGATCCAGCCCTGGATGACCGAGGGCTGGTTGAGGGAACGCAGCTCGCGTCGCCCGAGGTGCTCGACGATGTGGTTGCGGACCGTCGCCTCGTAGCGGAGGGCTGTCGTCGGACCGACGGAGTTCGCGTCCAGCCACTTCTGCGCGTAGGCGCCGAGCGTCTGCTTCGTCTCGGCTGGTACGACGTAGGAGCCGCGCCGGATCTCGACGTCGACCTCGGCGGCCCGGTTGTCCGCCTCGGCCTTGGTGTCGAAGTTCTCCTTGCGCTGGCGGCCGTCCAGATCGCGGTAGCGGACCTGCCACCGCTTGCCGACGCCGTGATCGGCGGTGGGGACCATCTGCCGCGTACGGCTCTTGTGTTCACCGCACTCGGCCTCGGTGGGCTTGGGGTGGGACTTGTGCCAGCGGTCGTACACGTCAGCCAAGAAGGACCCCCTGAATGCGCTCCCAGGTCTGGATCGCAGAGGTCTCCAGAGGCAGCAGGACTGCGTGCGAGTCGCCGAGGGCGGCGGCGATCGCGACGAGGTCGTCGACGTCACAGCGGCGGTGGGCGCGCTCGGTGCGGCTGAGGGCCGTGTTGGACATCGGGCGGCCCAGCGCGGTGCATCGGGCAGCCAACTGGTGCTGGGTCAGGCCGCGCGCGATGCGTATTCGCTCTATGGCGCGGGCGGCGTGGAGGCCGGCGGGGCCTATTTCAACGGGTCGAGTTGCCATGACAGGTAGCTGTAACTTGCAGCCGACCTTTATGGCAAGAGTTGGCTCTAAAACTCTACAGAAGTCGTTGCAGGGTGACCGTGGGGCGGCGTGGCGTTTATCTCGCCCATTCACGAGGCACGGACGGGTAATTCCGGGAGTCGCCGTGCTAACTTGCCGTCGCGCGTGAACCTTGGGCGTTTTGAGCCGGTAACCGATGATGTGCTCACCGCTTGCTTCAGCTCACCTGATCACCTGCCCAGACAAGCTCCGGCCTGCACCAACCGACGAGACAGGCCCGGTCGAAGCCCCTCGGGCGATCAGGGATGAGGAGGTAGTCGCCAACTTTTTGGTCAACGGCCGATCCGCCTCTACGGTTATTCCCCCTCCCAGCCACGCCGAGGGAATTAGTGGAGAGTTTTAGAACCAACGCTGGACTTCTTCGCTGACGGTGTGGCTGTGTTGTCCAGGCACGCTGTCCAAGACCGAAAAGGAGCCCTGTGCCGAATACCTCTCTCCGCAGCGCGAACGCCCCTTCCTCCGCCGACGCTGCCCGGCGCGGCCCGTTGGCCACCCCGGCGGAAGTCGCTGCCTATCTCGGGGTGCCGGTGAAAACGCTCTACCAGTGGAAGTACCGGGGCATCGGCCCCAACGTGCACAAGGTCGGCCGCCACCTCCGCTACCGCTGGTCCGAGGTGGACGCCTGGGTGAACGCCCAGTCCGCGTACGACCTCACGGCCTGAAGCCGCCCTGCCGGGACAGCGAAGCGGCTCACCGCGTGCCACGGCCGAGAGCCGCAGAGTCCCCGCCCCATCGCTCTTGAACGATCGAATCGGTGGGCCGGGCCTTGCCCGTCCGGCCCACCGGGAAGGAACGCCTATGGACGAATCTACGTCCCCCGACTCCTCCGCCGCATCCTCGATACCCACCTGGCCGCCCGCCGCCGCCCTGGGCCAGGACGCCACCGCGAAAGCCTCGACCTCGGAGGACGACGAGCCAGGGCAGCCCGGAGAAGGCGCACAGCTACTGGACGAGCTGCAGGAAGCCATCGCGCGGTACGTGATCCTGCCCAGCAGTGAGGCGCTGACCGCCGTCACGCTGTGGGTGGCGGCCACGCACATCCAGCCCGCCCTCCAGCACGCACCTCGCCTCGCCGTGGTCGGGCCTGCGAAGCGGTGCGGTAAGTCCCGCCTGCTGGACGTGCTCACCGAGACTGTGCGCGAGCCGCTGATCACGGTCAACACCAGCCCGGCGGTGGTCTTCCGCGCCATCGGTGCGGACCCGCCCACCCTGCTGGTGGACGAGGCCGACACCATCTTCGGCAGCATCAAGGCCGCCGAAAAGAACGAGGAGCTGCGTGGCCTCCTCAACGCCGGCCACCAGCGCAACCGGCCCGCCCTGCGGATCTCCGGGCCGGAGCACAAGCCGCAGGCGTTCCCCACCTTCGCCATGGCCGCGCTCGCCGGCATCGGGGACCTGCCGGACACGGTCATGGACCGGGCCGTGGTGATCCGAATGCAGCGGCGCAAGCCAGGTGAGCGGGTGGAACAGTTCCGCTCCCGCCGCGACATACCCGCCCTGCACGCCCTACGTGACCGGCTGACTGCCTGGCTGCGCCCGCTGATGGACACCGCAGCCGACCTGGTGCCGCCGATGCCGGTGCAGGACCGTGCGGCCGATACCTGGGAACCGCTGGTGGTCGTCGCCGAACTGGCAGGCGACTCCTGGCCGGAGCGAGCACGCGAAGCGTGCGTGGCCATGTGTGCCGCCGAGGTCGGCCAGGACGACGAGTCCAACGTGAAGACACGCCTGCTGAAGGACATCCGCCGCGTCTTCGCGTGCTACGGCGATCCTGACACCGTGCGCACGCGGGACCTGCTGGAAGAGCTACTCAAGGACCAGGAGGCGCCGTGGGCGGAGTACCGCAACACCGGTCTGACCCCGCGCTACCTGGGGATCCTGCTGAAGGACTTCGGTATCCAGGCAGCCGTCCTCCGCTTCGAAGGCGGACGGCAGGCCCGGGGATTCACCCACGCACAGTTCACCGATGCCTGGGCCCGCTACTGCCCCGAGGAGCAGCCACCCGACGGCGGTGAGACCACACGTCACGGGTCGGCCGTACACCCGTAAACACCCGTCGCACACGTCGCACCGCAGGTCATCCCCGTGACGGGTCCGGCAACTGTGACGGGTCCTCCCGTATCACGCCAGGCTCCCGTACCTGCCCTGACCAGGCATGCGACGGGTGCGACGAGTCCGCCGCCCTCCCCACTGGCAACCCCGCACCGTGCCTAGGCACCCGTCTCCCCCTGGAGTACCACGCTTGCCCTCACGCACCGCCCAAGCCCCCGTGCCGCCAGTGACCGTAGCGATCCGCCTCGGGGTCGCCCTGGTCGGCACGATCGGCTTCGCCCTCTCCTACGACGCCCTGCGGCAGATGGCCGTCGCCATCCACATCCGCGGAGTCCTCACCTACGCCTTCCCCCTCGTGATCGACGGGTTCATCGCCATCGGCGTCGCCGCCCTGCTCATCCTCCGTACCGCGCCCTGGCGTTCTCGCCTGTACGTCTGGGCACTGGTCGGTCTCGCCACCGTCACGAGCATCTGGGCGAACGCTCTGCACGCCGTCCGCCTCAACCAGCAGGCACACACCGCCGGGCTCCATCTGGACGATGTCACCGTCGGCGCCCTGTCCGCGATAGCTCCGCTCGCCCTGGCCGGCGCGGTCCACCTCGACCTCGTCATCCGCCGCCACCCCACGAGTCTGCGCGAAGAGGCCGCCGCCACACCGGGCCACAACTCCTCTGGCCACAGCCACAACGGCACGCACAGCGCCATGCGGCCTGCCCGTTCGCAAGACGATGACTTCCTGCCGAAGGAGGCACAGAGCTCGCGTGACGTGGCCGAGCGCCCAGACCTGGCGGAGGCAGCCGCCAACGTGCCGCGGGCCCCGAAGCCGCTCTCCAAAGACGAGGGCCACGAACGGGATGTCACCTTCGACGAACTCCTCGCCATCGCCCGCACCGCACCGCTGGGACGCGGGGACCGTGCCTCACGCCGCAACATCGAGGCGGCCATCCGAGCCGCTGAGTACCGCATCGGCAAGGACCGTCTCACTCAGCTCAAGGACCGAGTACAGGCCGAACTCGACCGGGCTGCCCGCCAGCGACAGGCCGAGCCCGACACGGCCCCCGTCGGCACGCGCTGAGGGCCGCCGCCCCACCCCGATCGACCCCCTCCGCTCGTTCCCGCACAGCCCGGAGCGGGGACGAGCGGCCCACTAGGCGACACGGCCTCGCCCCCCAACACCGCACGGAGAACCCCTCAATGCACGACCAGCACCCCGAACTCGCCACCGACCGGACGCAGATGATGACCATCGCCACCAGCGCAGCAAGGTATGGCGTTGGACCGTCCAAGGGCCGGTCCAACGCAGGCACCTCCGCCCCGGGGGTGGCGGAGGACCTCGGGCACCAGGGGGTGCCCGAGGAGGTAACGCCCGGCGACGCAGCCGAACAGTCGCCCGCCGCCCCCGCCGACGAAGTCACCCTGCGTCGCATCGCTCGCCGCCGTACCCGCGAGAGCGTCCAGCGCAAGCAACGTGTCGATGTCCGCTACAGCAGCGATGAGAAGGCCCGGATCCTTACCCGTGCCCGCAAGATGGGCATCGCCGGCGCCCACCTCGTCGGCGCCGTGATCACGGCCTACCTCGACGGTGATCTCGCCGTGGGCCTGGCCGGGCAGCGCACCCAGCTCGACGACTGCCTCGACAAGCTCGACGCCCTACGGGCCGAAGTCGCGCGCATCGGCAACAACGTCAACCAGATCGCGCACCGCCTCAACGCCGGAGGCGATCCACACCCTGTGGACGCCACCGTCCTCGCCCAGACCGAACGCACCCTGGTCGCCGTCCGCGGCGCCATCAGCGACATCGCGCAGACCATGAACCACGCCGTCTCCGTGAAGGCGGCCTGGTGATCGCCAAGATCGGCAGCGGCAAGAGCACCGCCGGCCTGATCCGGTATCTGTTCGACACGAAGAAGGCCAAGGACCACACCGACCCGCACCTGGTCGCTTCCTGGGACGGCTTCGCTCCCGATCCCGGCCGCGCCGACGGCTTCGACGCCACAAAGAAGCGGCTCGTGGCCGACCTCGACCTGCGGGTTAAGCAAGCCCGCCGACTGGGCCGGGCGCCCGAGCGGCACGTGTGGCACTGCTCGGTACGTGCCGCCCCCGGCGACCGGCACCTCACCGACGCCGAGTGGGCGGACATCGCGCGCCGCGTTGTGGCGGCCACTGGCATCGCGCCACAAGGCGATCCGGACGGGTGCCGGTGGGTCGCCGTCCGCCACGCCGACGACCACATCCACATCGCCGCCACCAAGGTCCGTGGTGACCTGCGCACCGCCCGCCACTGGAACGACTACCTGACCGCGGACAAGGAACTCGCGGCCATCGAGAAGGAATACGGCCTCAAGCAAGTCGTGCGCGGCGACCGCACCGCCGCCAAGCGCCCCACCCGCGCCGAGACGGAGAAAGCCCGCCGCGCCGGCAAGACCCAGACCTCCCGCGAACGCCTGCGCACCACCGTCCGCCAGCTAGTGTCCATCGCCACCAGCCCGGAGGAATTCCTCCTTCTGCTCGACGGCGTCGAGGGCGTCCTTGTGGACGTGCAGCACTTTCCCTCCGGTGACGTGCGCGGGTACAAGGTCGCCGTGGAAGGCGACACCAACGCCGCCGGCGAGCCGATCTGGTTCTCCGGCGCCAAACTCGCCCCCGACCTGTCCTTCCCCAAGATCCGCGAACGCCTCACCGCCATCGATGCCCCGCCCGCAGCGGAGCCGGGCAGCCGACGCAGGCCCAACCCGTGGCACCAGGCCACGGCAGCAGCCGAGCGCATCCTCCACCACCTCGACCACGGCGACGACGAAGCCGCCCAGGCCCACATCGCTGCGCTCGGCGAAGCCATCGACGTCCTGCCGCTGCTCGCCCCCAGCCACCTGCGGCCACATCTGCAGCAGGCCGCCGTCGCCTTCGAGCGCGCCACCCGCTCCCGCATCCGCGCCCAGCAGGACCAGGCCCGCGCCCTGCGGGGTGCCGTCCGAGCCCTGCGCACCGCGCCGGTCACCAGCGACGGCTCCGGGCTGGCGATGTTCCTCGACATCGCCGTCCTCATCGTCATCGCCACAGCTCGCTGGCACCAAGCCCGCCGGCACAACCAGCAGGTCGCCGCCGCCCACCAGACCCTGGCCCATCTCCAGACCGCCTACCGACAGGCTGCTGCCGGGCCGCTGGCCGCCCTGGCTCAGCGCCAACCACCGGCCCGCACCATAGAACGGCACACCCAGCGCATCCTCGTGATCCTGCCCGACCACGCCCAGCAGATCCTCGACGACCCCGCCTGGCCGGCACTGGCCGCCGCCCTGACCGAAGCCGAGAACGTCGGCCACGACCCCGAACAGCTCCTCCAGCACACCGCACGGCAACGCGCCCTGGACGACGCCCGCTCCACCGCCAGCACCCTCACCTGGCGCATCCAACGCCTGGCCGCCCGGCAGGTGCCCAGCGCCCGAGCACGAGCCGCCCAAGCCCACACGAGCGCGCCAGCGCGACCGGCACGTCGCGAGCAGCGACGACGACCGCTATGAGGGACGACGGCCACCCGTACGAGCCATGCGTGGCGACACCAGCCGGCGGGGGATTCGCGGCAGCCGCCTCTACCTCTACCTATGCGGCTTCAGCCCCACGCGGAGTCAAGGACACGCTTGCGCGGAGTGCCGAAACCTCCGTGGCCCATGCCGAGATCTCGGCCAGGTGCTGTGGCTCGATACCTACTCGGGGATTGGGCTGGATGAGGAGAGTTGGCAGGCCGCGGGCGACACGCTCGGCTGACCATTCGTGGTCGAGGCCGGTGAAGTCGTCGTCGATCCACACAGCGGGCTCGTCGCCCAGCCAGGCGTCGACGTGGTCGCGTTTCCACAGATAGCCGTTGGGATGGCTGGTGGTGATGTCGGGGCGTGGCAGGTCGACGTGCGGCAGGGGCGGGAGGTCGAGGAGTGGGCCGATCAGCGTGGTGGCGTCCTGCCTCCAGCTCGTACACCAGATCGGTGTGATCAGGCCCGTACGGATCACGTCCATGAGCATGGGGCCGTGGTCGGGGTTGAGCCAGATGGTGACCGGGTCGTCTGCGCTGCGGCCGGTGGGGACGACGTCGTGGCGAACGTGGGAGGCCGGGGTGGCGCCGTCCGCGTCGGGGAAGGGTATGAGGACGCCGTCGATGTCGAGGAGCAGGTAGGGCGGGCGCATCGATTCCTCCACGGGGAGCCGAGGGTCAGAGCTTGCGCGCGGTGATCAGCAGGGTGGTGGGCCAGCGGCCCTGTCGGGGGTCGTGGAACTCCTGGGCCGAGGCGAGCCACAGGCCCGCGCGGCCGAGGTGCTTCTCCCAGCGGGCAGCGTCGAAGTCCCAGCGCGCGACGGGCAGGCGGGTGCGGTCGGGCAGCGTGACGTGGTCGCGGCGGGGGCGGTCGTCTGCGGAGGGCGGTCGACCGCCGCGCTGGGGGTGGGGGACGGAGAAGGCCAGGGTGCAGCCGGGCTTGAGGCGGTGGGTGATGGCGGGGAGCAGGAGTTCGGGGGCGACGAGGCCGACAGCTCCGAATACGGAGTAGATCGCGCCGAACTGCTCGTCGGAGGTGTGCAGGTAGTGCAGGGCGTGGCCGGCGACGAAGGTGAGGTTGTTCAGCCGTCCGTAGTGTGAGCGGGCGCGACGGACTTGCAAGCCGACCAGGTCGACGCCGGTGACGTGGGCCGCGTGCCGGGTGGCGAGGTAGGCGGCGTTGTGGCCGGGGCCGCAACCGAGTTCCACCACGCGCTTGCGGCGCAGGTCGGAGCCGAGGATTTCGGCTCCGGGCCCAATGCCCGGCCGTGTGGTCCACTCCATCCGCGGCGGTGGGGCGAGCGGCTCGGCCGGACCCGCGGCCGTGCGCTGGAGGGCGTGGGCGTACCAGGGGGAAGCTTGGGCGAGCACTTACACCTCCAGGAGCTGGAGGGCGTCGGTGAGGTGTCGGCGTACGACCTTGATGTAGGTGGGATCGGTGGCGGGGTCGTTGATCCAGCGGATGGACTGCTCCATGAACCACTCGACGGCCCACATGCGGTGCCATCCCAGCGCCCACTTCTCGGCGGGCAGGCCACCGCGCTCGGCGAGGGCGTCGGGAGTACCGCCCTCGGTGACGTAGGACTCCAGGAAGACGCGCACGCATACGGGGTCGGGGTCGTCGAGGGTGCCGTGCCAGCTGGCGAGGTCGAGCAGGCCCGGTCCGGTGAAGGCGCGGGCGAAGTCCAGCAGGCGCCAGCCGCGCCGGCCGATGTGGAGGCTGGTGGGGTGAAACTCGGAGTGCACCCAGCCGAACGGGGCGACGGTAGTTCCTCGTGCGCGGGTGCCAGCGGCCTGGGCGATCTGGTCGAGGGCGTGCTCGATGTCGCCGGTGTCCGGCCAGCGGTCGGCCTTGCGGAGCTGGTCGAGGTGGTCCAGGGCGCGGCCGGGCAGGGCCCGCAGCCCTTCCTCGTGCAGTACAGGCAGCGCGCCGGCAGTGCGGGTGCGGTGGAGGACCACGGCCGCAGCGGCGCCGTCGAGATCGTCCGCTTCCCGGGTAGGAGTGCCGAGGTCTTCCAGGAACATGCCGAGCCAGCCCTCGATCCGGACCGAGTGGTAGACCTTCGGGACGGGGATGCCGAGGGTGTCGGCCAGTCGTAGAGCCTGGTCCTCGCTGTCGAAGGGCCTTTTGGCGTACTTGAAGATCCGCGTGCTGCCGTCGGGAAAGGTCACGCGTTCGACGCCGGACATCGACCACACCCTCACCTCCTCGCGCTTGGCGGTGGTCTGGTTCGCGACGATGCACAGGTTGGCGAGGAGATCGGTGGTCAGGTTCTCGTTCACGAGGACTCCATCACGGTGGTGGCGGCATCCAGGGCGAGCGAGCCTGCCCGCCCCGGAGCCTTGCTGCTGGGCGTTACGCGGCGGGGGCCACGCGCTGGGCGTAGACCTGCTCGATCCAGCCGGCCTTGAAGGCGGCCAGGTCGCCACGGAAGTTCGCCATCGACGCACCGTAGGGCGCGACGACGCCGCCGGACTGGTCCGGCACGGACTGGCAGCCGTGCACCAGGCGTCCGCCGAGGGCGGCGTGGGCCTTGATGGACTCGATGCGGCGGTGCTCGTTGAACCAGCCGCCGTGGTAGACCTCGTCCAGCATCCCGCCCATCTCGTCGTCCAGGTCGAAGACGACCGAGGTGGCGGCGGGGAAGAACCAGCACGGGCCGACGTTGGAGATGTGCCCGTCCAGCTCGACCTTGTTGAGTGCCATGAGCGTGGCCGCCTCGCGCAGCATGCGCAGGTGCTCGGCGGTGATCTGCGGCAGGCCGAGGCCGGCGAGGTGCTCGTCGCGGAACAGGTAGGCGTAGACCTCGTAGGCGGTCGCCAGCACGCGGGCGGCGTCCGAGGTGGACTCACCGTGGGTCTTGATGAAGTCCAGCGCGAGCTGCTCGACCGCGCTCTCGGTGGTCTCCCGCGCGTCCAGGAGCTGGGACTTGACCAAGTCCCAGTCAGCGACGAGCCAGGTATTCGACTCGAAGCGGAAGAAGTACTCGGCCGGGTCGATCGTGATGCGCCGGCCGTCGACCTGGATGCCCGGCAGGCGGCTCCAGCGCTCGTCGAACGCCTGCGGCAGTTCGACCGTGATGGCCTTGGTGTCGATGGTGGTCACCGTGTCTCCGTCTCTGATCGGCCGGGTTCGGGCACAGGAGTGCCCGAACCCGGAGCGGGCGTACGGAACTTCAGGGAGCCGCCCGGAGCCGTGGGGAGAACCAGGACTGCAGTCGGGCAGTTCCGGGCGGCTGTGATTAAGTGAACAGTCCGTCACGCACAGTGGGTACGGTGTGGGCAAGGCCAAGCGGTATACACGGTTTACAGCCCCAGGACGGAGGAGGTCATGGCGGCACCCAACAGGCCCAATGTCCGTTTACGCGAGGCCATCGACGCGATCGGCTGCACCTACGACGCGCTGGCCAAGGACGTGCGCCGGATCGCCGCGGAGAACGGCGAGATCATCCACACCAACAAGTCGGCGATCTCCCACTGGGTAAATGGCACGCGTCAGCCCACCGGACGGACCGGCCGTTACCTGGCGGAGGCCCTCTCCCGCCGGGCCGGCCGCCCCGTAACCCTCACCGAGATCGGCCTACGCGACCCCGAGGTCGCCGTCCCTGACGACCCCGATCCCGTCGTCACGGTCACCCACCTGGGCCGCGCCGACATGGAACGGCGCCGCTTCCTCGCCGTGGCCGCCTTCACCACCGCAGGCGTGGCCATGCCCCTGGCCTACGACCACGAAGCCGCATCACGGATGCTCCGCACACGCACGGGCCGGGCGCTGGTGGGAGCGGAAGACGTCGACGTTGTCCGCCAGATCACCGCCGCGTTCAGCGCGGCCGACGAACGCCTGGGCGGCGGCCACGGGCTGACCACCGTTACCGCCTACCTCGCCGACACCGCCGCCCCCATGCTGCGTGCCCGCTTCGCCTCTGAAGCCTTACGCCGAGCAGCCTTCGGCGCCGTCGCCGAGCTGGCCTATCTCGCGGGCTGGAAGCACCACGACCTCGGCCACGAAGGTGCCGCCCAGCGCTACTACCAGGTCGGCTACCAACTCGCCTGCGAAGCCGATGCGCACGGCCACGCCGCCTGGATGATGCGCGCCCTCGCCCACCAGGCCCTCAGCCTCAAGCAGCCCCACCACTGCGTCGACCTTGTGGAAGGCGCCCTCCGCCGTGGACTCGGCCACGTGGACGGTCAGACCGAGGCACTACTCCACATCACCCACGCCCGCGCCTTCGCCGCAGTCCACGAGAAACCCGCAGCGGCCCGCGCCCTGCTCGCCGCCGAAGACGCTCTGCTCCGCGACGACGGGCCACAACCCAGCTTCTCCCTCGTCAGCGGACCCGCTGCCGGCACCGTCGCCAGCCACACGGCCCGTACTCTCACCGACCTCGCCGATCACGTCGGTACGGAGCAACAGCACCGCGACGCGCTCGTCCGCTGGGATCCTGAGAAGTACAAGCGCGTCCACGCCCTCACATACGCCGACCTCGGCGACAGCCTCGCCGTCCAGGCCCGCGCCGATGAGGCGGTCGCCGCCTGGAGCGAGGCTCTCACGCTGATGGACGGCATGACCTCCGACCGCACCCGCAAGGCGATCACCTCCATTCGCTCGACCCTGGCGGTCTACCAGCGGCGCAAAGTACCCGGCGCCGCCGAACTCGCCCGCCGCGCCCGTGAGGCGCTCGCCTAACATGCCCACCAATCCCGCCGACGAAGGGACCCCCGTGGCTCAGCCGACAACCGATGACCAGCGCGAGGCGCTCAGGCCCGCCCTGGAATCCATGACCTTGCTGGTCGCCGCCGTCATCGTCCACGACAAGGCCACCGACCGCGTGGTCCTCCTCCAGCGCAGCGACCAGGCCAAATTCGCCAAGGGCAGGTGGGACCTCCCCGTCGGCAAGAGCGAGCCCGGCGAGCCGATCACCGCGACGGCCGTCCGCGAGCTGTACGAAGAGACCGGTCTGACCGTCAAGCCAGAAGCGCTCAAGGTCGCCCACATCATCCACGGCGCCTGGGGTGTGGAAGCCCCCAACGGCTTCCTCACCGTCGTCTTCGTCGCCGACGAATGGTCCGGCGAGCCCGAAAACCGCGAACCGCGCAAGCACGCCCAAGTCCGCTGGGTCGATGCCCACGCCATCCCCGACGAATTCGTCGAGACCACCGCCAGCGCCCTCCACCGCTACCTCAGCGGCGGGCCCCAGGTGTCGCTGGACGGCTGGAACTAACTGAGCGCCTTTTCCGGGAAAGCGTCTCGCCCCACGGTGTGTGATGAGTGACCGCGTTCAGCGTTCCCAGGTTTCCTCAGTGAACGCCCGACAAGACACGTCGGTGAAGAGGGAGACCATGACGTACGACCGCGACCGCATCGAAGCCCTGCTCGACGAGGGACTCCGCGACAAGGTGTACCCAGGCGCCGTGTGGGCCCTCGGCGACGCCACCGGCACCCTCGCCCAGGGCGCCACCGGCGTCCTCGACCCCGACGAGCCGGACGTGCCGATGCGCACCGACACCGTCTTCGACGCCGCCAGCCTCACCAAGATCCTGGCCGTCTGGTCCTCCACCGGCGCCCTGTGGGAGGACGGCACCCTTGACCTCGACGAGCCGCTCGGCAACTTCTGGCAAGAGGTCACCGGACACCCCCTCGGCGCCGTCACCGCCCAGCAACTGCTGACACACACCGCCGGCGTCCCACTGCGAGCTCAGCTGAAGAACCTCTACGGCACCAATCCGGACGACATCCGCCACGGCGTACTGCACGAGCCACTCCACCGCTCGCCCGGCGAAGCCGTCGAGTACACCGACCGGGCCGCCCTCATCCTCGGCTACCTCGCCGAACACCTCTCCGGCCGCCGCTTGGACCAGCTGGCCACCGCCCGCACCTGGCACCCGCTGGGCATGGCCGGCACCCGCTTCGGCCCCCTCCCCGCCGACCTCGCCGCCCGCTGCGCTCCCACCGAACTCGACCAAGAAACCGACACTCACCTCAAGGGAGTCGCCCACGACTTCTCGGCCCGCCTCCTCGGCGGCATCTGCGGGATCGCAGGCGTCTTCACCGTGCTCGACGACCTGGCTGCCGTCCTGCGGTACATGCTCGCCCCTGCCGCTTCCCAGTTCCGGGCTGGCTTCGGGGCCGAGTGGATCACCCGCTCCCTGGCCATCCAGACGGGTGATCTCCAGCCAGCTCGTGGCCTGTTCTGGCACCCGGCTCCCGGCACCACTGCCGAGGAGGACGTCTGGGTCCACTACGGCTTCACCGGCACGGGCATGTGGATCTCCCCTACCGAGGGTCGCTGGGCGGTGCTTCTGACCAACAAGCTCTACTACACCCGTGACCGCGAACCGCTGACTGGTGTCCGCAACGCCTTTCGAAAGCTGGCTTTCACGTAGGGACCGATCCTCCTGGCGTGCGACGTTTCGCTCGAATGGGTTCGGAGACCCGGTGAGTGGAGGTCGTGTCGCGTGTGGGTTCGGAAGTGAGCTGGCATTCAATTCGTCCGCCCGCTCTGCCGCCCGGCTTCGATCGCGGGCGGCAGTGTTGTGCTGTGTCCAGGGGAACTGCGCGGCGGCCAGTGTTGTGTCCAGAGCGGCGCGCATCCGGGCACCTGTCGCGACAGGGCAGGGGCGAGGTGGTGCCCCCTTACCCTGCCGGCCCTCGGCTGTGAGGTGCACACGTACCAGCAGCCGCAGCATCACCACCGTTCTGACGTGGGAGAACGGCCTTTCAAGTGACGCGGCCCCTACCGTGCCGCGCCCTTCGACCCAGCCGCTTCCGGTTGCGGCAGACGTACGGTTGAAGTACCGAGGGCATCACGCACTCCGGGCCACCACGCCGGGTCGTCCTCGGCGAGAGACGAGTGAATCCGGGCCGCCCCAGCGGTCGGCGCGGAGACGGGTCGGGGCCATGTACGCCGCGGTCGAAGCAACTCAGCGCAAGCTCATCACGGCAAGGGTCGCGCTGAGCGCCCGTGCAGGTCCGCAACCTCGCCGATGGGAGACGTGATGACCTTTTCCCGGCTGGACATCCATCGGCGGAACCGAGGAGAGCGGACGCTCGTCACGCTTGCCGGCGACATCGGGCCGGCCACGACGCCGCTGCTGCGGGCCGCAGTGGAGCAGTGTCTGCTGGACGGTGTCACCGTGATCGACATCGACCTGACCACAGTCGGCTCCTGCGACGCCAGGGGCTTGGACGTCCTCCTGTCGGCAGCACAGCGCGCCGGCCGGGTCCACGCTCGCCTGCGGCTGCACCATCCGTGCGCTCAGATCACCCGGGTCCTCGATGCCACGGGATCGACTTCGCTGCTCCCTACGGCCCCCGCGAGTCCCCTGCCGCCCGCCGCATCCGACGGCTTCATGAGTGCGGCGACGGGGGCGCCCGAGGACTCCGCTCGCCGACCGGACCAGCCGGTCCTCAAGGACGGGATCCGCCTTCGTCGGCTGACCCGCTGGCAGGCAGAAGACATGGGCGCGGACATCGCGGACCTGGCTGCGGAGTCCGTCGCAGGCACCACGGGCGAGCGGTACCACAACCGCGGGGACTTCCTGCACCGCTTGTCGATCACCGCCCGCCGCCCCGGCTTCGCCCTGCTGGTCGCCGAGACGACGGTGCTGGTCGGTTGCGCCTTCGGTTTTCCGATGGGCTCTGAAGGCCCCGGCAGCCGGGGGTCCGACGGAACGCTCCAGGAGATCATCCAGCGGCTCACCTCCCGCGCACGGTTCGTCGTCCTCACCCAGGTCGTGGCCCACCCGCACGTTCAGCACCGCGACATCGCCCGCCGGCTGCAACAGCGTCTGCTCACAGAGCTGCACTCCTCCCTCGGGATCACCCTGCTGCATCCTGCCGACCGGGCAGGACAAGCCGCCTTCTCGTCCTGGGGCTGGCAGAACATGGGTGAGGTCGTCGGGCTGCCCGGCTCCGTAGCCCCCTGCGTGTTGACCCTGTCCGCCGAAGGGCAGCCCTCGGCACGCCGATGACGTGGCAGAGGAGCGATGAGCCGGCGGTCGTACCGGCCGGGGCGGTCACGTGACCCGTCGTCCGCCGTACCGAGGTGCCTCCACGCGATGGCTGCCTGCCTCTCGGCGCGATGGCTGCGCACCACGCCGCCCGCCACGGCTGGGGGTAGCGTGGGAGGTACCGAGAACTTCCGGGCGTACGACCACGGCGGCGCCGTTCCCGGCGAGTGACTGACACGGGCAGCCGGAAAGCAGCGCCCGGAACGGGATCGCACGATGAACGCCATCACAAAGCCCGCCGAAGGTACCGCGCCAGGTTACGGACACTCCTACCGGATGCCCATGCCCCGGCTGCGCCTCACGCCGGACGTCAGCCATGGCCCGCTGGACGGCGCATGGTGGCCGCGCTGCGACGCACTCGAACTCGAATTGCCCGCGCTGGTCGGCTCCCTGGATCCGAGCAGCGGCACCGTCACCCGCGTTACCGTGGGGTCCGCCGCCTGGCCCGATGCTCCGCAGGAGGTGATGGCGCCCGGCCACGTGATCGAGGTGGTCCTGACCGATTCGGCCGCCGAGGCGCATGCCATCACCGTGGACTGCGGCACCGTGGGACGCTGGGAACTGCTGGTGATCCCCCCGGACGAGCCGGTCGGAGTAGCCACCAGGCTGCTGACCGCCGCCGCCGACGCCGGGAACCCACTGTCGGCTCCGCGCCTGCTGGCACTCGCCGAGAGCGGCCTCGACGGACAGAACGCTTGGGAGTCGGAAGGCGGAGCCGGACCGAGATGAGCAGCCCGACCCGGCCGACTCCGTGGCCGGCAGGCCGGGCGTCCACGACCCCGTGATGGAGCCATGGCACCGACAGACCCTTCGTCATCCTGGCCCGCCCCCACACGAAGCGTGACCGCGGCAGGTGAGGGGATGACGGCAGTACAGCGTACGGACCGGTCCGAAAGCTTCGGGGAAGCTCTCCTGGGAAAGATCCTCGACAGCGCGCACGAACTCCCGCCCCACCTCATCGGGCCCTTGGTCGCCGACGTCGTGGAGCGGCTCGGTGGCCGCCGTCCACAGGTGCTGTTGCAGGACTACGGCCAGCTGCTGCTCGTACCGCTGCCCGGTGAGTGCCTCGCCGGCGGGGAACCGCAGGTTATCGACGACTCCGAGGCGGGCCGCTGCTTTCTCGACGCGGTCCCCGTGGAGGTGCCCCAGGAAGACGGCGTCCGGATCCATCTGCCTCTGCTGGACGGCGGTGACCAGGTAGGGGTCATGGCGGTGACGCTGGACAGCATCGACGCCCACGACCGCCGCCTGCTGCTCAGGATCTCCGGCCTGGTGGCCGACCTTCTGGTGACCAAGCACGGCTACTCCGACCTGTTCTTCGACGTCCGACGCGGTGAGGCGATGAGCGTCGCCGCGGAGATCCAGTGGTCACTGCTGCCACCGCTTGCGATGATCATGCCCCGGGTCGCTGTGGCCGGGATCCTGGAACCCGCCTACGACGTGGGCGGCGACAGCTTCGACTACGCGCTCAACCACGACGTCCTCCACGTGGCCATGATCGACGCGATGGGCCACGGACTGGACGCAGCCACCATGGCCACGGTGGCCATCGGCGCCTACCGCCACGCCCGCCGCGCCGGCATCGGACTGCCGGAGATCTACGCGTTCATGGACCGCGCCGTGGCCAGGCAATTCGGTCCCGAGCATTTCGTCACCGCGCAGATGATGCAGCTGGACACGACGACGGGACGGGTGCAGTGGGTCAACGCCGGACACCCGCCGCCGATCCTCGTCCGCGACCACCGCGTCGCGCGGCGTCTGGCCGCCCCGACGACCCTCCCCGTCGGCCTCGGTGGTTCGGAGCCCCGGATCAGCGAGCTGGGGCTGGTGCCCGGGGACCGAGTCCTCTGCTTCACGGACGGAGTGGTCGAGGAGCACAGGAGCGGTGGGGAGGAGTTCGGGGAGGACCAGCTGATCGACTGCGTGAACCATCTGGAGAGGACCGGCCGCGGCATCCGGGCGGTGACGCGCTCCCTGTCCCACACGCTCAAGCAGGCGCGGGGCGGACAGACCAGCGATGACGCAACGCTGCTCATGGTGGAGTGGCGCGGCTGATCTCCCCCGCCGTCCGACACCGCTCGGCCGGTCACGCCCAGCGGCAGGCCCGTCAGCCCGGCGAACCGTGCCCGCTCCCGGTGTCGATGAGAATCTGCTCGGCCTGGCTGATGTTGTCTGCCCGGACCGCCTGGGCCATCGCGGCGCGGGCGGCGTCCGGTGCCGCGTCCGGCGGGACCACGAGCAGAGAGAAGATGTCCGTGTCGCCCCGGGTAATCAGGACCGTGTCGTCACCGACCGGGAAGGCATCGATGTGCACCACCCGGTCGTCCACGGCGATACGCGTCGGGAGACCTTCCCAGGCCGCGGTGTCCAGTCCCACACGGGTCACGGGGCCGAGGTGGGCAATGAGGGCGCTCAGGAGCGCGGGCAGCTCAGCACCGATGTCGCGCGAGCGCGGCCACCACGCGCCGTCGAGGACGCCTTCGCGTGATTCGGTCGTTTCCAGCCGGAGAAGCGCACACCCTGGCCGCACCGCCTCGTGGACGCCGCTGGGCAGACGCCGGGGAACAGGTGGTGTATCCGAGCTGGTCATGATGACCACCCGTCTGTAGGGCCGGTGCGACGACGGGACTCCGCCCCGCACCTGCCACGTTACTCCTGGTGTCACACGCGACGGGCATCTCCGAAGCTCCCCCTCGTCCGGCCCCGGAGGGAACGGATGCAGCACACAGGACGTCCGTCGCATGTCGAGAGCTCCCTAGGCGCGAAAACTGGGCATGAACGCCTCCCCAGCCAGGTCCCCGGAGGGCACATCCAGGGCACATGAGTCCGGGAAACGGCGTTGACCCGTGAGAACTACCGAGGAGTGTTTCCGCAGGTCAACGCACACTTCACCGAGAAACCCAAGGTCAGCGCCCCACCGCCCCCACTCGCTGCACGAGTGGCAGGACTTCTCGCATCGACTGCATGAGGCCGGGCATCAGCCGTATTGCTTGGTTTGGCCCTGAGCTGGGGTTCCGTGGGGCTTGGGCGGGGTCTTCGGGCCTCGCCCCTTTTGGTGCCGGGGAGGGACCGTCGGGCGGCCAGGGCACATTGAGGGCATATGGGCTTCCCCTTGCCCGCACGGGTCGCCACCTGCTGCCGGTACTTCCTTGATACGACGACACCCCCCAGCAGCGGCCCCGATGCCGGACGGCGCTGACCGCGTGCGACGAGCCTGTGGCCGTGCGGCGCGCAACGTGTGTGGCCACACTGGAGGCATGGAAGGCCGGCCTCCCTCGCAGGCTGTGGACGTGCCGCGGTCGGACGCCGGCGAGCGACGTGAATACGAGGGGGCCGTGTACGGCTCGCTGCTCGCGGCCTCGGTGGTGGTCGGAGCCGGCTCGCTCGGCTCCTTCCCCCGGCTGGAACTCGTTCTCCTGCTGCTGTGCACCGGGATGGTGACTTGGGCGACCCGCGTGTACTCCCGGCTGTTCAAGGAGCGGATCAAGGGCGCGTCCGTGGGCGGGAAGGAGATCCGTGCAGCGGGTGCGGCCGAGTGGCCCGTCCTCATGGCCGCCGTCCCACCGGCCGTGGCGATCGCCGTCACGCCCCTGCTGGGCATCGGGCCGAGAGGGGCGGTGTGGCTGGCCCTGGGCGTTGCGCTGGCCGGCTATGTCGGCTGGTCCACGGTGGCCGCCTACCACGCGGGGGCCACAGGCCGCGCGGTGGTGACCGCGGGGGCGGTCAACCTGGTGCTCGGACTGGTCGTCGTTCTCTTCAAGGTCTTCGTCAAGCGCTGACGCCGTAGCGGTCCGAGCCGTTCAACAGCTTCGCGCCGAGCCCACCGCAAGGTCGTGGTCGCCCGTACCGGCGGCCGGCCTCGACGGGCTACTGATCAAGGGCACATGAGCCGGTCCCCCTCCCATTGGGTCCCGGCCCCGCTGGGTCTATCGTCTGAATTCTGAGGTCAGGACGAGGAGGACGGCCGGTGATGCCGCAGGACGAGGCCGTGATCGGCTGTATGGGCAAGGTGCTCATCGGGACGCGGGGATCCGCGGGCCCCGGCGAGGTCCTGGTGCGGGTCAGGGGCGGCTCCGAGACCTTCCTGGCGTGGTCCGAGGATCCCCTGCCCGTGGGCGCCACGGTCCTCGTGATCGAATCACGGGGATGCCGCGAGGTCGGCGTCATCGAGTGGGTGGATCCATTGGACGCGCTCGGCGGCGACACCGTCGGCGCAGGCTGAGGAGTACAAGCATGTTCGGATACCGCGTTCCCGCTCCCGACGAGGCGATGTTGATCTCGGGAGGCCGGCGGGGACTGGGGGGCGCGCCGTTCCGCGTGGTGACGGGCCACGGCAAGTTCGTGCTCCCGGTCTTCCGTAAGGTCCGGTTCCTCACCCTCTCCATGTGCGAGGCCGAGGTCACCGAGACCTGTGTGACCAAGCAGGGCATCTCGCTGCACGTCCGCGCGGTCATCGCCTTCAAGGTCGGCAACGACCACGAGAGCATCATCAACGCCGGTCAGCGCTTCCTCTCCGACCAGGAGCAGATGTCGGTGCTCACCGGCCGGATCTTCGCCGGCCACCTGCGCGCGATCATCGGCTCGATGACGGTCGAGGAGATCGTCACCGAGCGGCAGAAGCTCGCCGCGGAGGTGCTGGACACCTCGAAGACGGAGATGGCGAAGATCGGCCTGATCGTCGACTCGCTGCAGATCCAGTCGATCGACGACGGCGACACCGGCTACATCGACGCGATGTCCGCCCCGCACAAGGCGGCGATCCAGCGGCAGGCCCAGATCGCCCAGGCCCAGGCCACCCAGGCCGCGGTCGAGGCGGAGCAGGAGGCGGCCCGCAAGCAGGCCGAGTACGCCCGGCAGACCGCCATCGTCAAGGCCGAGTACTCGGCCGAGGTGGACCGCGCCCAGGCGCAGGCCGCGCAGGCCGGACCGCTCGCCCAGGCGCACGCCCAGCAGGAGGTGCTCTCCGCCCAGACGGAGCTGGCTCAGCGCCAGGCCGAGCTGCGTCAGAAGCAGCTGGTCGCCGAGGTCGTCAAGCCCGCCGAGGCCGAGGCCGAGCGGGTCAGGATCCTCGCCGCCGCCGAGGCCCAGCGCATGAAGATCCAGGCCGAGGCCGCCGCCTCCTACGACCGGGTCGCCCTCGACCGGATGCTCATCGACCAGCTCCCGCAGATCGTGAAGGAGGCGGCCGGCGGCCTGGCCGGCGCCAACGTCAATGTCCTGAACGGCGCGGACGGGCTCGGCGAGATCGCCGCGGGTCTGGTGTCCCAGGGCCTGACGATCCTCGACTCGGTGCGGCAGAACCTGAACGGCGGCCAGGAGAACAAGGACAACCCGGGCAACAGGGGGGACCTCAACGACCTGCTCCAGCTGCGCTCGGGCAAGGACGGGGCGTCGGAGGGCGACGGTCCGGTGAACCTCGACTAGGGGGTTGTCGCGGTTTCAGCCGTGGCAGGCCGTCGTTGGTCTGCGGCGCCGTCCCGGCCGGTCGCGCCCGCGCGGCGGCAGCCGCATGTCAGGCACAGTGCCGCGCCCCTTTCGGGGCGCTGTCCTGCACGACCGTTATGTGGCGGTGCGGCCCCGGACTCTCCAGCTCGTCCAGCACCGCCGCCGCCAAGTCCTCGGCGCTGATCCACGACCGGCCGTCGGCGTCGGTCAGCAACGTGTCGGTGCCGCGCCGGTAGCGTCCGGTGCGGCTGCCCGGTTCGAGTACGGCCGGCGGGCTCAGGTACACCCAGTCGGCGCCGGAGTGCGCCTGGCAGGTGCGCAGTTGGGCCACGCCGGCGAGTGCCACGGCGCGGTACTCGTCCGGCACGTATGCGGGGTTCTCGGCGATGAGCCGCTCCCGGTCGCCGGGGCTGCGCAGGGCGCCGGCGCCGCCGACCACGAGGACGCGGATGCCGAGCCGTGCGGCGGCGTCCAGCACCGTGCGGGTGGCGGCGACCAGGAACTCCTGGTCGGCCGGGAACGTCCGTACGGCCAGTACGACGGCGTCGGCTCCGGAGCCGGTCAGTGCCTCCCCCACGGCGGACGGGTCGCCGGCGTCCACCGCGACCGGCGTCACGCCCGGGTCCTCGCTCGCCTCACTCGCCGGCTTCCGCGACAGCGCCAGCACCCGGTGTCCGCGCGCTCTCGCCTCGCCGACCACCCGGCCGCCGACCATCCCGGTGGCCCCGAGCACGGCGATCGTCATGCCCTTCGGCATCAGGGTTCTCCTTCGTTTCTGCGGTGTTCTTCCGTACGCCGGGGGCGAGTTGCGCGGCCAGCAAGGCGATGAGCGCCAGGGTGAAACCGAGGGTCTGCGGCAGGCTCAGCGACTCGCCCTGCGCGACGCCTATGACGGTCGCGACCAGCGGGGACAGCAGCACCAGCGGTGCGGACGCAGCGACCGGCAGGCTGCCGATCCCGCGGAACCACAGCGTGTACGCGATCAGTCCGCCCATGCTGCCGAGCCACAGATAGCCGCCGGCGGCGCCCGCGTCGATCCGCTGCGGCACCCCTTCGGCCGCCAGGGTGAGCGGAAGCAACAGCAGGCCGCCGACGGTGAGTTGCCAGCCGGCCAGGGTGAGCGGGCCGACGCCCGCCGGACGGCCCCAGCGTTTGGTGAGGACGACCCCGGCGGCCATCATCGCCGTATGGCCGAGGCCGGCGAGCACGCCGGCGGCGTCCAGCCGGGCCCGCGGTCCGAGGACGACCAGCCCCACTCCGAGCACGCCGAGGGCGCCCCAGGTCAGCCGCCAGGCCGTGGGCCGGTCGTGCAGCAGCCCGAGGCCGAGACCCGCCACCAGCAGCGGCTGGGCGGCGCCGAGGGTGGCGGCCACCCCGCCGGGCAGGCGCTCGGCGGCCACGAACAGCAGGGGCATGGCGCCGATGTTGAGGACGCCGAGGACCGCGGTCTTCCACCACCACGCTCCGTGCGGCAGCACCCGGGTGAGCGCCAGCGCGAGCAGCCCGGCGGGCAGGGCCCGCATCAGGCCCGCGAACAGCGGATGCCCGGGCGGGAGCAGCCGGGTGGTGACCACGTAGGTGGTTCCCCAGGACGCGGGAGCGAGCGCGGTGAGCAGGACGGTCGCCGCCTGTGCCGTGTGCCGATGCATGGGGGAAGTGTCGGCCGACGGTGGCCATGGGTCCAAAGCATGGTTGTCATTGCAGTCATGAATGATGACGATTGATGCGTGGACCTTCAGCAGCTTCGCTACGTCGTCGCCGTCGCCGACACCCTCAACTTCACCCGGGCCGCGGAGCGGTGTCAGGTGGTGCAGTCCTCGCTGAGCCATCGGATCGCCGCACTGGAGCGGGAGTTGGGGGTGCGGCTGTTCGCCCGGTCCAGCCGCCGGGTCGAACTGACCGGCGCGGGTGCGGCATTCCTCGTGGGTGCGCGTGAGTGTCTGGCCGCCGCCGACCGTGCGGTCGCCGACGCCGCCGCCGCGACCGGGGTGGTGCGCGGGCGGCTCGCCGTCGGCGTGATCGTGACCACGGCCGCCGTCGACGTACCCGAACTGCTGCAGCGGTACCGCGCCCGGCATCCCGACGTCCGGGTGGTCCTGCGGTCCGGACGCAGCGACGAGCTGGCGGCGGCGGTGCGCGACGGGGAGCTGGACATCGCCTTCCTCGGTCTGCCGGAGGGCGAGCGGCCGGCCGGGCTGGAGACCGTCGTGCTCGATCACGACCGGCATGTCCTCGCGGTACCGGCCGGACACCGGCTGGCGGACGCCGCCCGGGTCACGCTGGCGGAGATCGCCGGGGAGACGTTCGTGGACTTCGTGGCCGGGACCCCCGCCCGCGCCCAGTCCGACCGGGCGTTCGCCGCCGCGGGTCTGGTCCGCGACGTCGCGTACGAGGCCGGTGTCGTGGAGCTGATCACCCGGCTGATCGCGCGCGGTCTCGGGGTCGCGCTGCTGCCGTCGGCGTTCATCCGCCCGCTCGCCGCCGACCACCCCGGACTGGCCCTGGTCCCGGTGGCCGACGGGCCGCGGCGCCTGGAGTATCTGGCGTGGAGCCGGTTCAACCCGAGCCCGGCCACCCGGGCGATGCTCGACGTCCTCGGGGTCAGACCGTCGTCCGTACGGTCCTGACGCGCCGCCGGGCCTTCGGCGCGCCCCTGGCCCGCGGCGGTCAGTCCAGCTGGAGCCGGTCCGCGAGCCCCGCCTTCTCGAATGCCGTCACCACGTCGTCGCGCGTCTCGGTGAAGTGGGTCCAGCTGTCGCAGTGGACGGGGACCACCCGGCGGGCGCCGAGGAGACGGGCGGCCTCGGCGGCGCCGGCGCCGTCCAGGACGAGCAGCGCGCCGTCGAAGAGGACCGTGCGGGGCGCCCCCGCGAACAGCACCGCGGTGTCGACCGGCCCGAACCGGTCGGCGATCTCGCGGACCGCCTCCAGGGAGGCGTTGTCACCGCTGACGTAGACGGTGGGCAGCCCCTCGCCGGTCAGGACGAAGCCGACGACCTGGCCGCTGACCGGCTCGACCTGCTCCTTGGTGCCCGGCCCGTGCACGGCGGGTACACCGGTCACCGTCACCGTGCCGCCGCCCGGCCGGTCCAGCTCGACCGACTCCCAGTCCGCCAGGCCCGTGGCCCTGGCCCCGAGCCGCTGGGCGCCGCCCGGCGTGGTGAGCGTGAGCGGCACGTCGGCGAGCAGGGCGCGGCCGGAGCGGTCGAGGTTGTCGGGGTGCTCGTCGTGGGAGAGCAGGACCACGTCGATGCGGCCGAGGCCGGACGGGGTGGTGCGGGAGGCGGCGGTCTTGGTCAGGAAGCGGCCGCCGCCCAGCGGGTAGTCGCCGGGCTCGTCGAAGGTCGGGTCGGTGAGGAAGCGCAGGCCGCCGTACTCGATGAGCGCGGTGGGGCCGCCGTACACCTGCACGGGGAGCCGGGAAGACGACATGGGAAAGCACCTCACAAGGTTGTCACGGATGGCACAACACCTATCCGTGAGAAAGACGGTAGCCGCACCTCACGGATGGACGCAAGCCGTACCATGAGATTCATGACGGAGACCGCGCCCGCCGAGCCCCTGGAACCGACGGCCGTCGCGCCCGCGCCCGGCGCGGAGCAGCACCCGGCCCTCGACCTCGCCAACAGCGCTCCCGCGCTGCCCGGGGGCCATGTCCTCGATCTGCTCGGCACCCCCGGCGCCGCGAACCGCTGGCTCGCCGAGCGCGGCCTCGCCCCCGCCGACGCCGGGCTGCGGGAGATGTGCGTGGCCCAGCTGCGCTCCCTGCGCGAGCAGGTCCGCGCCCTGATCGCGTCCCGGGTCGACGGCCACCCGGCCCCGGCCGGCGCCCTGGCCGCCGTCAACGAGGCGATGACCAAGGCCCCGGCCACCCCCCTGCTGCACTGGGACCCCGTGCGCGGCCTGCACCGCGCCGTCTCCCACCCCACCACCCAGATCCTCGAACACGCCCTGGCCGCCCTCGCCGCCGACGCCGCCGACCTGCTCACCGGCCCCGACGCCGACCGCCTCACCGCCTGCGGCTCCGCCCCCTGCAACCGCTACCTGCTCCGCCACGGCCGCCGCCACTGGTGCTCCACCCGCTGCGGCGACCGCGCCCGCGCGGCCCGCGCCTACGCCCGCCGCACGGGGCGGGCCGGGGAGGACTGAGCGGCCCCTTGCCGGAGGCTCGCGGCGGCGGGTACGGCTCAGCGACGACGCCTCGGAAACAGCGCGCCGAGCGCCGCGCACCCAAGCGCGCCGAGCGCCCCGAGCAGCGACCCGCCCCAGGGCGTCCCACCCGGCCGTTGCGGGACCGCCGCGTACGCGAACGCGAACGCGAACGCGTCAAGGCCACCGCCCTCTAGGGAGCACGCAAGGGCGCCAGCGCACACCGCCACCTGGGGCGGCCCGCCTGCGGAGTCACGCCGGGCATCGTCCACGCTCGCCGGCACGCAGCCGGGGCCGGAGCACTAGCAGTACGGCGCCTGGTTGGTGAGCGAGGCGGCCACCCGCAGCCACACGTAGAACTGGCGGTAGAGAGAGGGGAGCCGGCCGGTCGCACGGATCGTACGGCTGTCGTCGGCCGTCACGCCCGGGATGCCGAGGAGGGTGGCAGCGACGGAGGCGGACTGCCAGCGGACGGCGAGGGTGACCTCTCCGGCTGCGGCCGCGGGGCGGCGCGGGGCCCGGCCCAGGGCCGCCGCGACCCCCTCCTCGATGGCCTTCCGCGCCTCCGCCTGCGGCCGCAGTTCGGCGGCGAACCGGCCGTGCGCGTACTTCACGGGCACCGTGACGACGGAGGCGTCCCACGCCGTCATCTCCGCGCACGCCACGTCGTCACCCGTGAGGGCCACCACGGGCACCCCCAGGGCCGCCGCCGTGGCATGGGCGAGCCCGATCTCGCCGACCGGCCGGCCGTCCAGCCACATGTCCTCGATCTCGTGCCCCATGAAGCTGTGGCTGAGCACGCCCGGGGCGCCGGCCCGGGAGTGATAGCCGACGCACAGCGCGGCGTCGTACTCCCCGGTCAGGCCCTCCAGCATGCCCATCTGCTTGGGCTTGCCCCGTATCAGCCGGGCGGCCGGGTGCAGCGCCTCGGGCAGCAGGTTGCGCATCGGTCCGTGGGCGTCGTTGACGAGGATGTCGTCGGCGCCCGCCGTCAGCGCGCCCCGCACGGCCGCGCTCACATCCTCGGCCATCATGGAACGGCCGCGCTCGTAGTCCCGGCCACCCGGCTGCACGTCGTCGGCGTCCACGAGCCCGGTGACGCCTTCCATGTCCACGCTGATGTACATACGCACGGCGTCGACCCTAGCCGGACCCTACGTATCGTAGGTTCCCAACCGTGGGCGGCCACGCGCCTGTTCACATGTCTGTTCATCGGGGGACGCCTTGCAGGACACGGAAACGGAAGCCGGCGGGGAGGTCTGCGCACGCACTCTCGCGCCGACCCTGACCCTGCTGGCGGTCAGCCTCCTCATCGCCGCCGTCGGCGTGTACGAACTGTGCGGCTTCGGTCTGCACAGCCTCGACCGGCGCCCGCACCTGTTCAGCGACGGTCTCGCCACCGGCGGGGTGATCGTCGCTGCGGTCGCGGCCGGAGCGGCGGTGGGCAACCTGGCCTGGCACCTGGTGACGGCCCGGCGCGACAGGGCAAGGACCGGGTAAGAGAGGCGGCACGGGAAGGGGTTGGGTAAGAGGAGCGGCAGGGGAGGGCGCCGGGCAGGAGCCGATGCCGGTACGCTCCCGGTGCACAGGAACACTGCCCTACAAACTGTAGGGTGAGCGTCCGTCCCGTCCCTTCCCACCCAAGGTGACCAGTCACCATGCCCGCTCAGCAGTCGACCCTGACCGCCGCGAAGATCCCCGGTCAACGCGGTGCACGCCGCGAGTTCCGGATGCCCGTCCCCAGCCCCCGGCTGCGCGCGGGGGCGGCCTCCGCCACCGTGTGGTACCTGCGGCTGATCGCCGTCTTCAACATCATCGCGGTGATGTCGCTGCCGTTCCGCAAAGAGGTGGAAGAACACAACGACGGCAAGCTCTTCACCGCCCGTCATGTGCACGCGCACACCCACCACGCCGGCCAGTTCTTCACCCCGTACCTGGCCACCGCCGGCCTGGCCTCGGCCGCGGCGGCGATCTTCCTGGCGCTGGTGATGCGGCGCGGGAAGCGGGCCGGGTGGGTGGTGAACATACTGCTCGCCGGCCCCCTCTTCGTGCTCTACGTCCTCGCCCTCACCCAGCACCCGTTCCGCGACCACGCCTTCAACTGGGTCTCCACCGCCCTCACCGGCCTCTTCGTGGCCGCGCTGCTGATCGGCCGCCGGGAGTTCAACGCCGTCGGCGACCCGTCCAACCCCAAGCTCGCACTGGCCGTCGGCGCCGGCGGCATCCTGGTGACCGGCGGGCTCGGTACCCTGCTCGTGCACGCCACCAACAGCCTGACCGGCGCGACCCTGTTCGACGAGCTGGCCTACACCCTGCTGCGCGGCATCAGCGTCGGCCCACTCGCCGACCGGGTCGACTCCGTGCACGCGCCCCGCTGGGCCGACATCATCATCAACATCCTGCTCGCCGCGGCCTTCTGCCTGGTCCTGTACGCCTGCTTCCGCTCCCCGCGCGGTCGCCGGCTGCTCACCTCCGACGACGAGGAGAAACTGCGCGCGCTGCTCGACAAGCACGGCGCCCGCGACTCCCTCGGCTACTTCGCGCTGCGCCGCGACAAGGCCGCCATCTTCTCCCCCACCGGCAAGGCCGCCGTGACCTACCGTGTCGTCGGCGCGGTGTCCCTCGCCTCCGGGGACCCGATCGGCGACCCCGAGGCCTGGCCCGGCGCCATCGACGCCTGGCTCAGCGAGGCCCGCCGGCACGCCTGGACCCCGGCCGTCATGGGCGCGAGCGAGGAGGCCGGCACGATCTACGCCCGGCACGGCCTGGACGCGCTCGAACTCGGCGACGAAGCGATCGTGGACATCGCCGAATTCACCCTTGAGGGCCGCGCCATGCGCGTGGTCCGCCAGGCCCACAACCGGGTCAAGCGGGCCGGGTACACGGTCCGCATCCGCCGCCACGAGGACATCCCCGCCGACGAGCTGGCCCTCCTGATCGACCGCGCCGACCGCTGGCGTGACGGCGCCACCGAGCGCGGCTTCTCCATGGCCCTGGGCCGCCTCGGCGACCCGGCGGACGGCCGCTGCGTGATGCTGGAGTGCCGTGACGCGGACGACGAGCCGCGTGCCCTGCTCAGCTTCGTCCCGTGGGGCGAGCACGGCCTGTCCCTGGACCTGATGCGCCGCGACCGTGACTGCGAGAACGGCCTGATGGAGTACATGGTCGTGGAACTCCTGCTGCGCGCAAAGGAGTTGGGCATCAAGCGGGTGTCGCTGAACTTCGCGATGTTCCGCTCGGTCTTCGAACGCGGCGCCCGCCTCGGCGCGGGCCCCGTCCTGCGCCTGTGGCGCTCCACCCTCACCTTCTTCTCCCGCTGGTGGCAGATCGAGTCCCTGTACCGGGCCAACGCCAAGTACCGCCCGGTCTGGGAACCCCGCTTCCTGCTGTTCGCCAAGAGCAGCGACATCCCGAGAATCGGCCTGGCGAGCGCCCGGGCGGAGGGCTTCCTCGAACTGCCGGGCATGGGCGGCGGACGCCGGCCGTAGGAAGGGGTACCGCAGGCTACGAGGCGTGGGCGGTGCGGCGGCCGCAGTGCCCCTGGGGGCGCGGGGCGCTCATCCGCCCACGGTGAAGCCGATCACCGCTCCGCCGCCCTCCCGCCGAGAGGCGAACGGCGCTCCCCCGTGCGCCATGGCGACCTCCCTGACGATCGACAACCCCAGCCCCGACCCCGGCAGGGACCTCGCGTCGGCGGCGCGGTAGAAGCGGTCGAAGATGCGGATCAGGTCGCCCTCGGCGATCCCGGGCCCCCGGTCCCGCACCTCCACCCGCACGGTGCCCGGCCGGGCCGGCCCGATGATGCGGACCTCGATGGGCGCCTTCCCGTCCCGGTCGAACTTGGCGGCGTTCTCCACCAGGTTGGACATGGCCCGCTGCAGCATCCCGGGCCGCCCGTCGGTCGTCGTGTCGCCGCTCGTGTGCAGCACGATCTCCCGCCCGGTACGGCGTTTGGCCAGCCCCACGACGTCCTCGGCGATGTCGGCGAGGTCCACGCGCTGCGGCGGCTCGGTGTCGGACTGCCCGGCGGCGAGGTCGACCAGCTCGTTGACCAGGTCGGTCAGTTCCCGTGCCTCCTGGCCGAGGTCGGCGACCAGTTCCTCCCGTGTGGCGGGGGGCAGCTCGTCGATCCGGCGGAGCAGCGAGATGTTCGTACGCAGCGACGTCAGCGGGGTGCGCAGTTCGTGCCCCGCGTCCTGCACCAGCCGCCGCTGGTCCTCCTCGGACTGGGCGAGCCGGCCCAGCATCCGGTCGAAGGCACGCCCGAGCCGGCCCACCTCGTCCAGGCCCGCGACCGGCACCTCGATGCCCAGCTGGCGGGTGCGGGCCACGTCCTCCGCCGCGGAGGTGAGGATCACCAGGCGCCGGGTGATCCGGCGGGCCAGCCACCACCCGAACAGACCGGCCGCCACCACGACCGCCGCCATCAGGATCAGCGTGCGCTGCTGCAACGCCCGCAGCAGATCCTCGGTGTCGCTGAACTCCTGCGCGACCTGCACCGCGCCCCGCCCGTCGCCGAGCGAGACGGTGGCGATGCGGAACAGGTCCTCGTCGACCCGTACGTCCTTGTGCTCGACCACCTTCCCGGCCGTCACCGCGAGCGCCATGGCCTTGTCGCGGGAGGTCACGGGCAGACTCGGGTTGCCGTGGTCGACGATCTGGCCCTGCGCGCCGAGCACCTGCACATCGGTGCGGGCGGGCCGGACCAGGTCGTGCCCGGGACGGGAGGAGGAGAAGTCCTCCGGGACCATCTCGTGCTGCCGCACCTCGTCCCGCACGTCCTGCACGACCTGGCTGAACACCGACTGCTGGTCGACCCGGACCAGCCGCGCGGCGGAGCCGTACGACAGGATGCCGACGAGGATCGTGACGGCCGCGGTGACAGCCGCGAACGACACGGCGAAGGTGGTGCGCAGGGAGACCAGCTTGGGCCGGCGCCGGGCCGACAGCCGCCGCAGCCGGCCCACCTAGTCCTCCCGGAGCACGTAACCCACGCCCCGCACGGTGTGGATCAGCTGCGGGGCGCCGGGCTCGTCCAGCTTGCGGCGCAGGTAGCCGACGTACACGGCGAGGTTCTTGGAGCCGGGCCCGAAGTCGTAGCCCCAGATCCGGTCGTAGATCGTCGAGTGGTCGAGCACGATGCCGGCGTTGCGCACGAGCAGTTCCAGCAGCTCGAACTCGGTGCGGGTCAGCTCCAGCTCGCGCTTGCCGCGCCAGGCCCGGCGGGCCTGCAGGTCCATACGGATGCCGGCGGCCTCCACCTGCCGGTCGGGCAGCTGGACGTCCCGGCCGCCGGTCTCGACGCCGCCCCCGCCGCCGTTGCCGCCGGCCGCGGGGACCGGGCTGGTCCGGCGCAGCAGGGCGCGCAGCCGGGCGAAGACCTCCTCGACGTCGAACGGCTTGACCACGTAGTCGTCGGCGCCGGCGTCCAGGCCCGCGATGCGGTCGGCGGTCTCGACGAGGGCGGTGAGCATGAGGATCGGCGTACGGTTGCCCTCGGCGCGCAGCACCCGGCACACCTGGAGCCCGTCGATGCCCGGCATCATCACGTCGAGCACGAGGACGTCCGGCGGGGTCTTGTGGGCCTGTGCCAGCGCCTCGACGCCGTCGGCCACCGCCGTCACCTCGTACCCTTCCAGGGTCAGAGCACGCTCCAGGGCATGGCGGATGGCACGGTCGTCTTCAGCGAGCAGCACAGTCTGGGGCACGCTCCCAGTCTGCCAAGGCCTCCGGCGGTTCGGCCGGGGCGAGTGGGCCTACGATCACCCTTTTTACCGGCCTCTCACCGTCACAGGGGCAACCCGGCCCCGGGTTCTACCGTCTTCTCACCGAGTGTCGCCGGCCGCTCCTCGAAGGACACTCCCTCGAACCCGCCGGGGTGTCCGCCCCGCGAGCCGGCGTGACGTCGCCGACCCCACCCGGATCACCTCAGGGCACCAGCACCAGCCGCCCCCGCACCCCGCCCCCGGCCAGCCGGGCATGCGCCTCGGCCGCATCCTTCAGGGCGTACGTCTGCGCCACCCGCAGGGTCAGCACCCCCTCGTCCACCAGTCGAACCAGCTCCGCCAGCTGCGCCCCGTCCGGACGGACCTCCACCGCGTCGGTACGCACCCCGCGCACCGCACCGGGCTGCACACCCGGCCGGACCCCGATGTACACACCCCCGTCCCGCACCCACTCCAGGGCCGGCTCGCCGAGCACCGCCGCGTCCAGCACCGCGTCCACACCGCCCGGCTCGACCCCGTCGGCCGTGAAGTGCGCGGCCCCCAGCGAGCGCACCAGCTCCTCGTCGCCCGCGCGCGCCTGCCCGGTGACCTCGATCCCCCGGCGGGCGGCCAGCTGCACGGCGAACCCGCCGACCGCGCCCGCCGCACCGGTCACCAGCAAGGACGCACCCGGCGCGAGATCCAGCAGGTCCAGGGCCTGCAGCGCGGTCAGCCCGTTCAGCGGCAGGGTGCCCGCATGCACCGGGTCCACCGAGGCCGGCGCCTGGGCCACGGCATCCGCGGGGACGACGACGTACTCGGCGTGCGCGCCCAGCGGGTCGGCCACCCCCGGCACCAGCGCCACCACCGGGTCACCGACCTGCCAGGCGGCGGCCACCCCCACCGCGTCCACCGTGCCGGCCACGTCCCAGCCCAGCCCGAGCGTCTTACCGGCCCCGCCGAAGAGACCGGCACGGGTGGCCGCGTCCACCGGGTTCAGCGCACCAGCGGCCACCTTGATCCGCACCTGCCCCGCCGCGGGTTCCGGCAGCGGCACGTCCGCGATCTCCACGACCTCCGGACCACCGAACGACTTCACAACCACCGCACGCATGACAACTCTCCTGGAACTCAAGGGACTTGATGTCTCGCGAGCCGCTTTCCCGCTCGCAGCACCAACTCTAGGAGAGCTACTATCCATCGGTAAGTAGTTACCTCGAAGTGCGTAACCGACCCCGAGGAGACAGCCCATGACGACCATGACGGCAGCCCAGCGACGCGAACAGGCCCGCGCCGACTACGACGCCTTCCTGCGCGACTGCCCCACCAACCAGCTCCTCGGACGGCTCAGCGACAAGTGGGTCAGCCTCGTCGTCGCGGCCCTCTCCGCCGGCCCCCAGCGCTACAGCGACCTCGGCCGCAGGATCGCGGGCGTCAGCCCCAAGATGCTCACCCAGACCCTGCGCGCCCTGGAGCGGGACGGCCTCGTCAGCCGCGCGGTCACCCCGTCCGTCCCGGTCCGCGTCGACTACGCACTCACCCCGCTCGGCACCAGCCTCGCCTGCCTGCTGACCGCGGTGAAGGACTGGGCGGAGACCCACTTCGAGGAGGTCCGAGCGGCCCGCGAGCGCTACGACGCCGAGGACACCGCCTGAGCCCCGCACCCCGGCGGCGCAGAACCCGCACGCGTCCCCGCGTCCAGGACGAGCACCCCCGGCCGCCCCTTCGCCGCGAGGTGCCGCCCGCCAGGTGACCCGCCCTCCGCCGCCCGTGCCAAGCTGCTGCCCATGTCGATCCTCCGCTCCGCCGCCCTCTTCGTCGTCGCCGCCCTCTTCGAGATCGGCGGCGCCTGGCTGGTCTGGCAGGGCGTGCGCGAGCACCGTGGCTGGCTGTGGACGACCGGTGGCGTCCTGGCCCTCGGCGCGTACGGCTTCGTCGCCACGTTCCAGCCGGACGCCCACTTCGGCCGCATCCTGGCGGCGTACGGCGGGATCTTCGTGGCGGGCTCGCTCCTGTGGGGCGTCATCGCCGACGGCTACCGCCCCGACCGCTACGACATCACCGGCGCACTGATCTGCCTCGCCGGCATGGCCGTGATCATGTGGGCGCCGAGGAACGGCGGTTGAGCCTCACTTACGCTGGACGGAGCCGTTCTGTTCGCGCCACCGGATCACAGGAGCTGCCCATGACCCCCGCCTCCCGCATCGCCGTCGTCACCGGCGCGAGCAGCGGTATCGGCGCCGCCACGGCCCGGCAGCTCGCGGAGGCCGGCTACCGCGTCGTCCTCACCGCCCGCCGCAAGGACCGTATCGAGGCGCTGGCGGAGGAGCTGACCAAGGCGGGCCACTCGGCCGTGGCCTACCAGCTGGACGTGACCGACCGCGCGGCGGTGGACGAGTTCGCCACGGCGTTCCAGACGATCGGCGTCCTGGTCAACAACGCGGGCGGCGCCCTCGGCGCGGACCCGGTGGCCACCGGCGACCCGGCGGACTGGCGCACGATGTACGAGACGAACGTCATCGGCACCCTGAACCTCACCCAGGCCCTGCTGCCGAAACTGGTGGCGAGCGGCGACGGCGTGATCGTCGTCGTGTCCTCCACCGCCGGGCTCAGCACGTACGAGGGCGGCGCCGGCTATGTCGCCGCCAAGCACGGCGCGCACGTCCTCGCCGAGACCCTCCGCCTGGAGATCGTCGGCCAGCCGGTCCGCGTCGTCGAGATCGCACCCGGCATGGTCAAGACGGAGGAGTTCGCCCTGACCCGCTTCGCCGGCGACAAGGAGCGGGCGGAGAAGGTCTACCAGGGCGTCGCCGAGCCCCTCACGGCGGACGACGTGGCCGAGACCATCACCTGGGCGGTCACCCGTCCCAGCCACGTCAACATCGACCTCCTCGTCCTCCGCCCCCGCGCCCAGGCGTCCAACACGAAGGTCCACCGCGAACTCTGATGCCCGAGGACAACTCCCCCGAGTCCCTGGAGAGGCGCCGCCTGGCCCAGGAAACCAAGGACGAACGCAAGGTCTGGTACTTGCTGGGCTACTTCCTCTTCGGCATCCACATCGTGGCGTTCGTGATGATCTATGCCGTCCGGCACGGTCACTGACCGTACGTCAGCCCTTCACGCACACCACCTGCTTGAGCTTCGCGACGACCTCGACGAGGTCCCGCTGCTGGTCGATGACCTGGTCGATCGACTTGTAGGCGCCCGGGATCTCGTCCACGACGCCGGAGTCCTTGCGGCACTCCACGCCCCGGGTCTGCTCCTCCAGGTCCCTCGTCGAGAAACGCTTCTTCGCAGCGTTACGGCTCATCCGCCGGCCGGCGCCGTGCGAGGCCGAGTTGAAGGACAGCTCGTTGCCGAGCCCCTTCACGATGTACGAACCGGTACCCATGGAGCCCGGGATGATCCCGTACTCGCCGGAACCGGCCCGGATCGCGCCCTTGCGGGTGACGAGCAGGTCCATGCCCTCGTACCGCTCCTCCGCCACGTAGTTGTGGTGGCACGAGATCTCCCGCTCGAAGGCCGGCCTGGCCTTCTTGAACTCCTTGCGGATGACGTCCTTCAGCAGCGCCATCATCAGGGTGCGGTTGTTCCTGGCGTACTCCTGCGCCCAGAACAGGTCGTTGCGGTAGGCCGCCATCTGCGGGGTGTCCGAGACGAAGACCGCCAGGTCACGGTCGACCAGGCCCTGGTTGTGCGGGAGCTTCTGGGCCACGCCGATGTGGTGCTCGGCCAGTTCCTTGCCGATGTTGCGGGAGCCGGAGTGGAGCATGAGCCACACGGCACCGGTCGTGTCCGTGCAGATCTCGATGAAGTGGTTTCCGCTTCCGAGCGTTCCCATCTGCTTCCAGGCACGTTCCCGACGGAATCTGACCGATTCGGCCACTCCGTCGAACCGTCCCCAGAAGTCGTCCCACCCGGCCGTGGCAAGCCCGTGGAAGTCTCCCGGCCCCACGGGATCCTCATGCATCCCCCGCCCCACCGGAATCGCCTGCTCGATCTTCGACCGCAGCCGCGACAGATCGCCCGGCAGATCATTGGCCGTCAGCGACGTCCTCACCGCCGACATGCCGCAGCCGATGTCCACCCCCACCGCCGCCGGGCACACCGCGCCCTGCATGGCGATGACCGAGCCGACCGTCGCGCCCTTGCCGTAGTGGACGTCCGGCATCACGGCCAGGCCCTTGATCCACGGCAGGGTCGCCACGTTCTGGAGCTGGTGCAGGGCCACGTCCTCGACCGTCGCGGGGTCCGTCCACATCCGGATCGGGATCTTCGCGCCCGGTATCTCCACGTACGACATATGTTCCTCATTCCCCCGAAAACGACAGCAAGACGCTCATGAGCCTCATAGGCAACAAAACGCAAAAGCGGCGCCAAGGTCTATGAAAAGGGACAAGGGACCGGCGGCCACAGCAGTGCGTGCGATACACATTGTCTCCAGGGGGCGCCCCGCTGCGGCAAGCGAATAACCAGCGGGGACACTGGAGCACCGAGCGAGCGCACACCCGAGAGGAGCCCGACCGTGCAGCGGAAGGCGTACGTAACCGGCACCGCCGCCCTCCTGGTGGCGCTGCTGGCCGGCTGCACGAGCGGCTCGGGCGGCGACAGCCCCGCGGACAACGCCAATCCGGGCGAGGCCGGCACCGCCACGGCGGCCGCCCAGCCCGGCAAGTACCGCACCCTCCCCGAACCCTGCCGCGCGGTCAACCATGACGCCCTCGACTCGCTGCTGCCGGGTGTCACGCAGATCACCGACCCCGTCCAGCGGGACAAGGCCTACCAGGGCGAGGCCGAGCTCACCTATGACACCGACCGCAAGGTCGGCTGCCACTGGAAGGTGGAGTCCGCGAACGCCACCGACCGCCTCTCGGTCGACTTCGAGCGTGTGGTGTCGTACGACAACGCGGTCAGCGACGACGACCAGGCGCAGCAGCTGTTCGAGGACAAGGAGACGGCGGCCGACCTCCCCGACCCGGGCAGCACCCCGGCGGCGAGCGGGACGGCGACATCCACGGCCTCGCCGTCCGCGTCCGGTTCCAGGTCCGGGTCCGGTGGCGCTCCCGCGTCCCCCTCCTCGTCCGCCTCCGCCTCTACCTCCGCCTCTTCCTCCGCGAGCGGCGCCGCCTCCGCCTCCGGTTCCTCGCCCTCCGGCACCGCCTCCGCGGCCGATCTGCAGCCGCGGGTGCTGTCCGACCTCGGTGACGAGGCGTATCTGGACGACCAGCTCGACTCGTCCGGTTCGACCGCCGAGCCGCGGACGGTGACTGTGGTGTTCCGCACGTCCAACGTCATCGTCACCCTCCAGTACGAGGAGCAGCCGACGGCCACCGGAACGGTCCCCGACAGCAAGGAAATGCAGGACAGGGCCCGTAATCTGGCTTCTCAACTGGCCGACACGCTGGGCGGATGAGGGCCCCCGCAGCCGCTCGCCCCGCCGTCCGCGAAGTGCCCGGACGGAAACCGCACAGCTCCTTCACCGCGTACCGTGGCCCCGCAGGAACCAACCCGCACGACCACCGAGCGTCATGAGTGAAGGAACCATGCAGCGAGTAGCCCAGCGAGACGACCGTGCCCAGCGTCACCAGCGAGCCAAGCGCCTTCGCCGTGTTCTTCTCTGCGCGGCAGCCGTTCCGGCGGTACTGATCACCGCCGCCTGTTCGTCGGGCTCGGACGACTCCAAGGACAAGGGCGCCGGCAGCAGTGCGCAGCAGTCCGCGGGCGGCAGCGCGACGCCGTCGGTGAGCGCCTCGCCGACCGTGCGGGCGGCGGCGTACAAGAAGCTTCCCGACGCGTGCGCGGTGCTGTCGAAGAAGACCCTCACGGATCTGGTGCCGAAGGGTGCCTCGTCGGGCAAGAAGGGCAGTTCGGACGATCCGTCGTCGCGTGCCTCCTGCTCCTGGAGCAGCCTGGACAACAACGGCGTGAAGGGCTCGCAGTTCCGCTGGCTGAACGTCTCCCTGCTCCGCTTCGACTCGGACACCGCGCGCGGCGCCGGTGACGCTCAGGCCCACACGTACTTCGGCCAGCAGGTCAAGGATGCCGAGGGGGTGGACGGCGCGAAGAACACCAAGGAGATCCCGCTGTCCGGCACGGGTGCGGAGGCGACGGCCGTGCGCTACGACCTGAAGAAGAAGGAGGGTCTCTTCAAGCAGCAGACGGTGGTCGCGCGGGTCGAGAACGTGGTGGTCACGCTCGACTACAACGGCGCCGGTCTCGCGGGCGAGAAGACCCCGGACGCCGACGATCTGACGAAGGCCGCGCAGGCGGCGGTCAAGGAGGCGGTCGGGTCGGTGACGTCCGCGAACGGCGGCTCCTCGGCCGGTTCGGCCTCGAAGGCCCCGGCCTCCCCGTCGCAGTCGGCGTCGAAGTCCCCTTCGAAGTCGCCGTCCAAGTCGGTCTCTTCCAGCGCTTCTCCGTCCAAGTCGGCAGCCAAGAAGGACTGAGCGGAGGCCCGAAGTCCTGACCGGTACGACGTTCCCCGTACACGTGTGCCACCCTGTTGCGCGCAACAACAGGCAAGGGGAGGGGAGTACGAGTGGCCGCGCCACTGCAGCTGACTCGGATGCACCGCGTTCTCATCGGCGTGGTCGTGACCGGCGCCTTGATCATCGCCGGCATCGGCTTCGCCGGTTCCTACGCAGCCGTCCGGGCTCTGGCCCTCAAGAAGGGCTTCGGGAACTTCTCCTACGTCTTCCCGGTCGGCATCGACGCGGGTATCTGTGTCCTGCTGTCCCTGGACCTGCTGCTGACCTGGATCCGCATCCCCTTCCCGCTGCTGCGTCAGACGGCGTGGCTGCTGACGGCGGCGACGATCGCGTTCAACGGCGCCGCGGCCTGGCCCGACCCGCTGGGTGTGGGCATGCACGCGGTGATCCCGGTGCTGTTCGTGGTCGCGGTGGAGGCGGCCCGGCACGCGATCGGCCGCATAGCCGACATCACGGCCGACAAGCACATGGAGGGTGTCCGTCTCACCCGCTGGCTTCTCTCCCCGGTCCCCACGTTCCTCCTCTGGCGCCGGATGAAGCTGTGGGAGCTGCGCTCCTACGACCAGGTGATCAAGCTTGAGCAGGAACGTCTCGTCTACCAGGCCAGGCTGCGAAGCCGCTTCGGCAGGGCTTGGCGCCGCAAGGCTCCGGTGGAGTCCCTGATGCCGCTGCGCCTGGCCCGCTACGGCGTGCCCCTGGCGGAAACGGCACCGGCGGGCCTGGCGGCGGCGGGCATCGAGCCGGCCCTGCTGCCGCCCGTGTCGCAGCAGCCGCAGCTGGCGGCGGCCGACGCCACCGCCGCCGCTGCGGGCAGTCGGGCCGCCAGGGCGGCACGGGTGGGCGCAGCCGCACCTCCCGGCGAACAGCGCCCCGAAGAACCTCCTGTGGACGAGCAGAGCCCCTGGTTCCAGGCCCAGCGCGAGATCGAGTACCACGGTGGCTACGACCCCACCTACGACCCGATGATGCAGGAGCCCCAGTACGCCCCCGAGGAGCAGTACGGGGAGTGGTACGAGGAGCAGCCCCCGGAGCAGTTCCAGCAGCCCTCCCCGGAGGAGACCGGCAGCTTCCCCATTCCGGTGGGCCCCAACCGCACCCGCGAACTGGGTGAGGGCGGCGGCCCCCCGGAGCCGGACGAGGAGGCCTACTACCAGGTCTTCCGCCAGTCGATCGACGGCAGCTTCCCCACCCCGCACCAGTTCAGCGAGGCCGTGGAGGCGACGTACAGCCTCAAGCTCCCCGCACGGGAGGCCGACCGCATGGTCAAACGTTTCACCAACCGCTTCAACGCGGAACTGGAAGAGAACCACATCGCGTAACGGCATGAAAAAGGGGCCCTCCATCACGGAGGGCCCCTTTTTGCTTACGCGGTCTCCTACGGGCTCCTACTCCCCGAGCAGCCTGCGGACCCGGTCCTGCCCCACCGCCAGCAGCAGCGTAGGCAGCCGCGGTCCCGTGTCCCGCCCGACCAGCAGGTGGTACAGCAGCGCGAAGAACGACCGCTGGGCCGTCTTGATCTCCGGCGGCAGCTCCTTGGGCGTGGCGTCGGCCGGGAACCCGGCCTGCACCTTCGGGACGCCGTACACGAGGTGGGTCAGGCCGTCGAGCGACCAGTGCTCGGCGAGCCCGTCGAGCAGCAGCCGTACCGACTGCTGAGACGCCTCGTCGAGGGACTTCAGCAGCTCGGCGTCGGGCTCGTCGCGCACGATGGTCCGCTGGTCGGCGGGCACGTGCGTGTTGATCCACGCCTCGGCCTTGTCGTAGCGCGGCCGGGCCTCGTCCAGGGAGGCCAGCGGCTGCTCCGGGTCCAGCTCGGAGAGGATGCGCAGGGCCTGGTCCTCGTGGCCGGCGGTGATGTCGGCGACGGACGCGAGCGTGCGGTACGGCAGTGGACGCGGCGTCTTCGGCAGCTCACCGGCGGCCGTACCCACCGCGCGGGTGTACGCGGCGACGTCGGCCGGCAGCGCGGAGCCGTCGGCCACCTTCCCGGCGAGCTTGTCCCACTCGTCGTACAGCCGCTGGATCTCCTGGTCGAAGGCGATCTTGAAGGACTGGTTGGGCCTGCGGCGGGCGTAGAGCCAGCGCAGGATCTGCGGTTCCATGATCTTCAGCGCGTCGGCCGGGGTCGGGACACCACCACGCGACGAGGACATCTTCGCCATGCCGGAGATGCCCACGAAGGCGTACATGGGCCCGATCGGCTGCTTGCCGCCGAAGATCCCGACGATCTGACCGCCGACCTGGAAGCTCGACCCGGGCGAGGAGTGGTCGACACCGCTCGGCTCGAAGATCACGCCCTCGTACGCCCAGCGCATCGGCCAGTCGACCTTCCAGACCAGCTTGCCGCGGTTGAACTCGCTGAGCCGGACGGTCTCGGCGAAGCCGCACGCGGTGCATGTGTACGACAGCTCGGTGCTGTCGTCGTCGTAGGAGGTGACGGTGGTCAGGTCCTTGTCGCAGCTGCCGCAGTACGGCTTGTACGGGAAGTACCCGGCGGAGCCGGAGGAGCCGTCGTCCTCGCTCGCCGCGCCCGAGCCCTCCTCGGCCTCCAGCTCGGCCTCGTCGACGGCCTTCTGCTGCTGCTTCTTCGGGGCCTTCTTCGTGCGGTACTGGGCGAGGATCGCGTCGATGTCCCCGCGGTGCTTCATGGCGTGCAGGATCTGCTCGCGGTAGGTGCCGGAGGTGTACTGCGCGGTCTGGCTGATCCCGTCGAACTCGACACCCAGCTCGGCGAGCGAGGCGATCATCGCGGCCTTGAAGTGCTCGGCCCAGTTCGGGTACGACGACCCCTTCGGCGCCGGCACCGAGGTCAGCGGCTTGCCGATGTGCTCGGCCCAGGACTCGTCGACGCCCGCGACGCCGGCCGGGACCTTGCGGTAGCGGTCGTAGTCGTCCCAGGAGATCAGATGCCGGACCTGGTACCCGCGGCGGCGGATCTCGTCGGCGACCAGGTGCGGGGTCATGACCTCGCGGAGGTTGCCCAGGTGGATCGGGCCGGAGGGGGAGAGACCGGACGCGACGACGACCGGTTTGCCCGGGGCCCGGCGCTCCGATTCCTCGATGACCTCATCCGCGAAACGGGAGACCCAGTCGGTGGTCTCGGTGCTCTGAGCCACGATCGGCACGTCCTTCTTTCTGAACGGGGTGGCACTCCGTCTGATCGGGGTGACACTCCATTCTCACAGACCGGCTCGCGCCCGCGAAAACGGCTTTACCCGCCGTGGGATACTGGCTGGGACTGTCCATCCCCACGAGGAGAACGGCACCCATTCCTATGGCCTCGGTCACGTCCCTCAGCGATTCCGTCCAGCAGCACCTGACGTCCGCCCTCTCGGCCACCCTGCCCGAGGCCGCCGGCGCGGACCCGCTGCTGCGACGAAGCGACCGGGCCGACTTCCAGGCCAACGGGATCCTGGCGCTGGCCAAGAAGGCGAAGGCGAACCCTCGGGAGCTGGCGACGCAGGTCGTCTCCCAGGTGGTCACCGGCGACGAGCTGATCCAGGACGTCGAGGTCTCGGGGCCCGGCTTCCTCAACATCACGGTCTCGGACAGGGCGATCACCGGGAACCTCGCCGCGCGGTACGCGGACGAGACGGGCCGCCTGGGCGTGCCGTACGTCGAGCACCCCGGTACGACGGTGATCGACTACGCCCAGCCGAACGTGGCGAAGGAGATGCACGTCGGCCACCTCCGCTCGGCGGTGATCGGCGACTCCGTCGTCCAGCTTCTCGAGTTCACCGGTGAGAACGTGGTCCGCCGCCACCACATCGGCGACTGGGGCACCCAGTTCGGCATGCTCATCCAGTACCTGGACGAGCACCCGCACGAGCTGGACCACAAGGACGCCCGGGTGACGGGTGAGGAGGCGATGTCGAACCTCGACCGCCTCTACAAGGCCGCGCGGAAGAAATTCGACTCCGACGAGGAGTTCAAGACGCGCGCCCGCCGCCGGGTGGTCGACCTGCAGGCCGGCGACCCGGACACGCTCGCCATGTGGCAGAAGTTCGTCGACGAGTCGAAGATCTACTTCTTCTCCGTCTTCGAGAAGCTGGACATGGAGATCCGGGACCCCGACATCGTCGGCGAGTCGGGTTACAACGACATGCTGGCCGAGACCTGCCGCCTCCTGGAGGAGTCGGGAGTGGCGGTCCGCAGCGAGGGCGCCCTCTGCGTCTTCTTCGAGGACATCAAGGGCCCGGACGGCAACCCGGTCCCGCTGATCGTCCAGAAGTCCGACGGCGGCTACGGCTATGCCGCCACCGACCTCTCCGCGATCCGCGACCGTGTCTTCAACCTCAAGGCGAACACGCTCCTGTACGTGGTGGACGCCCGTCAGGCCCTGCACTTCCGGATGGTCTTCGAGACGGCGCGGAGGGCCGGCTGGCTGGGCGAGGACGTCACGGCGGTGCAGCTGGCGTTCGGCACGGTCCTCGGCAAGGACGGCAAGCCGTTCAAGACCCGTGAGGGCGAGACGGTCCGTCTGGTCGACCTCCTCGACGAGGCGATCGACCGCGCCTCGGCCGTCGTGCGCGAGAAGGCCCAGGACCTGTCCGAGGAGGAGATCGCCGAGCGGGGTGCCCAGGTGGGCATCGGCGCGGTGAAGTACGCGGACCTGTCGACGTCGGCGAACCGGGACTACAAGTTCGACCTGGACCAGATGGTCTCCCTGAACGGCGACACGTCCGTCTACCTGCAGTACGCCTACGCCCGTATCCAGTCCATCCTCCGCAAGGCCGGCGAGACCCGACCGGCCGCCCACCCGGAGCTGGCACTGGCCGACGCCGAACGCGCCCTGGGCCTGCACGTCGACGCGTTCGCGCAGACGGTGGCGGAGGCGGCGGCGGAGTACGCCCCGCACAAGCTGGCCGCGTACCTCTACCAGCTGGCGTCCCTCTACACGTCCTTCTACGACAAGTGCCCGGTCCTGAAGGCCGAGACGCCGACGCAGGTGGAGAACCGCCTGTTCCTCTGCGACATCACGGCCCGCACCCTGCACCAGGGCATGGCCCTGCTGGGCATCCGGACACCGGAGAAGCTCTGACGCACACCCTTTAGAGTCTGTGGAGCCGTCTCCTATCTCCACAGACTCTGAGGGAGCCCGATGTCCGAGCGAGTCCCCGACCCGTCCACGGCCCACTTCGGCGCGGACGGCATGCGCCGGTTCACGGTGCCCGCCTCCTTCGGTGTCCAGCTGCCCGACGCGATCCGCGAGATGCTGGCGGACACCGGGGTGCCCGTGCATGTCCAGCCGTACTTCACGGCGGCGGGCGACACCGACGGACCGACCCTGGGGATGACCGCCGGCCACCACGGCCTGCCCGCACCGGCGGGCCGGGAGAACTGGCTGCGGCTCGGCACGGACCCGCTGGCCCACCTGTGCGTACGTCCGGACGGCGCGGTACAGGCGGTGTTCCTGGGCCTGGACGAGGACGACATGTTCGTCAGCTCCGGCGTCCCGGCGTTCAACGCCTCGCTGGCCGCCCTGGACCGCCGCCTCCCGGTGATCGCCGCATCCACCAGCCTCCCGGTGGCGGCGGCCGCGTTCCGCGAACTCAACGCCGAACTGCGGCAGATCGACGCCGCCGCGTTCGAGGACCGCGAGAGCTGGTGGCCGAGGGTCCTGGACGACGTACGGCACACGCTCAACTTCCCGTTCTCCTCCGCCTTCGAGTACGTGGACGTGACGGGCGCCAAGCAGATCGTCACGGATGCGACGGGCCCGGGGCGCCCGCATCCCGAGGAACTGGTCTGGCAGCGCCTGCACGCGCAAGGGGTGGCCCCGGAGCAGGTGCGGCGCGTCTACTGCGAGCTGGAGCCGTGCATGATGCCGGGCCACTACTGCGCGGTGTGGCTCCAGGCGACCTTTCCCCACGCGGAGTTCACGCACAGCTTCGACTACGGCGACACGGCGGACTCGCGGGAAGAGGGACTCAAGGAGTTGATCACCTACGCGGCGAAGCAGGCGGGCCGCCAGTGACCGAGGCACCGAAGTGGTCCCGCCCGGCCGCGGGCCGCGAACCGGCCGCGGCCGCAATGCTGTCCTGGCTGGCCGATCCGCAGGCCCCCCGCCTGTGTGTCGTCACCGGTAGCGCGGGTTGCGGCAAGTCGACCCTGCTGGCCTGGCTGATCGGGCATGGGACGCGAGAGGGGACGCAGCCGGAACGCCGGATCCACGGTTTCGTCCCCCTGGCCGGCCAGACCGCCCTCACCGCCGCCTGGACCCTCGCCGAGCAGCTGCACGTGGCGGCCCGCACCCCGGGCGAGCTGGTCACCGCACTGGCCGCCGACGAGCGCCGTACGGTGATCGCACTGCCGGACCTGCACGCGACGGCGGACGTCGAGGCGGTGACCGAACTAGCCCTGGCACTAATGGAGTTGCCGCACGTACGGCTGCTGGTGGAGGTCCGCAGCGACAGCGCCGGAACGCTCACCGCGGTTCCCTCGGCCGTGATGGACCTCGATCAGCCGCAGTGGACGGATCCGGGGCGGTATGCGGCGTGGGCGGCGACCCGGCCCGCCGACCGACATGAGCCGGTACCCGAAACCCTTGCCGCCGCAGTCGACTTGGACGACCCGGCGGCGGTCTGCGCCGCGGACCCCTGGCAGGTGTCCGTCGCCTACGAGCGCTCCTCGGATCCCCACGGAGGCCTGCGCGCGGCATGGCTGCGGGCGGGAGCATCCCTGACCCGCGAGCAGAGCCCGGCGGACCGTGCCGTCGTCCTCCTGTCGGCGCTGGGCGACGATGCCGACCCGAGGCTGCCGGGAGCGCTCGCCGCGCTGACCGGGGGCGCCGCATGGCAGGTGGTCTGGCGCAGGGTGCGCGGCGATGTCCGCCCTCCCTGGCCGGGACCGGCACGCGCGCTGTCGTCGGGGCGCGGACAGCTCGCCGGGAAGCTGGTGGTGGCCGATCACCAGAGCACGGTGCGCCTGCTCGGCGAGTCGGACGCGGCTCCGTCCGGTCGGCTGCCGGAGCCGGTACAGGGGGTGCGCGCTGTGGCCGCAGCGTCCGAGGGTGACGTACTGATCCTGGATGGGCAGGGCCGACTGCACACCCGGCACAGCCCCTCGGCACCGAGAGCGACGGGCCTTGCGGCACTGCTGGAGGACGGGCCGGCACCGCTGGAGCGGCTGGCGGAGGCGGCGCAGGTCCAACTGGAGGACGGTGCTGTGGCATTGGCGTTCAGCGAGGGTCTGCTCGCGGCGGGGGACGCCACAGGCAGGGTGCACGCCTTCTTCGAACCCGACGCAGAGCCGGGGCCCTTCGCTGCCAGGCTGCACGAGGGCGGAGTCGCCGCCGTAGCAGCCCTGCACCTGACGACACCCGAGGGCGGACCGGGCATTCCCCTGGTCTACAGCGGCGGTTACGACGGCACGGTACGGGTGTGGAGCCCCGGAGCGGACCCGCTTGCCTCCCCCGTCCGCTCGCGGCCCCGCCCGGTTACGGCCCTGGCGGCGACGCCCACCGACGCCGGACCGCCGGTGCTGGCCATCGGCTGGGCGGACGGTCTGGTCGAACACCACACCCTGGACGAGGAGGGCACGGTCCGCACGTACCGGCCCGGAGCTCCGGTGCACGCGCTGGCGGTGACCCGTGCCGGGACACTCCTGATCGGGACGGACGAGAGGCTGGTGCATCTGCGTCCGCTCTGAGAACCGGCCCTTGGGGTGTTGTCACAACCATGCCATAGAGACGGCAGGCCCCCTTGCCCTGCAACACCCGTTCATCGTTAGGGTTTTACCTCTCATACGATGATCGGAATGGCGAGGGGGCGTCACGGGGATGGGCTACACGATTCCGGGATGGCTGGACCAGGTCCTCGACTACATCGGCATCCACTTTCCGAACGTCGACGAGGACGACTACCGCCACATGGCCACGGCCATGCGGGAGTTCGCCGACAAGTTCGAGGGACACGGCGCGGACGCGCACAAGACGGTCGAGCAGATCCTGGCCTCCTCGCACGGCTGGGCCGTCCACTCGATGCAGACCCACTGGAACCAGGTCAAGGCCGGCCACCTCGACAAGATCCCGGAGCTGGCCCGCCTCTTCGCCGATGCCTTGGACGTCGTCGCGGACATCGTCTTCGGCATGAAGACGAAGGCGGAGGCCGAACTCGCCGTCATGGCAGGCTCGGTAGGCCTTTCGATCGGCGCGGCCTTCATCACCGGAGGCCTGTCCGCCGTGCTCGGCGCGGCCGAGATCACGGCCATGCGCCAGCTGGTGAAACGAATCATCGACGAGGCCGCCGACCAGATCGTGAACGAGCTGCTCGCGAAGGTCACCGAGCCGGTCAACGCCAAGCTGGAGGCGATGATCGAGGACGCGGTCCTTAACCTGGCGGAGGACGCCTTCACCCTGCCGCCGGCCCCGACCGGCGCGGGCGGAGGCGGCGGCGGCGAGCACGGGCACGGCCATGGACACGGCGGCATGAAGCTGGCCTCCGCGGGAGGTGGAAGCGGTGGCATGGAACTGGCCTCCGCATCCGGCGGCTCTGGCGCGGGAGGCGACCTCCACATCGACCACGAGGAGTTCGAGAGCGGCGCCGGCAAACTCTCCTTCCACGGCGGCGAACTCCATACGAACAGCGCCGCCCCACTCGGCCGGGCCAAGGGCCTGTTCGGCCGCACGAGGGGCAAGGACCCCTTCACCCAGGCCTTCGACTCGGTGATCCACGGCGGCATACATGGCTGCGAGAAAGCCCTGGCCAAGATCGGAAAGCACCTCACCGAGACAGTCCCGAACCGCGCGCGGGAGGTCTCACGGCTGCACAAACACAATGACCTGGAGATCGGCGACCGGGTCAAGCGGATCAAGGCCGGTCACCACGACGGCGGACACGGTGACACACCGATGTACCTGCTGGACGCCGACGGCAAGGTGCAGCGGCTCATGCCAGACGGGACAACCCGCCACTTGGACCCGCACGATTCCTCCGGCATCCATTCCGTACTGAACGGTGGTGAAGCGTGGCATCCGTGGCGCTCGACCGACAAGAAGGGGTACGGGGTCGCGGACGGCGGGGAAAATGCTCCCCGGGTCACATCAAAAAAGATTCCTCCAGGATCGACCGAACTGGCTCGCGCCACGCAGCTCGCCCGTTATTACAATGCCCATGAACGTCCAGACCTCTATAAAAGAGGTGGAGCGAACTACGCTTCAGTCCTCTTCGACGACAAGGAGGGCCGCCGGTTCATCCTGGTCGGAACCAGCGACCCCGTACACTCGGAGAGAATGCTCGGATATCCGATCCTTAAGAGCGAGGAGAAGCATAACGTCAGATCACTCTACACCGAACGCGAGCCGTGCCAGGAAGGAAATATGTATTGCGACCAATGGCTGGCACATCACTTCGATCCCAATCTAGAGGTAACTCATAGCGCCAAATACGACCAGGACGAGTCCCGTCCGGACGGTACGGAGCTGAGCAAGTACAAACAGGACCGGGAACACAGGGCATACGTCAAGTGGCTGCACCAGCAGTGGAAGGAGCATGGAGTGGGCGGAGGGGCGACCAGTACACTGATCAACCTGGGGCAGTCCGAGAATAAATTTCTCCCCTGACGTCGCATAGCGAGAAAGCAGCCGACCTCCATGCTCTTCGAACTTTCCCGAGAAGAAATGGTGTCGTCCCTCGGCGAGGACGCCATCTTCGTGGCACCTCCCGGCTCGCTGGGGAATACGCCGCACAGCTCACCAGCGGCAGAGATCCTACTATCGGTCGGAATTCCGACGGGAGTGTTCCAGCCGCAGGCGCGAATGGACTCGGGGCGGTTCCCCCTCGTGGACGAGAAAATCGATCTCGACGGGTACGAGGCGCCATCCGGGTGTGAGGCTTGGGTGGTGTTCGGCTGGATCCCCCTGACGCATTTGGCTCTCGATCCGCAGACCGGCAAGGTCCACGGCTTCCCTGAGAATGGTGGCCCGGTTCAGGATCTTCACTCGGACATCTCCTCTCTCGCCTATCTCACCTTCGCGTTGCATCGCCTCCTGAAGGAATTCGCCTGGAGTGACGACGAAGACGACGAAGACAGCGACTTCGAACGGCTCGGGGAAGCGTTGGAAGGCATCCGCGCTTCGGTGGAGGAGCGCGATCCGCTGCCGTTCAGCAGCGGCAGCATCTGGCTGGCCGTACTGGACGACATGGCAGCCGGCATGTGGTCCTGAACGCCGAAGTCGACGGGCGTGGTTCAGCAGACGAACACGGGCGCTTGAGCCATCTGCCAACCGCCTGCCCTCGCGGGCGCGTTCATCCCGCGTTCTCCTCGGCCAGCTCCAGGGCGCGGCGTGTCAGGGCCTGGCGTACGGGGTCCGGGGTGAGGACCCGCAGCGGTGTTCCCAGGCCGAGGAGGTAGCGGGCGAGGCCGTCCGGGTCGGGGCCGCCGATGTCGACCAGGGTGGCGTCCTCGCCGTCGGGGCGATGGGTGCCGACCGTGGGCGGGATCAGCCGTAGCGCCTCGCTGATGGGGACGGGGAGGCGGACGGTCGCGGACAGGGGGTAGGGGCCGTTCGCGATGTTGCGGGAGACCAGGCGCGCCGGGTCCGGCGGGTCGGTGAGGTCGGCCGGGTGGCCGGTGGGCTGGAGGCGGCCGACCCGGTCGGCGCGGAAGGTACGCCACTGGCCCCGGGTCACGTCCCGCGCGACGAAGTACCAGCGGCGGCCCGTGTGGACGAGGCGGTAGGGGTCCACCTCCCGGACCGTGACCCGCCCCTCCCCGTCGGTGTACGACAGCCGGGCACGTTCGCCTTGGCGGCAGGCGACCGCCAGCTCCAGCAGCAGCCCCGGCCTGATCTGAGGGCCGTCGGCTCCGGGAAGCCGTACGAAGGCGTCGTCCAGGTCGCCGAGGCGGTCCGCGATGCGCCGGGGCAGCACCTGGCGCAGCTTCAGCAGCGCGGAGAGGGCCGCCTGGTCACTGCCCAGCGCGTCGCTCAGGGCGGCCTCGCGCAGGCCGACCGCCACGGCCAGCGCTTCCTCGTCGTCGAGGATCAGCGGCGGCACCCGGGATCCGGCGCGCAGACGGTAACCGCCCCAGGGGCCGGCCTCGGAGTCGACCGAGTAGCCGAGGTCCCGGAGCCTTGCCACGTCCCGGCGCACCGTGCGATCGGTGACCTCCATGCGCTCGGCCAGCTCGGCGCAGGTCCAGGACGGGCGGGAGGACAGCAGGGAGAGCAGCCGGAGCAGGCGGGCGGATGAACTGAGCACGGCCGGAAGTCTGGCATGTCTCCCGCATGACCAGGACCGGAACTGTCCTGGTCATGTCCTAGTGTCTCTCCCATGACCACGGAGACCGCTTCCACGTCCGCTTCCGCACCCGCGTTCCGCTATGCCGCCGTCACCTTCGACTGCGCCGACCCCGCCGAACTGGCGCGTTTCTACGGTGAGTCGCTCGGCATGTCCGTCCTCTTCTCCACCGACGACTTCGTCCTGCTCGGCAAGGAAGGCGCGACCGGCCTCGGCTTCAACCGTCTCGCCGACTACCGCCCGCCCACCTGGCCGGACCCGGCGCAGGAGAAGCAGGCGCACATCGAGTTGGGCGTCGACGACCTCGACGTCGCCGAGAAGCGTCTGCTCGAACTGGGCGCGAGCAAGCCCGAGTTCCAGCCCGGCGGGGAGCGCTGGCGGGTACTGCTGGACCCCGCCGGGCACCCGCTCTGCATCACGACCCTGGTCTAGGGATTCAGGGCCCCTCGTCGCCGCACCGAGGGAGTGGCCATCGCTGCCGTGGCCCCGCGGCCACTTGCGCACGCCGCCGAGGCAGGCAAGGGCGGAGAGGGAGGCCGGCCTCGGTCAGTTGTTGACGAGGGCGCCCTGGACCGGCTCCCCGCCCGAGCGCCGGCCCCGTCCGCCCCGTCCACCGCGTGGCGCCCGCTGGGGCCAGAACAGTACGTACGCCGCCGAGCCGATCCCGAAGGCGAGGCGGATGAACCCCTGGGCGTCGTCCGACGGGATCAGCAGGGCGCTGCCGTAGAGGGAGATCAGCGCGATCCAGCTCACCCACGGGACCAGGCGGCGTTGGCCTATCGAGTCCCAGATGAGGGTGCCGAGGAGGACCGAGGCGTTGTAGTACGTGTACACGCTGGGGTCGAGCAGGATGCGTGCGTCGGCGGCCAGGAACACGACCGCCGGCCAGCGGTTCCGGCGCACCGCGAGTGCGCCCAGCGCCATGCCCAGGGCCATCTGGGTGGGGCGGTCCCACCACGGGGTCACGGGGTCGTTCACGCCGAACCAGCGCAGTGAGGACGCCGGCTGGTTGGGGATGGTGAAGCGGGCCGCGTGCAGGGTGTCCAGGTGGGTCAGGTAGAAGGGGAGCCAGGCCACCGCCACCAGGGCGACGGCCCAGGCCGCCGAGCGGAGGCGGTGCGGGCGGGGCAGGGCCAGGAGCAGGGGCAGGAAGCCGACCGCCCAGGGTTTGGAGTCGACCGCCAGCGCCAGGAACACGCCCATCGCCGTGGCGTTGCCGCGGACCAGTGCGCGGACGGCGAGGGTGGTGAAGAACAGGGCCAGGACGTCGTCGAGGTGGGCGAAGCGGACCGAGACCTCGACCCACATCGGGATGAAGGCGGCGCCGGCGATCAGGACGCGCTGCTGGAGGCGTCTGTGGTTGAGGCCGGTGCCCCGGTTGTGGTCGGCGGCGGCACGGCCGATCAGAACCAGCATGTACAGGCCGAGGCCGGACATGAACGCGTCGGCCAGTTTTTCGCCGACGTCGGCGGGGAACGGTGCGAAAAGGCCGGCCACCACAAAGCTGACGGGGCCGATCTGCAGGTCGGGATGGTTGGCGTAGAGGGCGAGGCCGCCGCCCGACTGCAGGCCGAACAGGAGTTGCTGGCCGGTTGTCAGGTAGTGCCACGAAATGGCGGCGTGGCGCTCGGCCACCACGAACCAGACGGCCGTCCACAAGGTGAGCAGCACGATGTGCCATCGCACCGGGTAACGCCCGATCCGCACGTTCCGTCCTTCCCCTCGCCGCCCTCGCCGTCCGCCCGTCACCCGTCCCCATCACAGCACCACCTGGTAAGAGCGGCTTCGACGAACGCCGGTTCATCGGTAAGGCCGGTCAACGGCGTTGTCAGTGCCGGGCTTTACAGTCACGGACATGGCGACTCTTCCCAATCCGCTGCCCAAGCTGGCCACCGACCCCAGCGGGCGTTCCCTAGGGCTCCAACTGCCGCCCGGCAGGCTCGTCGACATGTCCCACGACGGCTCCTGGCACGAACCTCTGCTGTGGTACGCGGAGAAGCCGGCCGCGCCGGGCACCTGGAAGGCGCTGGGCGCGCCGGCTGCCCGCGCCGGGCTGCTGCCCGTGCTCGTGGCCGGTGGTTCCGGGGACGGCGTGGAGAGCTGGGTGCTGCTGCCCGGCGAGACGTCGTACCCGGGCGATCACGACGCCGAGGACGTCCTCGCGGAGTACTGGGAGGAGGAGACGGAGGACGGTGGGACAGCCGAGGAGATCGAGCCGTTCGGGAGCGAGTGGCCCGGTCTCGCGCCCGCCCCCGCCGCCCTCTCCGCCGACCCGGACACCCGCGCCGCGCAGGTCGCCGACGCGCTGGGCGGGGACCGGGAGCCGGACGTCGAGGAGGCGCACCTCGCCCTGGTTCCGGCCCGCCGGTCCGCCGACATCCCGGCGGTGATCGGCTGGACCGGCCCGGTGAACTACGAGGCCGACGTGGCCCGGATGTGCGCGGTGCTGCGCTCCTGGGAGGACCGCTTCGGCATACGGGTCGTGGCCCTCGGTCTGGACACCCTCGTCGTGTCCGTCGCGGCCCCGCCGGCCACGCAGGAGGAAGCCGAGGCGGTGGCGGCGGAGCACTTCGCGTTCTGCCCGGACATCGTGCTGCAGGGCGAGCGGGACACCCTCCGCACCTACGCGAAGGACCTGGTCGGGCAGCCCGTGTGGACCTTCTGGTGGGACTGACGGCGGCAGCCGGGCCGGCTCAGCCGCCGAGCCCCCGCGCCAGCCGCCGCAGCCCCTCGGCGATCTCCTCGGGTGTCTGCGTGACGAAGCACAGGCGAAGGGTGGAGGGGTCGGGTGCGCCCGCGTAGAAGGGCGCACCGGGGACGTAGGCCACGTTCTGCTCGACCACACGAGGAAGCAGGGCGAGGGTGTCGTACGACTCCGGCAGGCGCACCCAGAGGAACATGCCGCCCTCGGGCCGGCTCCACTGCGAGCCGGGCGGGAGGGCGGCCGGCAGGCCCGCGAGCATGGCGTCCCGGCGTGCGCCGTACACGGCCCGCACCCGCTCCACATGGGCGTCCAGGACGTCCATGTAGCGGGCCGCGGCGAGCTGGTTGAGCGTCGGGGTGTGCAGGTCCGCCGCCTGCTTGGCCACGGTGCACGCCCAGCGCAGCTCGGCGGGCGCGCGCAGCCAGCCGAGGCGCAGGCCGGGGGCCATCACCTTGGAGAAGGAGCCGAGGACGACGGTGCGGTCCTCGGCACCGGGCAGGGCGGCGATCCAGGGAACGGGTTCACCGTCGTAGCGGAGTTCGCCGTACGGGTCGTCCTCGACGATCCACAGGCCCTGGCGGGCCGCCACGGCGGCGATCGCCGTGCGGCGCGGCGCGGGCATCGTGCGGCCGGTGGGGTTCTGGAAGGTGGGGACGAGGTAGAGCAGCTTGGGGCGTTCACGGCGGATCGCCTCCTCCAGCGCGGCCGGGTCCACCCCGTCCGCGTCGCCCGGCACGGCCACCACGCGTGCGCCCGCGAGACCGAAGACCTGCAGTGCCGCCAGATAGCAGGGGTCTTCCACCAGCACTGTGTCGCCGGGTTCGAGCAGGGCCGTGGCCAGGAGGGACAGGGCCTGCTGGGAGCCGGTGGTGATGAGCAGGTCGTCGGGGGTGGTGGGCAGGCCGCGGGCGGTGATGCGTGCGGCCAGGGCGGCGCGGAGGACGGGCTCGCCCTCGGTCGTGGAGTACTGCAGCGCCTGTGCCGGGGCGTCCGCCAGGACCTCCCGGAATGCCGCCGCCATGCCCTCCCGGTCGAAGAGTTCCGGTGCCGGGAGGCCGCCCGCGAAGTTGATCATCTCAGGCCGTGCGGTGACCGCGAGGATGTCCCGCACGGGCGACCCGCCCACACGGCGAGCCCGTGCGGCGAGAGGCGGGACGGGAGCGGGCTCGGCGAGGGTCGTGAGGAATCTCGGGGCGGACTCGGCGACGGTCATGGCGCGGCTCTCCTTCGGCTCTCGGAGCCGACAGACTAGAGACGTACGTGCCGTCTACAACGGTAATTCCGCGATCCGGACGGTCCGTTGGTGTCCGTGCGCGCCAAGAGCGCCCCGAAGGAGCGGCGATCAGCCCCCGCGGCCCCGCCCCCGTCACTCGCCCCTACCGCAGCTTCTGTGCCACCTCGGTCGCCCAGTAGGTGAGGATGTTCCGCGCCCCGGCGCGCTTGATGCCCGTCAGGGTCTCGAAGACGGCCCGGTCCCGGTCCACCCAGCCCTTCTCGGCGGCGGCCTCGACCATCGCGTACTCGCCGGAGATCTGGTAGGCGGCGACGGGCACGTCCACCGCGTCCGCGACCCGGGCCAGGATGTCGAGGTACGGACCGGCCGGCTTGACCATGACCATGTCCGCGCCCTCGGCGAGGTCCAGCTCCAGCTCCCGCAGCGACTCACGCCAGTTGGCGGGGTCCTGCTGGTAGGTCTTGCGGTCGCCCTGGAGCGAAGAGGCGACGGCCTCGCGGAAGGGGCCGTAGAAGGCGGAGGAGTACTTGGCGGTGTAGGCGAGGATCGCCACGTCCTCGCGGCCGATCTGGTCCAGCGCATCGCGGACGACGCCGATCTGACCGTCCATCATCCCGCTCGGCCCGACGACGTGGGCGCCGGCATCGGCCTGCACCTGAGCCATCTCGGCGTACCGCTCCAGGGTCGCGTCGTTGTCGACGCGGCCCTCGGCGTCCAGGACCCCGCAGTGCCCGTGGTCGGTGAACTCGTCGAGGCACAGGTCGGACATGACGAGCAGGTCGTCGCCGACCTCGGCACGGATGTCACGAAGGGCGACCTGCAGAATCCCGTCCGGATCGGTCCCGGCCGTGCCCTGCGCGTCCTTCTTGGCCTCCTCCGGCACACCGAACAGCATGATCCCGGAGATCCCGGCCGCCACGGCCTCCGCCGCCGCCTTCTTCAGGCTGTCGCGGGTGTGCTGGACGACTCCGGGCATGGCGCCGATCGGCACGGGCTCGCTCACGCCCTCACGGATGAAGGCGGGGAGGATGAAATCGGCGGGGTGCAGGCGCGTCTCGGCGACCATACGGCGCATGACGGGCGAGGTGCGCAGCCGCCGGGGACGGGTACCGGGAAACGATCCGTACTTCGTCATGCCTTCTACGCTACGCCCGCCCGGCCCCGGCCTTTGCCAACACCGTGTCGGCCCGCTGCATCGCCCGGCCGGGCGCGGTGGCGGCGCACGGCGTCGCGGTTGGCACACCGGTGTGAGCAGTAGCGGCGGCGCCCGGTACGCGTGGTGTCGGCGAAGATCGTGGTGCATTCGGTGACGGCGCACCGCCCGAGCCGGTGCATGCCGCGCCCGACCAGGTGCAGCGCGGTGCCCACCGAGACCAGCGCGAACAGCAGGCCGCCGAGCGACTGGCGCTCGTCGCGGTAGTGCAGGTGCCAGCCGCCCGCGTGGTCGGTCAGACGGGGGTGGGAAGTGCCCTCGGCCAGCATCAGATTGAGGCGCGCGGCGCGCTCGCGCTCGTCCGGTGCGTCGACCACTCCCTCCCACGCGTCGAGCAAGGCGTGCGTGCGCGTCAGATCGGCTTCGGTGGCGGTGTCTTCGACCACCAGGCCGGCGGCGCGGCAGCGAGTCACCAGCTCCTCGGGGCTCGCCGGGCGCCCGTTGGCGAGCGCGGCGGCAAGGTGCACGGCGTCCTCGCCGTAAGGGTTGAGGTGCATAAGCCCATTACACCAGCCTGGGGCTCATGAGTCACCACTCCGCCGCGGCGGTCGCGGTCCGCGATCCGTACCGCTGGACGGTCCTCGGGATCGCCACCTTCACCCAGGCCGCCTCCTGCTTCTTCGTCCAGGGCATCGGGGCGATGGCCGTTCCCCTGGAACGCGCGCTCGACCTCGGCACGGCCCAGCTCGGCCTGCTCCTGTCCGCCTCCCAACTGATGCCGCTGATCGGCCTGCTGGTGGTGGGTGACCTGCTGGACCGCTACGACGAGCGGTGGGTCGTCGGCATCGGTGCGGGCGTGGTCGGCCTGGGGCTGCTCACCGGGAGCCTGGCGCAGGGATACGTGTCCCTGCTCGTCGTCCTTCTGGTCGTCGGGGCCGGGTACAGCACGGCGCAGCCGGGCGGCAGCAAGTCGGTCGCGGCCTGGTTCGACCCCGGGCAGCGGGGGTTCGCGATGGGTGTCCGGCAGGCCGGGCTTCCGCTGGGCGGGGCCCTCGCCGCGGCCGTGCTGCCGGCTCTTGCCGTGTCGTACGGGTGGCGGTCGGCGCTCGCGGCCGGCGGCCTCGTCGCACTCCTGGGCGCCGGGACGTTCACCGCGCTCTACCGCCGGCCGGCCATGCCGTCGCCCATGCCTGCGGCCCCTGCCGGCGCCGCCTACGACGTACCGGCCGCGTCACTCCTCGCCCGGCTGACGATGCTCCGTGAACCGGCCATGCGGAGGATCCTGCTCTCCGGCCTGTGCATGGTCTCGGTGCACAGCGGCATCGGCGTCCTCGGCGCGCTCTACCTCCACGAGGTCACCTCCCTCGGACCCGGCCCGGCCGCCGCCGTCCTCGTGGCGGTCCAGGTGGCGGGCGGACTCGGCCGGATCGCGCTCGCGGCGTGGAGCGACCACAGCCGCGCCGGCCGCTACCTGCCCATCCTGGTCAGCATGGCCGCGGCAGTGGCCGGACTCGTGGCCCTGACGACCCCGGTGGGCCGTCACCCCGGGGCGGCCGCGGTCCTGTTCGCCTGGCTCGGTTTCTTCGGGATCGGCTGGTACGGCCCCTGGGTCGCCCACCTCACCGAGTCCGCCCCGCCGGGCCGGACCGGCTTCGCCCTCGGCCTGGTCATGGCCATCACCCAGGTGGCCGTGATCCTGGTCCCGCCCGCCCTCGGTCTCCTCCGCGACGCCACCGGCAGCTTCACCCCCGCCTGGGCGGCCCTCGCCGTGCCCACGGCGGCGACCGTCGCGCTCACCGCACGCGGAGCCCTCCCCGCGACCCGAACCCGGTCCCGCCGAGCGGCACCGGTCGAGAAAGTGCGGGCAGAGAAATGACCGTGGCGCCCCGCACCCGGGTTCACGGGTGCGGGGCGCCACGGGTCCGCCGTCAGGTGGTCGTACGGCGCCTGCGCGCTCCCGGGCGGCGTTCGCTGGGCCGCGTCACCGGGTCCCCGGCTTCCACCGCGGCAGCGCGCCGCTTCATCCCGAAGTCGGCCAGCGCCTCGGCCAGCTTGTGCACGGACGGCTCGGGAGCCATCACATCGACCCGCAGACCATGTTCCTCGGCGGTCTTGGCCGTGGCAGGACCGATGCACGCGATCACCGTCACGTTGTGCGGCTTGCCCGCGATGCCGACCAGGTTGCGGACCGTGGACGACGACGTGAAGAGCACCGCGTCGAACCCGCCGCCCTTGATCGCCTCACGCGTCTCCGCCGGCGGCGGCGAGGCACGGACGGTCCGGTAGGCCGTGACGTCGTCGACCTCCCAGCCCAGCTCGATCAGACCGGCCACCAGGGTCTCCGTGGCGATGTCCGCCCGGGGCAGGAAGACACGGTCGATCGGGTCGAACACCGGGTCGTACGGCGGCCAGTCCTCCAGCAGACCCGCGGCCGACTGCTCGCCGCTCGGCACCAGGTCCGGCTTCACGCCGAAGGCGACCAGCGCCTTGGCCGTCTGCTCGCCCACCGCGGCCACCTTGATACCGGCGAAGGCACGCGCGTCGAGGCCGTACTCCTCGAACTTCTCCCGTACCGCCTTCACCGCGTTGACCGACGTGAACGCGATCCACTCGTAGCGGCCGGTCACCAGGCCCTTGACCGCGCGCTCCATCTGCTGGGGCGTGCGCGGCGGCTCGACCGCGATCGTCGGGACCTCGTGCGGCACCGCGCCGTAGGACCGCAGCTGGTCGGAGAGCGACGCCGCCTGCTCCTTCGTGCGCGGCACGAGCACCTTCCAGCCGAACAGCGGCTTGGACTCGAACCACGACAGCTGGTCGCGCCGGGCGGCGGCGCTGCGCTCGCCGACCACGGCTATGACCGGCCGGCCGCCGTCGGGGGACGGCAGCACCTTCGCCTGCTTCAGGGTCTGCGCGATCGTGCCGAGCGTCGCCGTCCAGGTGCGCTGGCGGGTCGTCGTACCGGCGATCGTCACCGTCAGGGGGGTGTCCGGCTTGCGGCCCGCCGTCACCAGCTCACCCGCCGCGGCGGCGACCGAGTCCAGGGTCGTGGAGACGACGACCGTGCCGTCCGAGGCGCCGACCTCCGTCCAGCACCGGTCGGAGGCCGTACGGGCGTCCACGAACCGGACGTCCGCGCCCTCGGCGTCCCGCAGCGGCACACCGGCGTACGCGGGCACGCCGACTGCCGCCGCCACGCCCGGTACGACCTCGAAGGGCACCCCGGCGGCGGCGCAGGCGAGCATTTCCTCGGCCGCGTACGTATCAAGTCCCGGGTCCCCGGACACCGCACGCACGACCCGCCTGCCGCCCCGCGCAGCCTCCATGACAAGATGAGCGGCATCCCGGGCAGCAGCCGGGGCCGCGGCGGTTGTTGACGTGCCGTCAACGACCGTCAGCTGGGGCGTGCCCGTGCCCGGCGGCGACACCGAGGAGGAGTCGCTGTCCGTGGGCACGACGGAGACGCCCTGTCGGGCGTGCGTCCGGATCACGTCGAGCACCTCGTGCTCGGCGACCAGGACGTCCGCGTGCGACAGCGCCTCCACGGCGCGCAGAGTCAGCAGTCCCGGATCTCCGGGTCCGGCACCGAGGAAGGTGACGTGCCCGTGTTCAGGACCGGCGGCAGGAAGGGCGGTGGGGCTCAATGTGCTCGCTCCCCCATCAGACCGGCCGCGCCCTGGGCGAGCATCTCGGTGGCAAGGTCGCGACCGAGTGCCATCGCCTGGTCGTGCGTCTGGGGCACGGGACCGGTGGTGGACAGCTGCACCATGCGGGTGCCGTCGGTCGTGCCGACGACGCCGCGCAGGCGCATTTCCTTGACAATCTGCCCGTCGGCCAGAAGGTCGGCCAGCGCGCCCACCGGGGCGCTGCAGCCGGCCTCCAGGGCGGCGAGCAGTGACCGTTCGGCGGTCACGGCGGCCCGCGTGAACGGGTCGTCGAGCTCGCCGAGCGCCGCGATCAGGTCCGCGTTGTCCGCGGCACACTCGATCGCCAGGGCCCCCTGGCCGGGGGCGGGCAAAACCGTGTCGACCGACAGGAAGTCGGTCACCTCGTCGATCCGGCCGATCCGGTTCAGTCCGGCGGCGGCCAGCACGACCGCGTCGAGTTCGCCGTCCCGGACGTACCGGATGCGGGTGTCGACGTTGCCGCGTATCGGGACCGTCTCTATGTCCAGTCCGTGGGCGCGGGCGTACGCGTTCAGCTGCGCCATGCGGCGCGGCGCGCCGGTGCCGATGCGCGCCCCACGCGGCAGGTCCGTGAACTTCAGCGCGTCACGGGCGACGATCACGTCCCGCGGGTCCTCGCGCTCCGGTACGGCGGCCAGGACCAGCTCCTCGGGCTGCGCGGTGGGCAGGTCCTTGAGCGAATGAACCGCGAAGTCGACCTCGCCCTTGAGCAGCGCGTCGCGCAGCGCCGTGACGAACACGCCGGTGCCGCCGATCTGCGCCAGCTGCTCACGGGAGGTGTCGCCGTACGTGGTGATCTCGACCAGCTCGACGGGCCGCCCGGTCACCTGGCGAACGGCCTCCGCCACCTGCCCGGACTGGGCCATGGCGAGCTTGCTCCGCCTGGTCCCCAGTCTCAAAGCCTTGTCACTCATGCCGGTCGGTCCTTCTTGTCTGTGCTGTCCCCGGCCCGGGAGACGGAGGCGACCGTCTCGGGGTCGAGGTCGAACAGGGTGCGCAGCGCGTCCGCGTACCCGGCACCGCCGGGCTCGGCCGCGAGCTGTTTGACCCGTACGGTCGGCGCGTGCAGCAGCTTGTCGACGACCCGGTGCACGGCCTGGCGGATCTCGCCGCGCTGGCGTTCGTCCAGGTCGGGCAGGCGGCCGTCGAGCCGTGCGATCTCACTGGCGACGACGTCGGCGGCCATGGTGCGCAGCGCGACCACGGTCGGCGTGATGTGCGCCGCCCGCTGTGCCGCGCCGAAGGCCGCGACCTCGTCGGAGACGATACGCCGGACCAGGTCCACATCGGCCGCCATCGGCGCGTCGGCGGAAGCTTCCGCCAGCGACTCGATGTCGACCAGCCGCACCCCGGCCAGCCGGTGCACGGCCGCGTCGATGTCGCGGGGCATGGCCAGGTCGAGCAGGAAGAGGGAGGGCGCCGGACGCTCGGCCACCGGCTCCGGCTTGCGCCGCTCGGGGATCCGGCCGACGGTCGCGACGGTCGCGGCGAGCGCGGTGATCAGCTCGGCGTCCGCCTCGGGTGAACGCCGGTCCCGGCGGTCCACCGTGCCGCCCGCCACCCAGGCCGCGTGCTGCTCCAAAGTGGCCGCGTCCATGCCGGCGACGGCCGCCTCCCCCATGACGGAGAAGCCGGGCTGCACGGCGGCCAGGTCCAGCGGGCAGTTCTCGTCGGTTCCGACGCCGGCGGGCGGCAGCGGAGTGGCGGTGGTCTTCGCGGCCGGGGCGACGCCGGCCTTGGGGGCCGTACGGGCGCTGCCGTCCTCGGTGGTACGACCGCTGTCGGCGATCTCGGCGACGGGGACGCCGGTGCGGCCCTCGACCGCCTGGGCGACCGCCTCGGCCGTGAGCACCAGGCCCGTCGCCCCGGTACAGGAGACGATGACGTCGGCACGTGTCAGCTCGCCCGGTATGGCATCCATCGGCACCGCGCGGGCCGTCGTCGTGTTGTCCTCGGCGTCCGTGAGGATCTGCGCGAGCCGCTCGGCGCGCTCGAAGGTGCGGTTGGCGACGACGACCTCGCCCACCCCGGCCCGCGCAAGCGTGGCCGCGGCCAGCGAGGACATCGAGCCGGCGCCGATGACCAGCGCCTTCTTGCCCTCCGCCCAGGCGGGCACCGCTGCGGAGACCGCCAGCTGTTCCAGGCCGAAGGTGACCAGGGACTGCCCGGCGCGGTCGATACCGGTCTCGGAGTGGGCCCGCTTGCCCACCCGCAGGGCCTGCTGGAACAGGTCGTTCAGCAGCCGTCCGGCGGTGTGCAGCTCCTGGGCCCTGGCCAGGGCGTCCTTGATCTGCCCGAGGATCTGCCCCTCGCCGACGACCATCGAGTCCAGGCCGCAGGCCACCGAGAACAGGTGGTGGACGGCCCGGTCCTCGTAGTGGACGTAGAGATAGGGGGTCAGTTCCTCCAGGCCGACACCGCTGTGCTGGGCGAGCAGCGTGGACAGCTCGGCGACACCGGCGTGGAACTTGTCCACGTCGGCGTACAGCTCGATGCGGTTGCAGGTGGCGAGCACCGCGGCCTCGGTGGCCGGCTCGGCGGCGACCGTGTCCTGCAGCAGCTTGGTCTGGGCGTCCGCGCTCAGCGCGGCCCGCTCCAGCACGCTGACCGGCGCGCTGCGGTGGCTCAGCCCGACGACGAGGAGACTCATGCCGGCATCACGGCGGGTACGTCCCCGTCGGGTCCCTGGTCGGCGGAAGCGTCGGCGGCCACGCCGCGGGGAGCGGCGGCGGGCAGCGCGCCGTCGCCCGCGGCGGTCTCCTCGCCGGCCTTGCGCTGCTCGTGGAAGGCGAGGATCTGGAGTTCGATCGAGAGGTCGACCTTGCGCACGTCGACGCCGTCCGGGACGGACAGCACGGTCGGCGCGAAGTTCAGGATCGAGGTGACCCCGGCGGCCACGAGCCGGTCGCAGACCTGCTGGGCGGCACCGGCGGGGGTGGCGATCACGCCGATGGAGACGCCGTTGTCCTTGATGATCTTTTCGAGGTCGTCCGTGTGCTGGACGGGGATGCCGGCCACCGGCTTTCCGGCCATTGCGGGATCGGCGTCGATGAGGGCCGCGACCCGGAATCCACGGGAGGCGAACCCGCCGTAGTTGGCCAGGGCGGCGCCGAGGTTGCCGATACCGACGATGACAACCGGCCAGTCCTGGGTCAGGCCGAGTTCACGGGAGATCTGGTAGACGAGATACTCCACGTCGTAGCCGACACCGCGCGTTCCGTAGGAGCCCAGGTACGAGAAGTCCTTGCGCAGCTTGGCGGAGTTGACCCCCGCCGCCGCGGCCAGCTCCTCGGAGGAGACCGTGGGTACCGAGCGCTCCGACAGCGCGGTCAGGGCTCGGAGGTACAGCGGAAGCCTGGCGACGGTGGCCTCGGGAATCCCTCGGCTACGGGTCGCCGGTCGGTGTGTTCGGCCAGTTGCCACGGTGCTCCTGCGGGTAGAGCGGGGCTGCGGGCGGTCATACGTCCCCAGACCGCCCCGTCGACAGCAGGCTATGTCTTTGTGAACGCGTGCACAAAGATGGTGTCCGATTTGCCCGGCAGAAGTGACCGGGGTCACGCAACCGGGGCGCCCTCGCCGGGAACCGGCACATACGCACCGACGTTCCTTCGTTACTGGGGGCAAAACCGCACACTCTCCTCACGAATCCCGCCCCCGAGACCAAACCGCCGTCGATCCTAAGCGACTTTCCGGGCCAGTTTGGACTAGTCGGTCAGTGCCCGACGCAGTCGCTCCTCGTTCACACGCCAGAACGTGTGCTGCTCGCCGTCGATCAGTACGACCGGGATCTGCTCCCAGTACTGGTCGTGCAGCGAGCGGTCCTCGGTGATGTCCTTCTGCTCCCAGGACACGCCGAGTTCGCCGCAGACCTTCTCGACGACGAGCTCCGCGTCGTCGCACAGATGACAGCCGGGCTTGCGGATCAGTGTGACGAGCCGCTCGCGGGGATCGGCCTTGCGCCGGAACAGGGGACTCATACCGGCCATTCTCCCGCGTCGGCCGCCGACCGCTCCCCCGCGCGCCCCCCACCTGGTCCGGCAGGGGTTTAACGGCCCGGTCGCGGAGAGTTCACACCCTTCCAACCTCTCGCCTGCAGGAAGCACCGAACAAACTGGCTATGCTCACGACATGGCCGCTCTCGGATGGCTCACCCCCCGTAGGCGCTCCGCCACGGCGCGCAGCGTGTTGGCAGGCGAGGCCTCGGCGGAGGCTGCCCGCAAGTCCTCCCAGGAAGCGCAGGAGGCTCCGCAGGTCGCCGAGGAGGAGCCGGAGTTCCCGGTCCTCGGCGACGACAAGGCGGCTGCCTTCTTCGACCTCGACAACACCGTGATGCAGGGCGCCGCGCTCTTCCACTTCGGCCGGGGCCTGTACAAGCGGAAGTTCTTCGAGACCCGCGACCTGGCCAGGTTCGCCTGGCAGCAGGCGTGGTTCCGGCTGGCCGGCGTCGAGGACCCGGAGCACATGCAGGAGGCCCGGGACTCGGCACTGTCGATCGTCAAGGGCCACCGCGTCGCCGAGCTCGCATCGATCGGCGAGGAGATCTACGACGAGTACATGGCCGACCGCATCTGGCCCGGCACCCGCGCCCTGGCCCAGGCCCACCTGGACGCCGGCCAGAAGGTGTGGCTCGTCACGGCGGCGCCGGTGGAGATCGCCCAGGTGATCGCCCGCCGCCTGGGCCTCACGGGCGCCCTCGGCACGGTGGCCGAGTCGGTGGACGGCGTCTACACCGGCAAGCTGGTCGGCGAGCCCCTCCACGGCCCCGCGAAGGCGGAGGCGGTCCGCGCCCTGGCCGCGGCGGAGGGCCTGGACCTGTCCCGCTGCGCGGCCTACAGCGACAGCCACAACGACATTCCCATGCTGTCCCTGGTCGGCCACCCGTACGCCATCAACCCCGACGCCAAGCTGCGCAGGCACGCCCGCGAGAAGGACTGGCGGCTGCGGGACTACCGCACGGGGCGGAAGGCGGCGAAGGTCGGCATCCCGGCGGCCGCCGGGGTCGGCGCGGTCGCCGGCGGTACGGCGGCGGCGATCGCCCTGAGCCGCCGGCGCCGATAGATCCGCATCGGCGGACCCGGATCACCGTCGCAGAAGCGCGTCAATCCCGCTCCCACCGGTACCGCGCCCGGATTATGCCGCGGCCATTTCAACACGCCCCCTACCTCGCCGAAACCAGCCCCTTTTCGATCAACAAGCGGTCAATCTGCGGCACTTGATGCGGCGTCAATCGATAAGAGAAGCGACGCAATCGATGATTTGAGCAACTCGGTGTAGCAGTGCCTGCACGAAGCGTTATTCTCCTCAGACGCAAACCGGTACCCCTCCGTCGCTACGACGGGTGAACGGTCCCGCACTGCACGTGATGGAAGCTCTGCCTCTGGGAGTCCCGTGTACCCACACGTCGGGGTTGACGCCTCGGGCCTGGCTACGCTGCGCGCAACAGTCGCAACGGTCAAAGAGACGCTGCGCGGCCTCGTCCCCACCGCGTACGCCGTCCCCGCCTTCGCCGCCGCCGCGCCCGTGGGCCCGTGCTACGCACTGGCCGACGGCATGGAGCAGGGGCCGGCGCGCAGCGCCGTCGTCGAGGGGCGGTGGTCGGGTGACGGGCGGGCGGCCGGCAGACGAGGACGCTCCGCCGGCGCCACCACCACCGCCCGCCGTCCGGCCGCCGACAGCGACAGCGCCCGGATGATGGACCTGGTCGAGCGCGCCCAGGCGGGCGAGGCCGAGGCCTTCGGCCGGCTGTACGACCAGTACAGCGACACGGTGTACCGGTACATCTACTACCGCGTCGGCGGCCGGGCCACCGCCGAGGACCTCACCAGCGAGACCTTTCTGCGGGCCCTCAGAAGGATCGGCACCTTCACCTGGCAGGGCCGGGACTTCGGCGCCTGGCTGGTGACGATCGCCCGGAACCTGGTCGCCGACCACTTCAAGTCCAGCCGCTTCCGGCTGGAGGTCACCACCGGCGAGATGCTCGACGCCAACGAGGTCGAGCGCTCCCCGGAGGACTCCGTCCTGGAGTCCCTGTCGAACGCCGCGCTGCTCGACGCCGTACGCCGGCTCAACCCGCAGCAGCAGGAGTGCGTGACGCTCCGCTTCCTGCAGGGCCTCTCGGTCGCCGAGACCGCCCGCGTCATGGGCAAGAACGAAGGCGCCATCAAGACCCTGCAGTACCGCGCCGTACGCACCCTGGCCCGGCTTCTGCCGGACGACGCGCGCTGAGCCGCAGCCCACGCCCCGACACCCACAGCGATGTCCAACTCACGTTCAGTGAAGGCCGGTTGCCTTTCCGAACCGGTCATCCGCCGTCCGTAACCCAAGTGCCGCGCCAGTCGTTGTGCGGGATACAGGCTCCCTGTGGTCACGTCTTGGCCGACCCTGATCACTCGATCGTGTGGAAGTGGTCGCGGCGTGCAACCCTCAGGACCCCCTGGGGAGTCGACCGTCATGACGAGAGGAGGTGCCGCCAGTGATCGCGAACGTATCGGCCCACCGGCGGGCGAGCGCCTTCGCCCAGGCCCTGGAGGAGCAGTCCGACTGGGACACGGCGGCCGAGCAGTCCGTAGGTCCGGCGGGATGTCCGCCGACCGCCGAGGAACAGACCGAGCAGGGCGAGCTGCTGGCCCTCGCCGCGGACCTCGGCGCACTGCCCAGGCCGCAGCTCGACCCCGAGGTCAAGGTCGTGCAGCGCGCCCAGCTGGTGGCCGCGATGGAGGCCATGCTCCAGGAGGGCGCCGGGGCGGCGGACGCGTCGGTACCCAGACAGAAAGGCGCGCACCGGGCGAGCCCCCTGGGCAAACTCCGCCCGCGTTCCCGGCTGACCAAGGGGCTCGCCGCGGGCGGCCTCAGCGTCGGCGTGGCCGCCGGGGCCTTCGGCGGCGTCGCCGCCGCGAGTTCCGACGCCCTGCCCGGCGACTCGCTGTACGGCCTCAAACGCGGCATCGAGGACTTCAAGCTCAACTACCTGGCCGACGGCGACGACCAGCGCGGCCAGACCTACCTCGACCAGGCCTCCACCCGGCTCAGCGAGGCTCGTCGGCTGATGGAGCGGGGACGCGGCGGCCGGCTCGACCACGAGTCCATCGGTGAGATCCGCCGCACGCTCTCGGGCATGCAGCACGACGTGACCGAGGGCCACCGCCTGCTCCACGAGGCCTATGAGGCCGACCCCGGCTCGCTCGGCCCGATCCAGGCCCTGTCCGCGTTCTCCCGCTCCCACCGGGAAGCCTGGAGCGCGCTCAGCGACAAGCTGCCCGTGCAGCTCGGGGACGTCAAAGAGCAGGTGTCGTCGGTGTTCGACGCCATAGACCAAGAGGTCGCCCCGCTGCAGTCCCTGCTCCCGCAGTCGCCCTCCCCGAGCAGCGACGGCAAGCGGCAGGGCGCCGGCTCCGCATCCACCGGTTCCTCCGGCGGCCACCGGTCCGCGGCACCCAGCTCCGCCGGCCACACCCCGTCCTCCGGCAAGCACACGAGCACCGGAGACCCGAGCCACTCGGCCATCGGCAACGGCGGCGAGGGCCTCATCGGCGGCAACACGGGCGGCCTGCTGGAACCGCCGAAGCTCGGCCCCGGCAGCAGCGCGCCGTCCACCAGCAAGCCCCCGACGAGCGCACCGGACGTCACCGTCCCGCCGCTCCTGCCGGGCCTCCTGCCCGGCCTGGGCATCGAGGGCGAGGAAACGCACTAGCCCCGACACGGGTACGACGGCCCGGGTACGACGGTGGGGGCGCCCTTTCCAAGCAGGGCGCCCCCACCGTCGTACCCGGGCCAGTACCGGCCGGCGCCTCCGGCTCAGAAGAACACCGACCGCCGCTGCACCAGCAGCTTGTACAGCGTGTGCTGGATCTGTTCCCGTACCTGATCGGTCAGGTTGAACATCAGCATCGGATCCTCGGCCGCCTCCGGCGGATAACCGTCCGTCGGGATCGGCTCGCCGAACTGGATGGTCCACTTCGTCGGCAACGGGACCGCGCCGAGCGGGCCGAGCCAGGGGAACGTCGGAGTCAGCGGGAAGTACGGGAAGCCCAGCAGTCGCGCCAGCGTCTTCGCGTTGCCGATCATCGGGTAGATCTCCTCCGCCCCGACGATCGAGCACGGAATGATCGGCGCGCCCTGACGCAGCGCGGTCGACACGAAACCGCCGCGGCCGAACCGCTGGAGCTTGTACCGCTCGCTGAAAGGTTTCCCGATGCCCTTGAAACCCTCCGGCATCACCCCGACCAGCTCGCCCTGCGCCAGCAGCCGCTCCGCGTCCTCCGCGCACGCCAGGGTGTGCCCCAGCTTGCGGGCCAGCTCGTTGACCACCGGCAGCACGAACACCAAGTCGGCCGCCAGCAGCCGCAGATGACGGTCGGCCGGATGGTGGTCGTGCACGGCGACCTGCATCATCAAGCCGTCCAGTGGCAGAGTCCCGGAGTGGTTGGCGACGATCAGCGCCCCGCCCTTCGCCGGGATGTTCTCGATGCCCTTCACCTCGACCCGGAAGTACTTCTCGTAGACCGGCCGCAGCAGCGACATCAGGACCTGGTCGGTCAGCTCCTCGTCGTAACCGAAGTCGTCGACGTCGTAGTCCCCGGTCAGCCGGCGCCGCAGAAAGGCCAGCCCGGCCGCCACGCGCCGCTCCAGGCCGCTGTCCCGCCCGTCGGCCCCCGACGCCCCCCGAGGCTCCTCGGCACGGCTCACAGGCCCATCCTCCTGCGCCTGGGCCCGGCCCGGCAGAGGTTGGACCTCACCCATCTCCCCGGCCCCGGCCTCGCCGAGGGGGCCGCGCCGGCTGCCCGCGCCGCGGCGCCGCGCCGGGCGCTGCACGGCGCTCCCACGGGACCGGTCGTCGTCGAACGGAATGACCTTGGCGTCCGCCATCGTTGCCGCTCCTCAGTTGGCGCTGTACGTGGTGGGCCGGCCGCCGCCCCGCGCGGCCAGCGCGGCGATCCGGTCGACGGCCCCCGCGAGGGCCTCCGGTGGGACCAGCCCGGGCCCCTGGCCGCGCGCGAAGTCCGCGAACGTCTCCGCCGTCGTGTATCTGGGCGTGAAACCCAGCGTCTCGCGCATCTGGACCGTGTCCACCACACGCCCGTGCGTGAGCAGCCGGATCTGCTCCGGCGAGAAGTCCGTCATTCCGAGCGTACGCACCAGCGAACCCGCCCAGGTAACCGCGGGCAGCAGCAACGGCACGGTCGGCCGCCCGAGCCTCCGGGAGCACTGCGACAGCAGCAGCACGCCGTCCCCGGCGATGTTGAAGGTGCCGCTGTTGAGTGTGCCCCGGCGCGGCTCGTGCGAGGCGATCCTGAGCACCTCGACGACGTCGTCCTCGTGCACGAACTGCAGCCGCGGGTCGTAGCCGAACACGGTCGGCAGGACGGGCAGTGCGAAGTAGGAGACGAGCGGGGTGTCCGCGGCGGGCCCGAGGATGTTGGCGAACCGCAGCACGCACACGGCGACGTCCGGCCGCCGCCGGGCGAAGCCGCGCACATAGCCCTCGACCTCGACCGTGTCCTTCGCGAAGCCGCCGCTGGGCAGCGACTTCGGCGGGGTCGTCTCGGTGAAGACGGCCGGATCACGCGGCGCCGACCCGTACACGTTCGTGCTGGACTTCACCACCAGCCGTTTCACGGTCGGCGACTTCTGGCAGGCGCCGAGCAGCTGCATGGTGCCGATGACGTTGGTCTCCTTGACCATGGCCCGGCTGCCGCTGCCCAGCGCGGTCCCGGTGACGTCCATGTGGACGACCGTGTCGGCGCCTGTTTCGGCGAGCACCCGGGCGATCCCCGGCTGCCGGATGTCGGCCTGGATGAAATCCGCCCCGCCCAGATGGTGCGCCGGCGGCACCGCGTCCACGGCGATCACCCGGTCGACCTCGGGATCCCGCTGGATCCGCCGTACGAAGCGGCCGCCCAGTTGCCGGGCCACTCCGGTGACGAGCACGACCTTCCCCAAGATCAGCGCCTTCCTTCGTACGGATGCGTACGGCCAACCTAGCGGTTTGCTGTTGCGCTGTGATGACCGCCCGATGCACCAAGTGACGGAAATTCACTCTCGGAACCTACGGGTTCCCCGACATGCCTGTGGCCTCCCACCAATGTTGGTGGGAGGCCACAGAGCCACGCTGACACGCTCGCGCGCGTCGCCTTACTTCTTGTTGCGACGCTGAACGCGCGTGCGCTTGAGCAGCTTGCGGTGCTTCTTCTTGGCCATCCGCTTGCGCCGCTTCTTGATAACAGAGCCCACGACTACCCTCGCTCACTTCTCATCACTCGGTTGTTTGGGCGCCATGGGCCCACACGACCTACGAGGGGCTAGCCTACCCAACCGAGCGCCAAGGTCGTAATCGAGGGGGGTGCCCCGGGTCACCCGGGGGTCACCCTGGGATTGCCGTCAGGCCGTCTCCACCCCCACATAGCTGTCACGGAGGTACTCGTGTACCGCTTGTTCCGGGACGCGGAAGGACCGCCCCACCCGGATCGCGGGCAGATGACCGCTGTGCACCAGGCGGTACACGGTCATCTTCGACACTCGCATCACCGAGGCGACCTCCGCCACGGTAAGGAACTGAACCTCGTTCAGAGGCCTCTCGCCAGCTGCAGCCATGACACACCTGAACCTTCCGCACTCGACGGCCACCGGCTTCCCCTTCCGGTGACTCTTCGTCGTTGCGTGCTCACTCCCCAATGTAGGGGCGGGTGATGCAAGTGGGGAAGAGGTGCACCCATCGCAGGCCTACTGTGACAGACACGCTCGTTTGAGTACGTAGCGGGTGAGCGGCCGGTAGTGATCAGACGGCACGGCGTCATCAACCGGAACGACCACGGACACGCGCCCCTCGGCCTCCCCGACGAACAGCGCCGGATCGTCGGTGTCAGCCAGACCGATGGCCTCGAACCCCAGCTGACCTGCACCGCAGACCCACCCGTGATCCCCTACGACCAACTCGGGCAGCGGCCCTCCGCCTTCCGCCGCGGCCTCCAGCACGACCCGAACCGGCAGCGGCGAATGGCAGTGCACACCCGGCTCACAACCGGGGCGCCCACCGACGGTTTCCCGCACCAACCCGACACCTCGTGCGTAGTCGACCGCACACGTACGTAGACCGAACCGGGTCAATATGTCGACACAGCGACCCTGCGCGGGGGTGAGCACGTCACACCCCGCCGCCGAGAGCGCGTCCGCCAAGCCGGCGTAGAACCCGAGCAGCCGCTGCGGATGCCCGGTCCCGAACAGCACGGGCGCACCCCGCCTGGCCGCCTCCCCGATCCGCGCCGCGAAAGCGTCCAGCGCGGCCAGCGTCCGCTCCGGATCGATCACGTCCAAGCCAGAAGTGTGCCGAGGATCGGCCGAAACCCCGCACCTCTCCGCCATGAGCCCCAGCACGTCCCGCTCCCCCCAGGACCCTTCGGGATCGATGCCGATCAACACCCGCGGATCCCGGGCAGCGAACAGCCGATAACTCCGCAGGCTGTCCTCCCGGGAGGTCCCGACCTCCCCGGCAAGCCGAACAGCCAGCAGATGCGCACGCAGAGCTCCGCCGGTCCACACGGATGCGATGGTGACGCATGAGGGAGGGGCCGAGGACCGGAACGGCTCAAGTGCGCACGGTTGGCCTAACGCGTGCCACCGCAGCCGCGAGCAGTCGTGCCTCCCTCCATGGGGAAACCCCCGGACGGCTCAGGGAAGAAGCCCCCGCAGCGGAAACACCGCCCGGCGAGTGGCCCGTACGGCCTGGTCCAAGCGATCAGCGGGGTCGTACCCCGACTCCCACGACGCCCAACTCACCGGCCACCGGCCGTCAGTCATCCGCTGCGGCCCCAACTGCCGGGTCAAGGCGAACACCTCCCGCCGCCAGCCCTCGGGAATCACCGTCTCCGGCGCCACAGGCCGCCCCGCAGCGATCCCGACCAAGTGCGTCCACGACCGCGGCACCACATCCACCACCGCATACCCGCCGCCCCCCAGCGCGACCCACTTGCCCCCGGCGTACTCGTGCGCCAGCTCATGGCACGCCACCTGCACGGCCCGCTGCGCGTCCAACGACACGGCGAGATGCGCCAGCGGATCCTCGAAGTGCGTGTCAGCCCCGTGCTGCGACACCAGCACCTGCGGCCGGAACTCCGCGAGCAACTCCGGCACCACCGCGTGAAACGCCCGCACCCAGCCCCCGTCCCCGGTCCCCGCCGGCAGCGCCACGTTCACCGCGGCCCCCTCCCCCGCCCCGGCCCCGGTCTCCTGCGGCCACCCGGTCCCCGGGAACAACGTACGAGGATGTTCGTGCAGCGAGATCGTCAGAACCCGCGGATCCTCCCAGAACGCCGCCTGCACCCCGTCCCCGTGATGCACGTCGACGTCCACATACGCGACCCGCTCGGCCCCCAGCTCCAGCAACCGGGCGATGGCCAGCGACGCGTCGTTGTACACACAGAACCCCGCCGCGCCCCCGGGCATCGCATGGTGCAGCCCGCCCGCGAAGTTCACGGCGTGCTCGGCGTCCCCCCGCCACACCGCCTCCGCCGCCCCCACCGACTGCCCGGCGATCAGCGCGGACACCTCGTGCATCCCCGCGAACGCAGGATCATCAAGGGTCCCGAGCCCGTACGACCCGTCGGCCCCGGCCGGATCGGCCGACGCGGCCTTCACGGCGTCGATGTAGTCCTCCCGGTGGACCAGCCGCAGCGTCGACTCCCCGGCGGGCTTGGCCGCGACGACCTCCATCTCCCGGTCGAGCCCGAAGGCACCCACCAGTTTGCGGGTCAGTGCCAGCCGGACCGGATCCATCGGATGGTCCGGGCCGAAGTCATAGCCCGTTACTGCCTCGTCCCACATCAGCTGTGCGCGGCCGCTCATGCCCGCCACCGTATCGGTCCGGTTGAGCAGCGAACGACCTGGCGTACACCAGTGTCACCAGCACCAACACCATCGGCACCAGCATGGCCCCCCGATAGCTCCACGCCTCGCCCAGCGCCCCCACCAACGGCGAACCGATCAGAAACCCCACGTAATTGAAAATGTTCAGCCGCGCGATGGCCGCATCCGAAGCCCCCGGACCGTGATGTTCAAAAGCGAGCCGCCCCGCCGCCGCGAACGTCTGCGGCACCAGCACGCACAACCCCAGACCCAGCAGCGTGAACCCCAGCATCCCCACCCACGCCCCGGGCGCCGAGGCCACCACCGCGAACCCACCGGCCGCCACCAGCGTCCCGAGCCGTACGACCGTCGCGGCCCCGAACCGCCACACCCCGAAGTCCCCGATGGCCCGCCCCAGCAGCGTGGTCACCATGTACACGTTGTACGGCACGGTCGCCAGCTGCTCGGAACTACCCAGCACGTCCTTCAGATACTTCGCGCTCCAGTTGGAGACCGTCGAGTCCCCGATGTAGGCGAAGGTCATCACCAGACACAGCGGCAGCAGCAGCTTGAAGACGACACCCCCGCCCTTGGTGCCCTGCTCCTCCAGGGGCGCCGGATCCCCGTCGACGTACCACCGGCTCCCCGCCAGCGTCGCCGGCAGCAGCACGGCCACCACCGGCAGGTACGACACCCACAGCGCGAGATGCCAGTGCGCCCCGACCCAGGCCAGCGAGGCACCCAGGATCCCGCCCAGGCTGTACGCGGCATGAAAGCTGAGCATGATGCTGCGCCCGTACGACCGCTGCAGGCTCACCCCGAGCATGTTCATGGAGGCGTCCAGCGCGCCCACGGCCAGCCCGAACGCGCCAAGCGCCACCGCGAGCTCCGCGATCCGCTCGCCCGCCCCGGCACCGAGCAGCGCCAGCAGCACCAGCGGCTGGGACCAGCGCAGCAGCCGGCTGGGCCGTATCCGCTTCACCAGCTGCTCGGTGGTCACGCTGCCGACACCGGCGAGTATCGGTACGGCGGCCAGGAAGGCCGGCAGCAGCGCGTCGGAGATGCCGTACCGGTCCTGGACGGCCGGGATGCGCGTCACCAGCAGGGCGAAGGTCACGCCCTGGGCGAAGAAGCCGAACGCCAGCGAGGCCCTGCCACGCCGCAGCACATCAGTCATGGCGGCGAGCGTAGGGCCCCGGACTACCCGTGGGTAGATCCAGCCAAAGATGAATTTCCTTCAGCTTTGCTTTCCTTGCCGATCAGGCGGCGACTGCCACGTCGGCGGGCCGACCGGCCTTCTCCGCCTCCGCCTCCGCCTCCGCGGTCAGCATCTTCTCCATCGGCTCGATGGCCAGCCCACCGCCGACGACCATGCCGATGCCGATCGCGCCGATCAGGAAGACCGTGCCCAGCCAGACCATGGTGTCCACGGGGACGGTGTAGGCGCCCACGACCCGGGCGACGCACTCGGCGAGCAGCGCCAGGCCCCAGACGACGGAGTAGACCCGCTCCTTGCGCAGGAACTCCGCGGACCGGGCCGCCGCCCCGGACATCAGCCGCGCCCAGGCCGCCTCCTTGGCCGCGTCACCCTTGACCAGGAAGGGCTTCAGGCCCGCGGTCATCATCGGCCGGCCCAGCCGCACGGAGAGCAGGATCCCGATCGCGACCGTGCTGCTGACCGCGCCGTCCTTGGCGAGCATCAGCCGCGGATCGCCGGAGACGAAGGTCAGCAGCAGCGAGACGACGTTGACGGCCAGGATCAGCCCGGCAAGTCCGTTCGCCTTCCGCTCCCTCACCAGGCTCCACACGGTCCGCACCGCCGGCACCACGCTGCTCCAGGCGAGCGCGGCGAAGGTGCTCATCCCGAAGGCGTCCTTGAAGAGGTAGTACGAGCCGAGCGGCACCGCCACGTCCACGATCAGCGGCATGAAATTGTCCAGCGCGCTCGGGCTCTGCTGCTGCTCGGTCCGGCCCTGGGCCCCCGTGTTCTTCGTCATGCCCTCAGCTTGGCCGCCGCAGGGGGTCCGCCAGTAGAAACGATCGTCCGGACGTCCGCATGACAATTGTCAGGCCCGGACCGATGGTTCAGGTCATACCAGCAGGTCAGCCAAGTCCCCCATGGACGAGAACAGTTGATCGGCCCCTGCCAGCTTCGCCGCCGGCGTCATCGCGGTGAACCCGAAGACGTCCATCCCGGCCGCCACGGCCGCCTGCACGCCCAGCGGAGAGTCCTCTATGACCAGGCACCGTTCGGGAGCAACGCCCATCCGCTCAGCGGCGTACAGGAACAGATCGGGTGCCGGCTTTCCCCGCCCCACGTCCTCGGAGCTGAAGATGCGCTCCTCCGTGAACCACCGGTCGAGCCCGGTCGTCCGATGCCCGACGCGGATCCGCGCATGACTCCCGGAAGAGGCCACGCAGTACGGCACCTCGTCCGCGGCCAGCTTCTCCAGTACGCCCTCGACGTCGGCAACGGGCTCCAACTCCCGCTCGAACGCGGCGAACACCCGCGCATGGAAGACGTCGTCGAAGTCATCAGGCAGCCGCTGCCCGGTCCGCTCCAGCACCAGCTCATGGATCCGGTGCATGGCCGATCCCATGTAGTCCCGGATGGAGTCCTCGTACGATGTCGGGTGCCCCAGCTCGGTCAGATAGGCGGCCAGGTGCCGATTGGAAATCGGCTCACTGTCGACGAGGACACCGTCGTTGTCAAAGATGACAAGGTCATAGCGCATGCGATCGATCTTAAACACAGAAAACCCCCGCACCGTGTGGTGCGGGGGTTTTCTCAAATTTTGTTCGGCGGCGTCCTACTCTCCCACAGGGTCCCCCCTGCAGTACCATCGGCGCTGTGAGGCTTAGCTTCCGGGTTCGGAATGTAACCGGGCG
>NZ_JBITZN010000017.1:0-188955 GCF_044546895.1 Streptomyces sp. NPDC053069 | reverse complement strand
TGGTACTGCAGGGGGGACCCTGTGGGAGAGTAGGACGCCGCCGAACAAATTTTGAGAAAACCCCCGCACCACACGGTGCGGGGGTTTTCTGCGTTTAGGATCGACCGCATGCGCTATGACTACGTCGTCCGCGCCATACGCCCCGAGGAGTGGGCCGAGGTGAAGCAGCTGCGGCTGGACGCGCTGCGGGACCCGGTGGCCCACCTTGCCTTTCTGGACTCGTACGAGGAGGCCGCGGGCCGGGCGGACGCCTTCTGGCAGGACCGGGCCGTCGGATCCGGTGAGGGGGGCACGGCGGCCCGGCAGTTCATCGCCGAGGCTGCCGACGGGACCTGGGTGGGCTCGGCGACCGTACTGATCGAGGAGGCCGGGACGAAGGACTGGGCAGGGTGCGTCGTCGAGTGCCGGCAGGGGCATGTGGTCGGCGTGTACGTGCGGCCCGAGCACCGTGGGAACGGGCTGATCAAGGCCCTGTTCGACGCCGGCGTGGAGTGGGCGCGGGAGCGAGGTGCGGAGCGGGTGCGGTTGTTCGTGCACGAGGACAACGCACGCGCCCAGAGCGCGTACCGCAAGGCGGGGTTCGTGCCGAGCGGGGTGATCGTGCCGTTCGTGAAGGACGCGGCGCAGAACGAGCTGGAGTTCGTGCTGGACTTGCGTCCCTAGAGCGTCCCCAGACGGTTCCTAGACCGGTAGTTCCTGGTGCGGCCAGCGGGAGCGGGCCTGTTCGCGGGAGCGGAGCAGGGCGAGCGTGAGCAGGCCCTGGTCGTGGCCGGTGGCGAGCAGGTCCGGGAGCTGGGGGAGTGGGGCCACGGCCGCGATGTCGTCCAGCACCAGGGTGAGTGGTGGGTCGAGCCGACCGGAGGATGACCGTTCGGCCATGCGCCGGCCGCGCTCGACCACGCTGGAGACGAGGGCCGTCAGGAGGGGCATGGCACCGGGGCGGGTCCTGGGGTCCTCGATGGATTCACCTACCACATAAAGCGTGCCCGCTTCGTGGACGAAGGAATCCAAGGCGAGCGCATCAGTTCGGTTTGGTGTGCAGGCCTCGCGGATGTTCACCGTGGACAGGGCGGACAGGGCTCGGCCGGTCAGCTCCTGGGCGATGTCGCGGCGCTCGGGGTGGGCGGTGAGCGCCGCTTCGAGTTCGCCTGCGGCGCCGGGGGCGGCCTTGGGGTGGGTACGCAGGGTGCGTACGGCGTCCTGGATCTGGGTGCCCTGGGCCCAGCGGTGGACGTGGCGGATGGTGCGGTTCTCCAGGGCGGCGGCATGGAGGTAGCTGCGCAGGAGGGTCGTTGCCGTGTCGGCCACTGCCTGGTCGATCTTGGCGGTGGGGCGGACGGGGGCGAGGAGCGCGGTGGCTCTCTGCAGTGCCGTCTGTTTGTCCGCGCAGCCCGCTGTGGGCGACCAGTGCAGGCGGGCCGGAGTGTCGCAGAGGTGGGCGGGGTCGTAGAGGAGGGTGGGGCCCAGTTTCGCTCGGGCGTCTTTCGTCTCCGACCAGAGGGCGGGGTTCGAGGTGACGACGAGGGTGGGGCCCGGCGCGTCCTGGATGGCCCGAGCCGCGGTCGCCCGGCGGCTTTCCCTGGGTGCGGTGAGGATCTTCTCCCACCCGCTCATCCGTTCACTGTCGGCTGCGAGGAGGCCCGAGCCTTGGAGTTCGGGCTCGCTGCGCGGCGCGGGGACCTCGTGCAGGGGCGCGGGTGGGCTCACGGCCGCGGGTGTCGCTGGGGGTGCCGGCGCAGGCGCTGGAGCCGGTGCGGGCAGCGGGGCCACTGCCGGTGCCGGTGCGGTGCTCTGGGTGGCCGTGGCCGCTGCTGCCGTAGACTCCTGCGCCACCCGTCTCTCGGCCCGCCGTCCGGCTCTCCCCGCGCGCCAGCGCGCCACCGCTCCCATCACGAACACGGTGAGGACGAACAGGACCATCAGCTGGCCGATGAACAGGCCCCAGAACAGTCCCCAGCCGGACAGCTGGGACGTGGGGGCTTCCGGCCAGGCACCGGTGATGTCGTGGGGTGCGCCGATGAGGTGGCGCATGGCCCGCGGGGTGCGGGTGAAGGTGACGCCCTGGGGCCAGGCGCCCTGGGCGAAGAGGGCGGCCAGGCCCGTGGCTGTCCACACCAGCACGGTCATGCCGAGGAGGAACGCGAGGATGCCGATCAGGAGGCCGTCGGGGATGCCGCCCTGGCCGTCCCGGCGGTCCTCGCGGCGCTCGCGAGCGTCCGGTCTCACCCGTTCCTCCCCTGCCTCTGCCTCTACGTCTGCTCCTGCCCCTGAGCCGCCGTCGCCTGTTCCGCTACGCCACCGTCGATTCGGAGTCGCCCACGTGCTGTTCCACGAAGGCCGCCGCCCGCTGCTCGGCCTCCAGTTCGGCGGCGCGCAGGGCTTCGTCGGCCGCGAGTTCGCTGGAGGACTCGGTCATCGCGCGGTCGGTGAACACCAGCGGGCGTTCCGTCTCCGTGACCAGGTGTTTGACCACCTGGACATTGCCGTTGACGTCCCATACGGCGATGCCGGGCGTCAGTGTCGGGATGATTTCCACCGCCCACCTCGGCAAACCCAGGACCCGGCCGGTGGCCCGTGCCTCGTCCGCCTTCTGGGCGTAGATCGTCCTGGTCGACGCCATCTTCAGGATCGCCGCCGCCTCCTTGGCCGCGGCCCCGTCGACCACGTCGGACAGGTGGTGGACGACCGCGACGAAGGACAGGCCGAGCCGGCGGCCGAACTTCAGGAGGCGCTGGAACAGCTGGGCGACGAACGGGCTGTTGATGATGTGCCAGGCCTCCTCGACCAGGAAGATGCGCTTCTTCCGGTCGGGGCGGATCCAGGTGTGCTCCAGCCACACGCCGACGATCGCCATGAGGATCGGCATGGCGATGGAGTTGCGGTCGATGTGCGAGAGGTCGAAGACGATCAGCGGGGCGTCGAGGTCGATGCCGACCGTGGTGGGGCCGTCGAACATGCCGCGCAGGTCACCGTCGACCAGGCGGTCCAGGACCAGGGCGACGTCCAGACCCCACGCCCGTACGTCGTCTATGGCGACGTTCATCGCCTCGGCCGACTCCGGCTCGGGGTGCCGTAGCTGCTCGACGATGTCGGAGAGGACCGGCTGGCGGTGGACGATCGTCTCGTTGACGTAGGAGTGGGCGACCTTGAGGGCGAAGCCGGAGCGTTCGTCGAGGCCGTGGCCCATCGCGACCTCGATGATCGTCCGGAGCAGCGCGAGCTGCCCGGTGGTGGTGATCGCCGGGTCGAGGGGGTTGAGCCGGATCCCGTGGTCCAGGGCGGCCGTCGGGTCCAGCCGGATAGGTGTTATTCCCAGCTCCTGCGCGATGAGGTTCCATTCGCCGACGCCGTCCTCGCCCTGGGCGTCCAGGACGACGACCTGGCGGTCCTTGAAGCGCAGCTGGCGCAGGACGTACGTCTTCTCCAGGGCCGACTTGCCGTTGCCGGACTCGCCCAGGACGAGCCAGTGCGGGGCCGGGAGCTGCTGGCCGTACAGCTGGAAGGGGTCGTAGATGTAGCCCTTTCCGGAGTACACCTCGCGGCCGATGATGACGCCGGAGTCGCCCAGGCCGGGCGCGGCCGTGGGCAGGTAGACCGCCTGGGCCTGGCCGGTGGAGGTGCGTACCGGCAGCCGGGTCGTTTCGACCTTCCCGAAGAGGAAGGAGGTGAAGGCGTCGGTGAGGACGGACAGCGGATCCCGCATCGGCGAATCAGCCCCTACCTGCGGATGCCGGTGGCGAAGGGAAGTGTGTTCACAAAGGCGCGGTGGTGCTCGCGGTCGCACCACTCCAGCTTCAGGTACGACTTTCCGGCGGAGGCCCTTATGGTCCGCTTGTCGCGGTTGAGGGCCTCCGGTGAGCGGGCGGAGACGGTGATGTAGCCGACGAGGTTGACGCCGGCTGCACCGCTGGCGAGGTCTTCGCCTCTCTGGTCGAGGCGGTTGTGGGCGGCGATGTCCCGCGGGTCGACGGTCCGGTTCATCTTGGCGGCGCGGGAGGCCTCGGCCTCGTCGTTGGTCTTCTCGGTCAGCATGCGCTCGATGGCTACCTCGGTGGGTTCGAGATCCATCGTCACGGCGACCGTTCGGATGACGTCCGGGGTGTGGACGAGGAGGGGGGCCAGGAAGTTGACCCCCACCGGGGTCATGGGCCATTCCTTCACCCAGGCGGTGGCGTGGCACCAGGGTGCGCGGGTCGTCGACTCGCGGGTCTTGGCCTGGAGGTAGGTGGGCTCCATGGCGTCGAGCTCGGCCGGCCAGGCGTTGCGCTGGGTCATGGCCTGGATGTGGTCGATGGGGTGGTCGGGGTCGTACATGGAGTGGATCAGGGACGCCAGTCGACCTTGGCCCAGCGGCTGCCGTACCCGGATGTCGGCCTCCTGGAGCCGTGAGCAGATGTCGGTGAGCTCGCGGGCCATGACGACGGCGAGCCCGGCGTCCCGGTCGACCTTGCCGCCGTGGGTGCGGACGGCGCGGGCCATGGCCTGGGCCTCGGCGGCCAGTTCGCGGTTGTAGTGCATGCAGGCGACGAGGTAGGCGCGGTGCTGCTCGCTGCTCGTGGACACCATGGACTGCAGCTGGTCGTACGACCGCTGGAGCCAGTCCAGGGAGCGGTCGTCGCCGCGCAGGGCGACGTCCTTGGCGTGCGCGTCGGGGTCGGCGGGCAGGGTGCGGGCGAGCATCTGCAGCCGTGACACGAACCCGTCTCCGTTGGCGACGTGCTTGAGCAGCGTGCCGAACCGGTCGACCAGCGCCTCCTGGTCCTCGGAGTCACGCAGGCCGACACCCGGACCTTCGATCTCGATGGCGGCGGTGACGGTCTTCCGGTCGGCGTGCAGCAGTACGGCGATCTCGTCCGGGCCGAAGGGCGCCGCCAGCCAGGTGATGCGGCCGATGCCGGGCGGCGGGCCGACTTCGACTTCGCGTCCGTCGAGGCGGGTGCCGGCTTCCATGGCGGCCGAGCGGTAGACCGCCTGGCCGCCCTTGACGGTCCGCTTGAAGCTGCGGTTGATCTCGAACCACTTGTAGAAGGTGCGGCGCTTGTAGGGCACGTAGACCGCGGCGAGTGCGAGCAGCGGGAAGCCCATCAGCAGCACGATCCGCAGGGACAGGACCGGGACGACGAGGCCGCACATCATGCCGAGGAACGCGCCCGCGATGATCAGCACGATTTCGCCGGACTCGCGGTTCCGGCCGATGATCGCGTTCGGCCGGGCGCGGCCGATCAGATATGTACGGCGGGGCGTGACCGGATGGGACAGGTGGGACTCGGTCGTCAACGCCCTTCACCTCCCGTGCGGTTGTTGCGGGTGTTGCCTGCGTGCGGGGTGTTGACCGGACTGGGCGCGCGGGGCGCGGGCGTGGCGGAGGGGACGGCTCCGCCGCCCCCGGTGGGGGTACGGCTGCTGTGGGCGGCGACTCCGCCGGTGGCGGGGTTGGCGGGGCGGGGGGCGCTGGAGCCGCCCGGTGCCGCTCCGTTGTTGCCGGCGCGGGTGCTGTGGGTCTTGATGCCCTGGGCGACGAGGGTGGCGGGGGAGCTGATGACGGCGGCGGCCTTGCTCTCGGCGCCCTGCATGATGCGGTTGTTGCGGCCGTTCGCGATCTCGTCGCCGAAGCCGGGGACGAAGCGGTAGATCATCGCGCTGGCGAAGATGGCGAGCAGGATGATGGCGAGGCCGGAGACCACGGCGGAGAAGGCGTCGGGGCCGTTGCCGCTGGAGAGGGCGCCGGCGAGCCCGAGCACGATGACGATGACGGGCTTGACGAGGATCACGGCGATCATGATGCCCGCCCAGCGGCGCACATGGCCCCACAGGTTCTTGTCCACGAGTCCTGCGTAGACGACGGTGCCGAGGAGGGCGCCGACGTAGAGGAGTGCGGCCCTGATGACCAGCTCCAGCCACAGGACGCCGGCGGCGAGGATGCTCACGAGGGAGACGACGATCAGCATGATCGGTCCGCCGCCGATGTCGGTGCCCTTGCTGAGGGCGCCGGAGAAGGTGCCGAAGAATGTGTCTGCCTGGTCGCCGGTGGCCTTGGCGAGGACGTCCGTCACGCCGTCGGTCGCGGAGACGACGGTGTACAGGATCAGCGGGGTGAAGGCGGAGGCGAGCACCGTGAGCCACAGGAAGCCGATGGCTTCGGAGATGGCGGTGGTGAGCGGCACGCCGCGCACGGCTCGTTTGGCTACGGCGAGCAGCCACAGCAGGAGCGTGAGGATCGTGGACGCGGCGAACACGATGGCGTACTGCTGCAGGAACTTGGGGTTGGTGAAGTCGACGTTGGCGGTCTCCTTCACGGCCTTGCTGAGCTTGTCCACCGTCCAGGCGGCGGCCTCGGCGCAACCCTTGGCCAGCGAGGACAAGGGGTCGAGGGCGGAGGTGTCGGGGACGTTCGCACCGCCGGATCCGCTTGAGACGTTGCCGCGTTCGCAGTATTTCTTGGCCTCGCCGGAGATGACGCCACAGTTGTACTTGCTCTTCGTCGGAGAGGGCGACGGACTGCCGGAAGGGGTGGGCGAGGGTGCGGCGAAGGCACGCGTGGCCAGCAGTACGGCGGTGGTCTGCACGGCCGTCACGACTCCGGCGAGCTTGAGCGCACGTCGCGGGCTACCGGGCATACGTGAACCCTCCGTACTCTTCGATGGCCTTGCTGATTTCGTCGGAGGTGGCGGCCTTGTCGTCACCGGGTACCGGCGCGGGGCCGTCCTTCTGGGCGTCGGAAACGATCTTCCAGTCGCCGTTGGACCAGCGTAGGTCGAACGTCCACGTCTTCCAGGACGAGGTGACCGGGTCGGTCGAGGTGGTGCCGGCCATGCCGATGAGCCCCAGGTACCAGACCGCGACCTTGGCGTCGTGGCCCGTGTATTGCAGCACCGTTGTACCGACCGGGACCACCCGGGAGACGAACGTACTGCCCTTGGGCGGGTTGCCCACTGCGTCGAGGCCCATCCTCGCGAGGAAGTCGGTGGAATAGGCCTGGTCCATCGGGCCCTCGAGCCGGGCCGCCGCCTCGGAGGTGTAGAGGACGTGCAGGAGCGTTGTGCGGCTGTTCTTCTTGAACATGCCGGTCGAGCCAAGCGCCACGGCGTAGTTCGTGGCTGCCGACTGTGCTCCCTGCTGCGTGTGGGCGAATCCCGTCGGCACCCCTGCGGACTTGGTGTCCACGGGACGCGTTCCGCTGGCCGCCGTGGGAGCGGTCGTCGGCCTGTCGGTCTTCGTGGTCGAGCGATCGGCGGATGAACCGTCACCTCTGTTCGCGAAAGCGATTGCTGCGATCAGGAGGACCACCACGCCGACCACCGTGATCAGGCTTCGGGAGGAGGAGCGGCGGGGGCCGCGGCGGGGGGCGCCGCCGTAGGGGTCGGTGTCGGGGAGGCGGGTGCGGGTGTGGCCCGTGTCGCCGTAGTCGCTGTAGACCGGTTCGTCTCCGGGGTTCATGCCGCGTACGCCCTCTCCACCTCGTAGAGATACGACGGTAGCCGTGCTGGTTCCCGCGCGGGCGCGGTGTGGTGACTCGACATCAGGGAGGGGTCAGACCGCCATGCCGTACACGATGGTGAACAGGGTGCCGAGGGAGCCGATGATGAAGACCCCGGTGAGGCCGGCGATGATGAGGCCCTTGCCCTGTTCGGCGCTGAAGGTGTCGCGCAGGGCCGTGGCGCCGATGCGTTGCTTCGCCGCGCCCCAGACCGCGATGCCGAGGCAGAGGAGGATGGCTACGGCCATCACCACCTCGATCATCACCTTGGCCTCGTTGCCCAGGCTGCCGAAGGGGCCCCAGTCCGGAGCGATCCCGCCGATGATGGTGTTGATGTCTCCCTTGTCGGCCGCAAAGAGCATGTAAGTCACCGCCCCTGGTGGGTAGTTCCGCTTGGCCCCCTGCGGTGTGCAGAGGTCAGGCCTCATTGTCGCCGACAACGTCGCCAACGTATGTCGACTTGACGTCATTGGCTGGCGGGTTTCGTACGAATAGCCCGTACGGTCACTCTGTGTATCACGGCAGGTCACGCCGGGCAACGAGGTGCGACCGGAACCTGGCGTGTGGTTCCGTCGTTGATCTCCTTCACGGCCTGACGCCGGCCGTTGTGCCCCTCGCACGGGTGAATGGTCCCCGGGCTACTCGTCGGAGAGCGTGAGGTTCGGCACCCGCCAGGCCGCGATCAGGAAGGCGACCAGCGACACGGCGGCGCCGGTGAGGAAGACCAGGCGCATCGAGGAGACGTACCCCTCCAGGAACGGCAGTGCGGCGCGAGGGTCGAGGGCGCGCAGGAAGGCGGAGTCCTCCAGGGCGACACCTCCGCCCGGGCGCAGGACACCTGTCAGCGCGTGCGCGTTGTCGGGCCGGGCAAGAAGGCGGCGGTAGGCCGGGTCGTGGCGGGCTTCGGCCAGCCGGCCGGTGATGCGGCCGGCCGCCGTGGTGAACAGGATCGACAGGAACGCGGTGGTACCGGCCGTGCCGCCGTTGGAACGGAAGAAGTTGACCGACGCCGTCGCCGCGCCCATGTCCGTACGGGGTACGTCGCACTGCGCGAGGGTGGTGAGGGTCTGCATCGACGCGCCGAGCCCGGCGCCCATCAGGGCCATGCCGAGCGACGCGTGCCACAGCGGGCTGTGCACGCGCAGCGTGGCGAAGACGAGCATCGCGGCGGTGAACGAGCCGAGACCGGCGACCAGGTGGACCTTGAACCGGCCGGTCCGGGCGATCAGTCGGCCCACCAGCAGCGTCACCGTGAGATTGGCGGCGACCGTGGGCAGGGTGGCCAGACCGGCCGCCATGGGGCTCATGCCGCGTACGAGCTGGAGGTAGAGCGGCAGCGTCGTCATGGCGCCGAACATGCCGACGCCCACGACGAAGTGCAGTCCGACGCCGAGGCGGAAGGCGCGGATGCGGAACAGGCGCGGCGGCAGCAGGGCCGCGTCGCCCATCCGGTGCTCGGCCATGACGAACAGGGCGAGGCCCAGTCCGCCGATCGCGTACATCAGCAGGGCCGGGGCAGAGGCCCAGCCCCAGGTGCGGCCCTGCTCGGCGACGGTCAGCAGCGGTACCAGCGACAGGGCCAGGGCGAGCGCTCCGGGGTGGTCGAGCCGGTGCCGGACCCGTCGGTGCGGAAAGCGGAGCACACGGACGATCGTCACGGCGGCCGCGGCGGCGAGCGGGACGTTGATCAGGAAGATCCAGCGCCAGCCGTCGATGCCGAGCAGGGTGGCCCGGTCGGCGAACGCGCCGCCCACCAGCGGGCCGACGATGCTGGCGCCGCCGAACACGGCCATGAACCAGCCCTGGTAGCGGCCCCTTTCCCGCGGGGTGGTGAGGTCGGCGACGATCGTCATCGCCAGCGACATCAGCCCGCCGCCGCCGAGGCCCTGCACGGCACGGAACGCCGCGAGTTCGTAGATCGACCCGGCACATCCGCACAGCAGTGAGCCGGCCGTGAACAGGGCGATCGCGGCGAGATGGACGGGCCGGCGGCCGTGGATGTCGGAGAGCTTGCCGTACAGCGGCGTCGCGATGGTGGCGGTGATGAGGTACGCGGTGGTCACCCACGCCTGGGCCGTCAGCCCGTGCAGGTCGTCGGCGATGGTGCGCAGCGCGGAGGAGACCACCGTCTGGTCCAGTGCCCCCAGGAACATGCCGAGTACCAGCCCGGACATGACGGTGGTGATCTGCCGGTGACTGAGCCGCGCGGGCGCATCCCCTGCCGCGTCCTGGTGCTGGGTGCCGGAGAACGTCATGTGTCGTCCTTGGGGATGGGGGAGTGGGGCGGTCCGGGTGGGCCGGGGCGGCGGGGCGTGCGGGTGTCCCGTCCTGTCCCCGGCCCGGCGGCCGGCCGGTCAGCCGGCGATCCCCTCCAGGTCGGCGACCGCGTGCTCGATGCGCGGCAGCGCGAGCATCGCCAGCTGGGCCGACCGGGCCCGTGCCCGGGGCGCAGGGTCGGCGAGGAGCTTGCGGCACACGTCGGCGATGCCGGCCGCGCTTCGGTCGGTGATGTGGCGGCCCAGGCCCAGTTCCTCCACGCGGTCCGCGTTGGCGTGCTGGTCCCCGAAGTGCGGCAGGACGGCCAGTGGCGTAGCGGTGCGCATCGCCTCGCGGATGCTGTTGAAGCCGCCGTGGGTGACGAACAGGTCGACCGACTCCAGCAGCAGCGGCTGCGGCACCCGGTCGGTGACGTGGACGTGGCCGGGCAGCCCTTCGGTGTCCAGCGGTATCCCGGACGTCGACACGACCACCGTGCAGTCGTCCAGCTCGGATGCCGCCTGCGCGATCGCACGCAGGCTGTCGGCGGCGTCCGGCATCTTCACGGGCAGCGGTGCCGGGCGGCCCGCCGCGCGTTCGCGCAGCGCCGGCAGGGCGGTGCCGACGGCGGCGTACACCAGTGGCCGGTCCGTGCACAGTGCGGCGGCCCACTCGGGCAGTACCGCGGCGCGCTCGACGTCCACCGTCTGCCGGTAGGCCCAGGCCCGGGACAGGTGCCGGGCGAAGGAGAAGGCGGGCGGGACGTAGTCGACGCGGCCGTGCGGTGCGACGGACAGGGGGTCGCCGGACTCGGGCAGCCCGAGTTCCTGGCGCCGCTGGTTGAGCTGCTCCAGCACCTCGGCGGGGTCCAGCGTGTTGTTGAACCCGGAGGGGGTCGGCAGCTGCGGCACGCTCAGCAGCTCGGCGGTGAGCACGGCGGCCATGTCCATGCCGTCGCGCAGGATCAGATCGGGGCGGAAGTTCCGGGCGAGGGGGAGCAGGACGTCCAGGTGCGGCTTGACGCCCGGCCCGGTCAGGGCCCGCAGCAGTATCCGGCTCATGGCCGCCGTCGGCTCCGTCAGGTCGGCGGTGTCCTGGAGTTCGGCGAGATAGGGCGCCATCCGGGCCATCGGGTCGAATTCGGGTAAGGCGGTGTCCACCCGGACGTCGTCGTCGCGGAAGACGGGGGCGAGGGCATCGCTGGTGACGACCAGCACCTGGTGCCCGGCCTCGGCGAGGGCGCGCAGCAGGGGCAGCTGGGCGCGGCCGTGGGAGGGACTGCCGAGCGTGGTGCACAGAACGCGCATGGTGTGAGCCTTTCTCTCGGGCCTGTTCGGGGGTGGGGGAGGAGGTTGGGGGTACGGCGTTCACGCCGTCCGGGTCGGCGCCGCCGCGCGTCCGATGCCCTGCCAGAGCAGTCCGGCCCGCGCGAGCCGGTCCGCGTCCAGCAGGTTGCGGAAGTCGTGGACCTCCCGGCCGGCCATGCGCGCGGCGATCGCCGCCCAGTCCAGGTCGCGCAGCTCCTGCCACTCGGTGAGGACCACGCAGGCCGCGGCCCCCTGCGCCGCCCGCACCGGGTCGTCGACGAGGTCGACCAGATCGCTCAGGTCGGGCCGCTCCTCGCGCAACGCCGGGTCGTACGCGGTCAGTTCGGCGCCCCGCTCGCGCAGCAGCCGGGCGACGGCGAGCGCGGGCGAGTCGCGCAGGTCGGAGGTGCCGGCCTTGAAGGTCAGGCCGTACAGGGTGAGCCGTACGCCGTGCAGCGAGCCGTCCTTGCCGCGCCCGCACGTGGCGGCGACCTGGTCGACGAGCCGCCGCTGGTGGGTGACGTTGGTCTCGATGGTGGCGCGCAGCAGCGGGAAGTCGACCCCGGCCCGGTCGCACGCGGTGAGCAGGGCGTGGGTGTCCTTGGGCAGGCAGGAGCCGCCCCAGCCGGGCCCGGGCCGCAGGAACGCGGAGCCGATGCGCGGGTCGCGTCCGATGCCCTCGGTGACATCGGTGATGTCGGCGCCGAAGTGCTCGCAGACGGTGGCGAGGTTGTTGGCGAAGGACAGCTTCATCGCGAGGAAGAAGTTCGCCGCGTACTTGGTCAGTTCGGCGCTGGCGGGGTCGGTCAGCACCAGCGGGGCGTCCAGTGCGGCGTACAGGTCGGCCACGCGCCGGGCGGCCGCGCGGTCGGCGGCGCCGATCACGATGCGGTCGGGGTGCAGGAAGTCGTGGACGGCGCGGCCCTCGCGCAGGAACTCGGGGTTGCTCACCACGGTCACGTCCGTCCGGCCGAGGAGCGCGGCGACGCGCTCGCTGGTGCCGACCGGCACGGTGGACTTGTTGACGACGACACAGCCGGGCGGCAGTACTTCGCGGATCTGGCCGGCGACGGCCTCCACGGCGGCGAGATCGGCCGCGCCGCCCGCGCCCATGGGTGTGGGCAGGCACAGGAACACCACCTCGGCCTCGGTGACGGCGGCTGCGGTGTCGCCGGTGAAGTGGAGCCGGTCCGCTTCCAGGGCGTCCCGGACGGTCTCGGGCAGGCCGGGTTCCAGGATGTCCACCCGGGCCTCGCGCAGCCGCTCGACCTTGTGGGGGTCGGCGTCCGCGCACACCACTGAGTGGCCGAGGGAGGCCAGGCAGGCACCGGTGGTCAGTCCGACGTAACCGGTTCCGATCACGGCGACGCGTCGAGCAGGCACAGGGGTTCACCCTTTCCGGTCGGTGGTGCCCGCGCGGCCTCAACGCAGGGGGTACGGCGGGCAGTTGCGGGCAGTTAAGTCATCAATCGTTGACCTGGCTCAGGTATGACATGCGGCGCGAAGGGAAGTCAACGATTGATGACATCGGTCGGTGACTTTGAGACAGCCGCCGCAGACTCGAATATGGGCGGAGGGCTGCGAGGGCCGAGGACGACGGAGGTACGGTGACGTGAGGGAAACGCAGGACGGCAAGGCCCCGAAGGCAGCGGCCTGCCGGCCGGCCCGCAGGCGCTCGGCCTCGGCCACGCGCACCGCGCTCAGGGGGGCCGCGGCCCTCCGCTTCGGCAAGTACGGCTACGAGGGCACCAGCGTGCGCGACATCGCGGGCGACGTCGGCGTGGACGCCGCCCTCGTCTACCGCTACTTCGGATCGAAGGAAGCGCTGTTCAACGACGTGTCGGGCACCGGCAAGATATTCGAACCGCTGCTGGAGGAGCCGGTCGAGGCGATCCCCGACTGGTTCTGCGCGCTGCTGCTGGGAGCGCCGGCGGAAGGCGACTTCCCGCACCCGGTGCTGTCCGTGCTGCGGTCCTCCGGCCGTGACGAGGCGGTGGGGCGGTTGCGCGCGGACTTCACGGAGGTGTTCTCCAAGCGCCTGGCCGCCCGCCTCGGCGGCCCCGACGCCGACCTGCGCGCGGAACTCCTGGCGGCCTGGATGCTCGGCACCAGCCTGCTGCGCACGGAGATCCGTCCTCCCGCGCTGGTCTCGGCGCCGGACGCCACGGTGGAGCGGTATCTGCGGGCGGGCATCGAGGTCCTGCTGGACCCGGCGCCGGAATGCGACGACGAGCAGGGCGCGTGCCAGGAGTAGGGGGCGTCGGCCGCCCTGGCCGGTGCCGCGCAGGGCAGGTGCTCCGGACAGGGAGAACGGGCCGCGGCCGGCTGCCGTGGCCCGTTCTCCCCTTCGTGCCGCCGAGGGGACCCCACGTCCCCCTCACCTGGCGGCTCCCCATGACCCGACGGGGTGGTTCAGGCGGTGCTCAGCTCGCGCCGAAGGCGGTCGTGCCCTCGGGGGTGCCCCAGCCGGTCGGGCCGTCGTGGCCGGACCGGGCGGTGCAGAAGTACGACGTGGCGCAGCTGATCAATGGCACTGTGCCGGCGCTGTGCTGGGCGCGGCTTGACCCGGGGCACAGGGCTCTCACAGGAGGAGCCGGGGTCAGCGGGGCGTGAGGCCGTGCAGCAGCAGGTGGACGTGTGCGGCCAGGCCGCTCATCGTCTCCTCGGCGTCGAGCGCGCAGCCGGCGATGAGGGCGGCGAGGCCGTGCAGGCTCGCCGCGGCGACCAGGGTGATGCGCTCGGGGTCGCCCTGCACTATCTCGCCGCGCTGCTGGGCGTCCGCGATCATCCGGGTGAAGGAGCCGAGGGATTCGTCGACGGCCGCGGCGAGCTGCGCGGAGCTGTCGGGGTGGTGCTTGCGCGCGAACATCAGCTCCAGCAGCTCCGGGTTGCCGACGGCGAAGCCGAGATAGGCCCGCGCGAGGGCCGTCATCCGCTCCTCGAAGGACTGCTCCGGCCGGTCGGTCGCGGCGTTCAGTGCCTGGTTCAGACGCTCGTACCCGTCCAGCGCGAGGGCGTCCAGCAGGGCCTGCTTGTCCTTGAAGTGCCGGCCGGGGGCCGCGTGGCTCACCCCGACGTCCCGGGCCAGCTCGCGCAGCGAGAGCGCGCCGACCCCCTTCTCGCGCAGGGTGCGCTCGGCGCTCTTGAGCAGGGCGGCGCGCAGGTCTCCGTGGTGATAGGGGCGGTTCGTCGGTGACGGGGACATGCGCGGCATGCCGACCATCGTAACCTGATGTTGTCATTGACATCATTGTTGGCGGTGCCTACTTTGGGGCCATGACCGATAAATGGAATGTGACCCGCCTCCCCGACCAGACCGGCCGTACGGCCGTGATCACCGGCGCCAACAGCGGCCTCGGCCTCGCGACCGCGGAGGCGCTGGCCCGGGCCGGCGCGCATGTGGTGTTGGCCGTACGGGACCTCGCGCGGGGCGGCGCCGCCGCGGCGAAGGTGGGCGGCAGCACCGAGGTGCGCCGCCTGGACCTGGCAGACCTGGACTCGGTGCGCGAGTTCGCGGACGCCTGGGACCGCCCGCTGGACCTGCTGATCAACAACGCGGGCGTGATGATGCTGCCGGAGCAGCGCACCAAGCAGGGCTTCGAGATGCAGTTCGGCACGAACCACCTCGGGCACTTCGCGCTGACGAACCTGCTCCTGCCGTATGTGACGGACCGGGTGGTGACGGTGTCCTCCGGCGCCCACCGCTTCGGCGACGGAGTGATCCACTTCGCCGACGTCAACCTGCGCGGCCGCTACACCCCGGTCCGGGCCTACGCCCAGTCGAAGCTGGCGAACCTCCTGTTCACCCTGGAACTCCAGCGCCGCCTCACCGAGGCCGGATCCCCCGTACGGGCCCTCGCCGCCCATCCCGGCTACGCGGCCACCAACCTGCAGAGCCACAGCGCGAACCCGCTGGCCAGGGCCGTGATGGCGGTCGGCAACAAGGTGTTCGCGCAGACCGACAAGGCCGGCGCGCTGCCCACCCTCTACGCCGCGAGCCAGGACCTGCCCGGAGCGGCGTACGTGGGCCCCGCCGGCCTCGGCGAGATGCGCGGCGCCCCCACGCTGGTCGGCCGCAGCGCGGCGGCCAGCGACCCGGAGGCGGCCCGCCGGCTGTGGACGCTGTCTCAGGAGATGACCGGGGTGTCGTGGGGGCTGAAGCCGGTCAGCCGACCGTGATGTGCGTGTCCATGCCGAGCTGCTTGTGGCCGTCGATCGGGCAGTACAGGTCGTAGGTGCCCTTCTTGAGGGTCACCGTCAGGGTGGCCTGCTGACCGCTGTCGACGTTCTTGGTCCTGGCGTCCTCCACGCCGGGCCCGTCGATCGACAGGGCGTGCGTGATCTTGCCGTGGTTGTCGGAGACGAAGGTGTAGGTGCCCGGGGTGAAGGACGACCGGGACAGTTTCAGCGCGTACTCGGTCTCGGTGACCGTCACCCGGGCCCCCGGGCCGGCCTTCGCCGGGCCGCTCGCGCTCGGCTGACTGCCGCCGCCTCCGCCCGAGCAGGCGGCCAGCACGAGGGCGGCGGTGAAGGCGACCGCCGTCGTGCCGAATGCCGTACGGGTGCGGGTACGGGTCATGTGGGTCGAGGTTGCCATCCGACTCATCGCCTTCTGGTCATTCTTCTGAGCTAAGGGCTGTCTTTCCGGATAAAGAGCGCCTACAGGTAGTACGTCCAGGTATCCGCCAGAGTTCATCTGCGCACTCGCGCCGCGACGGCCCTGCCGTACGACGTTTCACAGGAAAATCTCGGCGAAGCCGGGGCGCGATTCTCACTTTCCTGGGACAGAGTGGGGGCTGATGAAGCGCTCCTCACGCATCTCGGTCACCTCGCGCCCCGCGCTGCTCGGCGCCGTGGTGATGCTCGCGCTGACCTCGGCGTCCGTGGCGGCCGCCGACGACGGACCGGGGCCCTTCGGGGTCACCGTCGACGCCGTCGCGAACCGGCACACGCTGCGGGTCGGCGCGCTGTTCGGCGCGGACCGGGCCGACCACCTGGCCGGCGGGCACTTCTGCACGGCCTCGGTCGTGCACAGCCCGCAGCGCGACCTCATCGTCACCGCCGCACACTGCGTCGGCGGCGCCGACAGCGACCTGGTGTTCGTGCCGGGCTACCGGGACGGGCGGGCGCCGTACGGGGTGTGGAAGGTGGACAGGCGGTATCTGCCCGGCGGCTGGGCCAAGGACCAGGACGAGGACAGCGACCTGGCCTTCGCCACCGTCGCCGAGCTGGACGGCAAGCACATCGAGGACGTGGTGGGCGGCAACCGGTTCGCGCCCGGCATGGCCACCGGCGCCACCGCCGTGACGCTCACCGGCTACCCCGACACCCGCGAAGCGCCCATCAGCTGCACCAACAAGCCGACCCCGCACAGCACGAGCCAGCAGCGCATCGACTGCCCCGCCTTCACCGTCGGCACCAGCGGCAGCCCCTGGATCAACGGCGACGGTCAGGTGGTCGGGGTGCTCGGCGGCCATGACGAGGGTGGGACGACCGACGACGTGTCGTACAGCGTGGTGCTGAGAAGCGGGGCGGCGGAGCTGTACGAGGACGCGGCCGGCGGTTCCTGAGCCCGGCCGCGTGCGGCGCGGTGTGATAGGGCGTCAGGGGTACTGCAGGCCCGGGGTTTTCGTTCGCCGGCCAGAGGTTCTCGTGCCGGGACGGGTCCGCTCTTAGACTGCTGCGGGTGGACTTGCCGGTGGCGAGGGGCGGTTGACGGTGCGTAAGGCGTGGGTCGTCGGTGGTGCCCTCGTGGGGGGCGGACTGAGCTTCGTCATGCTGCTCGTCGTCGGGGTGTACGTCGTCGCCGGAAACCTCCTCAACTCGGCCACCTCGGGCAGCCGGGGGCTCGCGAAGGGGGCCGTACCGGCCGCCTACAAGTCGCTCGTGCAGCAGTGGGGCAATCTGTGCCCGGCGCTCAGCCCGGCGCTGCTCGCCGCCCAGCTGTACCAGGAGAGCGGCTGGAACCCGGCCGTCGTCAGCCCCGCCGACGCCCGCGGCATCGCCCAGTTCATCCCCAGTACCTGGGCCACGCACGGCATCGACGGCAACGGGGACGGCAAGCGGGACATCTGGGACCCCAACGACGCGATTCCGTCCGCCGCTTCCTACGACTGCGAACTCGCCAAGGACGTGAAGGACGTTCCGGGCAACGTCTCCGACAACATGCTCGCCGCCTACAACGCCGGTGCGTACCGCGTCATAAGGGCCGGCGGGGTTCCGGCCATCAGTGAGACGCAGAACTACGTCAAGCGGATCCGGAGCCTGGAGCAGAGCTTCGCCGCGCCCGTCAGCCGGCTGGACCCCACCCGGCAGGCCGCCGGTGCCATCGCCTTTGCGCAGAGCAAGCTGGGTACGCCCTATCTGTGGGGCGGCGAGGGATCGGCCGCGCAGGGCGGGCGGTTCGACTGCTCGGGGCTCACCCAGGCGGCGTACGCGAAGGTCGGAATCACCCTGCCCCGCGTGGCCAACGACCAGTACAACGCCGGCCCGCACCCTTCGCGGGACCAGCTCCTCCCGGGTGACCTGGTGTTCTTCTCCACCGACCGCACTGACTCACGGGCCATCCACCACGTGGGCATCTACGTGGGCGGCGGGTACATGATCGATGCGCCGCGCACCGGCGCCGTCATCCGGTTCGATCCCGTCGACACGCAGGACTACTTCGGCGCCACGCGGGTCACCGCAGATGGCGCAAAAGCGCTCCCCACGGCGGTTTGAGACGGTGTGCACCGTGCGTGAACCCACCCCCTGAGCTGCGATGACGAGTCTCTCTTCGATAACGTCTGCGTGATCTTTCAGTGGAGAGTGGAACGTATTGATGGTGGCCGTGCGTTCCTGTTGACGTAGCCGAGCGGACGTCAGTACGGCAGTGCAGCGGAAGCGGATCTACGAACCACGGGGGTAGGAGCGGCGCACACGAGGTGCGTCCGGTAGCCGACGAAGGGGCCGCAGCACCATGGCTGTACTCGCCGAATCCGGATCGAACCCCGACGTCGACCTGCTCTACGACATCAATGGCCTGGCCAAGGACGCCCCGCACTGGTTCGACCGGGTCATGGAGTTCGTCGGTGAGTACGGCCTGCTGCTGGCCATGGTCCTGCTGGTGCTGTGGAGTTGGTGGTCCGTGCGGCGCCGGGACGGCGAGGATGCCGCCTCTTCCGTCGCCGCACTGCTGTGGGCGCCGCTCGCGGCCGGCATCGCCGTGCTGGTGAACGTGCCCATCCGGGGGTTCGTGGAGAGACCCCGTCCCTTTGTGCAACACCAGGGGCTGGACGTCCTCGTCTCCGGCAAGACCGACTTCTCCTTCGTCAGCGACCACGCGACGATCACCATGGCGCTGGGCGTGGGACTGTTCGTAGCCAACCGCCGGTTCGGCATCGCCGGGATCGGGCTGGCGCTGCTGGAGGGCTTCTGCCGGGTGTACATGGGGGTGCACTATCCGACGGACGTCGTCGGCGGGTTCGCGCTCGGAACGGCGGTCGCGCTGCTGCTGTCGCCGCCGGCGATGGCGCTGCTCACCCCCTTGATGCGAGCGGTGGAACGGTCGCCGAGGGCGGGCTGGATCGTCCGGCGCCGGCCGGTGAGCGGGGCGCGTGAGGGTGCGGTGCTGCCGGGTGCCCGTAAGCCGGTCGAGTCCGAGGAACGGGATCTGGCGGCGTAGCCCCGAGCCGGCTGGGGAGGCCGGGTCCTACAGCCCCTGCGCATACGAGAAGAAGCGGGAGGGGTCGTACTGCTTCTTCACCTTGGCCAGGCGCGCCGCCGCATCCCCGTAGTACGCCTTCTTCCAGTCCCTCAGCGTCGGATCCGTGTAGTTCTGGTACGCCGCGCCGGAGGCGTACGGAGACATCGCCTGGTGAGCCGACGCCAGCCACGACTGGGCCGAACCGCCGGAGGCCCCCGCTCCCCAGGAGGCGATGTACTGCGCCAGCATCCGGGAGCGGCGGTGGACGAACGCCGTCGCCGTGGGCGAGACACGGTTGACCGCGCCGCCGAGGGCCGTGAACGCGATGCTGCCCGCGCCGCCCCGCACCGAGCTGATCTGCCGCAGCACCGTCTGGATGCCCGCCGCGGACAGCGAGCGGTCGAAGAAGTCGGAGCGGGCCGCGTACGTCTCGCGGCCGAGCTTGCCCTGCGGGGAGCGGCCCGGGGTGGAGCCGGGCAGATGGCACTGGGCGTCGGTGGAGAAGGAGGAGCAGCCGGCGTAGATCTCCATCGCCTCCTCGTAGCCCCGGCGGCGCAGGGTGACGGAGGCGGCGTTCGCGCCGGCCGCGTGGGCCAGGCGGTCCACGGCGTTCTGCAGTTCGCCGTAGGTGCCGAGGGAGAAGCAGGCCACGGAGACGGCCGGGGTGCGGCCCGGCGAGGCCGAGAGGTGCAGTGAGGACCAGATCTCGTCCGGCTGGCTCGGGCCCCACTCCTGCCAGGCCTTGAGGACCGCGGCCGCCTTCGCCCAGGGCCAGGTCATGTACGCGGTGACCGCCTGCGGCGCCGGGTGGGTCCTGAAGTGCAGCTCGGTGACGACGCCGAAGTTGCCGTTGCCCGCGCCGCGCAGTGCCCAGAAGAGGTCGGAGTGGTTCCTCGCATCAGCCGTCACCTGGGTGCCGTCGGCGGTGATCAGCGTCGCCTGGGTGAGGCTGTCGCAGGTCAGGCCGTAGGCGCGGGAGGCGACGCCGTGGCCGCCGCCGAGGACCAGGCCGGAGACGCCGACGGTGGGGCAGGAGCCCGCGGGTATGGTCACGCCCTTCGCGGCCAGCGCCCGGTAGACGTCGATCAGCTTGGAGCCGGCGCCGACCACCGCCTGTCCGCCGCTGACCCGTATGCGGTTCAGCCGGGACACGTCCAGGACGAGGCGGTTGTCGCCGGAGGAGTAGCCCGCGTAGGAGTGGCCGCCGTTGCGTATCGACACCCGTATGTTGTGCGCGCGGGCGTACGCCAGGGTCGTACGGATGTCGTCGGTGTGCGCCGCATAGGCCACCGCGGCCGGTTTCAGACCATCGAAGCGGGTGTTGTACAGCTGGTGGGCCGTCTGCCACGTCGCGTCGCCGGGCCGGATCAGGGGGCCGTCCAGGTCACGGGCGAGGCCCGCCCAGTTGGCGGCGGCGTTCGCGCTGGTGGTCTTGAGGGACGTGAGGGACGATGAGCCCGTGGTCGCCGACTTGGTGGACCTGCCCGAGTCCGAGCCGCAGCCGGTCAGTGCGGTCGCGGCCAGGGCGGCCGTGCCGCCTGCGATGAACGTACGGCGTTCCATGTGCATCGTCGTCTGTCGCCTCTCCGCAGGCCCCCTTGGCCCGTCCTGGGGTGAGACGACCCTGTGGGCCCATTGGTTCGTAACAGTTCGCCCACAGGGAAACGAACGTCGAATACGTGTACGCGTAACCCGGTCGTCGGAACCTCCATGTGTTCTCCCCGTAAGCATTCCGTGACCTCACCGGGCCGATGGCAGGGGTTCACCCCCCGTTCACTTCCGGCCATCGGCGGCTTCACCTGTTCTGCCTAATTTCGGCCGTGCACGGTGCCGAGCACGGCCATTCATGCGCTGGGCACCTCACCACCTCGCACGCCGCCGACAGCGGCGGCTCCTGGAAGGAACTCCCGAAAGTGAAGCTTCAGCGCAAGAACCGGCTGCGCGCCCTTTCGCTCGGTGCGATCGCCGTGACCGGCGCCCTGGCCCTGACGGCGTGCGGCTCCGACGACAACGGCAGCGGCGGCAAGGGTTCGGGCAACCCGTCCGGCTCGGCCAACGCCTCCTCGGTCAAGTGCGACGGCGCCAAGGGCCAGCTGCTGGCGGACGGCTCCTCCGCGCAGAAGAACGCGATCGACGCGTGGGTCAAGGCGTTCTCGCAGGCCTGTGGCGTGCAGATCAACTACAAGGGCGGCGGCTCCGGCGCCGGTGTCACCTCCTTCAACCAGGGCCAGCTCGCGTTCGCCGGTTCGGACTCCGCGCTGAAGCCGGAAGACGTCACCGCCTCCAAGAAGGTCTGCTCCGGCGGCCAGGGCATCGACCTGCCGATGGTCGGCGGCCCGATCGCCCTCGGCTACAACGTCCCGGGTGTCGACAACCTGGTCCTGGACGCCCCGACGATCGCCAAGATCTTCGACAGCAAGATCAAGAACTGGAACGACCCGGCGATCAAGAAGCTGAACCCGTCGGCGAAGCTGCCCGACCTGAAGATCCAGGCCTTCCACCGTTCCGAGGACTCCGGTACGACGGACAACTTCACCAAGTACCTGATCGCCACCACCCCGGACAACTGGAAGTACTCCGGCGGCAAGGCCTGGCAGGCGCAGGGCGGCCAAGCGGCCTCCGGCTCCGCCGGTGTGGCCCAGGGCGTCAAGCAGAACTCCGGCGCGATCGGCTACTTCGAGCTGTCCTACGCCAAGGACATGACCACCGTCTCCATCGCCACCGGTGCCAAGGCCCCGGTCAAGCCGTCCGTGGAGAGCGCCACCGCCGACATCGCGGCCGCCAAGGTCGTCGGCACCGGCAAGGACCTGTCGCTGAAGCTGGACTACGCCACCAAGGCCGAGGGCGCCTACCCGATCACCCTGGTGACGTACGAGATCGTCTGCGACAAGGGCAACAAGGCCGACACCCTGCCGGCCACCAAGGCCTTCCTGCGCTACATCGCCAGCGAGGACGGTCAGAAGGCGCTGTCGAGCATCGACTACGCCCCGATCCCCGACGAGATCATCGCCAAGGTCCGCACCACCATCGAGGGCCTGAGCTGACCTGATCCGAGAGTGCGGCCCGTGCCCGACAGGGCCCGGGCCGCACCGTCCGGTGCACCGCCGCCATGAGCCGCCGCCCGTGAGGGCGCCCGGCTTTGCAGACCGGAGAACCCGATGGACATATCGACCAAGACAACCGACGCACCTCCTCCCGCGCCCCAGCCCACGGTGACCGAGCAGAAGCGAGGTGCCCGCGGCGCGACCCGCCCCGGTGACCGCATCTTCCTCGGCCTCTCCCGCGGCTCCGGCATCCTGCTGCTGGTGATCATGGCCGCGATCGCGGCCTTCCTCACCTACCGTGCCTCCCTCGCGATCAGCAAGGACCACGGGAACTTCCTGACCACCTTCGAGTGGAACACCAACCTCACCCCGCCGAGCTTCGGCATCGCGGTGCTGGCCTACGGCACGGTCGTCTCCTCGATCATCGCCATGGTCATCGCGGTCCCCGTCGCCGTCGCGATCGCGCTGTTCCTCACCCACTACGCCCCGCGCCGGCTGAGCGGTCCCATCGCCTATGTGATCGACCTGCTCGCCGCCGTGCCGTCCATCGTCTACGGCCTCTGGGGCGCCCTGATCCTCGTCCCGCACATGACGGGCCTGTACGGCTGGCTGAACGACTACCTCGGCTGGACCGGCCTCTTCTCCTGGGACGACGGCGCCCCCCGCGCCATGCTCACCGTCGGCATCCTGCTGGCGATCATGATCCTGCCGATCATCACCAACGTCAGCCGTGAGGTCTTCCGGCAGGTCCCGCGGATGCACGAGGAGGCTGCGCTGGCCCTCGGCGCCACCCGCTGGGAGGTCGTCCGCATGGCCGTCCTGCCCTTCGGCCGCTCCGGTGTGATCTCCGCGTCCATGCTCGGCCTCGGCCGCGCCCTCGGCGAGACGATGGCCGTCGCCACCGTGCTCTCCCCGGACTACGTCATCCACCTCAGCCTGCTGAACCCGGGCGGCGGCACCTTCGCCCAGAACATCGCCAGCAAGTTCGGTGAGGCCACCGAGCAGGGCCGCGACGCGCTGATCGCCTCCGGTCTCGTCCTGTTCGTCATCACCCTGCTGGTCAACGGCGCGGCCCGCATGATCATCGCCCGCCGCAAGGAGTACTCGGGGGCCAACGCATGAGCCACGCAGTCGTCACCGACAAGCGCCCCAGCACGCTGCGCGGCGCCAGCCTCCCGAAGTGGTCCCCGTGGGCCATCGCCGCCGGCTCGATCGTCCTGGCCGTGGTCATCGGCCTGGCCGGCGGACTGACCAGCAAGATCCAGTGGGGTCTGATCGCCGCGATCCTGTTCGTCCTCGGCACCTACGGCATCGCCTCCAGGGTGGAGGGCCGCCGGCAGGCCAAGGACCGGGTCGCCACCTCCTTCGTCTGGGTCGCCTTCCTGCTCGCCGTCGTCCCGCTGGTCTCCCTGATCTGGGTGACCATCTCGCGCGGTGTGAAGGTCCTCGACGTCTACTTCCTCACCCACTCCATGGGCGTCGTCGCCGACTCCGAGCCCGGCGGCGGCATCTACCACGCCATCATCGGCAGCCTGGAACAGGTCGGCCTCGCCACCGTCATCGGTGCGCCGATCGGCATCCTCACCGCGATCTACCTGGTGGAGTACGGGCGGGGCTCGCTCGCCAAGGCCGTCACCTTCTTCGTGGACGTCATGACGGGTATCCCGTCGATCGTCGCCGGCCTGTTCATCCTGTCGCTGATGCTCATCTTCAAGATGCAGCCGTTCGGCTTCGCCGGTTCGCTGGCCCTGGCCATCCTGATGATGCCGGTCGTCGTCCGCTCCACCGAGGAGATGCTCAAGCTCGTCCCGAACGAGCTGCGCGAGGCCTCGCTGGCGCTCGGTGTGCCCAAGTGGCGGACCATCCTGAAGGTGGTCCTGCCGACCTCCATCGGCGGTATCACCACCGGCGTCATGCTGGCCGTCGCCCGTATCGCGGGCGAGACCGCGCCGGTGCTGCTGCTGGTGTTCGGCAACCCGTTCATCAACAACGACCCGTTCGAGGGTGCGCAGGCGTCGCTGCCGCTGTACATCTACCAGCAGTACGCGCAGAGCGCGGGCGCCAACGCGGCGTACGACCGCGCATGGGCGGCGTCCCTCACGCTGATCGCCTTCGTGATGATCCTCAACCTGGTGGCCCGCGGCATCGCCCGCTGGAAGGCCCCCAAGGCCGGTCGCTGACTCTGCGGCCCATCGGCGACTGACCAAGACTTTTCTGGAAGTGAAGTAGACAATGGCCAAGCGAATCGACGTAAGCGGACTGACCGCGTACTACGGCTCCCACAAGGCGATCGAGGACATCTCGATGACCGTCGAGCCGCGTTCGGTGACGGCGTTCATCGGCCCCTCCGGCTGCGGCAAGTCGACGTTCCTGCGCACGCTGAACCGGATGCACGAGGTCACCCCCGGTGGCCGCGTCGAGGGCAAGGTGCTGCTGGACGACGAGGACCTGTACGGCGCCGGCATCGACCCGGTGTCGGTGCGCCGCGAGGTCGGCATGGTCTTCCAGCGCCCGAACCCGTTCCCCACGATGTCGATCTTCGACAACGTGGCGGCGGGCCTGCGCCTGAACGGCAAGTACAAGAAGGCGGAACTGAACGACATCGTCGAGAAGTCCCTCAAGGGCGCGAACCTCTGGAACGAGGTCAAGGACCGCCTGAACAAGCCGGGCTCCGGCCTCTCGGGCGGCCAGCAGCAGCGTCTGTGCATCGCCCGCGCGATCGCGGTGGAGCCGAAGGTCCTGCTGATGGACGAGCCCTGCTCGGCTCTGGACCCGATCTCGACCCTCGCCATCGAGGACCTGATCGGCGAGCTGAAGGAGCGCTTCACGATCGTCATCGTGACGCACAACATGCAGCAGGCGGCGCGTGTGTCGGACCGTACGGCGTTCTTCAACCTGGCGGCGGTGGGCCAGCCCGGTCGCCTGATCGAGATCGACGACACCGAGCGCATCTTCTCCAACCCGTCGGTCCAGGCGACCGAGGACTACATCTCCGGCCGCTTCGGCTAGGCCGGTACGGACCCCTCGCGGTGCTGCATGGCGGTGCCACCGCGAGGACGCAAAAGGGCCCGCCCCTGGCTCCCGGGGGCGGGCCCATTGCGTTCGCCGCACTTGCCTCGGCGGTTACAGCACCGCCAGGTCGATCACTCCGAACGCCAGCGCGGCGACCAGCGCCGCCGCCGGCATCGTGATGAACCAGCCCAGGACGATGTTCTTGGCCACGCCCCAGCGGACGGCGTTGACGCGCTTGGTGGCGCCCACACCCATGATCGCCGAGGTGATGACATGGGTCGTGGAGATCGGGGCCTTGAAGAGGTACGCCGTGCCGAACATGATCGAGGCGCCGGTGGCCTCGGCCGCGAAGCCCTGCGGCGGGTCCAGCTCGATGATCTTGCGGCCGAGCGTGCGCATGATGCGCCAGCCGCCGGCGTAGGTGCCGAGGGAGAGCATCAGGGCGGAGACGATCTTCACCCAGACCGGGATCGGGTCGCCGAACGTCTCATGGCCGGAAATCACCAGTGCCATCACGACCACACCCATGGTCTTCTGGGCGTCCTGGAGGCCGTGCCCCAGTGCCATGCCCGCCGCCGAGACCGTCTGCGCGATACGGAAGCCGCGCTTGGCCTTGTGCGGGTTGGCTCCGCGGAACAGCCACATGATCGCCAGCATCACGAGGTAGCCGACGATCAGGCCGACCACCGGGGACAGGAACATCGGGATGATGATCTTGTTCACCACGCCGTTCCAGTGGACGGCGGTACCACCTGCCAGGGCCGCGCCGACCAGGCCGCCGAACAGCGCATGGGAAGAGGAGGACGGCAGACCGAAGTACCAGGTGATCAGGTTCCAGGTGATGGCGCCGACCAGGGCGGCGAAGAGGATGCCCATACCGGTCGAGCCGGACGGCGTCTCGATCAGGCCCTCACTGACCGTCTTGGCGACGCCCGAGCCCAGGAAGGCACCGGCCAGGTTCATGACCGCCGCCATGGCGAGGGCCGCCCGCGGGGTCAGCGCCCGCGTCGACACCGACGTGGCGATCGCGTTCGCCGAGTCGTGGAAGCCGTTCGTGTACGTGAAGAAGAGCGCGACCGCGATGGTCACGACCAGGGCGAAGGTGTCCATCGACGCCTCAGGACTCCTTGACCGCGATGGTCTCCACCGTGTTCGCCACGTGCTCGAACGCGTCCGCCGCCTCTTCCAGGACGTCCACGATCTGCTTGAGCTTGAGCACCTCGATCGCGTCGTACTTGCCGTTGAAGAGGTGCGCGAGGAGCTTGCGGTGGATCTGGTCCGCCTGGTTCTCCAGACGGTTGACCTCGATCCAGTACTCGGTGAGGTTGTCCATCGTGCGCAGGTTCGGCATCGCCTCCGCCGTCAGCTCGGCGGCCCGGGCCAGTACCTCGATCTGCTGCTCGACGCCCTTCGGCAGTTCCTCGACGTTGTAGAGGACGACCAGGTCGACGGCCTCCTCCATGAAGTCCATGATGTCGTCGAGGGATCCGGCGAGTGAGTAGATGTCCTCGCGGTCGAACGGCGTGATGAACGAGGAGTTCAGCTGGTGGAAGATCGCGTGCGTGGCGTCGTCACCCGCGTGTTCCGCGGCCCGCATACGCTCTGCGATCTCGGCTCGGGCAGGTGCGTCCGCCCCGAGCAGTTCCATCAGGAGCTTCGAGCCCGTGACGATGTTGTCCGCGGATGCGGCGAACATGTCGTAGAAGCTCGTCTCCCTGGGGGTCAGACGAAAGCGCACGTGGGGTCCTCGGGGTGCTTCGGTTTCGGTCAGGGTGATGCTAGGCGCATCATCCGGCCACGGCTATCGGGCCGCATCCCAGTGTCGCCCATCGGGCAGAGTGATCAGCACGGGGGCGCACCAAGGCCCTCCTACCCCGCAGAATTCGTTACCATATACCCAGTAGGGGTATGTATCCGCAGCTCGTTCCGAGAGGGAGGCCCGCGATGACGACGACCGAGGCCGGCGCCACGCACGGCTACCACAAGCAGAAGGGCGAGCACCTCAAGCGGCTGCGCCGGATCGAGGGCCAGATCCGCGGCCTGCAGCGCATGGTCGACGAGGACACGTACTGCATCGACATACTCACCCAGGTCTCGGCGTCCACCAAGGCGCTGCAGTCCTTCGCGCTCCAGCTGCTGGAGGAGCATCTGCGGCACTGTGTCGCGGACGCGGCCCTCAAGGGCGGCGACGAGATCGACGCGAAGGTGGACGAGGCGACGAAGGCGATCGGCCGCCTGCTGCGCACCTGATCCTCAGGCTTCCTTCTCCTCGGCGACCCGCAGCACCTCGTCGATGCTCTCCAGGCTGAGCCGGTCCTCGGCTGCGGAGGCCGCGATGATCAGCTCCCCGCACAGCTCGATCTCGGCGAGGGCCACATGGTCCTGCACCGCCGTACCGCCGGCCCGAGCCACCCGCCTCACCTCTTCCCTGCCGTCACCGGCTTCCTAGAGTAGGCAGCCCTCTACACACCGCGCATGGCACGGACGGGCTACTTACGGGGTGGTAGGACGGACTAGTTGCCGCCCTCGGCGATGCGGCCCGCGTAGATGTCCGCCGAGCGCGGCAGCTGTACGCCGGCGGGCGCGCCGAAGTCGTACAGCAGCGTCGTCGAGGCGACCGCCACGGGGGCCTTCTGCCGGCTGTTGACGAAACTGAAGTGCTGCCTGAGCTTGCGGAGGCGGCCCTGGTCGTCCAGATAGGCGTCGAACGGAACCCGGGTGGCGGCGAACCCTTTCGCCGCCGCGGCCAGCGGCTGCCGGTTCTCGGCGGAGGCCAGACGGGCCGCACTGCGCAGGTCGGCCGTGCCCCGGTAGTGCCGTACGGCCGTGCCGCCGACCTCCGTCCGGCCGACATAGGCCGCCGTCCGCGTCCCGCGCAGCACCTCGGCCGCCGCGTACGGGTCGGTCGCGCCGCCGGTGACCAGGTTGCCGTCGGACAGCGTGGCGGTGTCCACCCGCACCCACTTGTCGGCGGGCACGCCCGCCCCGCGGTTCTTCATGAACAGGGCCCCCGGAGCCAGGAGTTCGGTGATCGGCTGGTGCTCGGCGGTACCCGACGGGTCCTCGGGCAGGACGACCGTGAGCCGGCCGATCCGGCGCCCGAAGTCGTAGACGCCCTTGCCGCGGATCGTGACGCGGGTGCCGCCCGTGGCCATCTCCATGGACGTGGTGGCCTTGGAACTGCCCGCGCCGCGCAAGGTGTCGGCGGTCCGCTGCAGCACGGTGACCGGGTCGCCCCCGTCCCTGACGCCCTCGGCGGCGGCCCCGGTGCCGGAGCAGCCCGTGACACCCGCCCCGAGGCCGAGCATGATGCCGACCGCGACGAACGTCCTGCCCGCGTTCCTGTGCTGCCGCCGATCCATCGCCTGCCTACCCCCAGCCGGTACGTCCGTCACGGGCCCCCTGTCGTCCGGTTAACGACGGGTAGGAGGCGCCGTCACGCGCCGGACGGGCGCGGGGACAGCCGTGCGAACCCTTTGCGCACGGGTGGGTAACGTTGTCGGGGTGACAGCAACCGCGGCACGGCAGGACGGGCCGGAACACGCCCGGTCCGGGCAGGAACACCTCGTCACGACGACCGAAGAGGGCCGCTTCTGCGTGGCCCGCTGCAGCTGCGGCTGGCGCGGCCCGGCCCGCAGGGCCCGCAGTCAGGCCCGCACCGACGCGGAGAACCACCTGACGGACCTGTGACCGGGGCGCCCTGAGCAGGAATCAGGTCATCAGGTCCTACCTGTGTTCGAGCGGCCGGACGAGTGCGTCCACGAGGTCGCGGTCGTGTGGCCGGGTGAGGCGGCTGCGGGCCGCGGCGGGGGAGAGCCACAGGATCCGGTCCACCTCGTCGTTCGGGGTGAAGTGGCCGGAAACCGCCTTGGCCGCCCAGTAACGCACCTGCTTCGGGCGGCCGCCCGCGAGATACCGCACGGCCGGCAGTTCCTCGCCGGGCTCGGCCGTGTACCCGGTCTCCTCCGTGACCTCCCGGAGGGCACCCACGAGCGGCTCCTCACCCCGCTTGAGCTTGCCCTTCGGATGCGACCAGTCGTCGTACTTGGGCCGGTGGACCAGGCAGATCTCCAGGTCTCCGGCGACCGGTGAGCGCCGCCACAGCACACAGCCGGCCGCCCGTACCAACGTGTCGCTCACACCGCCTCCTCGGGGGAACTCAGGGTGTGCTGACGGTCTGCTTCTGCCAGGCCTGCTGGAAGGCGAACCTGGCGGCCTCCACCTCGTGCCGCTGATCGGCGTGGAGCACGCCGAGCGCGTACGCCGTCGCCGGGGCGATACGCGGCGTACGGGCGGCCTGGGCCGCCGCCGTCGCCGCCTCCGAGGCGTCCCGGTGCCGGTTCAGGGCCTGGCCCGCCGCCAACAGGCGTACGTCCACCGGTGCGTTGCCCCCGTGCAGCACCTCTTGGGCGTACCGGTGCAGGCGCAGCAGCAGGCGTACCTGGTGCCAGGGGCCGTCCTGGGGGTGCGGGGACGGGTCCGGGGACAGGCCGTGGACGAGAGCCTCCGCGTTGTACGGGTGGCCCGCGGTGACCAGGGGGAGCGTGGTGACTGCGGCTGTCAGCCGCTCCTCCGCAGCGGCTGCCAGGGGGTGCAGGTCGGTGGTGGGGGCGGCGGGGGTGAGGGGGACTTCGCTGGCGAGTACGGCGACCTTGTCGGCCACGGCGTGGAAGCGGGAGGAGCCGAGGGCTTGCAGCGCCGTGGAGTGAGCCCTTGTCCGCGCCAGGGTCAGCTGGCGGTCCAGCAGGGCGCCTGCTTTTGCCGCGCCCACCGTGAGGTTGCCGCGCTCTGCCGTTGCCGTCGCCCTGGCCGGGCCACTGGCGTTTTCCGGTGCCGCTTTCACTGGGACGGGCGCCGCCCCGGCGGCACGACTGCCCGCGGCCACGGGGGCTGCCGCATCGCCCGTGCTCGCCGCCGTGCTCGCGCTGCCGCCGCCTGCCGAGGCCACCGCCTGCCCCGGGAACGCCGTAACCCCCGACAGCCGGTGCAACGCCAGCAGCAGCCTCTCCAGACGGGACTCGTATGCGTGCTCAAGGCCCAACGTGCCCGACAGCCAGGCCAGTTCGGGGCGCATCTCCTCGGACCAGTCGGGGTCGAGGAGGGGGCGGTAGGTGTGCAGGCTGCCGCTGATGCGGCGGGCCGAGCGGCGCAGCAGGCGTGCCGCGTCGACGGATTCCTCCGCGCCGCTCGCCGTAGTGCCTCCCGTCTCGCGGTGCAGGCGCAGGGCGCGGAGGAACTCCGTGGCCTGGGCGCGCAGATACGCCGCGAGGGCGTCCCCGGTCACCACCTCGGCCGTGGGGTCCGTCGGGTCAAGGTGTTGCTGTGCCACGCCGGCGCCTCCGGGCGTCTATGAGCATCTCCTGGACGTTGCGCAGGGGTTGGCCGTCCGCATCGGCCGCGTGCCGTGTCCACTCGCCGTCGGGGCCCAGGTGCCAGGAGATGGTCGTGTCGGACATGCCGGTGTCCAGCAGCCGGTTGAGGGCTGCGCGGTGAGCGGGGTCGACGACCCGCACCAGGGCCTCTATCCGGCGGTCGAGGTTGCGGTGCATCATGTCGGCGCTGCCGATCCACACCTCGGGTTCGCCGCCGTTGCCGAAGGAGAACACGCGGGAGTGTTCGAGGAAGCGGCCGAGGACCGAGCGGACCCGGATGTTGTCGGACAGGCCGGTGACGCCGGGGCGGATCGCGCAGATGCCGCGCACCCACACGTCCACCGGCACGCCCGCCTGGGACGCACGGTAGAGGGCGTCGATGACCGCCTCGTCGACTATGGAGTTGACCTTGATGCGGACGAAGGCCGGACGGCCCGCGCGGTGGTGCTGGACTTCCTTGTCTATGCGGGAGACCAGGCCGTCCCGCAGGGACTTGGGGGCCACCAGCAGACGGCGGTAGGTCTCGCGGCGGGAGTAGCCGGACAGGCGGTTGAACAGGTCGGAGAGGTCCGCGCCGACCTGCGGGTCGGCCGTGAGCAGGCCCAGGTCCTCGTACAGGCGCGCCGTCTTCGGGTGGTAGTTGCCCGTGCCGACGTGGCTGTAGCGGCGCAGGGTGTCGCCCTCCTGGCGGACCACCAGGGACAGCTTGCAGTGCGTCTTCAGGCCGACCAGGCCGTAGACGACGTGACAGCCGGCCTCCTCCAGCTTGCGTGCCCACTTGATGTTGGCGTGCTCGTCGAAGCGGGCCTTGATCTCGACCAGGACGAGGACCTGCTTGCCGGACTCGGCGGCGTCGATGAGCGCGTCGACTATCGGGGAGTCGCCGGAGGTGCGGTACAGGGTCTGCTTGATCGCGAGGACGTCCGGGTCGGCCGCCGCCTGCTCCAGGAAGGCCTGTACCGAGGTGGAGAAGCTGTCGTACGGGTGGTGCAGCAGCACGTCCCGGGTGCGCAGTGCGGCGAAGATGTCCGGCGGGGACGCCGACTCGACCTCGGCGAGGTCGCGGTGGGTGCCGGCGACGAACTTGGGGTACTTCAGCTCGGGCCGGTCGAGGCTGTGGATGCGGAAGAGGCCGGTGAGGTCCAGGGGGCCCGGCAGCGGGTACACCTCGGCCTCGCTGATCTTCAGCTCGCGGACCAGCAGGTCCAGCACCTCGCGGTCGATGGACTCCTCGACCTCCAGGCGCACCGGCGGGCCGAAGCGGCGCCGCATGAGCTCCTTCTCCAGGGCCTGCAGGAGGTTCTCGGCGTCGTCCTCCTCGACCTCCAGGTCCTCGTTCCGGGTCAGCCGGAAGGCGTGGTGCTCCAGCACCTCCATGCCCGGGAACAGCTCCTCCAGGTGGGCGGCGATGACGTCCTCCAGCGGGACGTACCGGCCCGGGGCGGCCTCCAGGAAGCGGGACAGCAGCGGCGGCACCTTCACGCGGGCGAAGTGCTTGTGGCCGCTGACCGGGTTGCGTACGACGACGGCCAGGTTCAGGGACAGGCCGGAGATGTACGGGAACGGGTGCGCGGGGTCCACGGCCAGCGGGGTGAGGACCGGGAAGATCTGGTGGCGGAAGAGCGTGAAGAGGCGTGCCTGCTCCTTCTCGGCCAGCTCGTTCCAGCGGACCAGGTGGATGCCCTCGTCCGCGAGTGCGGGGGCGACGTCCTCGTGGTAGCAGGCGGCGTGCCGGGCCATCAGCTCGCGCGAGCGGGCCCAGATCATCTCCAGCACCTCGCGTGGCTGCAGCCCGGAGGCGGAGCGCGTCGCCACACCGGTGGCGATACGGCGCTTCAGACCTGCCACCCGGACCATGAAGAACTCGTCCAGGTTGCTGGCGAAGATCGCGAGGAAGTTCGCGCGCTCCAGCAGGGGGGTGTTCGGGTCCTCTGCCAGCTCCAGGACGCGTTCGTTGAAGGCGAGCCAGCTGCGTTCGCGGTCGAGGAACCGGCCCTGCGGCAGCGGTGCGCCGCCGGCCTGTGACTCTTCGTATGCGTCGAGATCGGCATCGATGTCGGGTTCCAGGTCGGAGACGGCCGCGGACACCGTGTGCGGGCGGTGCGCGGCGATGGAGCCCACGGAGGGCTGGACGTGCTGGACCTCGGCTGCCTGGGTGTCTTGCTGACTCATGAACCCATTCTTCCGCGCCATGGGCGAGACGGGCGCGTCGGAACGTGCGGGTGGGAGCGTCACGGTCCCGTTTCCCGCGGCCCCCTCGGGGGGCGGCGAAGGCTCTGGCACGGCGGGCTTCATTGGCCGAGCGTCGCAAGCCCGGCTGAATCGATGGTTACGGAGACATGACGTGCGGGATAGCGGGGGGAGGCTCCCGGGGGTCTTGGCCGCGAAAGTGACGTTTGTGCGCGCGACCGGCCGACCACGGACCGCAGTCGCCCGGGCGCCGGCAGTCCAACGGCGATCGGGCGTTCCGGCGGCGCGGCAAAACCGCCGGTCCGTCGCCGCCGCCGCAGGCCGGTGCTCAGGTCTCCGTGCGGTACATCAGATCCGTCTCGTACGTGCTGAACCCCAGCCGCTCGTACACCGAGACCGCCGCCTGGTTGTCGGCGTCGACGTAGAGCATCGCGGTCGGCAGCTGCTGGGCGGCCAGGTGGCGCAGGCCGATCGTGGTGAGGGCCTTGCCGAGCCCGCCGCCCTGCTCGCCGGGCCGCACACCGAGGACGTACACCTCGCCGAGCCCCTCCTCGGCGTGCACCTTGGTCCAGTGGAAGCCGATCAACTCCCCGCGCCGCTCGGCGAGGAAGAACCCGGCCGCATCGAACCACGGCTCGGCCTTGCGGTCGTCGAGGTCCCGCTGGGTCAGCGCGCCCTGCTCGGGGTGGTGGGCGAAGGCGGCGGCATTGACCTCCAGCCAGGCCGCGTCGTCCTTGCCGGGCACGAAGGCGCGCACGGCCACGCCCTCCGGCAGCACCGGGTCGGGCAGCGCCAGGTCGGTCAACGACCGTCGCATCTGGCGCAGTTCACGGAACAGGGTCAGACCGAGCACCTGGGCGAGATGCCGGGCGGCGGAATGCCCGCCGTGCGCCCACACCCGCAGCCGCTTGCCGGAGGCGGCGAGCAGCGCCGAGCCGAGCGCCCGGCCGTGCCCGTGCCCGCGGTGCGCGGGGTGTACGACGAGTTCGGCGGCCGGTGCCTCCACCGGGTCGGTGTCCTCCAGCTGGGCGTAGCCGACGAGTTCGCCGTCGATGGTCAGCAGCAGGTGCGAGACGCCCTCGCGGGGACCTCCGCGCAGTTGCAGCCGCCCCTGCTCGGACACCGGCTGCTGCCCGTCGACCCGGGCGGCCTCGGCGAGCAGGGCCAGCACGGCCTCGGCCTGGTCCGGGGTGAGCGCGGAATGGGTCTCGATGGAGCGGGCGGGAAAGGCTCGTACGGTGTCGTCGCTGCTCATGGGTAGAGGGTACGGCAGGCGACTCATTGATTGAGGTTCACCGGAATTGCCCTTTTCCGGCTGGCTGGTCTTCTTCCCGTCGCACCGGATCGTCGCCGCGAGCCCGGTGATCAGCAGGGCGCACAGCAGGGCCCGGGCTGAAAGGAGTTCATGAGCTCCCGTGTCCGCGCGTCGCCTGGGGCGTGCCGCAGTGCGACAGCCGCGCCGGCGACAGAGGTACGGGCCCACCGTGGAGAGGCTGAAGCAACTGACGGAGTGTCTCAAGGGGGGCTGTCCTCCGCGTTCCCTGCCATGCGTTCGAGGACCCGGACGGCCGTGCGGTACTCGGCCGGCGTGATGCCGGTCATGCAGCGGTCGCGGAACGCGTCGACCCGTTCGGTCACGGCGGTCAGCCGGTGTCGGCCGTCCGGGGTGAGGGCGAGCCGGTCCGGTGCGGGGCGGGTCGCCCAGCCGTCGGTGAGCAGGGTGTCGACGGATGCCTTCAGGGTGAGGACGTCGGCGTTGACGGCGAGGGCCGACAGGACGGCGGAGTCGTCGGCTCCGGGGGTGTCGCGGACGACGTTGAGCACCTGCCAGTCGACGCGGGTGAGGCCGAACTCCGTCAGCGTGGCGTTCATGGCGCGGGTCAGGGCCTTGTCGGTGCGGTTGAGCCAGTAGCCGATGGGCTTCATGCGGGGGTTCCTTCGGAGGCGGGTTCGGTCAGCAGCCGTGGCCAGTCCTGTGCGGACGCCCACTGCGTGAAGGTGTGCCAGCCCACCTCGGGACAGGCGCGCCGCAGGCCGGCGACGTCGACGTCCAGACCGTGGGTGTTGAAGTACTCGAACATGGCCGCCAGGTCGGCGGAGTGGGCCCGGACGTACTGCAGGGGCACCTCGTGGTGGGTGACCGGGCGGCCGGTGGCGGTGGCGAGGACGGCCGCGATCTGTGCGGGCGTACAGGTGTCGGAGGCGATGTCGATGCGGCTGCCGGAGAACTCTTCGCGGCGGCCCATGACCAGGGCGGCGAACGCGCCGATGTCGGCGGCGGGGATGAGCGTGATCGGCCGGTCGGCGGGCATGGGCCAGCCGAAGGTGTTCTCGCGCAGCCCCTCCAGGGCCCAGCCGCCGGCGTGGTTGTCCATGAAGGCGGCCGGTGCGATCACCGTCCAGGGCACCCCGGACGCGCGCAGGTGCCGCTCGATCACGTACTTGCTCTCGTAGTGCGGTATGCCGGTGCCGCGGTCGGCGTGCGCGGCCGAGGTGAGGACGACGTGGCCGAGGCGGGCTGCCGCGGCGGCGTCGACCAGGGCCCGGCCCTGCCGGACTTCGGTGTCGGTGTCGGTGCCGAACGGGGTGGTGACCCCGAAGAGGGCGTCGGCGCCGGTGAGGGCCGCGTCGAGGGAGGCGCGGTCGTCGAAGTCGGCGTGACGGATCTCCGCGCCGAGGGTGCGCAGGGCGGTGGCGGCCGGCGCGTCGGGGCGGCGGGTCAGGGCGCGGACGCGGTGGCCGGCGGCCAGCAGGGCGCGGGCGGTGGCTCCGCCCTGGGCGCCGGTGGCGCCGGTGACGGCGACAGTGAGCATGGGTGTCCCCCAGTGGATAGAATGACTGCGTAGCGCAATAGCTGCGCCACGCAGGAGAATAGCAGTCGGTTGCTGCGTCGCGCAGCGATTTGGGAGGCGAGCCATATGACGGAGCCGAGCCGGGACCGGCTGTACGAGGAACTGTCCACGGAATCGCGCCGCTACCTGGCGGCCTACGTCCTGTTCAACCAGGCCGTCGCCGACCACCTCGGCCTGCACCCCACCGACGTGCAGTGTCTGAGCCTGCTGACGGCCGAGCCGGAACCCCTCACCGTCCGCCAGATCGCCGACATGACCGGCCTCACCACCGGCTCGGCCACCCGCCTGGTCGACCGGCTCGAACGCGGCGGCTATGTCGTCCGCACCCCCGACCGGCAGGACCGCCGCCGCGTCCTGGTCACCCCGGTACCGGAGCACATCGCCCGGGTCGCCGCTGTGTGGGGTGACCTCCGGCAGGGCTGGCAGGCCATCTTCGACGACCACACCGAGGCCGAACTCCAGGTGATCATCCGGCACATGCGCCGCGCGAACGACCTCAGCCGCACCCAGATCGAGCACCTGCGCAACCTGCCGAAACCGGACTGAGCCGACGAGGCGCGGCCGGCCGACGGGACGCGCAGGCGACCGGAGGGGCCCGGCCGCCCGATGCGCTCAGCCGGCCGGCGTCCCGGGCGTCTCCGATGTCTCCGGCGGCGGCGTGGCCGCCCCCGGCAGGCGTACCGTCGCCACGGTCCCGCCGCCCTGGGCCCGGGTCAGGGTGACCTTGCCGCCCGCCTGCTGGACGGTGCGGGCCACGATGGACAGGCCGAGGCCGGAGCCCGGCAGCGCACGTGCGCTCGGTGAGCGCCAGAAGCGGTCGAAGACGTGCGGGAGTTCGTCCTCGGGGATGCCGGGACCGTGGTCCCGGACCGTCAGTACGCCCTCGCTCAGCTGTACCTCGATCGTGCCGCCCTCGGGGCTGAACTTCACCGCGTTGTCGAGGATGTTGACGACGGCCCGCTCCAGCGCGGAGGGCTCCGCCCGGACGTACCAGGGTTCGAGGCCGGACGTGATCGTCAGCTCGGGGCCGCGCAGCCGCGCCCGGCGCAGAGCCGCCTCGACCGTGTCCCGCAGCGCCACCACCTGGAGGCGCTCGCCGCGCTGGCCCTCCGGGCGGGACAGCTCCTGCAAGTCGCCGATCAGCGCGGCCAGTTCCGTCATCTGCGCCTTCACCGAGGCGAGCAGGGCCTTGCGGTCTTCCGGGTGGAGCGGCCGGCCCGTCTCCTCGCTGCGGGTGAGGAGTTCGATGTTCGTGCGCAACGACGTCAGCGGAGTACGGAGCTCATGGCCGGCGTCCGCGATCAGCTGCTGCTGGAGGTCACGGGAGCTGGCCAGGGAGGCGGTCATCGAGTTGAACGAGCGGGAGAGCCGGGCGACCTCGTCCTCGCTGTCGTCCTCCACCGGGATGCGGATCGTCAGGTCCTCGGTCCGGGCCACCTCCTCCACGGCCTCGGTGAGCTTGTCGACCGGGCGCAGGCCCGCACGGGCCACCACGAGGCCCGCCGCTCCGGCACCGACCACTCCGACGCCGGAGACGAGGAGCAGGATGAGTGCCAGGTCGTTGAGGGTCCGCTGGGTGTCCTTGAGGGACACGGCCACCATCAGGGCGACGCCCGGATAGCGCTGGGGAACGAGGCCGGGGCCTCCCATCAGTATCGGCACGGTCTTGACCCGTACGTCATTGCCGTGGGAGTCCTTGGCGTCGTGGTAGATGCGGACGTCGCCCTTCGCGGCCACCGCCGCGTCCTGCGCCGAGGGCGTCACGACTCCTTTGGAGTAGTTGAAGACGCAGATCTGGCCGTTCGGCATCACCACCTGCATGTAGTAGAAGGTGGGCCGCACCGCGTTGGGCGGCTGGTCCGAGGTCGTCGGGCAGGTGGCCAGAACCGTGGTGATCTGGTCCTCGGTCAGCCGCTGGTTGAAGTTGTCGAGCGTCTTGTTGACCTGCACGTCCAGTCTGCGCTGCACCATGAACCAGCAGGTGACCGAGACCGCCGCCACCGCGAACGCCACCGCCGCCGCGACCAGCATCGCCAGCCGGGCCCGGATCGGCAGTGAGCGGTAGCGCCGTACCAGCTTGTTCACTCGGCGCCGCCCTGGCGCAGGACGTACCCCACGCCCCGCACCGTGTGCACGAGACGCGGCTCGCCGCCGGCCTCGGTCTTGCGGCGCAGGTACATGACGTAGACGTCGAGCGAGTTGGAGGACGGCTCGAAGTCGAAGCCCCATACCGCCTTCAGGATCTGCTCACGGGTCAGTACCTGGCGCGGATGCGCCATGAACATCTCCAGCAGGGTGAACTCCGTGCGGGTCAGTTCCACCTGCCGGCCGCCCCGGGTGACCTCCCGGGTCGCGAGGTCCATGCGCAGGTCCGCGAAGGTGAGGGCCTCGTCCTCCTGCGCCTCGGCCGATACCGCCGCCGCGTACGAGCTGCGGCGCAGCAGCGCGCGGATACGGGCGAACAGCTCGTCCAGTTCGAAGGGTTTGACGAGGTAGTCGTCGGCGCCCGCATCCAGACCGGTCACCCGGTCGCCGACCGTGTCCCTGGCCGTCAGCATCAGTATCGGCGTCGTGTCGCCGGCCCCGCGGATGCGGCGGGCCGCCGTCAGGCCGTCCATGCGCGGCATCTGGATGTCGAGGACGACCAGGTCGGGCTGGTAGACGGTGGCCTTGTCCAGCGCGTCCGCGCCGTCGACGGCCACCTCCGTGTCGTACCCCTCGAACGCGAGGCTGCGCTGGAGCGCCTCGCGTACGGCCGGCTCGTCGTCGACGATCAGGATGCGCTGGGGGTCACGGTCGCCTTCGGCGGGGCTCATCGCTCGCGATTCCTCAGGGTGCGGTGGACGGGACGGACGGACCCTCTCAGCCTGCCACGGCCGACGGTCCGGGCGGCGCACCGCCGGGGCCGGGCCCGCACCGCGGTGCGGGCAGTACGGCGCAGCGTCAGGCCTGCACCGCGGTGAGGCGGTGCAGCGGCACCTTGCGGCGGTGGAGGCGGGCGGCGGAGGTGCGCAGGCCCATCAGCTCGCGGGGGACCGGCGGCGGGGCCACCCCGGGGGCGCGGGGCGTCGGGAGGGGCGTGTGCAGATCACGGACGATCGACAGGGCGAGGGTGACGTCGGCGGGACGCAGGCCGGCGCTCTTGTGCGAGACATGCTGGATCATGACGTACTCCCTGCTGACTGAGGGTGGAGGGTTAGCTCTTGTCGCCCGCCCGCAGCTTGGCCAGGTCGGACTTGACGGTGTTGACGGGGATCGCGAAGCCGAGGCCGATGCTGCCCGCGTCCGAGGAAGAGGAGGACTGCCGGCTCGACGAGTACATCGCGGAGTTGATGCCGATGACGTTGCCGCTCGCGTCGATCAGCGCGCCGCCCGAGTTGCCGGGGTTCAGCGAGGCGTCGGTCTGTATGGCCTTGTAGGTCGTCGTGGACGAGCCCGGGTCGCCGTTGAACTCACGGCCGCCGAACTCGAACGGCCACTGACCGTCGCCGCCCTGGCCCTGACCCTGGTTCTCGTCGGTGGAGACGGTCACGTCCCGGTTGAGCGCGGAGACGATACCGCTGGTGACGGTGCCGGTCAGGCCCTCGGGGGAGCCGATCGCGACGACCGTGTCGCCGACCTGGACGCCCGACGAGTTGCCGAGCGAGGCCGGCTTCAGCCCGGAGGCGCCGCGCAGCTTGATCAGCGCGAGGTCCTTGGAGCTGTCGGTGCCGACGATGCCGGCGGTGTAGCTCTTGCCGTCGCTGGTGCGCACCTTGATGGACTGCGCGCCGGAGACGACGTGGTTGTTGGTGACGATCTCGCCGTTCGACGAGATGATCACACCGGAGCCGGTGGAGGAGCCGCTGCCGAGGGTCGCCTGGATCTCGACGACGCTCGGGCTGACCGCGGCGGCGATCGCGGCGACGTCGCCCTTCTTGGCGGTCGGCACCACATGCGTGGTCGTACCGGCGGAGGCGACCGGGTCCTTGCCGGTCAGCTCCTGGAAGCCGTACGCCGTGGCGCCGCCGACCGCCGCGGCCACGATCGCGACGGCCGCGAGGAGGGCGACGGGGCCGCGGTTGCGCTTCCGGTGGTGGGGAGCGGGGGCCGTGGCCATGGCCGGCTCGTACGGCGGCGGAGGCGGCCACTCCGGGTTCACGGGAGCGGCGTAGCTGTGCTGCTGCGGCTGGGTGTGTGCACCCTGGCTCTCGGTCATGACCAGAAGACTCCCCCGTGACCATGAGAGCTTCCTGAGTGCTCGCTGAGAAGCCCGGCAGAACCTTGTTTGCCCGATATAAAGGCTCGGGACGGAGGCTCAGGATAAAGGGTCAGGCCTCGCAGCCGCAGGACGTTCGCACCACCAGCCGGGACGGGAACGTCTTCAGGCGCTCGCGGCGTGACCCCGCCACCCGCAGCCCGTCGTCCAGCACCAGATCGACCGCCGCACGCGCCATCGCCGAGCGGTCCGAGGCGACCGTGGTCAGCGGCGGGTCGGCCAGCGCCGCCTCCTTGATGTCGTCGAACCCGGCCACCGCCAGCTTGCCGGGCACGTCGATGCGCAGCTCCCGCGCGGCCCGCAGCAGGCCGATCGCCTGGTCGTCGGTGGAGCAGAAGATCGCCGGCGGCCGGTCGGGGCCGGAGAGGATGTCCAGGGCCACGCGATAGGCGTCGTAGCGGTTGTACGGCGCCTCGAACAGCCGGCCCTCGGTGGACAGCCCCGCCTCGGCCATGGCCCGCCTCCAGCCGTCGACGTGGTCGGAGACCGGGTCGCCGACGGCCGGCGTCTGAGCCGTACCGCCCATGCAGGCGACGTACTCGTAGCCGTGCTCCAGCAGGTGGCGTACGGCGAGCTGGGCGCCGCCGAGGTCGTCCGTGACCACGGCCACGTCGTCGATGGCCTCGGGACGCTCGTGCAGCAGCACCACCCGGGCGTCCCAGGCGTCGATCTCGGCGGCGGCAAGGTCGTTCAGGGCGTGACTCACCAGGATCAGCCCGGAGACGCGCATGCCCAGGAAGGCGCGCAGATAGTGGACCTCGCGCTCGCCGATGTAGTCGGTGTTGCCGACCAGGACCATCTTTCCGCGCTCGGAGGCGGCCTGCTCGACCGCGTGGGCCATCTCGCCGAAGAAGGGCTGGCGGGCGTCCGGGATGATCAGGCCTATGAGGTCGGTGCGCCGGGACGCCATCGCCTGGGCGACCCGGTCGGGGCGGTACCCCAGTTCCTTGATCGCCGCGAGGACACGCTCGCGCGTGGCCGGGGCGACCGGCCGGGGTCCGTTGTTGATGACATAACTGACGACGGCGGTGGAGGTCCCAGCCAGCCGTGCCACGTCATCCCGAGTCACCTTGGCCACGCGCGGAGTCTACGCGGATTGACCTGCTCTGGGCAGGGCGTACCAGTCCTTGGATGTGCGCCCACAGCAACCGGGCGTCGAACTAGGCGTCCGCGTGGACCTCGGAGTCGTCCCGGACGGCCGATGCATCCGCATCCTCCGCCGTTGCGCGGTTCCCCCCGGCCCGGTCCGCCTTGGCCCTGGGCTCCTCGGCGCTCCGGTCGGTCTTCTCGGGCGTGACGAACCGATAGCCGACGTTCCGGACGGTGCCGATCAGCGACTCGTGCTCCGGGCCGAGCTTGGCGCGCAGCCGCCGTACATGGACGTCCACCGTCCGGGTGCCGCCGAAGTAGTCGTAGCCCCACACCTCCTGCAGCAGCTGGGCGCGGGTGAAGACGCGGCCCGGGTGCTGGGCGAGGTACTTGAGCAGCTCGAACTCCTTGAAGGTGAGGTCGAGGACCCGGCCCTTGAGTTTCGCGCTGTACGTCGCCTCGTCCACGGACAGGTCGCCGTTGCGGATCTCCATCGGCGAGTCGTCGTTGACGATCTGCTGGCGGCCCATGGCCAGCCGCAGCCGGGCCTCCACCTCGGCCGGGCCGGCCGTGTCGAGGAGTACGTCGTCGATGCCCCAGTCGGCGGTGACGGCGGCCAGACCGCCCTCGGTGACGACCAGGACCAGCGGACAGCCGGGGCCGGTGGAGCGCAGCAGCTGACACAGGCTGCGCACCTGGGGCAGGTCGCGGCGGCCGTCGACGAGGATGACGTCGGCGCCGGGGGTGTCGACGAGAGCGGGGCCCTCCGCCGGGGCCACACGCACGTTGTGCAGGAGCAGGCCGAGGGCGGGGAGCACCTCCGTCGACGGCTGGAGGGCGTTGGTCAGGAGCAGCAGAGAACTCATACGTCTGGTTCCTCCTCGGTCCCTGCGAGGCTGTGCGGACGGGCACTGCTCTGCGTTCCCGAAGGCCCCGTACACCGGCGGTCACCCGAGGGTTCCCGCTTCGTATACAACGCTTCCGAAAGCACAAAAGGACCCGGGGGCTGCGCTGCCCGAGTCCTCTGCCCAGCAGAATAGCCCACATGAGCAAGGGTCCGGCAGGTCATGTGGCACGTTCCACCGATCGTCCGTATCGCGAGACAGGCAGAGGGGCGCCTATCCGGACGTTTCTGTGCACGGCCGACGGCGTTCCGGTCGATTCCGTATACGACCCGGGCGCGGTCGTATACGAAACGCATCCGGACGCCTCCCGTACACCTTCACGCGACCTGGTGTTCGTCGTCGCCCACGGGTTCACCGGGGACGTGGACCGGCCGCACGTACGACGGGTGGCGGGCGTCCTGCGCGGTTACGGCGCGGTCCTCACCTTCTCCTTCCGCGGCCACGGACGCTCCGGCGGCCGTTCCACGGTCGGCGACAAGGAGGTCCTTGACCTCGCCGCGGCCGTCGAGCGGGCCCGTGCTCTCGGCCACGCGCGCGTGGTGACCGTCGGCTTCTCCATGGGCGGCTCGGTGGTCCTGCGGTTCGCGGCCCTGCACCCCGGTACGGCCAGTGCTGTCGTCTCGGTCAGCGCCCCGGCCCGCTGGTACTACCGGGGCACGGCCCCCATGCGCCGCCTGCACTGGCTGGTCACCCGTCCCGAGGGCCGCCTGGTCGGCCGCTACGGCCTGCGCACCCGCATCCACCACCGCGACTGGGACCCCGTGCCCCTGTCCCCGGTGGAGTCGGTCCCCAGGATCGCCCCCACACCTCTTCTGATCGTGCACGGCGACCGCGACGCCTACTTCCCCCTCGACCACCCCCGGATGCTCGCCGAGGCGGCCGGTGACCACGGGGAACTCTGGGTGGAGCCGGGCATGGGCCACGCCGAACACGCGTCCGACGACGCGCTCCTCGCCCGGATCGCGCGCTGGGCTGTGGGCCGGGCGGGCTAGCCTGACACCATCTGTCTTCTGTCCTTGTCCTTTTCTTGCCGTCGATTGAGGAACGAGATGCCCAAGGTCACGGTGCGCTACTGGGCCGCCGCCAAGGCCGCGGCCCAGGTCGCCGAGGAGCCGTACGACGCGGACACGCTCGCCGACGCGCTGGCCGCCGTGCGCGCGCGACACCCCGGTGAACTCACGCGCGTACTGCAGCGATGCTCCTTCCTCGTCGACGGTCACCCCGTCGGGACCCGCGCGCATGAGACGGTACGGCTGGCCGAGGGCGGCACGGTCGAGGTGCTCCCGCCGTTCGCAGGAGGGTGAGGCGATGAGCGACCAGCCGTATCAGGGCGGACAGCCGTACCAGGGCGGTCCGTACGAGGGCTACGACCCGTACCAGCAGCAGCAATGGTCCGCGTACGACCAGCAGCAGTACGACCAGCAGCAGTACGGACAGCAGCCCGGCTACGACCCCCAGCTGACCCAGCAGTGGCAGGGGCAGACCTGGGAGACGCAGACACACGGGTCGATGCAGATGCCGGCGCAGGCGGCGTATGTGCCGCCGCAGGCGTTCGAGGGCCAGTACGGCCAGCAGCACGCGCAGCCGTACCCGGCCGCTGCCCAGCCGCAGCCAGGAACGGGAACGGGACCCGCACCGGCGGCGGCGCCCGCCCCGGAAGCCGTGGCGGAGGAGCCCGAGCCCGACTACGGGCCCGCCACGCTCGGCGGCAACTCCCGGATCACGGATGCCCAGCGGGCGCGCCTGGAGGGGCGTTCGCCGATCATCGAGCCCGGTATGCAGCCGGCGCTGCTGACCGCGGTGCTGGGCCTGCTGCTGGCCGCGACGGCGCCGGTCGCCTCGTACGCGCTGGTCGTCCCGCTCGTGCTGCTCCAGGCGGTGACGGCGGCGGGCTGGTTCCGGCTGAACGGCATGTGGCCGGCCCGGCAGGGCATCGCGCTGGCCTTCGCGGGCGGGCTCGCCGCGGACGTGGCCGTCCTGGCGGCCGGCCGCGATCACGTGCCCGCCGCGATCCTCGGCCCGCTCGGCGTCTGGGTCCTGCTGTGCCTGGTCCTGCAGCTGCGCTCGCACGCCTCGCCGGACGAGCGGATGTACGGCCTGATGGCGACGGTCGTCTCGGCGGCGCTGTCGGTCCTGGCCACCGGGTACCTCGGCGCCGACCCGCACGCGGTGTCGGTGGGCGCGGCGGCGGTGGCGGTGGCGATCCTGGCGAGGGCGCTGCCGCTGCCCACCCTGGTGTCGGTGGTGGTCTCGGTACTGGCCGCCTCCGGCGCGGGGATCGCCGTGGGCGGCATGACGGGGCTGGGCGCGAAGGGCGCACTGCTGGGCGGGGCCGCGGCAGTGTGCGCGCTCATCGGTCACCGGGTCGCGAGCTACGACTACCCGTCCCGCTTCGTCCACTTCACCGCGGGCGTGGCGTTGCCTCTGTCGGCGGCGGCGCCGGTGGTGTGGGTCCTGGGGCGCGCGCTGGGCTAGGGGGCGTCGCTCGGATCATCCGGCCCGGCGACGACTCCACCCCCACGGCGGGAAGCCGAAGGGCCGTACCCCCACTGGCGTCCAACCCCAGGGGTACGGCCCTTCGGCCCGTCACAGAACCCGCTCAGACCGCGATGGCGACCTCGGCCAGCGCGCCCTTCTCCGCCACGACGACCGTACGGTCCGCCGTGCCGCCGGGCACCAGCGCGCGCACGGTCCACGTGCCCTCGGCCGCGTAGAACCGGAACTGGCCGGTCGCCGAGGTGGGCACCTCGGCGGTGAACTCGCCGGTCGAGTCCAGCAGACGGACATAGCCCGTCACCGGCTCGCCGTCGCGGGTCACCTGACCCTGGATCGTGGTCTCACCGGGCTTGATCGTCGAGGCGTCCGGGCCGCCGGCCTTCGCTCCGCACATGCTGTCTCTCCAGAGGGGTTGGGATTACTTGTTGGCGCCGAGCTCGATCGGCACGCCGACGAGGGAGCCGTACTCGGTCCAGGAACCGTCGTAGTTCTTGACGTTCTCGACGCCGAGCAGCTCGTGCAGCACGAACCAGGTCAGGGCCGAGCGCTCACCGATGCGGCAGTAGGCGATCGTGTCCTTGGCGAGGTCCACGTTCTCCTCGGCGTACAGGGCCTTGAGGTCCTCGTCCGACTTGAACGTGCCGTCGTCGTTGGCGTTCTTCGACCACGGGATGTTGCGCGCGGTCGGCACGTGGCCCGGGCGCTGCGACTGCTCCTGCGGGAGGTGCGCCGGGGCGAGCAGCTTGCCGGAGAACTCGTCGGGCGAGCGGACGTCGACCAGGTTGTGCGAGCCGATCGCGGCGACGACGTCGTCACGGAAGGCGCGGATCGAGGTGTCCTGCGGCTTGGCCTTGTAGTCCGTCTTCGGGCGCTCGGGGACCTCGTCGCCGGCGACCAGCTCGCGGGCGTCCAGCTCCCACTTCTTGCGGCCGCCGTCGAGGAGCTTGACGTTCTCGTGGCCGTACAGCTTGAAGTACCAGTAGGCGTACGACGCGAACCAGTTGTTGTTGCCGCCGTAGAGGACCACGGTGTGGTCGTTGGCGATGCCCTTCTCCGACAGGAGCTTCTCGAAGCCCTCCTGGTCGACGAAGTCGCGGCGGACCGGGTCCTGGAGGTCCTTGGTCCAGTCGATGCGGATCGCGTTCTTGATGTGGTTCTTGTCGTAGGCGGACGTGTCCTCGTCCACCTCGACGATGGCGATGGCCGGGTCGTCCAGGTGCTCCTGCAGCCAGTCGGCGTCGACCAGGACGTCGGTGCGGCTCATGCTCTTTCTCCTCCGGGGCAGTTGCGGCGGGGCGTGCGAGTAGAGGGGTGCGCGCTCGCGGGGGCGGGCGGCGCACGGGTGCCCTTTCAGCAGGGCGGCTGAGGGATGCGGAGGTCGGGGACGTCCGCTCAGAAGGGGCGACAGAGCATGGCGGCAACGCGGCACAGGTCCACTGCCCGCCGCTTCGTGAGATCCGCCTGTCGCTTCATGCCGACGATCGTAGGGACGTCCGGGCGGGCGTGTCACCGGTGTGTCATATGGCGAGACACGATCGTCCGTATGGCGGAATGAAGAAGCGCCCGGCGGCCGTCGTGCGGCCCGCCGAGCGCTTGCGGGAGTCTTCTCATCTACGGTACGGACGGCGTTGTCTCGCCACTCGGACGATCGGCGTCCGTCAGCAGTGCTCCTACCCCGCCAGCTTGACGTCGGAACCCTTCACCGTGATCTCCACACCGTTCTTCACGGCCTGCACCTTGTCCAGCTTGATGCCGCCGGGCAGCCGGTCGATGGCCTGCTGGAAGTCGGTGATCTCACGGATGCGGTTCTCGGCGATCGCGGCGGCGCCGAGGCGGGGCAGCGAGTCGGCGTGGACCTGCACCTTGTCGTTCTCGACGGTCACCGAACTGAGCACGGGCACGGTCTGCTTGATCCCGAGGGACGAGACGGTGCCCTCCACCATGACCTTGATCTTGCCGTTGCCGCCGTCGGAGAGGCCGACGATCCGGGCCGTGATCCCGGGGGCGACCTCCGTCGGCTTGGAGTCCGCGGTCTTCAGCAGCTCGGCGTAGGAGATCGTCGCGGTGCCGGTGGCGCTGTCCGCGGTGGCGGAGCTGTAGTCCCCGGAGAACGCGACGCCCTTCATGTCGGCCTTCAGGTCGTCGATCCTGATGGTCTGCCCCGCCTTGCCGGTGGCGGCCCGGTAGTCCTTGATCCCGACCTCGACGTCGTCGAGCGACCCGCCCGCGACCTGGGTCAGGAACGGGAACCCCTTGATGTCGACGTCCGGCGTCGAGGCCAGGTTCTCCGTCGCCTTCAGCTTGTCGGCGGCCTCCCCCTCGGCGAAGTGCACGGCCACCCGGTCCGCGATCACGAACAGCCCGCCCAGGATCACGACGAGGATCAGGATGATTCGCAGGGCGCGCATGTGGTGGTTCCCCCCGGACGAGAGCGGTGTACGGCTACGCCACGGTAACCCTGCGAGGGGCGGCCGAGCGGTGATTGTGGATCACTTGTGACAGGGGTCGCCCGGCCTACTCTGGAGTCATGTACGCACGGCGGCGTCACATCTACTTCGCCATGATGGGGACGTGCATCGGCCTCTTCGTCCTGGCGTGGGGAGTCGTGCGCCTCTGGTCGGTACCGGCGGCCGTCGGCATGTGCGTCGTGGCCATGATCATCCCGCCGGTCGCCGCGATGATCGCCAACCGGCGGGGCCCGGAGGACCGCTGGTGGGACGACCCCTCCGGCGATCCCCAGTCCGACGAGTGGTGGGACGAGCTGGACGGCAGGAAACGGCGGTAGCCCGAGCCTCAGCCCGTCCAGGGCTGCCAGACCCCCTTGCCGTCCGCCGCGTTGTACCAGTACTGCTTGTCGCCGCGCATGCCGGCGGTGCGGAACGGTCTGCCGTGGTCGTCGATGCGGGTCGTGCCCTGCCGGTCGCCGCTGCTCCAGACGAGTTCGAGGTACCAGTCGACGTCCTGGGCGGCCGTGGCGGCGTCGATGTTCAGCACCTCCGGGTCGTCGGCGGACACCTTGTAGGGGAAGTCCGTGGCCCGGGTCTTGATGTTCCCCTCGTGTCCCGGCACCGCCTTCGCGCTCGGGGCCTGGGCGTCGAGGTCGACGGCGAAGGACGCCGGGGCCAGGTCACCGCCGCACTGCCCGCCCATGGTGAAGGCGTTCCACGCGGGGGCCTTGCGGGTGCCGGTGACACGGACGTGCAGCCCGTGCAGCACGACCGGCCGGCTGCTGTCGCCCTGCACGGTCACCTGCAGCCGCAGATGCCCGGCGGGCACGGCACCCAGCGCGGCGGCCCAGCCGTCGGTGGCCTGGCTCGCGGGGGGCGGAGCCACCTTCTTCGGGTCGCTGTTCAGCAGGAACCACTGGTCACAGGAGTTGTCCCAGTTGTTGGTCAGCACGTTGACGTGGAACGGGGCCGAGGCGGGCGCGGTCGCCGGGTGCGAGGGGTTGCGGGAGGATCCGGCGGAGTCCGCCCGGCCGACGGCCCGGGACGGGGAGCCGGTGGGGGATGTGCTCCCGGTGGGGGCGGAGTCGGCGGTGGTCGCCCTGCCGCCGTGCGGGACGCGGGCCGCGGACCCGTCGGCGGTCCCGTCCGCGGTCGGGTCGGCGACAGAGCGCGCGGAGGGCCTGCCGGAGTCCTGCGCGGCGGTGACCAGGGCCGGCACGGCGACGGCGGCGACGGCCACCGCGCCGGCGGCGATCAGGAGCCGTGGGCGACGGAGGCGGGCGGTACGGGACGTGCGGAGGGCCGCAGGGGCGGGGGCGGTCTTCAGGTCCGGTGCGGTCTCCCCTGCCCCCGCGTCGGCCTCTGCCCCTGCCTCGGCCTCTGCCCCTGCCTGGGCCTCTGCTCCTGCCTCTGCCCCTGCTCCTGACGCCTCTGGCCGCCGGGTCGCGCCCTCGGCCGAACGCCCCGTGGAGACGGCATCCGCCACCGAGGGGTCCCCACCTGGCCGTCCCCCGTCCCGGCGGCGGGACGCGTCCGCCAGGATCCAGCGGCGGTGCAGCTCGACCAGTTCCTCCGCGCTCGCCCCGCACACCCGGGCGAACCGTTCCAGCGGCGCGTACTCGGTCGGCACCGCCGTGCCGTTGCAGTAGCGGTGCAGTGTGGACGTGCTGACGTGGAGCCGTTTGCCGAGCGCGCCGTAACTGCGCCCGGACCGGTCCTTTAATGCGCGGAGCAACTCCGCCAGCGCGTCCGTCTCCCGGCCCATGCCACCCTCCCCATCCCGGAACGGCATTCCAGGCTCTGCCGTTTCCCCTGGTGAGAGTGCGCAAAAGCGTTCCAGGGTTCCGCATTTCCCGGCGGTCATGGCGACTGGGACAAATCTCACTCCACAGTTCGGTGCAGCGGCCGGTCCACCAGGCCCGGCCACCGAGCGAACCACCAACGGGAGACACACATGTCCGCCAAGCGCATCCTCGTCACCGCCGCCACGCTGGCCCTCGGCTCCGCCGCCGTCGTCGGCTGCAGCGGCACCTCGTCGGCCTCCGGCTCCACGCCGTCCGCGTCCGCCGTCCGGGCCACGACCGCGTCGCCGTCCCACGCCACCGGTACGCCGGGAACGCACGCCTCGTCCATCGGTGGCAGCACGGCGCAGGCCGGCTCCCGCACGAGCGCGACGGGCGACGCCCACCGCACCGCCACCGGCTCCGGGAACAAGAAGGCTCCCTCCTGCCGGGCCGACCAGCTCACCGTCACCGCCGCGCCGGTGTCCCGTCCCCTGAACCACCTGCTGATCACCGCCAAGAACACCAGCGGCAGCCCGTGCGACCTGGGGATCATCGGCCTGGTCACCTTCGACGGCAAGATCAGGGCCACCACCCCGGACGGCATCGGCGGCGGACCCAACATCCTCCAGCCGGGCCAGAGCTCCTACGAGGGCGTGTCCCTGGACCAGCAGGACGCCCCCGGCAGCGGAACGCACACCTCGACGCTCTCCGTGCAGCTCGACGGCGGTGACACCGTCCGGATTCCCGTGAAGACGTACGTCCACGCCCCCAAGATCACGGTCTGGGAGCCCACGGCGGCGGACGCCCTCGTCCTCTGAGACGCGTGAGCAGGCGCTCGTCTCAGCCGATCACGGTGGATCAGTAGACGAGCGCCTGCGTGTCGTCGGCGAGGGATTCCTGTACGAAGACCTGCGCGCCCGCGATCCGTACGCCCTCGATGACGTCCTTCTCGGTGATCTCCCGCCGGGCGGCACACTGCGTGCACAGCGTGATGCGCCCGGCGGCGAGGATCGACTCGATCAGATCCGGCAGCGGCGCCGCGTGCGGCAGCTCGAACTCCGCGGCCCGCCCCGGCAGCGCGAACCAGGACGACTCCCCGGTCAGCCACAGCGACACCTCGACGCCGCTGGCGACGGCCACCGCGGCCACCGTGAACGCCTGCGAACAGCGCTCGGGGGCGTCCGCCCCGGCCGTCACCTTGATCACGAGCTTCTTGGTCATGCCGGAAGCGTAGCCGCGGCGACGATCGTGACGAGCAGCGTGGCGACACAGAGAGCGGTGAGTACGCCGCTCATGGTGGCGCCGTCGAACCGGGTCCGCCGTCGGCGCCGGTGCCGGGATCGGGTGGCGAAACCGGGGTGGAAGGGCGGGAGCGCATAACCCGGTGAGAGGGGGACCGAGTCTCCTGACGCGCCGTGCTCCGCCCGGTACCGCTTGCACTCCTCGTACGGGAGACCGCCCTGGATGCCGCTCATGCGCGGTGCTCCTGCCGCTGATGCTGGCGCAGCAGCACATTGGCGTCGGTCTCCGCGCTGCGATCGCACACCGCCCGTGCCATCTCCCGCAGCTCGGCCATCCTCATGCACGCCGGGCAACCGGGGACCGGCCGGGGCGGGCGGCTGAGGTCGTCGGGGTCGGGCGGAACGGCCCGCGTACGGCCGTTCCTTGCGTGGACGCTCGCGCTGAGGCGTTCGCGGTCGGTGGCCGGGCGCACCGCGGCGGGATCGGCCTGCCACTCGCGGCCACCGCCGAGGGGGCGCAGCAGCGCGTACGGCCCCGAGCGGTCCTGGTACTCGCCGACGCGCTGGGTGGCGGGGTCGTAGAGCAGGGCGCCGGGTTCGTAGCCGGCCGGTTCCGTTCTCATGGCGTTCGCTCCTTTGCTCAACTTCTATACGGAATGCGACAGTTGCACTACTCTGCGTGCTCCTGGGCTGATACGAGGATGGTCCAGGGCGGAGACGGACACGAGCGGAATGGCGGCTAGTGCCACAGGCGGCGGCCCAAATTCCACAAATTCCACAAGCAGGGAGGGCGCGGTGCCGCAGCGGAGGGCGATCACGGGGCGAAGCCAGGAGCCGAGGGTTCGTTTCGCCGAGGAGCTGCGGTTACTGCGGGCCGCCCGGGGCGTGAGCCTGCGGACGCTGGCCGACGCGGTGGGCTGGGACGCGTCCCTCTTCGGCAAGCTGGAGAACGGCCACACACTGGGCGGGCCGGAGGTGGCGCAGGCGCTGGACCAGTACTACGGCACGGGGCGATTGCTGCTGACCCTCTGGGAGTTGGCGATGGCGGACCCGACGCAGTTCAAGGAGCGGTATCGGCGGTACATGGTGGCGGAGGCCGAGGCGGTGAGCCTGTGGCAGTACTCCGTAAGCCGACCGCCGGGGCTGCTGCAGACGGCGGGATACGCGCGAGAAGCACTCGCCGCGGGTGGCCTCAGCGGGGAGGAGCTGGATCAGCAGGTGGGTGCGCGCATCGGACGGCGGCACGTGCTGGAGGGCAACTGCGCACCGCCGTTTCGAGTCATTCTCTGGGAGGCGGTGCTGCGCAACTCGCTGCGTGACCCCGGCGAGTGGCGTGAGCAGCTCACGTATCTGGCGCAGGCTGCGGAGCGCCCGAACATCACCCTCTACGTGCTGCCCTTCGGCGCCGGTCTGCACGGCATGGACAGCACCGACACCATGTTCCTCCATCTGCCCGACGGTCGTACCGTGGCCTACGTAGAGAACGACGTGCGGGGTGAACTCATCGAGGAAACCACCAGGGTTGGGCGTCTGCAGCGCACCTATGATGACGTGCGCGACCTGGCGTTGAGCCCCGCCGAGTCGCGAACGTTCATCTTGCGGATGTTGGAGGAAGCGCCATGCGAGCCATCGACCTGAGCAACGTGACCTGGCGCAAGAGCTCGTACAGCAACTCGGACGGCGGCAACTGCGTCGAGGTCGCTGACAACCTTCCCCTCGTCCCCGTCCGCGACAGCAAGGACACCATCCGCACCCCCCTGCTGATCGGCGCGGGCGCCTGGTCCGCCTTCGTGGACGGAGTCAAGCGGGGCTGATCAGCCGAAGAGTCCTGCGTTCAGGGGGGTGCCCACCAGGTCTGTGACGTCTGACAGGGCCGCAGAATCATCGTTCTGGGCGTGGGCAGTGGTCGGCATGACCGCCAGCAACAGCCCGGCAGCCACACCCGTCGCCATCGTGCGCAGCACCTTGAGCATGCTCTTCTCTCCGAATCTCAGGTGGGACCTGGATCAAGGTTCGGTGCCGGCCGGTGCCGGGGCGAGCCGGGCGGGCTGAATGGGGCCGGGGCCCTGGTCGGCCCACCTCGTCAAGAGAGCCCGAGCAGGGCCGCGTAAGCTGGGCCCCGGCTCTGTCGTATGCCCACCCTCGCTCAAGGAGCACCCGTGGAGATCTTCTTCGAAACCCTGCTGGTCCTGGTCTGCGTCGGCGTGCTCGCCTTCGCCGGTCTGACCGTGAAGAAGCTGTACCAGGGCCAGCGCTGACCACTCCCACCCAGGAAACGCCCCTCATGATCGAGATCCCGTCCGACCTGCACAAGGACCTCGTCCCGCTCGCCTTCCTGCTCGGCAACTGGGCCGGTGCGGGCGTGCACGACTTCCCCGGCTCGGAGAAGTGCAACTTCGGCCAGGAGGTCAGCTTCACCCACGACGGCCGGGACTTCCTGGAGTACCACTCCCAGACCTGGGTGCTGGACAACGACGGCAACAAGGTCCGCCCGCTGGAGTCGGAGCACGGCTTCTGGCGGATCGACGCCGACCGCAAGGTCGAGGTGACGATGACCCGCGACGACGGTGTCATCGAGATCTGGTACGGCGAGATGGCCGACAAGAAGCCGCAGATCGACCTGGTCACGGACGCCGTCGCCCGGACGGCCGCCTCGCAGCCCTACAGCGGTGGCAAGCGGCTCTACGGCTACGTCAAGAGCGACCTCATGTGGGTCGGCGAGAAGCAGACCCCCGAGGTCGAGCTCCGCCCCTACATGTCGGCCCACCTGAAGAAGGTCGTCACCCCGGAGGACGTCGAGCGCTGGGCCAAGGCCCTCCCGGACGACCTCCCGGACGACGGGATCGCTTTCTTCAAGTAGGCCCCGCACCAAGTGGTCCTAGACTCTGTGGTGTGGTGAGCACCGACTGGAAGAGCGACCTCAGGCAGCGCGGCTACCGGCTGACGCCGCAGCGGCAGCTTGTCCTCGAAGCCGTGGACACCCTTGAGCACGCGACCCCCGACGACATCCTCAGCGAGGTGAGGAAGACGGCGTCGGGGGTCAACATTTCCACGGTCTACCGGACCCTGGAGCTGCTGGAGGAGCTGGGCCTGGTCAGCCACGCCCATCTGGGGCACGGTGCGCCGACCTACCACCTCGCCGACCGCCACCACCATCTGCACCTGGTGTGCCGGGACTGCGAGAACGTGATCGAGGCCGATGTGGACGTCGCCGCCGAGTTCACGGCGAAGCTGCGCGCGCAGTTCGGGTTCGACACCGACATGAAGCACTTCGCGATCTTCGGCCGGTGCAAGGACTGTTCCCTGAAGAGTTCAACTACCACGTCGTAGGCTGGCCCTATGAAGAGCCCCCTGCTGACCCTGCCCGGCGCCGTCCCCGCCGAGGGTGTGGACGAAGGCGTCGCCGCCCACTACGGCGACCTGTTCCGCGAGCAGCGCGCCCTCGCCGACGGCACCGGATTCGTCGACCTGTCCCACCGGGGCGTCGTCACCGTCAGCGGCGACGACCGGTTGAGCTGGCTGCACCTCCTCCTCACCCAGCACGTCAGCGAGCTGCCGGCCGGTGAGGCGACCGAGGCGCTGATCCTGTCCGCGCACGGGCACATCGAGCACGCGCTGTACCTGGTGGACGACGGTACGACCGTGTGGGCGCACGTCGAGCCGGGTACGCAGGACGCGCTGATCGCGTACCTGGAGTCGATGAAGTTCTTCTACCGGGTGGAGGTCGCCGACCGAACGGGTGACATCGCCGTGGTGCACCTGCCCGCCGGGTCCATCGCCGAGGTGCCGGACGGGGTCGTCGTACGCGAGACGGCGTACGGCCGTGATCTGTTCCTGCCGCGTGCCGACCTGGAGTCCTTCGCGGCCACGCACGGCCCGGCCGCCGGGCTCCTCGCCCACGAGGCGCTGCGCGTCGAGCACCACCGGCCGCGGCTCGGTTTCGAGACCGACCACCGGACGATTCCGCACGAGCTGGGCTGGATCGGTACGGCCGTGCATCTGCAGAAGGGCTGCTACCGGGGGCAGGAGACGGTCGCCCGGGTCCAGAACCTGGGCAAGCCGCCGCGCCGCCTGGTCTTCCTGCACCTCGACGGCAGCGACGTCCATCTGCCGGTGCCGGGTACGGAGATCCGCATCGCGGACGAGGGGCCGGAGGGCCGGAAGATCGGCTTCGTGACGACGTCCGTACGGCACCACGAGCTGGGGCCGGTGGCACTGGCGCTGGTGAAGCGGAACGTGCCCGTCGACGCGCGGCTCCTGGCCGGAGAGACAGCGGCGGCGCAGGAGGTCGTGGTCGAGCCGTAGCGCCGTGGGGCGGGGGCCGTGTGGCGGCTGCGGGTCCGGGGTGGTTGCTCGCGCAGTTCCCCGCGCCCCTTGCGGGGCGGTCATCGCCGTCGTAGTGCTTAAATCTCCAGCAGCACCGTAAAGGGCCCGTCGTTCGTCAGAGACACCCGCATCTGTGCGCCGAAGCGGCCCGTGGCCACCGTCGCCCCCAGTCCCCGCAGCTGGGCCACGACCTCGTCCACCAGCGGCTCGGCGACGTCACCCGGGGCCGCCGCGTTCCAGGTGGGCCGGCGGCCCTTGCGGGCGTCGCCGTAGAGGGTGAACTGGCTGATGACCAGCAGGGGGGCGTCGATGTCGCTGCATGACCTCTCGTCCTGCAGCATCCGGATCGACCAGAGCTTGCGGGCCAGCTGCGCCGCCTTCTCCTTGGTGTCCTCATGGGTCACCCCGACGAGGACGCACAGCCCCTCACCCTCGATCGCGCCGACCGTCTCGCCGTCCACGACGACGCTCGCGCCGTCCACTCTCTGCACCACCGCACGCATGCGGACCATCATGCCGGGTGCCCGGTACGCGGATATAGAGGGTCCAATATAGATCCCTTACCCCCCATCTGGGGCTGTTCGGGGGCACTCGGTCACTTAGTGGCCAGTTGGGGTGGCACGATGCTCCCACACGCCGGTCGAGGGGACGGTCAGAAGCACATGAGCACACCGAGTACCAGCGGGCGGCTGGAAACGCAGGGGGCGCAGGGGGCGCAGGGGACGGAGTCGGCCCTCTCCGTGGAGCCGGCCCTTTCCGTGGAGCCGGCCCTTTCCGTGGAGCCGGCCCTGCCCGCCGAGCCTCCCGCGCCCGACCTGGCCCGGCTGAGCCTGCCCGAGCTGCGCACCCTGCGCCGCGACGCCCAGCGCGACGAGGCGGACCTCAGCTATGTGCGGCGGCTGCTGCAGGGCAGGATCGACATCCTGCGTGCCGAGCTGTGCCGGCGCGGCCGGGCGTCCGTGCCCGCCCCGGCGGACGGCTCCATGGTCGACCGGCTCCCGGAGATCCTCAAGGACGCCCCGGCCCGGCACCGTTCCTCGGCCCGCCATGTCACGCTCGGCACCCCGCACAACGAGGAGTACCGGCAACTGGCCGCCGAGATGCTCGCCGAGGTCGAGCTGTCGGACCTGGAAGCGCGGACGGACCTGGAACTGACCATGGCCATGGGCCGCCTGGTCCGCTACGAGCAGGAGGTCTCCCGTCGCCGCCAGCACCTGCAGCGCACGACCGACGACTGCAGCGCGGAGATCGCCCGCCGCTACCGGGTGGGCGAGGCCCAGGTGGACGACCTGCTGCTCTGAGTCGGCGAAATGCAGGCGACAGGTTCCGGGGGCGCCGCCTACCGTGACCCCATGAGCGACGTCCGAAGCGTCACCGAGGCCGAGTTCGAGGACTGGCTGCGCGCGCATGCCGTCGGGTTTCTGCGGCCGCCCGTCGTGACACCTGAGCAGGTCGACGCCCGCCGCGGCCAGTTCGTGCCGGGCCGGCTGCTCGGGGCCTTCGACGACGGCCGTTGTGTGGCCACCTTCCGGTCCTTCACCCAGGAACTGACCGCGGTCGGCGGCGCGTCCGTGCCCGCGGACGCCATCACCAACGTCAGTGTCACCGCCACCCACCGCCGCCGCGGTCTGCTGAGCCGCATGATGGCGCAGGACCTGGCCGCGGCGAAGGAGCGCGGTGACGTCGTCGCCACCCTGATCGCCGCCGAGTACCCGATCTACGGCCGCTACGGCTTCGGCCCGGCCACCTGGGCGAACGAGTGGACCATCGAGGTGCCCCGGGCGGGCCTCGACCCCCGCTGGTCGGGCCCGGGTGACGGAGGCCGGATCGAGCTGGTGGACGGCGAGGACGTGCGCAAGCTCGGCCCCGAGCTGTTCGAGCGGTTCCGCCGCCTGCAGCCCGGCGCGGTCAGCCGCGACGAGCTGTGGTGGCAGGTGAACACCGGGGCGGTCCGCTTCTACGACGACTGGACCGAGCCCTTCTACGCCGTCTACCGCGCGGCCCATGGCGAGGTCGAGGGGCTGGTGGCGTACAAGTCCGACGAGACCTGGACCGGCAAGCAGCCGGATCAGACCGCCAGTGTGCTGGGGCTCGTCGCCACCACGACGGCGGCCGAGCGCGCCCTGTGGCACTTCCTGTGCTCCATCGACTGGATCACCAAGGTCAAGTGCGGCTACCGAGGCCCCGACGATCTGCTCCCGCGCTATCTTCCCGACCCGCGCGCGGCACGGATCATCTCGCACGCGGACTGGCTCTGGCTGCGGATCCTGGACGTCGTACGGGCCCTGGAGGCGCGGACGTACGACGGGGCGGGCGCGGTCGTCCTGGAGGTCGTGGACGGACGGGGGTCCCCCCGCGCGAGCGAGGCCGAGCGCGGGGGAGGACTCGCCGCGGGCCGGTTCCGGCTGGAGGCCTCGCCCGACGGGGCGTCCTGCACCCCGACGACCGTGAGCGCCGATCTGACGCTGGACGTGGGCGAGTTGGCCTCGGTCTGGCTCGGGGGTGAGTCTCTGCTGCGGCTGGTCGCGCTCGGCCGGGTGCAGGAAGAAAGAGAGGGCGCCGCCCGGAAGGCCGACGCCCTGTTCCGCTCGCCCGGGCGGCCGTGGTGCCCGGACATCTTCTGACCGCTCCTCTCTCCCGGTGACGCTGACCGTTCATCCGTAGCGAGCTGTTCAGTTGTGGCTGTGCTGCTCTGTTCAGTTGTGGCTGTGCGAGGTCGTCTTCAGTTGTGACTGTGCGCTTCGGTGGCCGTCCCCTGTCCGGACTCCCGGCTCCCCTCCGGAAGGGAGCCCGATCGGCCAACCACTGGGAAGCTTGACCATGTCGTGAAGTTGGCAGCCAACTTCACTGTACTTATCTCCGTTGGGAAGCGACTCATAACCAGCCGTCGGCGAACTGCCGCAACTTGGCGGGAAGTTGTAGTGTTTGTCCGTGGACCCGGAGCACGCCTCCGCCAATGGACGGACGAGGTCACACCGGCCTCATGCGTCCCGCGACATCGCCGACGAACTGCGCACCCGGATCAGGTCCGGTGTGCTGCGGGCGGGCCAGCGCATGCCCACGCAGGCCGCGCTGGCCGACGAGTTCGGTGTCGAACGGGGCGCGGTACGGCAGGCGTTGCGCATCCTGCAGTCGGAGCGGCTGCTGACCAACGTTTCCAAGGGCAGCCCGGCCACGGTGGCGGCGGTGCCGGGGCCGGCGGGCCCGCCGGCCGGACCGGCGGCGCCGCCGCAGCCCACCATGGTGGGCCTCGCGCCCCGTATCGCGGAGGCCTTCGCCGTCCCGCACGTGCGCATCGACGCCCTGTGCCTGACCGCGGTCTCGCTCACGATGGCCATCGGGGAGCCGCTCCGACAGATCCACGCCAGGCGGTTGAAACCGGCCAAGATCGACGTCCGGGTGCTGCTGCCCAGCCGTGACATCGACCTCGCCTTCCCGGCGCCCGTGGCCGCCGACGACCGCGGTCTGCTGCACCGCCGCTGGCTGGCCCAGCGCAACGCCCAGGGCCTGGTGCTGCGGCAGAACCTGCAGGCCCTGTACGCCACCCACGGCGTCGACGTACGGGTCTGCTTCCGGGCCCTGCCGTTCACCCCGCCGGTCAAGCTGTATCTGCTCAACGGCTCCGAGGCGTTGTTCGCGTACTACACGCTCGGGCGGCGCGAACGGGAGATCGACCACGCGCACCTGGAGCTGTACGACGTCGACGGCACGCGCTCGATGCTGTTCGCGTTCGAGCGGCGTGCCGGGCAGCGGGACGCCGCGTTCGTGGAGCAGTCGCGGCTGTGGTTCGACGCGCTGTGGGAGACGATCAGCTCGGAGCTGCTCCTCAGCCCCTAGCCCGACCGAGTCCCCTGGCCCGTCCTCGCGAACCGGCCAACTTGGAAAGGTTGGCAGCCAACTCCCCCTAGATGGATCCGAGTTGTAGCGTTTGGCCGTGACCCAGGAGCATATGGCAGCGAACGGCAGCAGAAAACTCACGTCTCAGGAGATCGCCGACACCCTGCGCGCCCGCATCCGCACCGGCGTGCTGCGGCCCGGCGAGCGGCTGCCGACCCAGGCCGAGCTGGCCGGGGAGTTCGGGGTCGAGCGGGGTGCCGTACGCCAGGCGCTGCGGGTGCTCCAGGGCGACGGACTGCTCGCCGGCGCCGGCAAGGGCAGCCCGCCCCGGGTCGCCGAGCCGCAGTCCGCGTGGCAGCGGGAGGAGCCCCAGCCGACGATGGTGGCGCTCGCACCCCGGCTGACCGAGGCGTTCGCGGCACCGCATGTGCGCATCGACGCCGTGTGCCTGACCGCGCAGAGCCTGATCCCGGCGCTCGGGGAGGCGCTGCGCCTGGTCCACGAGGGCCGGCTGCACCCCGAGCGGATCGACGCCCGCATCCTGCTGCCGTCCCGGGACATCAACCTCGCCTTCCCGGTCTCGGTCGACGCCGGGAGCGAGGAGGACGAGGCCGTCCACCAGCGCTGGCTGGCGATGCGCAACGCCCAGGGCCAGGTGCTCCAGTACAACCTCCAGGCGCTGCGCGGCACCCACGACATCGACGTCCACGTCACCTTCCGGGCGCTGCCGTTCACCCCTCCGGTCAAGCTGTACCTGCTCAACGGGGAGGAGGCGCTCTTCGCGCACTACATGATCACGCGCCGTGAGGAGCCCACCGACCGCGGGACGCTGGAGATGTACGACACCCTCGGCTCCGAGTCGCTGCTGTTCTCCTTCGAACAGCGGGCCGGGCAGCGGGACGCGGCGTTCGTGGAGCAATCGCAGAAGTGGTTCGACGCCCTCTGGGAAACCATCACGACGGACCTGACACTCTCCTAGTGACTTCTGATGCGAGTGAGATCGAAAAGCTTCGGGAACTGATCACACCGGCCCGGTTCGTGCTGTGGGACTTCGACGGGCCCATCTGCCGCCTCTTCGCCGGGCACAAGGCGGAACGGGTGGCCGCGGACTTGGTCGAGTGGCTGGCGCGGCAGGGCCTGCACGGTCTGCTCACCGACACCGAACGGGACACGCTGGACCCGCAGGTCGTGCTGCGCGCGGTGGGCCGCAGATGCCCGGGCAGCGACCTGGTCGCCGGGCTGGAGGAGCGGCTCACCCAGGAGGAGCTGCGGGCCGCGGCCTCCGCGCTGCCCACTGCCTACGCCGACCCGCTGATCCGCACCTGGACCGCCGTCGGCGCCCGGCTGGCCGTCACCACCAACAACTCGTCCCGGGCGGCCCGCACCTATCTGGAGACCCGCGGCCTCACCGGCTGCTTCAGCCCGCACCTGTACGGCCGCACCGAGCAGCTGCACCACCTCAAGCCGGACCCGCAGTGCCTCAACCGCGCCCTGAACGCGATGGGTGCCGCGCCCTCGGCCGCCCTGATGATCGGCGACGCCCCCTCGGACCTCGCCGCGGCCCGTGCCGCGGGCGTTCCGTTCCTCGGCTACGCGCGTGGCGAGGCGAAGGAGGCACTCCTGCGGGCGGCGGGCGCCCGGCACGTCGTACGGTCGCTCCAGCCCCTGCTGCGGTTGCTCCGGAGCAGCCGCCCGGTCGGCTAGCATGCCGACACGTCCGGGTCACCGCTCGGACGCGTGCACAACCGCGCGGGAGGAACGGCAACGAGCCGGCCCTCGGCCCGGCACAGACGAGTGGCGGACCACCCGCCCGGCTGCTCGACTGGGCCCGACCCTTCCTTTCCGCGCGATCGACCCCGGAGCGGCCAGTGGGCGCACCGCCTGTTCCCCGTGCCGCGGCCGGGGGGCACGCCGGCAGATTTCCAGCGGACGCCGTCCGGGCGTTCCTGGCCCGTGCGCTCGCCACCCGCCCGAGGGGTTCCGGCTTCCACCACGACAACCATGTGGTGCCGCTGACCGAGCCGCTGGCCCGGCTGCTCGGCCGGGAGCCGGGCACCCTGGTGACCGTGCGGGTGCCGCGGCCGGACGTGCCGCCGGTGGTGATCCGTACCTGGGCGAGCGAGCCGGAGATCCTGCGGGCGGTGCGGGCCGTGCTGCCGAACGTGCCGGAGTGCCTGCTGGAGGGGGACGGCTTCGCCCTCCACAGCCATGCCGAGGGCACCTTGCTGGCCGAGCTGTGCGGCCCCGGCAAACCGGTCGACGGGCCCCTGCTGACCGATCTGACCGAGCTGCTCGCGGCCATCGCGCAGGTGCGCGGCACGGCGCTGCCGCCGCTGCCGTCGTCCTGGCCGGCCAACCACACCGACTCCCAGGCCTTCCTGCGCACCCTCGCCCACCAGGCCGACCGGCAGATCCGCCGGCCCAACTGGCGCCGCTACGGCGGCCTGTTCACGGCCCTCGGCGTGCCCGAGGACGCCCTGCTGCGGTTCGCCGACCGGGTGCCGGCGATGACCCGGCGGCCGTACGGCCTGCTCCACGGCGATCTGCACCGCGGCAACCTGGTGGTGCCGGCCGCCGGTGACGCGCCGCTGCACTGCCTGGAGTGGGAACGGGCGGGCTACGGCGACCCGTTGCACGACCTCGCCGTCCACCTGGTGCGGATGCGCTACCCCGACCACCAGTGGCCCGAGGCCACCGAGGCCTGGGAGCGGGCCGTACGCCGGGTGCGGCCCGCGGCGGCGGCCGGACTGCACAAGGACCTGCGCCACTACGTCGCCTTCGAGCACGCCCAGTCGCTCTACGCGGACGTGATCCGCGCCGCGCGTTCCCTGGAGGACTCCTGCGGCCGGCGTCGCCTGGACGAGGCCACCGCCGCCGTGCACGCGGCCCTGCGCCGCGCGGCCGAGCCGCTGCGGCTCGGCCGGGTGCCGGAGCAGCCGGAGATCGAGCGGATCCTCTTCCGGCGGGGTGTCTCGGCCGGTGCCCGGCGGCCCGGCGCGGCGGGCCGCGCACGCCGGGGCATCGCCTGGACCCCGGACCGGCGGGTGCCCGAGCACCCCGCGTTCGGGCACGCCGCGGTCGCCGACGCGCTGTACCTGGAGGGCGCCGCCCCGGCCGAGCGGGTCTTCAAGGGCGCCGCGCACCTCAACACGGTGATCCAGGTCCCCGGCGCGCCCTTCCCCGTCGTCGTGCGCCGGGAGGCGACCGTCGTCCTGCGGCGCGAGCGCAGTTTCCTCAGCGAGCACGCCGTACTCGCGGCGATCGAGCGGTCCGGGGCGCCCGTGGCCGCGCCGCGGGTGCTGGCGCTCGGCGAGAGCCACGCCACCGATCCCGCCCACCGCTACGCCGGTGACCGGTTCGCCGTCCACACCTACGAGGCCGGCCGCGACCTCGGCCGCAGACCCGATCACCCGGTGCACGGGCTGCGCCCGCACGAGGCGGACCGCCTGGTCGACCAGTTGGCCGCGCTGGCCGGGATCGACTACACCCCGGTCGACCCGGTGGCCGGCCGGCCCGGCTTCTACGGCTGGCTCAGCGACCAGCTGGTCGCGCTGGTGGCCGGGCTGCCCCGCCAGTCCCAGCGGCTGGCCCGCTTCCTCGGCCTGCCCGACGCGCCCCGGCTGCGCGAGATCCTCGCCCGGCACGAGGTCACCGACCGCGCGCCCGCCCTGCTGCACGGCGACCTCAACCCCTGGAACCTGGTGCGCCGCGACGACGATCTGGCGCTGACCCTCATCGACTGGGAGCTGGCCCTGGTCGGCGACCCGCTGTACGAGCTGGTCCGGCACATGCACCTGACCCCGACCCGGCCGGAGATCCGCGACCGCATGTTCCGCCGCTGGGAGAGCCTGCTGCCGGCCCGGTTCACCCGGGACTGGCAGCAGGACTGGCGGGTGTACCGGTGGATCGAGATCGTCCGCTCCGCCTACGTCGACCTGGACCGGCTGGTCACCGGGACCAGCCTGGACGCGCCCAACGTCCGCCGCGCGGTGGAGTCGTACGCGATGACCCTGGCGGCGGCCATCGCCTCGCTGGGCCTGTCGTCCCGCCGCCGGACCGACCCCTACCTCGCCCGCAACCTGGCCTGGCCGACCCGTCCGGGCGGGGCTGCGTAGGCTCGCCCCATGGGTGAGATGGGCCTGCGTGAGCGCAAGAAGCAGCGGATGTACCAGGACGTGTCGGACATCGCCGTGCGGCTGTTCCTGGAGCGGGGCTTCGACGCGGTGTCCGTGGCCGAGGTCGCGGCGGCGGCCGGGATCTCCAAACCGACCCTCTTCCGGTACTTCCCGGCCAAGGAGGACCTGGTCCTGTACCGGATCGCGGACCACGAGACGGAGGCCGCGCGGGTGGTCGCCGACGCGGCCGATCCGGTGGACGCGCTGCGCCGGAACTTCCTCGCCGGACTGGACCGGCACGACCCGGTCACCGGGCTGAACGACCATCCGCAGGTGCTCGCCTTCCACCGGCTGCTCTACGGCACCCCGGCCCTGGTGGCGCGCGCGTACGGCCATGTGGAGCGGTCGGAGGCGGCACTCGCTCAGGCGCTCGGGGGCGGGCTGGACGCGCGGCTGGCCGCCGGGCAGATCATCGCCGTTCAGCGCATCCTCGCCCAGGAGAACTGGCGGCGGATCGCGGCCGGGGAGCCGGTCGCGCAGGTGGCACCGGACGCCGTACGGGCGGCCGAGCGGGCGTTCCGGCGGCTGGGGGAGGCGCTGCCCGAGCTGAGGCGCGCTGAATGAGACGCGGTTAAAAATGTAACTCGGTAACGTTATGGCGGTACGCTGGCGTCATGACGCCACTCGACCCCGCCCTGACGGACACCCTGCACACCGAGCGTGCCCACCACGACACCTGCCGTGCCGCCCTCGCCGCGATGATCGAGGGCGCCGCCGAACAGGTCGTCGTCGGCGAGGACGTCTCCGCCTCCGGAGCCGACGCCGAGGTCCTCGGCCGCCGGCTGCGCAGCGAGGCCAAGGCACTGCGCGAACTCCCGCCCGGACCGCTGTTCTTCGGCCGGCTGGACTTCACCGAGGGCGCGCCGCCGTCCCTGCACGTGGGCCGGCTCCGGATCACCGAGGGACCGGCCGCCCCGCCCCTCGTGGTCGACTGGAGGGCCCCCGTCTCCCGCGCCTTCTACCAGGCGAGCGCCCGCGATCCACAGGGTGTGGACGTACGGCGCCGGTTCGGCTGGGCGCCCGGCAGCACCGGCGACTCCGCCGACCTGACCGGACTGGAGGACGAGCACCTCGGCCGCGGCGAGTCACGGACCAGCGCCATCGTGGCCCGCGAGATCGAGCGGCCCCGCGTCGGGCCCATGCGGGACATCGCCGCCACCATCCAGCCCGAACAGGACGACCTCGTGCGGGCCCCGCTCAGCGACTCGGTGTGCGTGCAGGGCGCCCCCGGCACCGGCAAGACCGCCGTGGGCCTGCACCGCGCCGCCTATCTGCTGTACACGTACGCCCAGCGGCTGCAGCGCTCCGGCCTGCTCATCCTCGGCCCCAACCGCACGTTCCTGGCGTACATCGCCGAGGTGCTGCCGTCGCTCGGGGAGACCGCCCGCCGCGGAGCGACGGAGGGGGGCTATCGCCAGTCCACCCTCCTGGACGAGATCGCCCGGCACCCGGTCACCGGCACCGACCCGGGCCGCACGGCCGCCGTCAAGCACGACGCCCGGATGGCCGAGGTGCTGCGCCGGGCGCTGTACGCGCGGGTGTCCGCCGACGGCGTGACCGACCTCGCCGTGCCGGACGGCACCTACCGCTGGCGGGTGCCGGCCGCCGAACTCGCCGCGATCGTGACGGAGGTACGCGCCGAGGAACCGCCGTACGCCGTCGGCCGGGAGCGGGTACGCGCCCGGGTGGTACGGCGGCTGCGCGAGCGGGCCGAACGGCGCTCCGGGGCCCTGCCCGCCTCCTGGGTGCGCCGCATCGAACGGGCCCGGCCGCTCACCGCGCACCTCGACCTGGTCTGGCCCAAGGCCCGCCCCGAAGAAATCCTCGCCGAACTCCTCACAAACGCCGAGGCGTTGGCCCAGGCGTCCGACGGCCTGCTGGACCCGGACGAACAGAAGGCGCTGCTGTGGCCCCGCCCGCCACGCTCCTGCAAGTCGGCCCGCTGGTCGGCCGCCGACCTGGTCCTCCTGGACGAACTCTCCGGACTGATCGAACACCCCGAGGGCCACGGGCACATCGTCGTCGACGAGGCGCAGGACCTCTCACCCATGGAGTGCCGGGCGATCGCCCGCCGGGCGGTCTTCGGGTCGCTGACCGTCCTCGGCGACCTCGCCCAGGGCACCACCCCGTGGGCCGCCCGCGACTGGTCCGTCCAGCTGCGCCACCTCGGCCGGCCGGAGGCGGCCGTGGTGCCGCTGACCACCGGATTCCGGGTGCCGGCGGCGGTCGTCGCGCTGGCCAACCGGCTGCTGCCCCGCCTGGACGTGTCCGTGCCGCCGGCCCACTCCTTGCGCACGGACGGCGAGTTGACGCTCCGGCCCACCGACGACGTCCTCGGCACGACGGTGACCGCCGTACGGCACGCCCTCACCCAGGAGGGCTCGGTCGGCGTCGTCGCGGCGGACGCGGAGGTGGCCGGTGTGCGGGAGGCCCTGGTGGGCGCCGGTCTGGAGCCGGCCGGTCCCGACACGCTCGGCGCCCGCCTGACCCTTGTCCCCGCGAGCATGGTCAAGGGCCTGGAGTACGACCATGTCGTCGCCGTGGAACCGGCCGCCGTCGCCGCGGCGGAGGAACGGGGCGCACACCGGCTGTACGTCGTACTGACCCGCGCGGTGTCCCGACTGGACGTGGTCCACGCCCGCCCGCTGCCGTTCTGACGCACCCGGCCACGGCGGAAGGCTTCAACGGCGCTTCACCGCCCGGTGCCTCACCGCCCGACGTACTCGGCCAGGTGCTGCCCCGTCAGCGTGGGCCGGGCGGCGACCAGCTCGGCCGGGGTGCCCTCGAAGACGATGCGGCCGCCGTCGTGGCCGGCGCCGGGGCCGAGGTCGATGATCCAGTCGGCGTGGGCCATGACCGCCTGGTGGTGTTCGACCACGATGACCGACTTGCCGGAGTCGACCAGGCGGTCCAGGAGGGCGAGCAGCTGCTCGACATCCGCAAGGTGGAGCCCTGTCGTCGGCTCGTCCAGCACATAGACGCCCCCCTTGTCGGCCATGTGCGTGGCCAGCTTCAGCCGCTGGCGTTCGCCGCCGGACAGGGTGGTGAGCGGCTGGCCGAGGGTGAGGTAGCCGAGGCCGACGTCGGACATGCGGTCGAGGATCCTGTGCGCCGCCGGGACGTGCCCCTCGCCCGCGCCGAAGAACTCCTCCGCCTCGGTCACCGACATCGCCAGCACCTCCGCGATGTCCCGCCCGCCGAAGGCGTACTCCAGCACCGAGGCCTGGAACCGCTTGCCCTCGCACTCCTCGCAGGTCGTGGCGACACCGGCCATCATCGCCAGGTCGGTGTAGACGACCCCGGCGCCGTTGCAGGCGGGGCAGGCACCCTCGGAGTTGGCGCTGAACAAGGCCGGCTTCACGCCGTTGGCCTTGGCGAACGCCTTGCGGATCGGCTCCAGCAGCCCGGTGTACGTCGCCGGGTTGCTGCGGCGCGAACCGCGGATCGGCGTCTGGTCGATCGACACCACGCCCTCGCCGGCCGGGATCGACCCGTGCACCAGTGAACTCTTGCCGGAGCCGGCGACCCCGGTGACGACGCACAGCACGCCCAGCGGGATGTCCACGTCGACGTTCTGGAGGTTGTGCGTCGTCGCGCCCCTGATCTCCAGGGCGCCGGCCGGTTTGCGCACCGTGTCCTTGACGGCGGCCCGGTCGTCCAGGTGGCGGCCGGTGAGCGTGCCGCTGGCCCGCAGGCCCTCCACGGTGCCCTCGAAGCACACCGTGCCACCCGCCGTACCCGCGCCGGGACCGAGGTCGACGACATGGTCGGCGATGGCGATGGCCTCCGGCTTGTGCTCCACGACCAGCACCGTGTTGCCCTTGTCGCGCAGTCGCAGCAGCAGCTCGTTCATCCGCTGGATGTCGTGCGGGTGCAGCCCGATGGTCGGTTCGTCGAAGACGTACGTCACGTCGGTGAGCGAGGAGCCGAGGTGGCGGATCATCTTCACGCGCTGGGCCTCGCCGCCCGACAGGGTGCCCGCCGGCCGGTCGAGGGAGAGATAGCCGAGGCCGATCTCCACGAACGAGTCGAGGGTGTGCCGCAGCGAGTCGAGCAGCGGCGCCACCGACGGCTCGGCCAGGGACCGTACCCACTCGGCCAGGTCGCTGATCTGCATCGCGCACGCGTCGGCGATGCTGACGCCCTGGATCTTCGAGGACCGGGCCGCCTCGGTGAGCCGGGTGCCCGCGCACTCCGGGCAGGTGGCGAAGGTGACCGCACGGTCCACGAACGCCCGGATGTGCGGCTGCATGCCCTCCTTGTCCTTGGCGAGCATCGACTTCTGGATCCGCGGGATCAGACCCTCGTAGGTCATGTTGATGCCCGCGATCTTCATCCGGGTCGGCTCCCGGTGCAGGAAGTCGTGCAGCTCCCGCTTGGTGAACTCACGGATGGGCTTGTCCGCGTCGTACAGGCCGGACTCGGTGTAGAGCCGGTGGTTCCAGCCGCCCGTCTTGTAGCCGGGGACGGCCAGCGCACCCTCGTTGAGGGACAGGGAGTCGTCGAAGAGCTGGGTGAGGTCGAGGTCGGAGACCGTGCCCCGGCCCTCGCAGCGCGGGCACATGCCGCCGGTGATGCTGAAGCTGCGCCGCTCCTTCACCTGCTGCCCGCCGCGCTCCACGGTGACCGCACCGGCGCCGCTGATCGAGGCCACGTTGAAGGAGAACGCCTTGGGCGAGCCGATGTGCGGCCGGCCCAGCCGGCTGAACAGGATGCGCAGCATGGCGTTGGCGTCGGTGGCGGTGCCGACGGTGGAGCGGGGGTCGGCGCCCATCCGCTGCTGGTCCACGATGATCGCGGTCGTGATCCCGTCGAGCACGTCGACCTCGGGCCGTGCCAGCGTGGGCATGAAGCCCTGCACGAACGCGCTGTACGTCTCGTTGATCAGCCGCTGCGACTCGGCGGCGATCGTGTCGAACACCAACGAGCTCTTTCCGGATCCGGACACACCGGTGAACACCGTCAGCCGGCGCTTGGGGAGCTCGACGCTGACGTCCTTGAGGTTGTTCTCGCGGGCGCCGTGCACCCGGATCAGGTCGTGGCTGTCGGCGGCGTGCGGGGCGGTGAGGTCCATGGCGGCCACGCTAGCGGGGGCGCACCGGCCGACGCTTCTCGAATTCTGACCGGCTCCGGGACCTGCGGCCGTACAGGTCATGCCGCCAGGCCGTTCGAGGGAAGTGCGGGGCGTCCGCCGCTCGGTCGGGCACGCGGGTCCGGCGTGGCCGCTTATATGCCCTTGCAGGTAAACCCAGCAGGTCAGGCCGTCGGGACGGCACCTGCGCATCGATCAGGAGGAGCCACATGCTTGGGCGAGCAACAAAGCCGGCGGGGCGCTCATGGGCACGGAAGGCAACGGGGGCGGCAGCAGCGGCGGCAGTCATGGGTCTCGTCGCGGTGGGTCCGGCCGCGGCTGCTCCGACCAGGGTGGTGAACTGCAATGAGAACCCCTACGCGCTGGGTCCCGCCATCGGCACCGCCCTACCGGGGACGACCCTTCAGATCCAGGGGAGGTGCATCGGGCCCTTCGAATTCCCCGTCGACAAGGATTTGACCCTGACCGGAGGAAAGAACGCGGTCCTGGATGGCAATCGCCAGAGCTCCACTGTGAGGGTTTTCCCAGGAGTGCGACTGCATCTGACCGGCTTGACCATCACCAACGGTACTGGGCTGGCCCCCGGCGGCTCCGGCGGCGGTATCTACAACGACGGCGGTACGGTGACCCTGACCATGTCCACAGTCAGTGGCAACAACACCAACACCGGCGGTGGCATCGTCAGCTTCAACGGCGGCACGCTCACGTTGGATCACTCCACGGTCAGCAGCAACACGGCGGAGAGCAACGGTGGCGGCATCCTCAACAACGCCGTGCTGATCATGGATCACTCCACGGTCAGCGGTAACACGGCCTCGATCTCCGGCGGTGGCCTCTACAACGGCGGCACGGCGAACGTGACCAGCTCCTCAGTGAGCAACAACGCGGCTGGTGAATTCGGCGGCGGAATCGAACAGGCCGCCGGCGCCCTGACGTTGGACCACACCACGGTAGTCAGCAATACGGCGCAGATCTCCGGCGGTGGCATCCACAACGACGGCGGTACGGTGACGTTGAGCAGTACCAGAGTCCGCAACAACGCCCCGGACAACTGCGCCCCGCCCAATACCGTCCCCGGCTGCACAGGCTGACTTCCCCAGTGCTGAGGGGGCACCGGAAACGGTGCCCCCCTCAGTCGATGGCCAGCGAGACGGCGAGCGCGCCGAGCACCGTGCCCATCAGCCGGCGCTGCACCTTCAGCCAGGAGGGGCGACGGGAGAGGAAGACGGCGATCGTGCCGGCGGCGAGCACGATGGCCATGTTGACCGCGAGGCTCACCACGATCTGGAACGAACCGAGGACCAGCCCCTGGAGCAGGACATGGCCCCGGTGCAGGTCGATGAACTGGGGGATGAGGGAGAGATACATGATGGCGATCTTCGGGTTGAGCAGGTTCGTCATCAGGCCCATGGTGAACAGCTTGCGCGGCGAGTCGGGCGGCACGTCCTGCGGCGCGAAGACGGAGATGCCGCCCGGCTTCAGCGCGTTCCAGGCGAGGTGGGCCAGATACGCGGCACCGGCCAGCTTCACCGCGAGGTACAGCTCGGGCACGGCGAGGAAGGCGACCGACAGGCCGAGGTTCGCGGCGAGCAGATACACCATGAAGCCCAGTGCCACTCCGCCGAGGGAGATCAGCCCGGCGCGCCGGCCCTGGGTGATGCTGCGGGAGACGAGATAGATCATGTTCGGGCCGGGGGTCAGCACCATGCCGAGTGCCACCACCGAGACGCCGAGGATCCCGCTCGGTTCCACCATGAAAACCCCCGTTCGCGCTGGACCCCGTTCCTGATCCGGGGCACTGGCTGGAGCGTAGGGGAGGGCAATAACTCAATGCAATCCATAAATTGCACCGAGTGCAATGCTGTGGTTGGATGGAGGCGCCCGGCCGACGAGGGGAGCGCGTGGCCGTGAAGGACTATCAGAGCGTCGCCGACGCGGTGGCCGGGGAGATCAGGTCCGGCGTCCTGCGGCCCGGCGACCGGCTTCCCCCGCAGCGCGAGTTCGCCCGCCGGCACGGCATCGCCAACTCCACCGCCACGCGTGTGTACCAGGAGCTGGCCCGGCGCGGCCTGACCGTGGGCGAGGTGGGACGCGGCACGTTCGTGCGGGCGCAGTCCGTGTGGTCCGGCACCACCGGCCCTGCGCTGACCGAGCCCGCGGTTGGCCGGGTCGATCTGGAGCTGAACTACCCGGCCGTACCCGAACAGAGCGCGCTGCTCGCCGAAGGGCTCGGCGCTCTGCTGCGGCCGGACGCCCTGAGGTACGCCCTGCAACCGGCCGGCACGGCCGGGCTTCCGGCCGTCCAGGAGTCCGCCGCCGGCATCCTCGCCCGGGGCGGCTGGCGCCCGGACCCCGCGCGGATCCTGTTCGCCGGCAACGGCCGGCAGGCCATCGCGGCCGTGGTCGCCGCCCTGGTGCCGCCGGGCGGGCGCCTCGGTGTCGAGGAGCTGACGTACCCCGTCATCAAGGCCGTGGCCGCCCGGCTCGGCATCACCCTCGTCCCGCTGGCCATGGACGGCGCCGGGCTCGTCCCGGAGGCCGTCGAGGAGGCCCATGCGACGGCCCCGCTGCACGCCGTCTATGTGCAGCCGAGGCTGCACAACCCGCTGACGCTCACGATGCCGGAGCAGCGGGTGGAGCACCTGGCCGAAGTCCTGGCCCGGCTGGGCCTCGTCGCCGTCGAGGACGCCATCTGGGCCTTCCTGCGCGACGAACTGCCGCCGCTCGCCGCCCACCTCCCCGAGCGGACTGTTCTGATCGACAGCCTCTCCAAGCGCATCGCCCCCGGCCTCACCCTGGGCTTCGCGGTGGCGCCGCACACGCTGTCCGGCGAGATCGCGGCCTCCCTGCGCTCGGGCGGCTGGGCCCCCATGCGCTTCGCCCTGGAGGCCGCCCACCGCTGGCAGCAGGACGGCACCGTGCAGAAGCTGGTGGACGCCAAGCACCGGGACGCGGCGGTACGGCAGGAGCTCGCGGCCCGGCACCTGGCCGGTTTCGCGGTGCAGAGCCATCCGCGCTCCTATCACTGCTGGTGGCAGCTGCCCCGCCCGTGGCGCGCGGACACCTTCGTCGCCGCCGCCGCGCGGCACGGCATCGGGGTGGTGCCCGCCGCCGCGTTCACCGTCGGCGGCGGCCACGCCCCCAACGCCGTCCGCCTGGGTCTCGCCTCGCCGCCGGACGTCCTCTCGCAGGCGCTCGGCGTACTCGTCGAACTCGCCCGGTCCGCCCCGGACGACCTCGTCAGCGACTGACGCCCGCCCGGCCCTGCCGTTGCCTCCCGGGGATGTCACATCCACGCCCCCGGCGGTGTCTTCATGCCGAACCGGTAAGCACACGAGGAGGACACCATGACGCTCCGCGTCCCGAAGGCCGAGATCACCCCCGAGATGAGGGAAGGTCTGATGGCACAGTTCGGCGCCGTACCCGAGCCCCTGGAGGCCACCTGGCACAACCCCGAGGTCGCCCGGGCGGCCCAGGAGATGGGGGGCCGGGTGAACGCGTGGAACGCGGCGGACGAGAGCCTGAAGTCGTTCGCACACATGGCCGTCGCCGCACAGGTCGGCTGCAGCTGGTGCCTCGACATCAACTACTTCCAGGCGCAGAACATGAACCTGGACCTGACCAAGGCCAGCCAGGTGCCGCGCTGGCGGGAGTCGGACGTCTTCACACCGCTGGAGCGGGACGTGATGGAGTACGCCGAGGCCATGACGGTCACGCCGCCGACCGTCTCGGACGAGCTGTCCGCGCGCCTGCTGGACCGGCTCGGTCCGGCCGCATTGGTCGAGATCACCGCGGCGATCGCCTTCGCCAACTTCGCGACCAGGAACAACACCGCACTCGGAGTGAAGTCGCAGGGCTTCTCCGACGCCTGCGAGATCCCGCTGGCCGCACGTCCCGTGAAGTCGGAGACGGCACCGACGGCATGACACAGGATCCGTTCGTCGCCCATCGCAGCCTGCTCTTCACGGTCGCCTACGAGATGCTCGGCTCGGCGGCCGACGCCGAGGACGTGCTGCAGGAGTCCTGGCTGCGGTGGGCCGACGTCGACCACGCGCAGGTGCGCGACCCGCGGGCGTACCTGGTCCGGATCGTCACCCGGCAAGCGCTCAACCGGTTGCGCACCCTCACGCGCAGCCGCGAGGAGTACGTCGGTGAATGGCTTCCGGAACCGCTGCTGACCAGCCCCGATGTCGCCGAGGACATCGAACTCGCGGAGAGCGTCTCGCTCGCGATGCTGACCGTACTGGAGACGCTCGGGCCGACCGAGCGGGCCGTGTTCGTGCTCCGCGAGGTCTTCGAACTGAGCTACGGCGAGATCGCCGAGGCCGTCGGGAAGACGGCGGCCACGGTACGGCAGATCGCGCGGCGGGCCCGTGAGCACGTGGCGGCCCGGCGCCCGCGCGTGCGCGTGAGCCGCTCGGAGCAGCAGGCCGTGGTGGAACGCTTCCTGGCCGCGCTGCGCACCGGGCAGCTGCAGGACCTGCTGGAGGTCATGGCCCCGGACGTGGTCATGGTCACCGACGGGGGCGGGGTGGTGGCCGCCGCGCTGGTCCCGTTCCACGGGGCCGGCCCGGTCGCCGAGGTGCTCGCGCGCGCCCACCGGCTGGTGGACACCCTGGAGACGACGGCCGTGTGGCTCAACGGCACACCGGCCGGCCGTGTCGAGTTCAACGGCGAACCGAGCGCGGTGGGCCTCACCGTGGAGAACGGGCGGATCACCCGAATCCACGTGGTCCGCAACCCCCGCAAGCTGACCCGCCTGAACGAACCGACGCCGCTCGCCCGGTAGGCGTCAGAAGTCGTACACGGCGAAGTCGGTGACCGGGACGTATCCGATGCGCTGGTACAGGGCATTGCTGGTGGGGTTGGCCGCGTTGGTGAACAGGACGACCTCCTTGGCGCCTGCGGCCAGCGCGGCCCGGCTCACCTCGACCGTCACGGCGCCCGCGTAGCCGCGACCGCGGAGGTGAGCCGGGGTGTAGACGGGATCCACCCGGACCTGGCCGCCGAGGGGGCCGCTGCAGCCCGTGCCGCCGCGGTCGTACACCACGGCGGTGGTGAACTGCGAAACCCGCTGCTGCACTGTTGTTCGTCGACCCCTTCTGCCCCGTCCCGGATAACCGTTGGCATGGTGCGGCTCTGACCTGCTGTGCTTGCGGTCGAGTGGAACGAACGAGCCCTTTCCGTCCCGCTCACGTCCACTGATCGGCTCGGAGGTCCCATGCCCCTGCAGATGGAATTGGTCGCAATAACACTCGATTGCCCTGATCCGACGGCTCTGGCGGCGTTCTATCAGCAGGCCACCGGCCTTGCGCCGCATCCGAAGTCGGACGCCGACTTCGCCGGTCTCGACCGTGAGGACGGGCTCTTCATCGGCTTCCAGCGGGTCGAGGACTACCGGGCTCCGAGTTGGCCCGACCAGATCGTTCCCCAGCAGCTGCACATCTGCTTCAAGGTCGCGGACAGCCTGGACGAGGCCGAGGCCAGGCTGCTGGAGCTGGGTGCGGGCAAGCCGGACCACCAGCCGCATGGCGACAAGGCGCGGGTCCTCACCGATCCCGCCGGCCATCCCTTCTGCATCGTCACGCGCTAGTCGGCGTCCTGCCCGGACGAGGTTCGGACATGGGGAGAGTTCGCCGTACCGGCCTGGTACAGCAAGGGCCGCACGGTGGAAACCATCGCCCTGCACCTGGCAGACGGGGTTTCCAGGCTGGAACATCGGACCGAAGAGCGACCAGGTTCGCTGACAAGGAGGGCGGCGCTGTCGGCGGCGCGGCCGATCGGGCAACTCTTGCAAGCGGGTGCTTGCAATTGTTAGCGATCGTGGGGCAAGGTGGAGGCATGGCATCGCTGAACGTCGGCAATCTCGGTGAGTATCTGCGCGAGCAGCGGCGTAACGCCCAGCTCTCGCTGCGGCAGCTCGCCGACGCCGCCGGGGTGTCCAATCCCTACCTGAGCCAGATCGAGCGCGGGCTGCGCAAGCCCAGCGCGGAGGTGCTTCAGCAGGTCGCCAAGGCCCTGCGCATCTCCGCCGAGACGCTGTACGTCCGCGCCGGGATCCTTGACGCCGAACGGGGCCGGGACGAAGTGGAGACGCGCGCCGTCATCCTCGCCGATCCCTCGCTCAACGAGCGGCAGAAGCAGGTGCTGCTGCAGATCTACGAGTCCTTCCGGAAAGAGAACGGATTCGGGATCGACGAGCCCGCCGCGGACGAGGACGGGGCGGACCGGGCAGGGGACGAGGACTTCGGCGGCACCGCCGTGCGCGGCACCCGCACGGCCGGCGGACACGATGCCGATGCAGGCCCGCGGCGGACGGCCGGATAACCGGACCAGGGCGCCGGCCACCACCGCGGACCACACCAACCTCAGCCGAACGCGAATCCGGGAGGACCTGATCACCATGGCGATCACCGACGACCTGCGCAAGACCTTCAGCGACCCGACTCCGCTCTACTTCGCCGCCGGCACCGCCGACCTCGCCCTCCAGCAGGCCAAGAAGGTGCCCGCCCTGGTCGAGCAGCTGCGCGCCGAGGCCCCGGCCCGCATCGAGGCCGTGCGCAACACCGACCCGAAGGCCGTGCAGGAGAAGGCCGCCGCCCGGGCAAAGGAGGCGCAGGAGACCCTCCAGACCAAGGTGAACGAGTTCATCGGCACCCTCGACGTCGACCTGAAGAAGCTCGGCGAGCAGGCGCAGGACCTCGCCCTGCGCGGCGTCGGTGTCGCCGCCGAGTACGCCGTCAGGGCCCGCGAGACCTACGAGAAGGTCGCCGAGCACGGCGAGCAGGCCGTGAAGAACTGGCGCGGCGAGGCCGCAGAGGAGATCGAGGAGCTGGCGATCGTCGTCGAGGGCAAGCCCGAGCCGGTCGAGGCCACGGACGAGCCGAAGCCGGCCGAGGCCCAGGCCGAGCCCGCCGCGGAGAAGAAGCCGGTGGCGAAGAAGGCGCCGGCTCCCCGCAAGTCCACCACCGCGAAGAAGACGACGCCTCCGGCCAAGTGACCGGAGTCGGGCACGTCACAACGGGCCGGGCACCTTGGGGGTGCCCGGCCCGTTGTACGGGTACGGTGGCTCTACGGACGACTCGACTCGGGTGGTGGGCATTGTGCTGATGACGGCAGTCGGCGGAGTGATGTGGCTGATCTTCACCGCCATCCTGGCACTCGCCATCGTGGCGTTCGTGATGGCCGCGATCTTCCGCGAGGACGCGTACCGCGCCGCGGACAAGCAGAACAAGGGCTTCTGGCTGATCATCCTCGGCGTCGCGGTCGCCGTGAACCTGTTCGTACCGATGCTGTTCCTGCAGCTCGCGGGCCTGGTCGCCACGATCGTCTTCTTCGTGGACGTGCGCCCGGCCCTGCAGCAGGTCTCGGGTGGGAAGGGTTTCCGCCGTCGCAGGGGCAGCAGCAGCGATGGTCCCTACGGCCCCTGGAACGGCGGTCGCTGAGGGCATCTCGCCGTAGGGCCGTCCCACGGCGAGGAACCCGCGCGGCGAAGAACCCCTACGGCGGGAGCCCGCATTACGGCGCCCGATCCAGCAGCACCACAGCCACGTCGTCCGTCAGCTCACCCCCGTTGAGGTCCCGCACCTCACTCACCGCGGCCCGCAGCAGGTTCTCCCCGCGCAGCCCCTCGGACAGCTGCCGGCGGATCATCTCCACCATGCCGTCCTGGCCGAGCCGCTCACCGCCCGCACCGACCCGGCCCTCGATCAGACCGTCGGTGTAGAGCATCAGGCTCCACTCCGAGCCCAGCTCCACCTGCATCCGCGGCCAGCGGGCGCCGGGGAGCAGACCGAGGGCGGGGCCGTTGTTGTCGTAGGGCAGCAGCCGTGCCGCGCGGCCCGGGCGGGCGAGCAGCGGGGCCGGGTGACCGGCCAGGCACAGGCCCGCGCGGCGGCCGTCCGGGGCGATGTCCACCGTGCACAGCGTCGCGAAGATCTCCTCGTCCGCGCGCTCGTGCTCCAGCACCTCCTGAAGGGTGCCGAGCAGTTCGTCGCCGCACAGGCCCGCCAGCGTCAGCGCCCGCCACGCGATGCGCAGCTCCACGCCGAGCGCGGCCTCGTCCGGGCCATGGCCGCAGACGTCGCCGATCATGGCGTGCACGGTGCCGTCGGGCGTGCGGACGGCGTCGTAGAAGTCGCCGCCGAGCAGTGCACGCGAGCGGCCGGGGCGGTAGCGGGCGGCGAAGCGCAGCGAGGAGCCCTCCAGCAGGGGCGTGGGCAGCAGCCCGCGCTCCAGGCGGCGGTTCTCCTGTGCGCGCAGCCGGCCCTCCGCCAGCCGCCGCTCGGCCGTGTCGGACCGTTTCCGCTCCACCGCGTACCGGATGGCGCGGCTGAGCAGCCGGCCGTCCAGCTCGTCACGGAAGAGGTAGTCCTGCGCACCCACGCGCACGGCTTCGGCGCCGCGCTCGGCGTCGCCGGAGGCGGTCAGCGCCAGCACGGCATGCCGGGGCGCGAGCTGGAGGACGTGCTTGAGCACGGCCAGCTCGTCGTCGGTGCCGCTGCCGCCCGGCGCCGGGAGCGCCAGGTCCAGCAGGATGCAGTGGACGTCGTCGGTGAGCAGCCGCTCGGCCTCGGTGAGGTTGCGGGCGGTGCGGACGCGGATCGGCTTGCCGGCCGAGTCCAGCAGTTCGGGCACGATCGGCGAGCCGGCCGGATCGTCCTCGATCAGCAGCAGGGTGAGAGTGGCGCCGGTGCCGTGCACGGTCGTGGCGTCGCGGTGGGCCTCTTCCTTGAGGGGGCCGCCGCCGGCAACCGGGGCAGCCTGCGCCTGACCACTCTCCACGGCCGGGATCGCTCTCTGCCGCGGTACGGGTACGGGCATCGTCGTGGGTTCCTTCCCTCCCCCCGAGGGCATTGGCGGCGCCGAGGGTCTCGAAGCCACCGACGGGTGACCATAGCGGCTCGGCCCGCCCCGATGGAATGGTGTGAGCCGCGTCGCTCCCGCGCAGGCCGCTGTCATATGCCGCGTTCCGTACGACAGTTGGACAGGACGACCCGGCGTCGGGGATGACGAAGCTCACGTGTCACCCGGGTTTGTACGGGGGTTGGGCGTGCGGTGGGTCACATGGCGGGTTGTGTGCGAGGCGTGTGCGCCGTCACATGACCTGCCTCACGCATCCGGCCGTACGACCCCCAGGATCGGCATCGAGCCGGCGCCCGCGACCGTCACCGTACGTCCGGGGCGCGGGGCGTGGATGATCGCGCCGTCGCCGACGTACATCGCGACATGGCTGGCGTCGTCGAAGTAGATGATGAGGTCGCCGGGGCGCATGTCCTTGATGTCGACGTGCTTGAGCTGCTTCCACTGCTCCTGCGAGGTGCGCGGGATGGGGTGGCCGGCCGCCGCCCAGGCCTGGGAGGTCAGGCCGGAGCAGTCGTAGGACTCCGGGCCCTCGGCGCCCCACACGTACGGCTTGCCGAGCTGGTCGGTGGCGAACGTGACGGCCTTCTCGCCCTGCGCGGACGCCGCGCCGTGCACCTTCTTGAGGATGCCGGTGTCGAGCCACTTCGTCTGCGCCGCCAGCGCGGCCTGCTCCTCCAGCCTGGCGAGCCGTTCCTTGTCCTTCTTCTCCAGCTCCGACTCGAGTTTCTCGGCGGCGGAGATCTGCTGCTGGATCTTCTTCTTGGCGGCGGCCTTGGCCCTGCGCTCGGCGTCCAGCTTCTTCCACTGCTCGGCGGCGTCGTCGGCGTAGTCCTGCAACTGCTTCTGGGTGTCGGCCAGTTCGCCGATCAGGGACGTCGTGGCCCGCTGGCCCTGCAGCACCAGCCCCGCCCCGTCCAGGACCTGGCCGGGATCGTCGCTGAGCAGGAACTGGGCGGTGGGCGGCACGCCGCCGGTTCGGTACTGCTCGCGGGCGGCGGCGCCCGCCTGGTTCCTGAGTCCGGCGAGTCTCTGCTGTCCTTGGTCGATCTTCTTCGCCAGTGCGACGATCGCGGCGGACTGCTGCTTCGTCTTCTCCTCGGCCGCGTTGTAGGCGTCGGTGGCGACGGCGGCGTCGTGGTAGAGCTTGTCGAGCTTCTCGCGGACCTGCTCAAGGTCCTTGCTCGGACGGGGAGTCGGGGAGGTGCTCGGAGTGGGTGCCGGGTCGGCGAAGGCCGTGCCGGGAGCGCCCAGCACGGTCACCGCGCAGACCACGGTCACGGCGGCCGAGAGGATGCTGCGCTTGCCCCAGCCCATCACACATGCCCCCAAGCTGATTTACCGTCAGTAACTTACGGTGCCCCGGGGATGGTGTCATGCCACGCCGCAAAGCGACAGAGGCAGGCGGCGCGACGATCTCCCCGCCGGTGTGACGAACGGTGCACGAGGATCGTTCCGTCCCGCGACCCCCGAACGGGTGAGGTCAGCTCAGTGGCGCCAACGCCTCCCACGCCACCGTCACTTCACCCTGCCGCCAGCGCGCCGGGGAGTCCGTCACCGGCCAGTCGGCCGTCAGATCCCGTACCGCGCGCAGCCAGCGCTGGCGGGCGCCGTAGGAGGCGTAGGGCGCGGCGGCGGCCCAGGCGCGGTCGAAGTCCCGCAGGAAGGCGTGCACGGGCTCGCCGGGGACGTTGCGGTGGATCAGCGCCTTCGGCAGCCGTTCGGCGAGGTCGGAGGGCTGCTGCAGGGAGCCCAGCCGGGTGGCGAACGTCACCGTCCGCGGCCCCTCGGGACCGAGCGCCACCCACACGTGCCGCCGCCCGATCTCGTCGCACGTCCCCTCGACCAGCAGCCCGCCGCGCGAGCCGCCGCCCGCCGGGGCGAGCCGTGCGCACAGCCGCGCCCAGACGGCGGCGACCTCGGTCTCGTCGTACTGGCGCAGCACATTGGCGGCCCGGATGAGCACCGGCCGCCCGGGCACGGGGACCTCGAAGCCGCCGTGCCGGAAGGTGAGCCCCTCCCGCTCGTACGCCTTCGCCGCCGCGACCCGCGCCGGTTCGATCTCGATGCCGACGACGCGTGCGCGGGGCGCGACGGTCGTGAGGCGCCCGAGCAGCTCCACGGCGGTCCAGGGGGCGGCGCCGTAGCCGAGGTCGATGGCCAGGGGATCGTCGGCGCGCCGCAGTTCGCCGCCGTGTGCGGCGGCGATCCAGCGGTCCATGCGGCGCAGCCGGTTGGGGTTGGTGGTCCCGCGCGTCACCGTTCCCACGACGGTGCTCCCTCCGCTCGGCCGAAGCCGAGGGCGGGGTAGGGAAGCGGTGCGGGCTGTCATGTGTACGAGGGTAAGGGGGAGCTGCGAAGAGGAGCCGGACCGCACCCCCGAAGGTAATGATTGAGTAAAGCCGCTTGGCGGGGAAATGGCAGCGCACCTGTCCGCTGTTGGACCACCGTGGAGGGCGAGACCGGTCCTCCGTCCGGCATGCCCGCAGCAAGGAGGACGGCCACGTGAGCCAGTACGTCAGCAGGCTCGGGCGACGCTCCCCGTCGGCCGCGTCACGGCTCCGTCTGCTCCGCCGGCCCCGACGGGTCGCGATGCTCTCCGTGCACACCTCTCCGCTCCACCAGCCCGGCACCGGCGACGCCGGCGGCATGAACGTCTACATCGTGGAGCTCGCCCAGCGGCTCGCCGCGATCAACATCGAGGTCGAGATCTTCACCCGGGCCACGGCCGGCGGCCTCGCGCCCACGGTCCAGCTGGCCCCCGGCGTCCTCGTCCGGCACGTCGACGCGGGCCCCTACGAGGGCCTGGCCAAGGAGGAGCTCCCGGCCCAGCTGTGTGCCTTCACCCATGGCGTGATGCAGGCCTGGGCCGGTCACCGCCCCGGCCACTACGACCTGGTCCACTCCCACTACTGGCTCTCCGGTCACGTCGGCTGGCTCGCCGCCCAGCGCTGGGGCGTGCCGCTGGTGCACGCCATGCACACGATGGCCAAGGTCAAGAACGCCAACCTGGCCGACGGCGACACCCCCGAGCCGGCTGCCCGGGTCATCGGCGAGACGCAGATCGTGGCCGCCGCCGACCGGCTCATCGCCAACACCGCGGAGGAGGCCGACGAGCTGGTACGGCACTACGCCGCCGACGCCGCGAAGGTCGCCGTCGTCCATCCGGGCGTCAACCTCGACCGCTTCCGCCCGGCCGACGGCCGCGCCGCGGCCCGCGCCCGCCTCGGCCTGCCCAAGGACGCCCTGATCCCGCTCTTCGCCGGCCGCATACAGCCCCTGAAGGCCCCGGACGTGCTGCTGCGCGCGGTGGCGGTGCTGCTGGACGAGCGCCCGGAGCTCCGCTCCCGCATCCTCGTCCCGGTCGTCGGCGGCCCGAGCGGCAGCGGGCTCGCCAAGCCGGAGGGCCTGCAGAAGCTCGCCGCCCGGCTCGGCATCGCGGACGTCGTACGGTTCCGCCCGCCGGTCGGCCAGGAGCAGCTCGCGGACTGGTTCCGGGCCGCGTCCGTGCTGGTCATGCCGTCCTACAGCGAGTCCTTCGGGCTGGTCGCCATAGAGGCGCAGGCGGCCGGTACGCCGGTGCTCGCGGCGTCGGTGGGCGGGCTGCCGGTGGCCGTGCGCGACGGCCGCACCGGCTTCCTCGTGGACGGCCACAACCCGGCCGACTACGCGCGCGTGCTGGGCCGCTTCGCCGACGAGCCGTCCCTCGCGGCGAGCATGGGGGAGGCCGCCGCGCGCCACGCCCAGTCCTTCGGCTGGGACACCGCGGCCGCCGCGACCGCCGACGTCTACACGGCCGCGACCCAGTCCCACCGCCGTCGCGTACGCTCCCACCATGGGTGATGGCGAGAAGGCGGTCGGGCAGGTCCTGGAAGCTGTCCTGAAGGACGCCGAACTGGAGTGGGAGAGCCCCGAACCCGGAACCTACGTGGTCAAGCTCCCCGGCACCCGCAAGCTCTCCACGACGGTCTCCTTCCTCGTGGGCCGCCACTCCCTCTCCCTGAATGCCTTCGTCATCCGGCACCCCGACGAGAACGAGGCGGGCGTCCACCGCTGGCTCCTTGAGCGCAACCTCAAGCTGTACGGCGTCAGTTACGCCGTCGACCGCCTCGGTGACATCTATGTCACCGCCCGCCTGCCCCTCGCCTCCGTCACCCCCGACGAGATCGACCGTCTCCTCGGGCAGGTCCTGGAAGCGGCCGACGGGGCCTTCAACACCCTTTTGGAGCTGGGGTTCGCCTCCTCGATCCGCAAGGAGTACGCCTGGCGCGTGTCCCGCGGCGAGTCCACGCGCAACCTCGACGCGTTCAAGCACCTGATCGAACGCCCCGCCGACTGACCGCGGGGCGTTTCAAAGGCTCAGGACGGGTCCGGCTCCGGCTTGCCGTTCCCGCCGCGGTGGTCGAGTTCGTCGGCGAAGGCCCGCAGGGCGTCGGCCAGTTCCTTCTTGGTCGGCAGCTGGTCGACCTTCTTGTCCAGTTCCGTGATGCGCCGGTTGAGCTCGTTCAGGTCGGGCGGCGTGGAGGGGTCGCCCGAGGGCGTGGGGCCGCTCGGGCTCGGATCGGTGCCGCCGGTGCCGCCTCCGTCGGTGGCGCCGCCGGTGCTGCCCGAGCCCGCGGTGTCGCCGCCGGTGCTGTCCGCGCCGCCCGAGCCCGAGCCGGCCCCGACGGACGTGCCCCCGGAGACGGTGTCCGGCGGCAGGGAGCTCGTGACGTCCGGCTCGGGACGGGGGTCGTCGTCCGAGGGCGCCGCCAGAGCCACGCCGACGCCGAGGGCGACCAGGGCCGCGGCACCCGCGAGGGCGGTCGAGAGGCGTCTGAGCGGCACAGAGCGGGTCTTGGTGGATGAATCGCGAGGAGTCTGTGGTTCCTGTGCTTCTTGTGTGTCATCCATGGGGGGAGGTTAACCAGGAGTGATCTCCGGACGGAGGTCTTCCGCCGATCCACCCGAAGGAGGGCGGCAGCGGCCGGACGACGCTCAGCGCGGGCCGCGCCGATAGCGCCCCGGTGGCACCCCGACCAGCTTCCTGAAGTGCCGGGTGAGATGAGCCTGGTCGTAGAACCCGGTCACCGAGGCCACCTCGCCCGGTGCCAGCCCGTCCAGCAGCAGCCGCCGGGCCCGCCCGACCCGCCGCGACATCAGGTACTGGTGCGGGGCGATGCCGTACGCACCGCTGAACGCCCGCACCAGATGGGCGGGATGGGCGTGCAGCAGACGGGCGGCCTCCGCCAGCGGGACACCGTCGACGACACGGGCGTCGAGCAGCTCCCGCAGCGAACGGGCGAGAACGGGATGCGGACGGTGCGCCGAGGCGGCCCTCCGGTACAGATGGTCGCGCAGTCGCTCCCCGACGAGGGTCAGCCTGCTCTCCGCCTCCAGTTCGTCACCGGGCCGGGCGAGGGCGGAGTGCAGCTGCCCGACGCGCCGGCGCAGCACGGGATCCCGCAGGTCGGGCGTGTCGACGGCGCGTCCGATGAGATCGTCGCCGAGAAGGCTGCTGTCGAGGTAGACGACCCGCTTGCGGAAGCCGTCGGGCGTGGCCGGCGAGCCGTTGTGCGGTACGTGCGGCGGGAGCAGGCTGACGGTGTCGTGCGGGGTGCCGTGCTCGTGCCGGTCGAGGTCGTAGCGCACGGCCCCGTCGTCCACGATGAGCAGCGTCCAGGCGTCATGGACGTGCATCGGGTAGGCGTACTCGGTGAAGCGGGCGTGGAAGACCTCCGTCACGCCCGGGACGCGGGGGCGCCACGCGCTGACCTCCTGCCGGGTGCCGTTCTGCCGGGCCGCCACGCAAAGAACGTACAAGACGACGCCGTACGACGCCCGGCAGTCTCATTCCATGAGCGCTGAACCCATCCGTTTCGACACGAAGATCGCCGTCCTGCTGCGCGAGGACCTGGAGCCCTGGCAGCGCCTGAACGTCACCGCGTTCCTGGTCAGCGGCCTCGGCAGCCAGGTGCCCGAGGTGGTCGGCGAGCCGTACGAGGACGGGGACGGGGTGTCGTACCTGCCCATGTTCCGCCAGCCGGTGCTGGTCCTCGAAGGCGCGAAGGAGACCCTGAAGGCGGCGCACGGCAGGGCACTGGGCCGCGCCCTGCCCCGCGCCGTCTTCACCTCGGACCTGTTCGCCACCGGCAACGACCGTGACAACCGCGCGGCGGTCCGGGCCGTACCGACGGCCGGGCTCGACCTGGTGGGGCTGGCGGTGTACGGCCCGAGGAACGGGGTGGACAAGGTACTGAAGGGCGCACGCATGCACCCGTGACCCGGCCGGCCGCCGGCCCTCAGCCGAACATGCCGGGCACGTAGTCGCCGGCGGGCTGCTGGACGAGGACGTTGACGCGGTTGTAGGCGTTGATGAGGGCGATCAGTGCGACGAGGGCGGCGAGCTGGTCCTCGTCGTAGTGCTTGGCGGCGTTCGCCCAGACCTCGTCCGGGACGCCGCCGGCCGTGTCGGCGATCCGGGTGCCCTGCTCCGTCAGCTCCAGCGCGGCCCGCTCGGCGTCGCTGAACACCTTGGCCTCCCGCCAGGCCGCGATCAGGTGCAGCCGCTGCGCCGTCTCCCCGGCGGCGGCCGCGTCCTTGGTGTGCATGTCGAGACACATCGCGCAGCCGTTGATCTGGCTGGCCCGGATCTTCACCAGCTCCTGCGTCGCGGCCGGCAGGCCGGAGTCCGAAACCGCCTTGCCCGCCGAGTTGATGTACTTGAAGAACCTGCCGGAGACAGGGTTCTCGAAGAGGTTCAGACGAGCGTCCATGATCTGCTCCCGTGTGGTCTCAGGTGTTCCGCGCCTGGTGGCTACACCTCTCTGACGGAACGATCCGGGGAGATGTGACACGGCCGCCTGTGACGCGCGCCATACGCGCCCAGTGCACTCGGACGGCTCGCCCGCCGGCCCCCCGAGAGACCTCGCCCAATCTGCACAGCGCGTACGCAACTGCCGGAACGGTGGGTTCCGTTGGTACGGAGTTGTCCCGGTCGGTGCGGCGCCGGCAAGAGCTGTGGGCCGCCCGTGTGCCCCGGTGTGTGGAGAAGCTGCCCCGAAAGCGTGACCGTGCCCGCACGGTTCGGTCACCCGGCGCGGCCAACTGGCCCGGGCCGGACGTCGGTTGGCTGGATGCCCGGAGCGCTCCGTGATTTGATCGCTCGCGCCGCCGGGATCGCGCCACGGTGTCCTGAATAGGACGGCGCACGCCTGCGGCCGCGGCCCACCGTCTGTCCCCAGCGGGGCCGCTTCCCCTGTGGACCACCCATGCGAAGGGCAGTTTCCCCATGAACTCCGCTCACCAGGTTCAGACCCTTGAGATCTCCGACGCCGACCTCGACACCGTCGCCGGCGGCCTGAGCCCCGAGGCCAGCCTCACCCTCGACTCCACCACCCTGAGCAGCGCCGGCGTGCTGTCCCAGCTCGACGCCGTCAAGGGCGAGGCGCTGGGTGCCCTCGGCCAGTCCCACCAGGTCGGCTTCAACGCCGCCCTCTGATCCCTCGGATCAGCGCACCGAGCCCCCTGCCGGCGGAGAAGTCCCGGCAGGGGGCTCGGTCGCTCCGGTCATATAAGATCCATGCACTTTTCTTACCAAGACTGGCGCCTGGGGGACCGGATCGTGAACTCGTATGTCTTCAGAGGGGCTTTCGCGCTCGTACTGAGCGGAAGCCTGGCGGGGGCCCTGCCCGCGCTGTCCGCCGAGGCGGCGACGGCGACCACCGCGGCTGGGACGACGGCGGGGACGGCCACGGTGGCCACCGATCCCGTACAGCCCGGCGTCTGGGGCGCCTCCACCGAGCTCGCCGCCGACGCCCAGCACACCCTCCGGGGACTGCAGGCACGCGCCGACGGCGCCCTCGTCGCCCTGCGCGACCAGCCGCAGGACCCCACGCAGACCGCGGAGATCCGCCGGGTCACCGTCGAGGTCCGCCCCGCGGGCACCACCACCTGGGCCGCGCCCCAGACCCTGTCCACCGCCGCCTACGGCGACAGCACCCTCGCCCCGCAGGCCGACGGCTCCTTCATCACCTACTGGAGCGAACGCCTCCCGGAGGGCAAGAGCCTGCTGAAGGCCGCCACCCTGGCGCCCGGCGCCACCCGCTGGTCCGACCCGACCACCGTCGCCACCCTCTCCGCCTGGTCCGAGTACCCCGTGGTCTTCGGCAGCGCCACCGGCCGTCTCGGCGCGGTCTGGGCCGTCCGGATCACGGGCGGTTACGAGCTGCACACGACCGAGCGGACGGCCCCCGGCGACGCCTGGTCCGAGCCCACCGTGCTGGACACCGTCACGAGCGACGTCGAGGACGGAAGGTACTTCCTGACCGGACTCGACGCCGCCACCGACAAGGCGGGCAACGCGGCCGTCGCATGGAACCTCGACGACCGCCCCCGCGACGGCGACAGCGCCACCGGCCCGGACGGGCCCTCGTACTCCTCCCGGATCATGGAGCGCAAGGCCGGCGCGACCGCGTGGGGCACCGCCGAGGAGCTGACCCCCCTGGCCGGTACCCAGCCCGGGGCGCTCCGCCTCGACGCCGACCCGGCCGGCGGTCTCACCCTCCTGTGGGCGAGCGTCGACGGCCCCGTCCGCTTCGCCCGCAAGGCCGCCCCCGGTGACGCATGGAGCGCCCCCGAGCAGACCGGGCTCACCGGCTGGTACGCCCCCCGTGCGCTGCCCCGCCCGCTGACCGCCTCGAACGGCGACATCACCGTCGTCGGTGCCGCGGCCAAGGCGGTGATCTCCACCACCCGCTCCGCCCGCACCGGCGTGTGGGGCGCCGTCGAGCAGGCCGACGACCGCCACCCCCTGGGCTCGGCCGTCAGCTCCGGCATCGCCTCCGACGGCACCGTGCACGCCGCCTGGAGCGTGTCCCTCGGCAACGGCTCGTACCGCTTCGTCGCCGGCTTCCGCACCCGCGGCGGCTGGGCGGCGCCGAAGACGCTGGCCACCACCACCGGCAACCGGACCGTCGGCGGCGCCCTCGCGGTCGCGGGCACCCGCCCCACCGCGCTCTGGTACGACAGCTCCGCCCTCGGCGGCCCGCTGCACGCCGTCTCCGGCACCACCCGCCCGCTGCCCCGCGCCCGCGACTACGGCGACGACCGCCGCGCCGACGTGCTCGGCCTGAGCGGCACCACCCTGACCCGGTACGACGGCGACGCCGCGGGCCACCTCGCCGCGGGCTCCGTGCACAGCGGCGCCGTCACCACCGGCTGGCCCGCCGGCACCCGGTTCACCGGCTTCGGCGACCTGAACGGGGACCGCCTCAACGACGTCCTCGCCGTGCTGCCCACGGGCGAGGCCCGTATGTACGAGACCCCGGCGGGCCGACTGCCCGCGCCGGCGTCCCCGTACAAGAGGACCAGCAGCGACTGGCGCGGCTACGACGTCCTCACCACCCCCGGTGACCTGACCGGCGACGGCCGCGCCGACCTGCTGGCCCGCTCCGCCGCGACGGGTGACATCTACCTGTACGCCGGAGGCGGCAGCGCCGGATTCGCCGCACGCGTCAAGATCCGGTCCGCCTGGAAGGGGTACACCCGGGTGATCGGCGCCGGGGACCTCGACGGCGACGGACACGGGGACGTGCTGGCCCTCGACGGCTCCGGCGAGCTGTGGCGCTACAACGGCACCGGCACCGGCAGGCTCGCCGACCGCGTGCTGGTCTTCCGCGACTGGGGCAAGAGCTACCGCCAGGTGCTCGGTGCTGGCGATCTGAACGGCGACGGCCGGGCCGACCTCCTCTCGGTCGACTCGGACGGCGTGACCTGGCTCAACCCGGGCACCGGCCACGGCGGCTTCGGCGGCCGGGTCCGCGTCGGCTCGGGCTGGACGGGCCGCACCCTGTCCTGACGGGCCCCTATTCGGGTGCTTGTGTGCACGTCAACGCTTCTTGCGCGGGGGCCGGCGGCATACCTCTGACGATCACACACCGATCGAAGGAGATGCTTATGCGTGTACGTGCCGCACTCGGCGCCATCGCTCTCGCCGGGACCGTTCTGCTCGGAGGCGCGGCCCAGGCCATGGCCGACGACAACGACGACATGGGTAACGTCGGGGTCGAGTCCGGGAGCAGCGCGCCGGCCACGTCCGATGCCGACCAGGGCATGTCCGGCATGGACCAGGACATGCCTGAATTCGGCAAGGTCGGGGGTATCTTCGACCGGCAGTTCGGCCACTGACGGCGGGCCGTACCTTCCTTCCGCGCCCACGCCCCGCACCGCGATGCTCGCGGTGCGGGGCACGGGCCGGCTTTCGGCCCGGGCCGACGCGAGCGGTCGCCCCGCACGGCTCACACTTCGGTGACCTGGACGGAAGCGGACGGCGGCGGAGCCGGAACCGGCGTCTCGGCCGGCAGTCCGCGCATGAGCACGCCGTATCCGGCGCCCGCGACCGTCCCCACCACCGCACACATCCCCCACAGCCACTCCGGTCCCAGCCGGTCGATGACCGCGCCGGACATCAGCGGTGCGACCAGGGCGGCGACGGACCAGGACAGGGTGTAGACGCCCTGGTAGCGGCCGCGCCCGTGCACCGGGGACAGCCGGACCACGAGCCCGGTCTGGGTCGGGGCGTTGACGATCTCGGCGAGGGTCCACACGCAGACGGTGAGCGCGAAGACGCCGACGGAACCGGCGAAGGCGGTGAGCCCGAAGCCGTACCCGGCGAGCACCGAGGAGACCACCAGCAGGGTGCGCGGGTCGCGGTGCTCGATGAAGCGGGTGACCGGGATCTGCAGGGCGACGATCAGGATGCCGTTGACGGCGATGGCGAGGCCGTAGTCCGCGGGCGAGAACCCGGCCCGCCCCATGGCCACCGGCAGCCCCACGGACCCCTGCTGGAAGACCAGCGCGACCAGGAAGGACAGCCCGACGACGGCCATGTACCGCCCGTCGCGCAGCACGGTGCCGAGGCCGACGTCGGAGCCGGCCTGCCTGGCCGTGGCCGTGGGCCGCGACTCGGGCAGCTTGAGGAAGACGACGAGAGCGCAGACCGCCGTCATCCCGGCCTCGATCAGGAAGCCGGCGCGATAACTGAACTCGGCGATGAACCCCGCGGCCGTGGAGGAGACGGCGAAGCCGAGGTTGATGGCCCAGTAGTTGAGCGAGAAGGCCCGCACCCGGTCCTCGGGTCGCACGATGTCGGCCATCATCGCCTGCACGGCCGGCCGGGAGGCGTTGGAGGCCATGCCGACGAGGAAGGCGACGGCGGCGATGGTGACGGGGTCGCTCATGAAGCCGAGCAGCGCGACGGAGGCGGCGGTGGCCGACTGGGCGATGAGCAGTGTGGGCCGCCGTCCCAGCCGGTCGGCCATGACCCCTCCGCCCAGCGAGGAGACGACCCCGCCCAGCCCGTGCAGCGAGGCGACGAGACCGGCGTAGGAGGCCGAATATCCGCGGTCGAGGGTGAGATAGAGGGCCATGAAGGTGGCCACGAACGCGCCGAGCCGGTTGACGAGGGTGCTGGTCCACAGCCACCAGAACTCACGAGGGAGTCCGGAGACGGTCTCCCGGGCGGCACGTCTGAGACGCGTGGCGGACATGACAAGACCCCCATTGGTAAGTGGCTCACGTGGCAAGCACAACTTACAGACGGCGGCCCTCGGGGGCCACTCGATTAACAGATGCCGTCAACCGTCCACCCACTGACCGGGCCGGGCAGGGCGGCGAACCCGTGGATTACGCTCTTTGCCATGGCCGACGCACCGTACAAGCTGATCCTCCTCCGCCACGGCGAGAGCGAGTGGAACGCGAAGAACCTGTTCACCGGCTGGGTGGACGTCAACCTGAATGAGAAGGGCGAGAAGGAGGCAGTCCGCGGTGGCGAGCTCCTGAAGGACGCCGACCTCCTCCCCGACGTGGTCCACACGTCCCTGCAGAAGCGCGCGATCCGCACGGCTCAGCTGGCCCTTGAGGCCGCGGACCGCCACTGGATCCCGGTCCACCGCAGCTGGCGCCTGAACGAGCGGCACTACGGCGCGCTCCAGGGCAAGGACAAGGCGGCGACGCTGGCCGAGTTCGGCGAGGAGCAGTTCATGCTCTGGCGCCGCTCGTACGACACCCCGCCCCCGCCGCTCGCGGACGACTCCGAGTTCTCCCAGGCGAACGACGCCCGCTACGCGACCATCCCGCCGGAGCTCCGCCCGCGGACGGAGTGCCTGAAGGACGTCGTCCAGCGCATGCTCCCGTACTGGTACGACGGCATCGTCCCCGACCTCCTGGCCGGCCGCACGGTCCTGGTCGCGGCCCACGGCAACTCGCTCCGCGCCCTGGTCAAGCACCTGGACGGCATCTCCGACGCCGACATCGCGGGCCTGAACATCCCGACCGGCATCCCGCTCTCCTACGAACTGGACGCCGACTTCAAGCCGATCACCCCCGGCGGCACCTACCTCGACCCCGAGGCGGCCGCGGCGGCGATCGAGGCGGTCAAGAACCAGGGCAAGAAGAAGTAAGCCCGAACGATCAAGCCCCTCACCTGCGGTTTCGCTGCGGGTGGGGGGCTTTTCGATGCCCTGGGGCCGTCTGTGGGCCGTCAGGTGCATGATCGGGACGTCAGGTGCGTCGGCGCCAGCGGCGGATGCGGATGTCGAGGACGATCAGCAGAGCCGTGGGGATGGCGATCCCGGCGGGGGCGTTGGCCCAGAGGGCGAGTGTGCCGCCGGCCGTACCGATGAGTGCGATCGGTAGGTCACGAGGGCGGATCTCGCCCACGCGCTCGGGCATTCCGGCCCGGACGGCGAAGACCCGTTCCGGCGTCCAGGGCACGACGCGCCTGTCGTCTACGGCCGGTGGCCGGACCGAGCGGGCGGCGCACGGGTTCCGGGGAAGGTGCCCGTCATCCACGGCCGCGCTGAGGGCGGCGCGCACGTTGGAGTAGATCCACACGGCAAGCGGCCTGGAGTCCGGCACGCCTACCGGGCGGCGGGGGCCCTGCAGTGAGCCATCCCCTGTACGAGACCACCCTCGCCCAAGACGAGCAGGTCCTGGGGGACACCCACCCCGACACACTGATCAGCCGAAACAACCTCGCTCATACGAGCCGCCAGAGCTGTACAGCGGAGAAGTACAGCAACCTCAGAAGCCGACCATGGCCAGTGACGACTACGAAGGGCCGAACGATGACCCTATAACCCCCATTGACCGATCTCTGTAGAGCTACGGATCAGAAGGTAGCCGTGCCCCACGCGTGCCCGATCGAGCGGGAGACCACGGGAACACCGGGCAGTCACGGTAGCCGGACACGCGAACCTGGCAGGCACCAAGCCGTGACCGGTCATCGGGTTGTCAGTAGTGCCACCGATTAGCGCCAGCCTCATAGTCGCAGGTGATCTCACGCCCTGCCGCGTCCGTGGTCGTCTCCCCCATGTCGATGCTCCGGCAGAACTCGCCGGCGTGATAGCAGTTACCGGCGTTGGATCGGATGTCGCACAACTGCGTCGTGGTGGAGCTGCCCGATGCGGGCGAGCTGTCAGCCGTCGATGTACTTCCGCCCGAGCTGGGGTCCGTACTGCCCTGCGAGGACGTGTCGTGATGAGAGTGGGGGCGCGGCGGCGATGCGCACGCCTCGTTCGTTTTCAGAACCGAGAACGTGACAGTCCCGGTGCTCTCGGCACCAGCATCGGGCCATTGCGAGCACACCTTCCAGTTGCCGAGGTGAGACGGACTACGGTTCAGGTCGCTCAGGTCTGTGTAAGTCACCGGCCCGACGTGGTGCTTGCGGGCGTCCGCCACAGCCTTTGCAAGGTTCCAGTGCTGGTAGTCGCTCACCGGCTTCGTCGGAGCCGGATTCAGTGAAGGCGACGGAGACACGGAGGATTCGACCGAGGGAGATGCAGTCGCGCTGGGCGACGCTGTGGGCTTGGCGGACGCGGCCTGGACCTGGTCACCGTCAGCGCCCCCCGCGCCGATGGCGAAGCAAGCCACAGCCCCTACCGCCAAGACTCCATAGGCCAAGAGGCGCTTCCTCACCCTGTTGTTCGCGCTCTGGGCGGTGTTGGATTCGAGGAGCTTCCCGTTACGGACATGCCCGACAGGCCGCTCCCGTTCCACCTTCGGGCGAAGCGGCGGGGGCGGCGTGATGCGTTCGGGGATCTTGACCTGGATGGATTGTGCGTTGCGTTCGGGGATCTCGTCCTGGGTGGACGGGTTGTTGCGTGAAAACCAGTCGGAGAGACGCGCCTTCATCTCTGCGCGGCGTGTTTCCCGAGCCTCCTGCTGCGCCTGCTGGGGATCGAACCGGCGGGACCAGTCACTCTTGTGGCAACGCGAGCAGTTGGAAACACCTTCGCCGTTGACGCGCATCAGCCGACCTACGCCGTGTCCACAATGCGGGCACGTGTGCCTCACTTCAACCATGCTCCCCCTCCTGTGACCTGCACATATTAGGGCGCACTTCAACGTCGTTCCGTTTGGGCGGCCAGTGGTTCGTCAAGGCGGCGATGGCGATGGGCAATGCCGGGTCGCCTCGGCGGGCTGACACCGCTCATGTGACCCATGGCTGACCCATGACTGGGCCGTCCGACACCGCTCAACAGTGGCCAAGGACGACCAACGACGACCATCAGGCGCACGAGCCCACCCTCCCCGAGCAGGGAAATCCCAGCTCACCAAGATCCCCGACAAGACCCAGCATCTGGGAGTCGAGAGTGGCGCGCGACCTGGTGTGTCCAGGCTGCGGACAGGACTGGCTCCACCCGTACCGCTTCAAGGCGGATGGGACGCGCTTCTTGCTGTGCATGAGTGCGACTCACTCTGGCGGCCCCACGAGACGGCAGGCAGCGCCCAGGCGCACTTTCTCGACGATGTCGTCGCAGCACGCCTCGATGTCGAGGGCAACCCGTGGAGCGATCGTGTCTGGGCCGACGTCATCGAGCCGGCGCCCGATCTCCAGCGCTGATGACCGTACGTCGGTGTCGGAGTTCCGTCCTTCGAGGACCGGTGCGTCAAAAGAGCGGTACGTCAATCGTCCCAAGCTGGGCACCCGGGACGTGGAGATGATGACCATGTCGCCCGAGCGGTCGAAGGGACCAGCCGGTGGCGGGGTGCCGGCGTACGGGAAGGAACGGTTGCGGGTCACCGAGACGCTCGCCGCCGCCGCGCGGTGCACCGACGACCCTCAGCAGGTGCCGGGCGCGCTGTGCACGGCGTGCGTACGGCTGCTGCCGATCGGCGGGTCCTCGGTGTCGATCTCCGGCGGCAAGGGCGTACACATCACCTGGTGCGCCAGTGACCGGGTCGCCGCCCGGCTCGCCGAGCTGCAGTACACCGTGGGGGACGGACCCTGTCAGAGCGCTCTCGACCGGGGCGCCCCGGTCGTCGCGGCCGACCTCACCGGCGGACCCGACGCCCTCCGCTGGCCGATCTTCGCGCACGAGGCGGTGGCACTCGGCGTGCGCGCGGTCTTCTCGCTGCCGCTCGGTGTCAGCGGCGCCGCGATCGGCACCCTCGACCTCTACAGCGAATCCGTCGGCGGGCTGGCGGAGCCGGACATGCGGACCGCGCTGTGGGTGCGGGACGCGGTCGCCTACGCGCTCATGAGCCTTCAGACGGCCGGCCTCGACGGCGCCGAGGAGGACACGGAGAACGAGGTGGCGTCGTGGCTGGCGGCCTCCGAGGCCGACCACACGGAGGTCCACCAGGCGGTCGGCATGGTGATGGTGCAGCTGGACCTGGACCCGGAGCAGGCCCTGGACCGGCTGCGGGCCCGCGCGTACGCCGACGGCCGCACGATCAGCCAAGTGGCCCGCGAGGTCCTGGCCGGCAGGCTCCGCTTCGAAGGCGCCGGATCCGCCGGCCGATGACACACGGGCAGGGCCGGTGCGAATCGCGTTCACACCGGCCCTACGACGTTCTGCAGTCCGTCAGCCGCACTGGCACGGCGCGCCCGACTGGCACCCGCACCCGCAGCCCGATCCGCACCCGCATGCGCCGATCAGCGGAAGGCTCGTGACGGGGGCGGGCTGGTCGGTCTCGCGCTCCTGCGTGGGGTCGGGCGTGGTGCTGGGGGATTCGGCCATGGGTCCCTCCTAGACGCTGGGGCAGGGGTGCCCTCGTCCATTTCATGCCCGTATCCCCCGGCGCATCAACGGCGCACGGAGGCGCCCCAGCGCCCCCGGAGCCGACCCCGCGGCCGACCCCGCATTCGGTCCCGCCACCGGTTGCGGCCCAGGCCCGTCTCAGCGCAAGCCCCCATAGCCCCGCAAGCCCCCACAGCCCCGCAGGGCCCGGCGGCCCTGCCCCGGATCACGCGCCCTCGACGCCCGTCACCGGCTGGATGTCCTGCTGGAGTTCGTCCGCGTGCTCGCCCGTGACCAGATAGACGACGCGCTTGGCGACGGCCACCGCGTGGTCGGCGTACCGTTCGTAGTAGCGGCCCAGCAGGGTGACGTCGACGGCGGTCTCGATGCCGTGCTTCCAGCGCTCGTCGATCAGGTGCTGGAACAGCGTGCGGTGCAGCAGGTCCATCTCGTCGTCGTCCTGCTCCAGCTGCAGCGCGAGGTCGATGTCCTTGGTGATGATCACCTCGGCCGCCTTCGCCATCAGGCGCTGCGCGAGCTGGCCCATCTCCAGGATCGTCGCGTGCAGGTCCTGGGGGACGGCCCGCGCGGGGAAGCGCAGGCGCGCCAGCTTCGCCACGTGCTGGGCCAGGTCGCCGGAGCGCTCCAGGTCGGCGGACATCCGCAGGGAGGTGACGACGATACGGAGGTCGGTCGCCACCGGCTGCTGCCGGGCGAGCAGGGCTATGGCCCGCGCCTCCAGGTCGTGCTGGAGCTCGTCGACCTTCTGGTCGGCCTCGATCACGCTCTCGGCCAGCTTCAGGTCGGCGTCCAGGATGGCGGTCGTGGCGCGCCCGATCGCCGACCCGACCAGCCGGGTCATCTCCACCAGACCGTCGCCGATCGAGTCAAGTTCCTCGTGGTACGCGTCCCGCATCAGGGCTCCCTCTCATAGGTGTGCTTGGTCCCCACGCTCCCACGTTCTGTCCCGCACGCGTCCGTTTCCGCCACCCCAAATGAACCAATCCTGGCTCCAAGGTGAACTCTGGGCGACGAGTGTCCGAGGTCGTCCCTCGACGGCTGGGGTCATGTCGTACCCCCTGCTTAACCTGGAGGCATGGACGTGAACGCGGCGGTCGCCGCAGCGGCAGCGATCGCCGGGGTGCTCACCGGCGTCATCGCCATGCTGGCGTTCCGCTGGAGCGAACGCGACCAGAAGCGACCGACCAGGACTTCCTTGCACACCGATCCCGTACTCCCGCCCGGCGTGGACACCGTACTGTCCGTGCTCCGCTCCTCGGCCGTCGTCCTCGACGAGGCCGACGCCGTCGTCAAGGCCAGCTCCGCCGCCTACGCCCTCGGGCTGGTCCGGGGCGGCAAACTCTCCGTCGAGCCGATGCTCCAGATGGCCCGGGACACCAGACGTGACGGCGAGATACGGCAGGTCGAGCTGGACCTGCCCCGGCGCGGCACCGGACGCGGCGAGGCCCTCGCGGTCTCCGCGCGCGTGGCCCCGCTCGGCTCCCGCCTGGTCCTGCTGCTGGTCGAGGACCTGACCGAGGCCAGACGTATCGAGGCCGTACGGCGCGACTTCGTGGCCAATGTGAGCCATGAGCTGAAGACGCCCGTCGGCGCGCTCTCCCTCCTCTCCGAGGCGGTCATGGACGCCTCCGACGACCCCGAGGCCGTACAGCGCTTCGCGGGCCGTATGCAGATCGAGGCGACCCGGCTGACCAATCTGGTCCAGGAGCTGATCGACCTCTCCCGGGTGCAGAACGACGACCCGCTGGAGGATGCCGAGCCCGTCCGCGTGGACGAGCTGGTCGCCGAGGCCATCGACCGCTGCCGCCACCAGGCAGGCACCAAGCAGATCACCATGGCCGCCGGAGGCATGGAGGACCTGGCCGTCTGGGGCAACCGGGGCCAGCTGGCCGCCGCCCTCGGCAACCTGGTCGAGAACGCCGTGAACTACTCCCCGGCCCGCACCCGGGTCGGCATAGCCGCCCGCCGGGTCAACGCTCCCGGCGGCGACCTGATCGAGCTGGCCGTGACGGACCAGGGCATCGGCATCTCCGACAAGGACAAGGAGCGCATCTTCGAGCGCTTCTACCGCGTCGACCCGGCCCGCTCCCGGCAGACCGGAGGCACCGGTCTCGGCCTCGCGATCGTCAAGCACGTGGTCGCCTCGCACGGCGGGGAGGTCACGGTCTGGAGCGCCGAAGGCCAGGGCTCCACGTTCACCCTCAGGCTGCCGGAGGCGGGCGCGGCCCGCGACCGCGCGCAACAGCACCCCGACCTCGACGAAGAAGACGAGGACGGCGGCGCCCCCGAGTCATCCCCGTACGAACCGCTTCCTGCCCCGGAGGTCCTTCCGTGACCCGAGTGCTCGTCGTCGAGGACGAGGAGTCCTTCTCCGACGCCCTGTCGTACATGCTCCGCAAGGAGGGCTTCGAGGTCGCCGTGGCGGCCACCGGCCCCGACGGACTCGACGAGTTCGAGCGCAACGGCGCCGACCTCGTCCTCCTCGACCTGATGCTGCCGGGTCTGCCCGGTACGGAGGTGTGCCGTCAGCTGCGCGGCCGCTCCAACGTCCCCGTGATCATGGTGACGGCCAAGGACAGCGAGATCGACAAGGTGGTCGGTCTGGAGATAGGAGCCGACGACTACGTCACCAAGCCCTTCTCCTCGCGCGAGCTGGTGGCCCGTATCCGGGCCGTGCTGCGCCGCCGCGGCGAGCCGGAGGAGGTCACCCCGGCCGCGCTGGAGGCGGGCCCGGTCCGCATGGACGTCGACCGCCACGTGGTGACGGTCGCCGGCTCCAAGGTCGACCTCCCCCTCAAGGAGTTCGACCTGCTGGAGATGCTGCTGCGCAACGCCGGCCGCGTGCTGACCCGCATGCAGCTCATCGACCGTGTCTGGGGCGCCGACTACGTGGGCGACACCAAGACCCTCGACGTCCACGTCAAGCGCCTGCGCGCCAAGATCGAACCGGATCCGGGCGCGCCCCGGTACCTGGTGACGGTGCGCGGTCTTGGCTACAAGTTCGAGCCGTAGACCGTACGGCCTTCCCGTACGCGGTGACGACGAAGGGCGGCGCCCCCGGCAGGGGTGCCGCCCTTCATTCGTGTCCCGGTGCTCAGCGGCCGGCCGCCGACTGGGAGGCGGAGTCGCTCGGGGTGGCGCCGGTGCTGGCGGTGCCGCTCGCGGTGCTGCTCGCCGTGTTGCTCGGGGAGGACGACGGGCTCGCCTTGCCGCCCTTGTGCGGCTTGCCGCCGGCGGAGGCGCCCGGCGCGGGGGAGTTCGTCGCCGGTCCGGACGGGATCTGGCTCGGGCCCCACTTGTCGAAGTAGCTGGTGGCCGGCACCACGAAGGCGCGCAGGCTCACGTCACCGGTCGTGCTGAAGGTGAAGGTGATCTTCTGCGCGTTGCCGTCCTGGACCGCCTCGCGACCGCTGGGGATCTCGGCGGAGGCGTTGTCCTTGCCACCGAGGGTCAGGGAACCGTGCGCCGGAATCGTCAGGCTCTGGCCCTTGGCGGGGGTCAGCTTCACGGTCGCGCTGCTGCCCGGGACCGCGATGGACTGCAGGGTCTGCGGGTCCTTGCCCATGTTGAACAGGGTCGCGGAGATCACGGCCGGGCCCGTCGACTTCAGGTCGGGCTGGGTGATGACCAGGGCGTTCTGGATCTTGATGTCGCCGACGCTGGTCGCCGCGTTGTCCGGCTTGACTTCCAGGGTCTGTGAGTTGTTGCCGGCGCCGCAGGCGGCGAGCGAGGCGATCGAGAAGACGATGGCGGAGGCGGCGAGGGCGCCGCGTCGAAGGCTGCTGCTCACGGCGGCGGCAACTCCTTGAACGCGCGGGCGGCTCCCTTATAAAGCCACCCTAAGTGTCTGTCAGCGGGCTTAGGTTACCGAGCCGTTCCCGGACGCCCGCACCCGACCCTCCCCGACCACCCTGCTTCCCTCCGGCTGGAGGTACCGCGAACCCCGCGTCACTCCGATCACACGTGACCCTCCAGTCACTTTGCCGGGCGCTCGTCCGCCATTCACATAACCGCTCGCAAAATTTCCGTGAAGGAATGCGCGACGGCCCCGGATATTGATCACGCGCCACCCCGTCCCGCGGCCGTTGATCAATTCCGGAATCGGCTCGGATCCGTCAGGGGCCACCGAACGGAGTAGCGGAAGTCGTACGCTTGGAACCGGACAAAACGGGACGTTCGTCCACTTGGAGACGGCTCCGGAAGTGTGTAACGTACGCGTTTCTCCCCGCCCGAAGAGCCCCTCCGACCTGCGAATTCCTCGTTCCGCAGGCCCCTCGCAGCACGTTCCTGTCGCAGTTGTCAAGCCCCGAGATATGCCCTGACCTGCGAAAACGCCATTCAGAAGACGCCGTATCCGTGTTACCCTGGATAGCCACGGAAGGGGTACCTGTCACATGACGTTCAAGGTTGGCGACACCGTGGTCTATCCCCATCACGGGGCCGCGCTGATCGAGGCCATCGAAACTCGCCAGATCAAAGGCGTGGACAAGACCTACTTGGTGCTGAAGGTCGCCCAGGGTGACCTGACGGTACGTGTGCCAGCGGACAATGCGGAGTTCGTCGGCGTGCGTGATGTGGTCGGTCAGGACGGGCTGGACCGGGTCTTCGAGGTGCTGCGCGCGCCGTACGCCGAGGAGCCCACGAACTGGTCGCGTCGCTACAAGGCAAACCTGGAGAAGCTCGCCTCCGGCGATGTCATCAAGGTCGCGGAAGTCGTGCGTGACCTGTGGCGTCGTGAGCGCGAGCGCGGACTGTCCGCCGGTGAGAAGCGCATGCTCGCCAAGGCACGCCAGATCCTGGTGAGCGAGCTGGCGCTCGCGGAGAACACGAACGAGGACAAGGCCGAAGCCCTGCTCGACGAGGTGCTCGCCTCCTGACGCGCCACGGCAGCGATCCTTCGCTCCCGCCACGCTCAGCACAGTAAATGCCGCGGTGCCCGATGACACTGATCCTGTCGCCGGGCGCTGCGGCATGTTCGTACCCAATGGCGCCGTATCCGGAAAAGCCCCGCTCTTCGCTGGTCTTCCGTGTTCTTCGGAAAGCCCCCGAGAAGCAAGCCCCCCGATACTTGATGTGCCGGGCCCGGGCAGATGGCTCGACCAGGGTCACGGAAAGGGTCCGGTCAAGGCGTCGCGCCCGGCACTCCTCCAGGCCATACCCACCTAGGTCGAGCACACAAACCTGACAGGAACCGATGTCTGACGAATCGCGCCCTTCGCCCGCGCCGACCCCCGTAGCCGCCGTGATTCCCGCCGCCGGCCGGGGCGTACGCCTCGGTCCGGGCGCCCCCAAGGCGCTGCGCGCGCTCAACGGCACACCCATGCTCATCCACGCGGCCCGCGCGCTCGCCGCGTCCCGCCATGTCTCCCTGGTGATCGTCGTGGCCCCGCCGGACGGCGCCGCCGAGGTCAAATCACTCCTCGACGCACACGCGCTGCCCGAGCGAACCGACTTCCTGGTCGTGCCCGGCGGCGAGTCCCGCCAGGAATCGGTCAAGCTCGGCCTGGACGCCCTGCCGCCCGAATACGGCATCGTCCTCGTCCACGACGCGGCCCGCCCGCTGGTCCCGGTCGACACGGTCGACGCGGTCATCGAGGCAGTCCGGGACGGCGCCCCCGCCGTCGTCCCCGCGCTCCCGCTCGCCGACACCGTCAAGGAGGTCGAGCCCGCGGCCGTCGCCGGGGACCCGGAACCGGTCGTCGCCACCCCCGAGCGGGCCCGCCTCCGCGCCGTCCAGACGCCGCAGGGCTTCGACCGCGCGACCCTGATCCGCGCCCACGAGACCGTCACCGCGGGCGTCACCGACGACGCGAGCATGGTCGAGCAGCTGGGCCTGACCGTCGTCGCCGTCCCCGGTCACGAGGAGGCCTTCAAGGTCACCCGTCCCCTCGACCTGGTCCTCGCCGAGGCGGTCCTCGCCCGCAGGAGGCTCAACGATGGCTTCTGAGCAGCCGCTGATCCTCCCCCAGGTCGGCATCGGCACCGACATCCACGCCTTCGAGGAGGGCCGCGAGCTGTGGTGCGCGGGCCTGAAGTGGGAGGGCGAGGGGCCGGGCCTGGCCGGGCACTCCGACGCCGACGTCGTCGCCCACGCGGCCTGCAACGCCCTCTTCTCCGCCGCCGGGCTCGGTGACCTCGGACAGCACTTCGGCACCGGCCGCCCCGAGTGGTCGGGAGCCTCCGGGACCACCCTCCTCACCGAGGCGGCCCGGATCGTCCGCGAGGCCGGCTTCACCATCGGCAACATCGCCGTCCAGGTGGTCGGCCCCCGCCCGAAGATCGGCAAGCGGCGCGACGAGGCCCAGAAGATCCTCTCCGAAGCGGCCGGCGCGCCCGTCTCCGTCTCCGGCGCGACGACCGACGGCCTCGGCTTCCCGGGCCGCGAGGAGGGCCTGATGGCGGTGGCGACTGCGCTCGTCGTGCGGGTGAGCTGAGGGCGTGCGAGGGTACCCACACGACCACCAGTGATCCCTGGACTCCGGAGGGTGCCCATGTCCGCCGTACTGTCCGACCGTCTGAAGTCCCTGCTCGACCGCAAGGTGTTCATCGTCGTCGGCACCCTCCAGCCCGACGGCAGCCCGCAGCTGTCACCGGTCTGGGTGAAGCGGGACGGCGACGATCTCCTCTTCTCCACCACGGTCGACCGCCGCAAGAAGAAGAACCTGGACCGCGACAACCGCGTGACGGTCGTCGTCATGGACCCGGACCAGCCCTACGAGTACGCCGAGATCCGCGGCACCGCCGAGACGACGACCGACGGCGCCCCGGAACTCATCGACGAACTGAGCGAGAAGTACACGGGCCGGAAGTACGCCGACTTCAACCCCGACTCGGTCAACGACGCCCAGCGAGTGGTCGTACGCATCACGCCCCGGAAGGTCGTCGGGAGGCTCTGAAGCCCGGCATTGCGGGGAAGGGGCGTGAGGCACCCTCTCGCGCCCACTACTCTGGAGTGGTGACTATTCGCCTGTACGACACCAGCGCCCGGCAGATCCGTGACTTCACCCCGCTCAAGCCGGGTTGCGTCTCGATCTACCTGTGTGGCGCCACCGTGCAGGCGGCACCGCACATCGGGCACATCCGCTCGGGGCTCAACTTCGACATCATGCGCCGGTGGTTCGCGTACCGCGGCTATGACGTGACGTTCATCAGGAACGTCACCGACATCGACGACAAGATCATCACCAAGGCCCACGAGCAGGGCCGGCCCTGGTGGTCGATCGGGTACGACAACGAGCGCGCCTTCAACGAGGGCTACACCGCTCTCGGCTGCCTGCCGCCGACGTACGAGCCGCGCGCCACCGGCCACATCACCGAGATGGTCGAGATGATGCAGCGCCTCATCGAGCGCGGGCACGCCTACGCCGCCGACGGCAACGTCTACTTCGACGTACGGTCCTTCCCGTCCTACCTCCAGCTGTCCCGGCAGGAGCTGGACAACCTGCTGCAGCCCTCCGCCGAGGGCGAGACCGGCAAGCGGGACTCGCGGGACTTCGCGATGTGGAAGGCGGCCAAGCCGGGCGAGCCGACCTGGCCCACCCCGTGGGGGGAGGGCCGGCCCGGCTGGCACCTGGAGTGCTCGGCGATGGCGCACAAGTACCTCGGCAGCGCCTTCGACATCCACGGCGGCGGCCTGGACCTGATCTTCCCGCACCACGAGAACGAGATCGCCCAGGCCAAGGCCTACGGCGACGACTTCGCCCGGTACTGGGTGCACAACGCCTGGGTCACCATGGCCGGCGACAAGATGTCCAAGTCGCTCGGCAACAGCGTGCTCGTGTCCGAGATGGTCAAGCAGTGGCGGCCCATCGTGCTGCGCTACTACCTGGGCACCCCGCACTACCGCTCGATGATCGAGTACAGCGAGGAGTCGCTGCGCGAGGCCGAGTCGGCGTTCGCCCGGATCGAGGGCTTCGTGCAGCGGGTCACCGAGCTGGCCGGCAAGACCGTCGAACCGGCCGCCGAGGTCCCGCCCGCCTTCGCCGAGGCGATGGACGACGACCTGGGCGTCCCGCAGGCCCTCGCCGTCGTGCACACCACGGTCCGGCAGGGCAACAGCGCGCTGGCCGCCGACGACAAGGAAGCCGCCGTCGCCCGGCTCGCCGAGGTGCGGGCCATGCTCGGCGTCCTCGGCATGGACCCGCTCGATGCGCAGTGGGCGGGAGATTCCGACCAGGGCGAAGACCTGCACGGCGTGGTCGACAGCCTCGTCCGTCTGGTCCTCGACCAGCGTGAGTCCGCCCGCGCCCGCAAGGACTGGACGACGGCCGACGCCATCCGCGACCAGCTGAGCCAGGCGGGCCTGGTCATCGAGGACAGCCCGCAGGGCCCGCGCTGGACCCTGGGTCCGCGCTGAGCACCGGCTCTTGATCGATTGTGCCGCCCGGCCCCCCGGGCGGCACACTGCATAGACGTACGCACACTTTTTCGGAGAGAACAGGTAGGTCATGGCCGCGAACAACCGCCGCATGTCCGGCAAGAAGGGCGCGCAGGTCGGCTCCGGCGGCCAGCGGCGCAAGGGCCTGGAGGGCAGGGGACCGACCCCGCCCGCCGAGATGCGCAAGGGCCACAAGAAGAACCGCATCGCCACCGCCAAGGCCAAGCAGGCCGCGCGCCGTCCCATGGCCCGGGGCCGAGGCGGCAAGTCGACCTCCGAGCTGGTCGTCGGCCGTAACCCGGTCGTCGAGGCACTCCGCGAGGGCGTGCCCGCCTCGACCCTCTACGTCCAGCAGTTCATCGACAACGACGAGCGCGTCCGCGAGGCCCTCCAGCTCGCCGCCGAGCGCGGCGGCATCAACCTGATGGAGGCCCCGCGCCCCGAGCTGGACCGCATGACGAACGGCCTCAACCACCAGGGCCTGGTCCTGCAGGTCCCGCCGTACGAGTACGCGCACCCCGAGGACCTGCTCGACGCCGCCGCCGACGAGGGCGAGGACCCGCTGGTCGTCGCGCTGGACGGGGTCACCGACCCGCGCAACCTCGGCGCGGTCGTCCGCTCCGTCTCCGCCTTCGGCGGCCACGGCGTGGTCGTGCCCGAGCGCCGCTCGGCCGGCATGACCGCCGGCGCCTGGAAGACCTCCGCCGGCACCGCCGCCCGCACCCCGGTCGCCCGCGCCACCAACCTCACCCGGACGCTGGAGGCCTACAAGAAGGCCGGCGTCACGGTCGTCGGCCTGGCGGCGGACGGCGAGGTGGAACTCGGTGACCTGGAGGCCCTGGAGGGCCCCGTCGTCATCGTCGTCGGCAGTGAGGGCAAGGGCCTGTCCCGCCTCGTCGGGGAAACCTGCGACTTCCGCGTGCGCATTCCGATGCCGGGTGGCGCGGAGTCGCTGAACGCGGGTGTCGCGGCCGGCATCGTCCTGTACGAGGCGGCCAGCAGGCGGAGCTGAACAACCGTCCGCAACTTCACCCCTGCGGGGGAATTTCGGCGCCCATATGGCGTTCGAGGCGGCTTTGACGGGGTCCGGACACATCCGCCCGGTCAAAGCAGTGTCCTAACACCACGTCACTCGGTTAGATGCGTGTGGACACCAGAACACCCCGCACACCCACGGGGGACCGCTCGTCGGGGTACGACGACGCTCCCGCGCTGAGCATGGTGAAGGTGCCGAGCGATCCGGCGCAGGTCATCGTCAATCACGTCAGCTTCCGCGTGCAGCTGGGCGCATCGGCGAGGCGCGCCCAATCCCCGCGGATCGCCCGGCTCCTGAGTGCCGCCCAGGACACCCCCCGCATGCCCGTCGTGGGTACCGCGGGCCGGGCCGGCGCCACCGGCCGACGCCGCCCCGTCGTGTGGAGCGGCAAGTCCGCCCCCGACGACACCGGCGCCCACCGGCTCCTCCAGGCCGTGCGGGGCAGCAGCGTCCGCCACGCCGACGAGCCCGAAGCCGGAGCCACCCAGGTCATCCCGCGCGTCCAGACCGGCTACGCCGACACCTACGACGAGCTGGACCAGACCGTCGAGACCCCCGTCGTCGGCCACCAGCGCACCGCCCCCGACGCCGACGGCACCCGCCTGCTGCCGCACATGCGCACGGTGAGCGGCGCCTACGACGACCCGCCCCACCCGGACGCCGACCTCGAACCGTACGACGGCCATGGCGCCGACGACTACGACGACTACGGCGACCACGACGACTACGACGACCACGACCACTACGACGACGCGTCCGAGCAGGACGCCCCCCGCCCCGCCAGGCGCCACGGGGACGACCCCTCCCGGCACGCCTACTACCCCGGCCGCCGGATGAACCTCGGCGTGGTCCTGCTCCCGCTGCGCATCTTCCTGGGTTTCATCTCCATCTACGCCGGTATGGGCAAGCTGTGCGACCCCGTCTACTTCGACGGCGGCAAGCGCGGCTCGATGGTCAAGTGGCTCAACACCCTGCACCCCTGGGACGTGGCCGAACCCCTGCGCCAGTTCGCCCTGCACCACCCGGTCGGCTCCGGCCTGGTCATCGCCTTCCTCCAGGTGGTCGTCGGTGTGCTGACCGTCCTGGGCTGCTGGCAGCGCGTGGCCGCGGTGCTCGGCGCCCTGCTCTCCGCCGCGCTGATCGTCACCGTCAGCTGGAAGACGGTCCCCGCCTACGACACCCCCGACATCATCTACCTCGCCGCCTGGTCCCCGCTGATCATCGCCGGCGCCCCGGTCTACTCCGTGGACGGCCGCATCGCGGCCAGCGCCTGGCGCCGCCTCGGCCCCCGCGCCGACATCTGGGACCTGCGCCAGTACGTCCTGCGCCGCGGCGCACTGATCACCGTCGTCACGGTCGGTCTCACCCTGCTGGTCGGCTCCCTGCTCGGCGGCGCCGTACGCGACTCCAGCCGCGTGGTCGTGCCCGGCCCCGGCGAGGCCCCCCGCAACAACCTCCCCGGCTCCCCGCTCCCCCAGGACACCGGCAGCCGGACCAGGAAGACACCGTCGGCCTCCAGCTCGCCCACGGGCGGCGCCACGGTCGGCGCGAGTCCGTCCGGCGCGGTGTCGACTCCGGGCGCGACCAGGGCCGCCGGCGGTACGACCGCGGCCCCCAGCCAGACCCAGGGCACCACGGGCCAGACCCCGCCCCGCCAGTCCGCCCCGACCGGCGGCGCCCCCAGCACCACGGCCGGCCCCACCGGCACCGGTGGCACATCGACCGGGGGCAGCTCGTCATCGGGCGGTTCGAGCAGTTCCGGCGGCAACTCGTCCGGCGGCCAGGAGGGCCTGGTGGGCGGCCTGCTGGGCTGACGGCAACGACACAGGAGAGGGCCCCGTACCGGAAGAGGTACGGGGCCCTTTCGATGCACTACCGCCCCAGAGCCGCCAGCTCCTTGGCCGCCTCCGTCAGATCCTTCGCCGTGTCGATGGCCCGCCAGTACGCCCCCTGCGGAATCGGGAACCCGAAAAGCCTCCGCTCCCGGGCCAGCCCGGGGAACGTGGTCCGCTCGTGATCCCCCCGCTCGGGCAGCAACTCCGCGAACTCGGGCGAGAAGACATACACACCCGCGTTGATCTCGAACGTCGACGGCGGAGCCTCGATGAAGTCGGTGATGTGCCCGAACCCGTCCGTCTTCACCGCCCCCCAGGGGATCCGCGGCCGGGCCAGGGCCAGGGTCGCGACGGCATCCCGCTCGGTGTGGAAGTCGGCCATGTCCCGCAGGGAGAAGCGGGTCCAGATGTCGCCGTTCGTGGCGTACCAGGGCCGGTCGGGGCGGGGAAGATGCGCGGCGGCGTACTTGAGGCCGCCGCCACGGCCGAGGGGCTCGGTCTCCACCACGGTGGTGACGGAGACGGGCAGGTCGGCGGAGTCCAGCCATTTCTGCAGGACGTCCGCGAGGTGGCCGCAGGAGACCACCACGTCGGTCACGCCTTCCTCGGCGAGCCAGGTCAGCTGGTGGCCGATGATCGGAGTGCCCGTGCCGGGGATCTCGACCATCGGCTTGGGCCGGTCGTCGGTGTAGGGACGCAGCCGGGAGCCCTGGCCACCGGCCAGGACCACGGCTTGAGTGGGGCGCGACGCGGCGTTCGGATCGGTCATGACCGCACTGTACGTGGCGCCCCGCCCCGGCCGGCCAGGAGCGGCGCGTTCCGTGAGGAGCCGTCAGCCGCGTGCGGCGAGGACGCCGGAGGCGAACGACGTGTCGCACACCGGGCGGGCGTAGGACTGCGCGCGCGGAACGCCGTACATGCGCGCCGCGGCCTGGCCGAGGGAGCGGGCGATGGCGGTGCAGTGCTTGGCCAGCGAGGGGTGGCCGTTGACGGCCTGCTGGAGGTGGGTCAGGACGACCCCCGGGTCCTTCTTCTGCAGCTCGGTGATCAGCCGGTCGCGGAGCACGTCCTGCGGGGCGCGGGAGGCCGTCTTGGCGGAGAGCGCCGCCGACGAGACGTCCGAGGCGGCCAGCGCCGAGCTGGAGGGGCTCCCCGTCCAGTTGACCCGGGTGACCGCGAGGGTCCCGGAGAGCACCAGGACGACGGGCAGGACGAGGGCGAGAGTGCGGCCGATCCGGCGGGCAGGGCCGCCCCGATGGCCGCGTCGCGTCTGTGGAGTGGTGGAGTGCTTCACGCGTGTGAGGGTAGCGCGGGGTAATGATTTGGCGACATTTAGTCACCCCTTTGGGGGATGGGATGCCGCTTTTTTCTGGGTAGGGGGTTGACGCGCCACGCCCGAAATGATCGCTGTGCCGGGATATATCCGGGGGTGTGTCTCACACGAAAGGGGCCCTGCGGCACTCCGCAGGGCCCCTTTCGTCAACCTGGGTGCAAACGCGCTGCTCAGTCGGAGAGGCGCTCACCCGTGGACGTGGAGAACACGTGGATCTCGCCCGGCCGCGGCACCACGTGCAGGGTGGAGCCCTTCTCCGGCACCTGACGGCCATTGACGCGGACCACCAGGTCCTTCAGCTCGCCACCGACCTCGGCGGTGCCGTAGACGTAGCCGTCGGCGCCCAGCTCCTCGACGACGTTCACGGAGACCGCGAGACCGGCCGGCGCGTCCGCGGCGTCCTTGGACAGCGAGGCGGCGACGGAGCCGCCCAGCTCGACCACGTCGAAGTGCTCGGGCCGGACACCGACGGTCACCGTGCGGTCACCCTTGTCCGAGGCGGCCGTCAGCGCCTCCCGGTTGACGGGAACGACACTGTTGCCGAACTTCACGCCGCCGTCGGCGATCGGGACCTCGACCAGGTTCATGGCCGGGGAGCCGATGAAGCCGGCGACGAAGAGGTTCGCGGGCTTGTCGTACATGTTCCGCGGCGAGTCGACCTGCTGCAGCAGACCGTCCTTGAGCACGGCCACCCGGTCGCCCATCGTCATGGCCTCGACCTGGTCGTGGGTGACGTAGACGGTGGTGATGCCGAGCCGGCGCTGCAGGCTGGCGATCTGCGTACGGGTGCTCACACGGAGCTTGGCGTCCAGGTTGGACAGCGGCTCGTCCATGAGGAAGACCTGCGGCTCACGCACGATCGCGCGGCCCATGGCGACACGCTGCCGCTGACCGCCGGAGAGCGCCTTGGGCTTGCGGTCCAGGTACTCGGTGAGGTCGAGGATCTTCGCGGCCTCCTCGACCTTCTGCCGGATCTCCGCCTTGTTGACGCCGGCGATCTTGAGCGCGAAGCCCATGTTGTCGGCGACCGTCATGTGCGGGTACAGGGCGTAGTTCTGGAACACCATGGCGATGTCCCGGTCCTTGGGCGGCAGGTGCGTGACGTCGCGGTCACCGATGCGGATGGCGCCGCCGTTGACGTCCTCCAGGCCCGCGAGCATCCGCAGCGAGGTGGACTTTCCGCAGCCCGACGGGCCGACCAGGACGAGGAACTCGCCGTCCTCGATCGCGATGTCGAGCGCGTCGACGGCGGGCTTGGTGGAACCCGGGTAGATCCGGGTCGCCTTGTCGAACGTGACAGTGGCCATGGTGAATGGGCCCCCTTCTACCGGCAGGAACGTGCCGGACGATCCGTTGTAGGAAGGTGGTTGGTGTAGTCCACCCAGGTGAACTGCGTGAACTGGCTCAGGACGGTACCTGGCGTTCACTCGTTCTGTCAGTACCCGGGCCCCGGTGAACTTCGCGGAAATTTTCGACAGGAGCGGGCCCGGACGTGGGTACACTGCACGGGCGCGCATGCGCAGGCCTCCTTAGCTCAGCTGGTCAGAGCGCCGCTCTTGTAAAGCGAAGGTCGTCGGTTCGAATCCGACAGGGGGCTCCGGATGCACAGCGGCCCCGGACTTCTCGTCCGGGGCCGTTTGTCGTGTTCGGTCAGTGTCTGCCGGCCACCCGGTCCGCCACCTTTGCCAGGCGCGAGGACGCCGTCCCCGGGTGGAGGCGTTCGTGCTGGTCGGCGGTGCGGTAGGTGGCGTACATGCCGTGGACGCCCAGCCAGCGGAAGGGTTCCGGTTCCCACTTGCGGACCTTGTGGTTCACCCAGGGCAGGTCCGTCAGCTCGGTGCGGCCGGCCTGGCCGGAGTCCTGCTGGACGAGGTCGCGCAGGGTGCGGGCGGCCAGGTTGGCGGTGGCGACGCCGGAGCCGACGTAGCCGCCGGCCCAGCCGAGGCCGGTGGAGCGGTCGAGTGTCACCGTGGCACACCAGTCGCGCGGCACGCCGAGGACGCCCGACCAGGCGTGTTCCACGCGCACGCCGGCCAGGGAGGGGAAGAAGCGGGTCAGGATCTCGTGCAGGGCCTCGATGGTCGCCGGCTGCGTACGGCCGTCGTTGTCCGTCCTCGACCCGAAGCGGTAGGGCGCCCCGCGTCCGCCCAGCGCGATCCGGCCGTCGGCGGTGCGCTGTGCGTACATGTAGGCGTGGGCCATGTCGCCGAGGGTTTCGCGGCCGTCCCAGCCGATCGCCGCCCACTGGTCCTCGGTCAGCGGCTCGGTGGCGATCATGGAGGAGTTCATGGGGAGCCAGGTGCGTTTCTGGCCCTTCAGTGACGCCGTGAAGCCCTCGGTGCAGCGCAGGATGTACGGGGCGCGGACCGTGCCGTACGGGGTGACGGCGTGCTTGGGGCGGATCTCCGTCACCGGGGTGGACTCGTGGACGGTGACGCCCAGGGCGTCCACCACGGCCGCCAGGCCCTTCACCAGCTTCACCGGGTGCAGCCGGGCGCCGTGCGGGGTCCAGGTGGAGCCGACCGCGTCCGCGATGCGGATCCGCTCGGCCGTCTCCCGGGCGCCGTACAGCTCGCGGTCCTTCTCGCCGTACGACAGCTCGTGCTCGTGGAAGGCCTTCAGGCGGGCCAACTGGGCGGGTGTGGTGGCGACTTCGAGAACACCGCCCCGGTGTACGTCCGCCTCGATGCCCTCGGCCCCGGCGACCGCGACGACCTCGGCCACGGTGTCGTTCATCGCCTTCTGCAGCCGTACCGCGGCGTCACGGCCGTGCAGCCTGGCGTACCGGTCGCGGCCGGCGATGCCGTTGTAGAGCCAGCCGCCGTTGCGGCCGGAGGCGCCGTAGCCGCAGAACTTCTGCTCCAGGACGGTGATGCGGAGGAAGGGGGCGGCCTTCTTCAGGTAGTACGCCGTCCACAGGCCGGTGTAGCCGCCGCCGACGATGACGACGTCGGCGGACGCGTCGCCGGTCAGCGGCTCCCGGACCGCGGGAAGGCCGTCGTCCGCGTACCAGAAGGAAATCCCGCCGTTGACGACACTGCTTGCCGAGCTGCTCATGGCGGGGACGTTAACCCCTGAGCGCGGCCAGTGTCTCCTTCGGATTCCATGCTTTTCCGCGGCCCCTCGTCAGCGGATAGCAGGCCAGTCCGATCAGTACGGAGACGAAGTGGCCGAGTTCGGTGAAGGACCGTCCCACGGCCAGCGACAGCCCGAACAGGGCCGGTACCACCAGCAGGTACGCGTACCGCCAGGGTGTCGCGATCCGGTAGGTGAGCACGCCCATGACCCCGGCGAGCGCGTAACTCACGCCGACATCCAGGGTGTTGACCGCCGAGTGCGGGGCGATGCCGTCCCGGATCGCCATCAGCAGGGCGCCCTCGCTGATCAGTGTGGCCAGCACGTGCGCCAGCGCGCACACCGAGAGCCAGCGGGCGGTGCCCAGCCAGCGCTCGGCCGGTGCGTGGAACACCGTGTACAGCACGGCGTACGGGATCCAGTGGCCGCTGTCGATCCACATCGCGCTGGCCACCAGCACCCGGACCGGGTTGCGGGACAGCTCATGGATATTGGTCGACCGCTGCCGCAGGAAGTGCTGCTCGAACTCCGGTGACATGCGGTGCAGGGCGACGGTCGTGACGAACAGGATCGCCAGCCACACGTACGTGCCGGGGGCGCTGCGGAGGTACGCCCGCACGCCGCCGGAGCCCCGGATATTTCGCATGAACCGATTCACGCACGTCTGTATCGTCCGGTCCGTGATTGACATCCCCGGTGATCTGGCGGAAGCGCAGGACAGATACAACGGCGCGTCGGGCCGGGCCTTCGTCGAGCTCGACCCCAAGCCGCTCGCGGGTGACCCCGGCTTCGAGCTGTGGGCCTGGACCGGGAGCGGGCCCGTGCCTGGACGCTGGGCCGGCTGCTGCAGAACGCCCTGTGGGACGTGGCGGGCGGCCGGCCGCTGGAGGAACGCCGGCTGGAGATCGCCCGTCGGCTCACGGGCTAGCCTCGCCGCATGATTCGTACCGCGATACCCGCCGACATCCCCGTCATCCATGCCCTGATCCGTGAGCTGGCCGAGTACGAGAAGGCACCACAGGAGGCGCGGGCGAGCGCGGAGCAGTTGCGGGACGCCCTGTTCGGGGAGCGGCCGGCGGCGTTCGCGCACATGGCGGTGGACGACGCCACCGGGGAGGCCGTGGGGTTCGCGCTGTGGTTTCTGAACTTCTCCACCTGGCGCGGGGTGCACGGGATCCATCTGGAGGACCTCTACGTCCGGCCGAGTGCGCGCGGCGCCGGGCACGGGCGGGCGCTGCTGACGGAGCTGGCGCGCATCTGTGTGCAGCGCGGGTACGGGCGTCTGGAGTGGTCGGTGCTCGACTGGAACCGGCCCGCGATCGGTTTCTACGAGGCGCTCGGTGCGCGTCCGCAGGACGAGTGGACGGTGTACCGGCTCACGGACGGGGCGCTGACGGCGCTGGGCTCAGACCACTGACGACTGTCCGGACCGGCCGAGGACCAGGGACACCGCCGTGACCGCGCTGTTGAAGGACACCTCCGACAGCACACCGGGTGCCGCGACCTGGTCGCCCGCGAGGTAGACGCCGTCGCCGCGGTCCACGGCGGGCCGGTCCCGCCAGCTGCTCCCCGGCGGGTCCACGGCTCCCGTACGGCCGTCCGCCACCGCCTCGCGCCGCCAGGTCAGCCGCTCCCGCCAGCCCGGGAAGCCCAGATCGAGCAGTTCCTCGGCACGGGCGAGACCGGCGGCGCGGGACTCGCCCGGGGCGATCGGGATCTGCCCCTGGATCAGCTGCTCCCCGGCGGGCGCGAGGGACCGGTCCGGTGCCGTGCACCGTTCGAGCCAGCCGGTCGCGTCGAGGTCCGAGAGGACGAAGGGGTCACCGCGCCGGGTCCGCAGGGCGAGGTCGAGCAGGACGGTGCGGCCGCTGGGCCAGGTCAGCGCGTCGTCGCCGAGCAGCCGGCGGGCGGCCGGCAGGGAGGTGGCGACGACCACGGGGGTGCCGGCGGGCAGTTCGTCGACGCGGGCGAGCGTCTCGATCCGCACGCCCAGTTTCCGGGCCCGCGCGGCCATCCGGTCGATGACGGAAGCCCAGCCGCCGACCGGGTAGTGCGCCTCCGGCGGCAGCTTGGTGGCCCGGCGCAGGCGCTCCTGCACGAACGCGGCGGACAGGGCGCCCGGGTCGTGGTGGAAGAGGGCGACTGCCGCGTAGTGGGCCGCGGCGCGGGCGCCCTCCTCGCCGGCGACCTCGGTCGCCCAGCTCAGGAAGTCGGCGTCGACGGGTGCCTGGCGGACGCCGGGGCGCAGCAGCTTGAGCATCCCGAAGGGCGGGGTGCGGCGCAGGACGCCGTGGTGGCGCAGCCGCAGCCGGGCCGCCTCCAGCGGCGGGATCGGGGCGAGCGGGCCGATCAGGTCGCGCTGCCTGAGCCAGCTCCAGTGCGGGCCGCCGTTGTAGAGGGCGTGCGGGCCCTCGTTGGTGCGGTACGGCCCTTCGGCGGTGCGGGCCCGGCCGCCCAGTGTGTGGTGGGCCTCGTACAGGGTGACCCCGGCGCCCGCCTCGGCGGCGGTGATCGCGGCGGTGAGTCCGGCGAAACCGCCGCCGACGACGGTGATGGCCTGCATGGGACAGTCCCTCCCTCGGATCGGTTCACCTGGTCGGTGACTTCGTGACGTCGATGCTTCGGTGACTACGACGGCCGGGGCGCGCCGGACTGTGACATCGGAGGGGTTTTCGCAGGTCGGTCGGATTGTCAGTGGCGGGGTGCAGCATGGGGGCATGGCGAGGAGAGTGACGGGCGGCCGTGCGGCGGGCCGGGCAGGGGTGAAGCGTGCGCGACGGCCGGAGCTGCGGCTGCCGCCCCTGGAGCCCTGGGCGGACGGGGAGTTGCGGGCCGACGGGGACTATGACGGGCTGGAGTTCCGGCACGCGGACCTCACCGGGCAGGACGGGGTGGGCGCCCGGTTCATGGACTGCGCGCTGACGGGCTGCGCGGTGGACGGCACGGCGCTGGGCCGGGCCAGAGTGCTGGACTCGGTCCTGACGGGACTGCGCGGGGTGGGCACGCATCTGGCCGAGTCCACGTTGCGGGACGTGGAGCTGATCGACGCCCGGCTGGGCGGCACGCAGCTGCACGGCGCCGTCCTGGAACGGGTCGTGGTGCGCGGCGGCAAGATCGACTACTTGAACCTGCGCGAGGCCCGCCTCAAGGACGTCGTCTTCGAGTCCTGCATGCTGGTCGAGCCGGACTTCGCGGGCGCGAGCCTGGAGCGGGTGGAGTTCGTCGACTGCGCGCTGAGAGAGGCCGACTTCGGCGGTGCGACGCTGCAGGACGTGGACCTGCGCGGGGCCGCCCCGCTGGAGATCGTGCGGGGCCTGGACCGGCTGTCGGGAGCGGTGATCAGCACCGGGCAGCTGCTGGATCTGGCCCCGGTGCTGGCGGCGGAGCTGGGGATCCGGGTGGAGTAGCGGCCCGGGCCCTGCCGGGGCTCTACGGCACGCGGGGAAAGCGGGCCTGGAGTGTCCAGATCGCCGGGTTTTCCGACAGGTCCTCATGGAGGTCGGTGAGGTCCGCGATCAGGTCGTGCAGGAAGTCGCGGGCCTCGCGGCGCAGTTCGGTGTGGGAGAAGGACAGCGGGGACTCCTCGGCCGGCACCCAGTCGGCGGTGATGTCCACCCAGCCGAAGCGGCGCTCGAAGAGCATCCGGTCGGTGGACTCGGTGAAGTCCAGCTCCGCCCGCTGCGGCCGGGCGGCGCGGGAGCCCATCGGATCCCGGTCCAGCCGTTCCGCGATGTCGCACAGCGCCCACGCGAAGTCCAGCACGGGCACCCATCCCCAGGCTGTGGACAGTTCCCGGTCCGTGGTCGTGTCCGCGAGATAGACGTCCCCGCAGAACAGGTCGTGCCGCAGCGCGCGGACGTCCGCGCGGCGGTAGTCGGTCTGCGGGGGGTCGGGGAACCGGTTGGAGAGGGCGTAGCCGATGTCGAGCACGGGAGAGATGGTGTCATGCCTGCGTACCGGGCCCGGCGCATAAGATCACTGACATGTCCAGATCCGTGCGCCCTGCCCCGGCCGTCGCGGCCCTGCTCGTCCTCGCCCTCACCGGCACCGCGTGCAACGGCGGTGTGCACGGAACCCCGGGCGGCTCCGGCGTGCGCGACCCGTACTTCCCGAAGGCCGGCAACGGCGGCTACGACGTCGGGCACTATGACCTCACCCTCGACTACACCCCCGCCACCCGCCGTCTCACCGGTACGGCGGTCATCACCGCCCGCGCCACCCAGGACCTGTCCGCCTTCGACCTCGACCTCGCCGGGCTGGACGTCGACTCGGTCACCGTCGAGGGCAGGAAGGCCCGCTTCAACCGCGCCGGCCAGGAGCTCACCGTCCGCCCGCACGACGACCTGGGCAAGGGCGAGACCTTCCGCACGGTCGTCCGCTACTCGGGCACGCCGCGCACACTCACCGACCCCGACGGCTCCAAGGAGGGCTGGCTGCCCACCGCCGACGGCGCCCTCGGCCTCGGCGAACCCGTCGGCTCCATGGCCTGGTTCCCCGGCAACGACCACCCCTCCGACAAGGCGTCCTACGACATCACCGTCACCGTCCCCAAGGGCCTCCAGGCCGTCTCCAACGGCGAGTTGACGGACCAGGCCACCAAGGACGGCCGTACCGCCTACCACTGGCACACCGCCCAGCCCATGGCGAGCTACCTCGCCACCGTCGCCGTCGGCCACTTCGACGTCACCCGCACCACCGGCCCGCACGGGCTGCCGATCATCACCGCCGTCGACCCCGCCCAGGCGGAGGCGAGCGAGAAGGTGCTCGCGCAGCTGCCCGGCATCATCAAGTGGGAGGAGATCAACTTCGGGCCGTACCCCTTCTCCTCCGCCGGCGCGATCGTCGACCGGCCGGGCTCCGCCGACTACGCCCTGGAGACCCAGAACCGGCCCGTCATACCCGCCGACCACCTCGAAACCAGCACGCTCGTGCATGAACTCGCCCACCAGTGGTACGGCGACGCGGTCACCCCGAAGTCCTGGCAGGACATGTGGCTCAACGAGGGCTTCGCCACCTACGCGGAGTGGCTGTACGAGGAGGACCACGGCGGCAAGAGCGCCCAGCAGACCTTCACGGACCTCTACGACGGCGACAACGAGGCCGTCTGGGCCTACCCGCCCGCCAGACCGTCGAGCGCCGCCCACATCTCCGACAGCCCCGTCTACCAGCGCGGCGCGATGGTCCTGCAGAAGATCCGGCAGAAGGTCGGCGACGACACGTTCTACGACATCATCCAGGGCTGGGTCGCCGCCCGCCGGTACGGCAACGCGAGCACCGCCGACTTCACCGCGTACGTCGAGAAGAAGGCCCCGCACAAGGACTTCCGGGAGATCTGGAAGGACTGGTTGTACGGCGACCGCAAGCCGGACCGCCCGTGACGGGCGATCCGGCCACCGTACTGCCGTACCGTTACGGCTACTTGACGTTGACGGCGGTCCAGGCCGCCGCCACCGCGTTGTACTCCGCGCTGCCCGAGCCGTACAGGTCGGCCGCGGCCTGCAGGGTGCCGGTGCGGGCGCCCGCGTAGTTCGTGGTCGACGTGAAGTACGTGCTGAGGGCCTTGTACCAGATCTGGTCGGCCTTGGCCCGGCCGATGCCGGTGACCGTGGAGCCGTTGTAGGTCGGGGAGTTGTAGGAAACCCCGTTGATCGTCTTCGCGCCGCTGCCCTCGGACAGCAGGTAGAAGAAGTGGTTGGCGACACCGGACGAGTAGTGCACGTCGAGGCGGCCGACCGACTTCGACCAGTAGTCGGCGGAGCGGCCGTCCTTGCTGGGCTTGTCCATGTAGCGCAGCGGGGTGCCGTCGCCGTTGATGTCGATCTTCTCGCCGATGAGGTAGTCACCGGGGTCGGCGGCGTTGTTCGCGAAGAACTCCACCGAGGTGCCGAGGATGTCCGAGGTGGCCTCGTTCAGACCGCCGGACTCACGGCTGTAGTTGAGCTTCGCGGTGGCCGCGGTCAGGCCGTGGCTCATCTCGTGACCGGCCACGTCGAGCGAGGTCAGCGGGTCGGTGTTGTTCGCGCCGTCGCCGTACGTCATGCAGAAGCAGTTGTCGTCCCAGAACGCGTTGACGTAGGCGTTGCCGTAGTGGACGCGTGAGTAGGCGGCCTTGCCGTCGCCCGCGATGCCGTTGCGGTTGAACGCGCTCTTGTAGAAGTCCCAGGTGACGGCGGCGCCGTAGGCGGCGTCGACGGCGGCGGTCTGCCGGTTGGTCACGGTGCCGTCGCCCCAGACGTCGTCGGCGTCGTGGAAGAGGGTGCCGGTGCCGGAGGTGCCGCCCTGGAGGTCGTACGTCTTGTGGCCGCCGCGGCCGCCGTCGACGAGGTCGTAGCCGCCGGAGGCGGAGGGGGTGGTGCCGATCGTGACGGTGCCGCTGTACTGGCTGGTGCCCGTGCCGGTGTCGATGCCCTCGTAGGAGTAGAGCTTCTTGCCGGTCTGCGCGTCGGTGACGATGTGCACCTCGCTCGGGGTGCCGTCGTGCTGGACGCCCTTGACGACGGACTCGTAGGCGAGGACGGGCTTGGCACCGGCCGCCCAGACGACCTTGCGGGCGGTGGAGGCGGTGGCCCCGGCGGTGCCTGCGGCCTTGAGGGCGGTCTTCTTCGCACTCGCTGGGGAGACGGCCGCGGTGGTGGTCGGCACGGATATCCGGGCCCGGGTCGCCTTGTCGACGCCCTTGAGCGAGCCGTTCTTCGTCACGTGGGTGACCAGGTCGCCGCCGAGGACGGGGAGTCCGGCGTACGTGCGCTCGTAACGGGTGTGGACGGTACCGTCCGCGTCCTTGACCACGTCCCGGACGACCAGCTTCTCCTTGCTGCCGAGGCCGAGCTCGCGGGCCGCCGCGCCGGCGTGCTGCTGGGCCGACTCCAGGGCGGCGGCGCGGGCCGGAGCGCCGAGCGGGAGGGCGGCGGCACCGGGGGTGGGCGTGGGGGCGGCGGTGGCGGCACCGTTCTGCAGCGCGAGGACGACCATCGCGGCCGAGCCGACCAGGGCGGCGGCGCGCACGGCGGTCTTGCGGGAGGTGCGGGAAGCGTGGGGCTGCTGTCTCACTCGATCTCCTTCGTCGCTGGTCTCCGTGGGGCCGGAGACACAGGTGGGGCACAGGGGATGCACAGAGTTGCGGCGGCGAGGAGAGAGAGTGGCACCAAGGAGGCCCTGTTTGACAGGGCGGCGACAAGACTTTACATGTTCGTATCCGAAGGACGTGCTGCGGAATCCGCTATGCGGACAGGGTGCAGGGGCTCAACTCCCGGTTCGCCACGCGTGCTTGGGGCTGTCGGTGGCACACCCTGCGCACCGTGGGGGCCCGTCGAGTGGCAGGAATTCGGATCAGAGCCTTCCGCGCAAGGTCCGCCGCGCCCGGGCTCTCCAGGCGTGGGCATGACACCAATGTCTGTTATGGTCGGCCGGCTTGATCATCTGACCACCCATCATGGATCGACGAGACGCCGCGGCATGCCCGAAATCCCGGCCCGCCCGCCTCTCGCCACAACGGAGGGGATCCGTATGAAGAAGAAAATGGCCAAGGCGCTCATAGCCGCCGCGGCAGTTCCCGCCCTGCTCGTCGCCACGTCCGGCTCGGCGTCCGCGGACGACTGGGTGATGTGGCAGAACGCCAAGTCCCATCTCTTTCTGACCCACGGCTGGGGGGACTACCAGGGCCAGGTCAAGGGGGGCATGGGCGGTACCGGATGGGAACCGCAGTGGTGGGACATTCAGAACAGCGACGGCAGCTGGAATGAGACGGCGGGCACGAATGAAACCCCTGGCCCGGGCAGGTGCATGACGGGGTACTGGCGGCAGGTGTACACCGAGCCGTGCAACCCTTACCGTGACCAGACGAACAACTGGCAGCGGTGGAGGGAGATCCCGACCAACACCGGCTGGAAGCTCCAGAACGTCCAGACCGGCTGGATCCTGGACGACGAGGGACACGGCGGCATCTACGCCAACGACCACGACTACGGCAACGCCAACCAGCGTTGGAAGTAATTGACGCACCACAGGGCCTGCCGATCCACTCGACAGGCCCTGTCCTGGTGTCACTGCGTCGGCAAGGGCCCTTCAGGCGCCGTTCTTGATGATTTCCTCGGCAGCTGCGACTTTCAGCTTCTGCGTACGCCGCGCGTCCTGCAATTGTTCGGCTCGCTGCTCGATGATCTCTCGCTGATATGCGGCGGAAACCAGAGCAGCGGTCTGCACGTACCGTGCCTTCCGCTTGCATTCGATGTCCGTGACGGCGGCCGCGATCTCGGCAGGGGAGGGCGGCGGCAAGGTCGCCCCCTTGGGGACAGGCAGTCCCTTGCCGAGGAGCCTCCGGTCGTGCGCAGGGGCGAGCGGGCTGTCGTAGCGGTAGCCGGATTCCTTCATGCAGGCACTCCACTTGGCGACCGTGGCCATGACCCGGCTGTCGTGGAAGGTGGCGCTCAGGGCCTGCGACCTCAGCTGCTGGACCAGCATGAACAGCGTCTCCGGGTTCTTGCCGCCGAGTTTCTCGCGCGCCTTCCCCTCGCATCCGGGCCTGCCGTTTTTCGGGTCGCCGAAATAGGCGCGCTCCACTGCCGGAGTGATCTCGGCGTCGGCCCGTCGTCCGCTCGCCGTCTGCGGTTCCGGGGACGGCTCCCGGTACCCGTGGGCCTTGACAGCCTTCATGTCCATCACGCCGTAGAGCACATAAGGGGCAGCCGGCCGGGTTCCGTTGGCCAGCATGAGTGCCTGGGGGAGCTTCAGCCCCATGTCACGCATGCACTGCTGCGCGAGGACGTTCTCGGCCTGGGCGATCGTCCGCTCGTCCTTCACCGGGACATACGCGTCCAGGGGCAGGGACATCGAACCGTCCGGCCGCACGACCGCACCGCCGCCCTTGAAGTCGACCGGCTCGGAGGGATCGCCGCCCGCCGCCGGGACGAGCGGCGGAATCGACGGCTCCGGCCCCGAAAAGCCCTGCGGCGCGGGCTTCTTCGCCGAATCGCCGTGGTCCTGGCCCGAGGAGTTGCTGCATCCACCGGCCGCGACGACGGCCATCAGCACTGCACCGGCCACCCACAGCGGCCTGGATTCACGTATCGCTCTCATCATCCCGAAATCGATCCGAAGTGATCGGACAAGACCGGGGGTGACGGGTGCCGGGCTCACGGCGCGGTCACCACGGTGGCCGAGCCGGTCACCGGTGTCCGTCCATGAGGACGCCATATCCAGTTCGGTCCGCACGCCCGGCGAAAGTGCCGGGTCGCCCCCCGAGCAGACCCATGAGCGCCGATTCTGTCAGACGTCGCCTTTCCACGAGACGTCCGGATGATCAAGGCATCGCATGCGTCGGAGCCCCCGGCCGGACGGCCGGGGGCTCCGAGGGTTCGCTGCCGGGGCAGGCCTGCTCAGACGTTCACACCGAAGTCCTGGGCGATGCCGACCAGGCCCGAGGCGTAACCCTGGCCCACCGCGCGGAACTTCCACTCCGCGCCGTTGCGGTACAGCTCGCCGAAGATCATGGCCGTCTCGGTGGCGGCGTCCTCGGACAGGTCGTAGCGGGCGATCTCGGCGCCGCCGGCCTGGTTGACGATACGGATGTAGGCGTTGCGGACCTGGCCGAAGTTCTGGCCGCGGTTCTCGGCGTCGTAGATGGAGACCGGGAAGACGACCTTGTCGATGTCGGCCGGGAGCGCGGCCAGGTTGACGTTGATCGCCTCGTCGTCGCCCGCGCCCTCACCCGTGCGGTTGTCGCCGGTGTGGACGATGGTGTTGTCCGGGGTCTGCTTGTTGTTGAAGAACACGAAGTGCGCGTCCGAGTAGACCTTCCCCTGGCCGTTCACCGCGATGGCCGAGGCGTCCAGGTCGAAGTCCGTGCCGGTGGTGGTGCGGACGTCCCAGCCGAGGCCCACGGTGACGGCGGTCAGGCCCGGAGCCTCCTTGGTGAGCGAGACGTTGCCACCCTTGGACAGGCTTACAGCCATGTTGGGAGTCCCTTCCCTTGGATATCTGTGTATCTGTGCCGATGAACGTGCCAATGAAGCTACCGTCACCCGGGAGAACGTCGAGAGGGGTCCCGTCGGTTCCGGATCCCTTTACCTTTTTTACCGAGTCGGAAATCCAGGTGACGTGAGGCGGGCGCGACCGGGAACATGGAACGCATGTCTGGTCCCTACGTCATCCGTGGCTCCGTCTCGCTCCCCGAGGCCGAGCTGATGTGGCGTTTCTCCAGGTCGTCCGGGCCCGGCGGACAGCACGTCAACACCACTGACTCGCAGGTCGAGCTGCGTTTCGACCTGGCGCGCACCGAAGCGCTTCCCACGGTGTGGAAGGAGCGGGCGCTGCAGCGGCTCGCGGACCGGCTCGTCGACGGAGTGGTGTCCGTACGGGCCTCCGAGCACCGCTCCCAGTGGCGCAACCGCGAGGCCGCCGCCGTACGCCTCGCCTCCCTCCTCGCGGAGGCCAGCGCGCCCCCGCCCAAGCCGCGCCGGCCGACCCGGATCCCGCGCGGCATCAACGAGCGCCGGCTGCAGGAGAAGAAGCAGCGCTCGCAGACCAAGCGGGGCCGCTCGGGCCGCGACTGGGCATGAGGCCCGAGGACGGGTGTGCCCGTCACATCTCCGGCGCGGCGTTCGTCAGTGGGGCAGAGGACCACCGAGGGTGACGGAGAGGCCGGGCACACGATGAGCGACAACGGGCAGCACCGCGACGACGACGATCTTCTCGCCGAGCGGTTCGAGGCGTACCGGGGGCATCTGCGGGCCGTCGCCTACCGGATGCTGGGCTCGGCCGCCGAGGCCGAGGACGCGGTGCAGGAGACGTGGTTCCGGCTGAGCCGGTCCGACACCGGCGAGGTGAGCAACCTCGGGGGCTGGCTGACGACCGTCGTCGGCCGGGTCTGCCTCGACATGCTCCGCTCCCGCCGCTCCCGCGGTGAGGAGTCCCTGGACACCTGGCGTCCGGGAGCCTGCACCGAACCGGACCCGGCGCAGGACGCGGTGCTCGCGGACTCGGTCGGGGCGGCGCTGCTCGTCGTCCTCGACACGCTCGCGCCGGCCGAGCGGCTCGCGTTCGTGCTGCACGATTTGTTCGGGGTGCCGTTCGAGGAGGTCGCCGGCATCCTCGGGCGCACTCCGGCCGCCGCGCGGCAGCTGGCCAGCCGGGCGCGGCGCCGGGTGCGGGGCGCACAGGCGCCGGAGGCCGACCTGGCCCGGCAGCGGGAGGTGGTCGACGCCTTCCTGGCGGCCGCGCGGGACGGTGACTTCGACGGCTTGCTGGCGGTGCTCGACCCGGACGTGCTGGCCCGCAGCGACGCCGCTACGACCATCGGGGCGGCCGGGGTTGCCTCCGGCGCGAAGAGCTTCGCCCATCTGGCCCGCGTGGCGCGTCCCGCGCTGGTCGACGGGGTCACGGGGTTGGCCGTGTACATCGACGGTCGCCTGGAGCGCGCCCTGACGTTCGCCTTCGTCGCCGACCGGATCGCGTCCGTCGACATCGTGACGAACCCGGACCGGTTGGCGGAGCTGACGGTCGAGCCGGTGTAGGCCGGTTCAGGGGGGCGCCTACAGATCCAGCACCCCTACCGTCTGCTCCTCGCTCGTCTCCCCGTTCTTGTGGAAGCCCAGGCGCAGGTAGAAGTCCTCGGGGCCGTCCGGGCCGGGGTGCCAGCTGGCGTGGAGCTGCCTGCCGCCCCGGCCGCGGATCAGCTCGGCCACGGCGTCGACGGCGAACCGGCCGTATCCGCGTCCCTGGGCGTCCGCCGCGATGTTGAGGCGCCACAGCCCCGAGCGGCGCACACTGCCGTCGCCGTACCAGTCGATGTCGAGGAAGGCCATCAGAAAGCCGACGGGGCGGTCGTCGTCGACGATGAGCCGGGGCCAGGCCACGCCGGCGGGATGGACGTACGCCTCGGCGAGGGACCGTACGACCGGCTGGACCGCGTGTTCCTGGTCGGGGCGGATCCGGATGCCGATCGCGGCGTCGAAGTTCGCGGGGGTGACTTCTTCCAGACGAGGTGTCATCGGGACACCGTAGGCACGCGTTTCACGCCCCGGCCACGCAATATCGGGGCTCAGCCCACATGCCGGTACCGGCCGCGGAAGTACAGCAGCGGGCCCCCTTCCGCGCTCGGTACCTGCGCGGTCAGGACGCGGCCGATGACGAGGGTGTGGTCGCCGGCCGTCACCCGCTGCTCGGTGCGGCACTCCAGCGTGGCCAGCGCGCCGCCGACCAGCGGGGCGCCGGTGGCCTCGCCGCGGACGTAGGCGATGTCCTCGAAGAGCAGCCGGTCGCTGATGCGGCCCTTCATGGCGAAGCGGCCCGCGATGTGCCGCTGGCTCTCGGCGAGCACCGACACCGCCCACAGGGGCTGCTCGTCGAGCAGGTCGTCCATGCGGGAGCCCTCGCGCAGGCTGACCAGGACCAGCGGCGGGTCGAGGGAGACGGACATGAAGGCGGTGGCGGTCATGCCGACGTCCTCCATGCCGGGCGCGTCCGGGTCGTCCGGGTCCAGCGGCGGCTCCTGCGCGGTCACCAGGACGACCCCGGCGGCCAGTCGGGACATCGCGGCCCGGAACTCGTCGTTGCTCACCCCCTCAGCATGCCCGGAAGCTGCGGCGGCGGTGTGGGAGGGAGTCTTCAGCACGCCGGAAACGCTAGTCTCCGCCCTGCGCGGGCCACATCGGGCCTCGGCCCGAACCGGGACCTAGGACCAACGGACGACCGCTGTGTGCATCCTGCGAACAGGCCCGCAAAGCCTGCGTTCGGTAAACGCAGGGGAAAGTGCAGAAACTCCACTCAATTGTTCATGTTCTCCTGTGACTTGAGTCACAAGAGGCAGGAATTGTTGACCCTGTGTACCGAGTGGGCAGCGCGCTGTGATTCAGTGGCGGGGAAACTGGAAGAGCACCGTAAGCGGCACCGTTGAGAAGCGCCGAAGACAACCCTTGATTCGCTGCGAGGTCTCGGGGGGAGGGCGAGCATGGAGACCGAGTCGGAGCCGTACGTCCGTCTTGCGTCCCTGCGACAGCTGCACCAGGTCATGGCCGACATGAACACGGCACGCAGCCTGGCGGACACACTGCAGACCGTCTCCGACGGCGCCGTGCACGCCCTCGGATACGAGATGGCGTGCGTCAACCTCGTGCGCCCCGACGGCGACCTCGTCGTTGCCGCGTTCTCCGGCAACTCCGCCGCCGAGGCCCTGATCACCGGCCGGGTCGGCTCCCGCGAGTCCTGGGAGCGGCGGCTGAACATGGGCGAGCGCTGGGGCGACCTGGTCTTCATACCGCACACCGAGGGCTGGGTCCTCGACGACGACGACGTCCCCCAGTGGTACACCGACGGCCCGGCGCCCCGCTTCGAGGACGAGTGGCACCCCGCCGACCGCCTCTTCGCCCCCATGTACACACCGGGCGTGCAGGGCGGCTCCCGCGGCGAGCTGCTCGGGGTGATCTCCGTCGACCGGCCGCGCAACGGCCGCCACCCCGGCGCCTGGGGCCGCGAGGCCCTGCAGATGTACGCCTTCCAGGCCGCCATCGCGATCAGCAACGCGCGTCTACGTGCCAACATGCAGCGCGCCCTGGTCCGCCTGGAACGCGAGCAGCAGGCCCTGCGCGCCAGCGAGGAATCCTTCCGGCAGGCCTTCGAGTACGCCCCCTCCGGCATGGCCATCGCCGAGATGGGCGGCGACCAGCACGGCCGCATCCTGCGCAGCAACGACGCCCTGTGCCGCCTCCTGGGCCGCCCCGCCTCCGCGATGCGCCGCTACTCCTTCTCCGACCTGGTGCACCCCGAGGACATCGGCACCCTGCTGCGCACCTCGGCGGAGGGCGGCCGCGCGGAACTCCGCCTGGGCCGCCGCGACGGCAGCTACGTATGGGTCTCGCTGCGCAACTCGGTCGTCGCGGACGCCGCCGACGGGCCCCGTTTCCTGCTCACCCACGTCGAGGACATAGAGGAACGCAAGCGCCGCGAGCTGCAGCTCGCCCACCGCGCCTCCCATGACTCCCTGACCGGCCTGCCGAACTCCGCGGAGCTGCGCTCGCGCCTGTCGGCCCGGCTGTGCCGGCGCCCGGCCCACACCGGCGACCTGGAGTCCCTGGACGCGGCCTACGGCCACCCGGCCTTCGACGCGTCCGTGGCCCACGGCTTCGACTACCGGCCGGGCACGGAGGCGTACGACACCTTCGACCACCACGTCCACACGGTCGCCCCGGAGGACGGCCGCGACGACGGCACCAAGGGCCTCGCGGTCCTCTTCTGCGACCTGGACGGCTTCAAGTCGATCAACGACCGCTTCGGTCACAACGCGGGCGACGCGGTCCTCATCGAAGTCGCACGCAGGTTGACGCGTGGGGTCCGCGACGGCGACACGGTGGCCCGCCTGGGCGGCGACGAGTTCGTGATCCTCGCCGACGGCCTCGGCCGGGCCGACGCCCAGGACCTCGCCGTACGGCTGCGCAACGAGATCATCCAGCCGATCCGGGCCGAGGGACGGGCCGTCCGGGTGGGCGCGAGCTTCGGCATCGGCTGGGCGCACTGCGGCATGACTGCGGACGAAGTGTTGAAGTCAGCCGACGAGCGTATGTACGTAGAGAAACGATCTCGTCCCAAACAACACCGACGCGCCGGGTGATCCCCAGGTCAGGGACCTGATGCGATTCGAGTCACCCGTTTGGGCCAGCCGGAGCGGGTAGGCTCGCTGTTCCATACCCGTATCGCATCCGCCCGCACCCGCTGAGGAGACCAAGGGATGACGCCCGGCGAAAACGGCCCGAGCACGCCCGAGGACGACGACCCGTTCGGCTATCTGTACGCCGACGGCCAGGCCAGAGGAGCCCAGCCGCCGTCCGGCGGTTACGGCTACCCGAACTCGGTCAGCAGGGTGCGTACGGTCGGCGAGCGCCAGTACGGCCAGCAGCAGCCGTCGTACGGCCAGGTACCGCAACAGGCCGCCTACGGCCAGCCGAACACCCACTACCAGGCCCCGGAAACCCTCCCCGGCGGTGCCCCGCCCTCCCGCCCCCCGGCCCAGCCCGCCCCGGCCCGCCGCGGCCCCAACACCAAGGGCCTGCTGATCGGCGCGATCGCGGTGGTCGCGGCGGTGGTGGTCGGCATCGGCGTGGCGATGCTCGACGGCAACGACGACAAGAAGAACGCCAACCAGGCGAACACGACCCCGACCCAGTCCCAGAGCCACTCGCCCAGCCCGTCGAGCAGCAGCTCTTTGGCGCCGGGGGAGCTGCCGAAGACGGACGCGAGCGCGCTGCAGCTCGGGCCCGGTGTGACGACAGCGTCGACTACCAAGGGGGCGCAGGCCAAGGGTGGCAGCTACGTGACGGGCTTCAACCAGGTCGGAGCCTCGGTCACCTGGACCGTCAACGGCATCCCCAAGTCCGGCAAGTACAGCGTGTACGTCGGTTACAGCGTCCCCGGCAAGGACGGCACCGCCACCCTCACGGTCAACGGCACGGCTTCCGAGAGGCCCGTCGACCTGAAGAACTGGACGCACGCCGCCGAGGGCGACTATGAGAACGGCTGGACGAAGACCTACAACTGGATCCAGCTCAACAAGGGCACGAACACCATCAAGCTCTCGTGCGAGCAGGGCAACCAGTGCGACGCCCTCATCGACCAGATGTGGCTGGTCAACGGCTGGGTCAACTCTGGCGGCTGAGCCACGGTACGGCGCCCCCAGGACATGGCCGCCGGGGCGTCAGCCCTGACGGCCCGGCCCTCCTGTACACCCGCTCGGAAGAGGGGGGAATCACGCCGCGCTGACCACCCCGGTCACCGTCACCCGCCCCCGCAGCTCCTCGTACACCGCCGGATCGAACTCCCCGGCGGCCGGGGCCCGTACCGTCGCTGCCGACAGTGCGACCGCCCGGGACAGGCGGTCCGGCCAGGGGAGTTGTTCCACCAGCCCGGACAGCAGGCCGGCGACCGCCGAGTCGCCCGCGCCGGTCGGGTTGCCGGGGATGCGGGCCGGCGGGGTGGCGCGCCAGCGGCCCTCGGGGGTGACGGCCAGGAGGCCCTGGGCGCCGAGGGAGGCGACGACCGCCTGGGCGCCGCGGCGGCGGGCGTCCTGGGTGGCGCGCAACGGTTCGTGGGAGCCGGTGAGTTCGGCCAGTTCGTCGGCGTTGGGCTTGATGAGGTCGGGGCGGGCCGCCACTCCGCGGCGCAGGGGTTCGCCGCTGGTGTCCAGCAGCACGAAAACGCCGTGGGCGCGGGCCGACCGGACCAGGTTCGCGTACGCCCCCACCGGGACGCCAGGGGGCAGGCTGCCGCACAGGGCCACTGCCGAGACGGACGGCAGCAGTTCCTCGTAGCGGTCCAGGAACGTGCCCCACTCGGTCGGTGCGATGTGCGGGCCGGGCTCGTTCAGCTGGGTCGTGTCACCCGCGAGTTCGTCCACGATCGCGATCGTGCGCCGGGTCGCACCGGCGACCGGGACCAGTGCGTCCGTCAGCCGGGGTACGTCGGTGAGCCGGTCGCGTATCGCCCGGCCGGTCCCGCCGCCCGCGAAGCCCGTGACCGTCACCTCGTGGCCGAGCGCGGCCAGCACACGGGCCACGTTCACGCCCTTGCCGCCGGGCCGTTCGATGACCTCCGAGACCCGGTGCGAGGCGTGCGGCCGTAGTGACCGCACGCGATAGGTGAGGTCGAGAGCGGTGTTCAGCGTGACCGTGAGGATCACCCGGTCCGGCCTCCCTCGAAGTCCCTTGCGCCTGTCATCGCGCCCGTCATCGGTTTCCGGGGCCCGATCATGCCAAACAGACGGCGGTCGGCCCAGTCAGGAGTCGGCCGCTGTCGGAGGAAAAGAAGGGCAGATCAGGCCAGTTGGGGAGCGACCACCCACTCTCCCCGGCGCATCACGCCCCGCACGTCGAAGTCCGCGTCCAGCAGGACCAGGTCCGCGTCCTTGCCGGGCTCCAGGGAGCCGATGCGGTCGAAGAGGCCGAGGAGGCGGGCGGGGTTCACCGACAGCGCCGTCACCGCGTCCTGCACCGACAGCTTGTCGACGGTCACCGCCCGCTTGAACGCCCGGTCCTGGGTCAGCGTGGAGCCCGCGATCGAGCCGCCCTCCACCAGCCGTGCCACCCCCTCGCTGACCTCGACCTCCAGCGGCCCGAGCATGTAGCGGCCGTCGCCGATGCCGGCCGCGTCCATCGCGTCCGTGATGAAGGCGACGCGGGAGGCGCCCGCGTGGTGGAAGGCCAGCTCCAGCGCGGCGGGGTGGAGGTGCACGCCGTCGTTGATCAGCTCGACCGTGACACGCTCGTCCTCCAGCAGGGCGGCGATCGGACCGGGGGCGCGGTGGTTCAGGGCCGGCATCGCGTTGAACAGGTGGGTGGCGACCGTGGCGCCCGCGTCGATGGCCTCGACCGTCTGCTCGTACGTCGCGTCCGTGTGCCCGATCGCCGCGATGACGCCGTGCTCGGCGAGCAGCCGTACGGAGTCGATGCCGCCCGGCAGCTCGGTGGCGAGGGTGACCATCGTCGCCCTGCCGCGCGCCGCGTCGATCAGCTTGCGCACCTCGGCCGGCTCCGGGTCGCGCAGCAGCTCCTCGGAGTGCGCGCCCTTGCGGCACGGCGAGATGAACGGCCCCTCGAAGTGGATGCCGGCGATCTCCCCCTGCTCGGCCAGCTCGCTCAGCAGCCCGGCCTGCGTCACCAGCAGGTCCATCTCGTCGGTGACGGTCGAGGCGACGAGGGTGGTGGTGCCGTGCAGACGGTGCGTACGGATGGCTTTCAGTACGTCGTCGGCCGTACCGGAGAAGGAGGCCCCGCCGCCGCCGTGGTTGTGGATGTCGACGAAGCCGGGGACCACCCAGTGGCCGCTCACGTCGAGTACCTCGGCGTCCTCGGGAGCGGCCGCCGTGATCTTCGTACCCCCGACGGCAACGCGCCCGTCGTCCACCACTCCGCCGGGCAGCACCACCCGAGCACCTGCGAGAACCAAGCTGGGAGCCATCAGGCGGTTACCTCCGAGGGGTCGGTGGAGTCGGGGTCGAGGTCGGTGGAGTCGAGCAGGTCGCGGGCGAGGAGGCCCGCGCCCAGGCAGCCGGCGGTGTCGCCGAGGGCGGCGGGCACGATGGCCGGCAGTTTCTGGAAGGTGACCCGCCGCCGGACGGCGTCCCGCAGCGGTGGGAACAACACTTCCCCCGCCTCGGCGAGACCGCCACCGATGATCAGGGTGCGCGGGTCCAGCAGGGTGAGCGCGGTGACCAGGCCGTCGGCGAGCGCGTCGATCGCCTCCTGCCAGACCCGGACGGCGTTCGGGTCACCGGACGCGACGGCCCTGGCGCAGTCGGCGGCGTCCGCGTCCGGGTCCCCGCAGGCCGCCGCCCAGGCCTCGCCGACGGCGGACGCGGAGGCGTACCGCTCCAGGCAGCCGCGCTGCCCGCAGGGGCAGGGAATCCCGCCGGGTCGTACGACCACGTGCCCGATCTCGCCGGCGAAGCCGTGCGCGCCCGCCTCCACCCGGCCGGCGATGCCGATGGCGCCCGCGATCCCGGTGCCGAGCGGCACGAACAGGAACCGGTCGGCGCCCCGGCCCGCGCCGATCCGGCCCTCGGCGAGGCCGCCGGTGCGCACGTCGTGGCCGAGGGCGACGGGGATGCCGAGCCGCTGCGTGAGCAGCGCGCGCAGGGGTACGTCCCGCCAGCCGAGGTTGGCCGCGTACGCGGCGATGCCCTGCTCCTCGTCGACGATGCCGGGGACCGCGATGCCGGCAGCGGCGGCGGCCTCCCCGTAGCGCTCCACGCCGTGGGTGTGCAGCTCCGCGGCGAAGTCGAGGATTGCCGCGACCACCGCGTCCGGTCCGCGTTCGCGTCCGGTGGGGCGGCGGGCGCGGTGGAGCAGTTCGCCGTCGTCGCCGACGAGGGCCGCCTTCATCCCGGTACCGCCCACGTCCAGGGCGATGACATGTCTCACCACGGGCCCTAGTGTGAACCTCGCACCCGCAAGAGGTCTAGTCCACTTACGTGGTGTAGACCTTATGTGTCCATATATTGAACGGTCAGACAGCAGGTTGGGGCTTTGACAGTGCGTCGGCGTACGGCAGGAACGATCGCGGTGGTGTCCGCACTGGGCATGACGGCGGTTCTCGGCGGCTGCGGGAGCACGGGCTCCTCCGACGTCACCTTGAGACTGGTCGCCGCCGACTACGGCGACTCCGCCGCCAACAGCTCAAAGAAGTACTGGGACACCCTGGTCAAGGAGTACGAGTCCAAGCACCCCGGCGTGAAGATCGACGTCAGCGTGTACTCCTGGAACGACGTCGACGCCAAGGTCAAGGACATGGTCGCCGCGGGCCACGCCCCCGACCTGGCCCAGATCGGCGCCTACGCCGACTACGCGGCCGCCGGCAAGCTCTACCCGGCCTCCGAGCTGCTCTCCATCCGCACCCAGGCGGACTTCCTCTCCCAGCTCTCCGACGCCGGCCAGTGGAACCACACGCAGTACGGCATCCCCTTCGCCGGCTCCACCCGCGTGCTCTTCTACAACAAGACCCTCTTCACCAAGGCCGGCATCACCCCGCCCACCACCTGGGACGAGCTGGCCGCCGACGCCAGGGCGCTCAAGGCCAAGGGCGTGAAGTACCCCGTCGCGCTGCCGCTCGGCCCCGAGGAGGCCCAGGCCGAGACCATGCAGTGGCTGCTCAGCGGAGGCAACGGCGGCACCGGCTACACCGACGACATCGGCACCTACACCATCAACTCGGCGCCGAACGTCAACACCTTCACCTGGCTCAAGGACGAGCTGGTCGGCAAGGGTCTGACCGGCCCCGTCGCACCGGGCAAGCTCAACCGCGCGGACGCCTTCGCCGCCTTCGCCGACGGCCAGGTCGGCATGCTCAACGGGCACCCCACGCTGATCCAGCAGGCCGAGAAGAAGGGCGTGAAGTTCGGCATGGTGCCGATGCCGGGCCGCACCGGCAGGGCCAGGGCATCCATGGGCGTCACCGACTGGATGATGGCCTTCAAGCAGAACGGGCACGCCGAGCAGACAGGCGACTTCCTCAACTTCGTCTACAGCGAGAAGAACGTCCTCACGTTCTCCCGTGACTACGGCCTGCTCCCGGTCACCGGCTCGGCCTCCAACACCATGAGCGAGTCGGACTCCCCGGCCGACCAGGCCCTGCACCCCTTCCTGGAGCAGCTGCCCACCTCCGAGCTGTATCCCGTCGGCAAGACCTCCTGGGCGGCGGTCAGCGCGGCCGTGAAGCAGAACATCGGCCAGGCCGTCGCCCCCGGCGGCAGCCCCTCCGCTGTCCTGTCCCGGCTCCAGGCGACGGCGACCGCGGCCGACAGCGGAGACGCGAGCTGAGCCGGTTGTCCCAGCCCGGCGCTACGGTGGCGGGCATGGAACTCGGCCACCGCGAACAATCCATCCTCGCGCTGGAGCGCCGCGGCTTTTCCGGCCCCGGCGCGAAGGAGCGGGCCATACGCGAGGAACTGGGCCTGTCCCCGGTCCGCTACTACCAGTTGCTGAACGCCTTGCTGGACGACGAGAGAGCACTGGCGCTGGACCCGGTGACGGTGAACCGTCTGCGACGGGTGAGGCAGGCGCGCCGCACGGAGCGCTGAAGCCGACGCAAGCCGGACAGCCCGCCCGGCCGGCCGAGCCGGGTGGAGGCCCCAGGCGTGAGCACGGCCCGCGCTGGATAGTGTCGACGTATGGACCCTCTGCCGACCCCGCGGACCCAGCCCGGCCGGGACGGACTCGCTGCCTTCCTGGCGAAGCCCGCCGCAGCGATCGTCGGCCTCGACTTCGACGGCACCCTCGCCCCCATCGTCGCCGACCCCGAACAGGCCCGCGCCCACCCCGAGGCCGTACCCGCCCTCGCCGCGCTCGCCCCGAAGGTCGCCTCCATCGCCGTGATCACCGGCCGCCCGGCCGGGGTCGCGGTCCGGTACGGCGGCTTCGCCGGCGTCCCCGGCCTGGAGCACCTGACCGTCCTCGGCCACTACGGCGCCGAACGCTGGGACGCGGTCACCGGTACCGTCACCGCCCCCGCACCGCACCCCGGCGTCGCGGCGGCCCGCGCCGAACTGCCGGGCGTGCTGGACCGCAACGGAGCCTGGCACGGCACATGGGTCGAGGAGAAGGGCCGGGCGGTCGCGGTGCACACCCGCCGCGCCGACGATCCGCAGGCCGCGTTCGAGGCCCTGCGCGGGCCCCTCACCGACCTCGCCGCCCGCCACGGCCTGATCGTCGAACCCGGCCGGATGGTCCTGGAACTGCGCCCGCCGGGCATGGACAAGGGCGTGGCGCTCGGCGAGTACGTCCGCAGGACCGGCGCCGAGTCGGTCCTCTACGCCGGCGACGACCTCGGTGACCTCCCGGCCTTCGCGGCCGTCGAGGAACTCCGCTCCGATGGCGTCCCCGGCCTCCTGGTCTGCAGCGGCAGCACGGAGGTCACCGAACTGGCGGAACGGGCGGACCTGGTCGTGGACGGCCCGGCCGGCGTCGTCCGTCTGCTGCGGACGCTGGCGGCTCAGCTGGACTGAAGCTCCTGGAGCGCCCGCAGCTGCTGAAGGAACCACTGAGCGGGCGGCAGCGCGGTGGCGGCGGCAGCGAGCCGCTTCGATCGCTCCGCCCGCTCCGCGTCCGGCAGGGACAGCGCCTCGTGCAGGACCCGCGCGGTCTGCAGCACGTCGTAGGGGTTCACCACGAGCGCGTCGGCACGCAGTTCCTCGTACGCCCCGGCCTCCCGGGACAGCACCAGCGCACAGCCCTCGTCGGAGACGACCGGGATCTCCTTGGCGACCAGGTTCATACCGTCCCGGATGGGGTTGACCAGGGCCACGTCGGCGAGCCGGTAGGCGGCCAGGGAGCGCGCGAAGTCGTCCTTGACGTGCAGCACGACCGGGGTCCAGCCCGGTGTGCCGTAGGCCGAGTTGATCTCCTCGGCCACCCGCCGCACCGCGGCGGTGTAGTCGCGGTACACGGCGAGGTCCTGTCGCGACGGATACGCGAACGCGAGGTGCACCACCCGCTCACGCCACTCGGGGTGGTCCTCCAGCAGCTGCCGGTACGCCAGCAGACCCCGCACGATGTTCTTCGACAGCTCGGTGCGGTCGACCCGGACGATGGTCCTGCGGCCCTCGCCGATCTCCTCCCGCAGCGCCGCCATCCGCTCCGCGACGTCCGGCTCGTGCGCGCGCCGCCGCAGGAAGTCCCCGTCCGCTCCCAGTCCGTGCACCCCGATCCGCGCCTCCGCGGACCTCCCGGATCCCAGGACCGCCTGCGCGCAGTCCCGGAACGCGTCCGCCCAGCGCCGCGTCAGGAACGCCACCCGGTCCGCCCCGAGCATGCCGGCGAGCAACTGCTCGCGGATGTCGTCCGGAAGCAGCGCGAAGTACTCCGGCGGCGCCCACGGCGTGTGCGAGAAGTGGCCGATCCGCAGGTCGGGGCGGAGCTCACGGAGTATCCCGGGCACCAGGCACAGGTGGTAGTCCTGCACCAGCACCGCCGCCCCCTCGGCCGCCTCCTGGGCCAGCGCCTCGGCGAACGCCCGGTTGTAGACCTCGTACGACGCCCACTGCCGCCGGAACTCCGTGTCGAAGACCGGCTCCAGCGGGGTCTGGTACAGCATGTGGTGGACGAACCAGAGCACCGAGTTGGCGATGCCGTTGTAGGCGTCCGCGTGCACGGCCGCGTCGATGTCGAGCATCCGCACCCGTTGCCCGCCGGTGTCCTCGGCCGGCAGCAGCCCGCCGTCCGCACGCCGTACGGCCTCCCGGTCGCCGTCGCCGAGCGCGGCGCACACCCACACCGAGCCCGCGTCGGACCCGATGGCCGACAGTCCCGAGACCAGCCCGCCGCCGCCCCGCCTGGCGTGCAGCGAGCCGTTCCCGTCCACCGTGTACGAAACCGGGCCGCGATTGGACGCGACCAGCACCTCAGCACCCTGCGTGGCAGCCATGGTCCTCAACCTAGCCCGGCCTGGAAACGCTCAAACGTACGGCTACGCCCCGTGCTGCAGCCGTATACGAACTCCGACCGGATCCGGACGCAGACCGGACCCGGCCTCAGGCCACCTTGCGTTCGGCGTACTCCGCGATCTCCGCCATCGGCGGCCGTTCCTCGGTGTCCACCGAGTAGGTGCGCGGCTCGAACCCGTCCTCTCCCCGCTCGAACTGGGTCAGCGACGGCCGGATCAGATGCCCCCGGGCCAGCCGGAGCTGGGCCGTGCGGTAGATCGCCGCGGCCATCCGGCCCAGCGCCTGTCCGTCCTGGTGCCGGTGCTTGCGCACACCGACGTCCACCTGCGCCAGCGCGTCGAGCCCGACCAGGTGCAGCGCGTCGACCAGCATGCCCAGCTCCACGCCGTAGCCGACGGGGAACGGCAGCTGCTCCAGCAGGGAGCGGCGGGCCGCGTACTCCCCGCCGAGCGGCTGCACGAAACCGGACAGCTGCGGCCAGTGCATGTTCAGCAGCGGGCGGGCCATCAGCTCGGTGACCCGGCCGCCCTGCCCGCCGGCGGTACCGAGCGGACGGTCGTACATGCCCTTGACCAGGTCCACGTCCGGCTCGGTGAGCAGCGGGCCGACGATTCCGGAGACGAAGTCGGAGGAGAACTCCCTCAGGTCGGCGTCGATGAAACAGAGGATGTCCCCACCGGTCACCAGCAGGGAGCGCCAGAGCACTTCACCCTTTCCGGGGACGGCGGGGATGCGGGGCAGGATCTCGTCGCGGTGAACGACCCGGGCGCCCGCGGCGGCCGCGACCTGTGAGGTGCGGTCGGTGGAGCCGGAGTCGACGACGACGATCTCGTCGACGAGCGGCACCTGCTCCACGAGGTCGTGACGGATGACCGCGACGATGTCACCGACCGTCTCCTCCTCGTTGAGCGCGGGCAGCACCACGCTGATGGTCTGGCCGGTGCGCTGTTTGGCGGACAGGATCCGGTGGAGAGGGCGATCGGTCACGGACCAGGAGCGGGTGGCCAGCCAGCGCTCGACTTCTTCCAGCACGGTCTGCGACTCCTCACTGTTCGTGACCACACGGGTGAACCGTGTGATCCATCTCGCGGTTCGGACGACTATCTCAACTGTCCTGGCCGTCGGTTACAGTCTTGAACAACGCCGGTGACCATCGCATGTCGGGGGTCAGGGGCGTCCACAACCGCATACCGCTCATCCAGAGGGGCAGAGGGACACGGCCCGTTGAAGCCCCGGCAACCCTCCAGTCGGTTCTTGTCACGTTGACGTGGCGAGGCTCCCGGCTAGGGAAGGTGCCAAATCCGTCTCACGGCGAGATGCGTCGTGAGGAAGATGAGGAGAAAGGGCCTCGCCTCCATGGCTGTGCAGACAGTTGCAAGCACCAGCAGTTCCACCGTCGACCTCGGTCCCGCCGCGGCCCTGAGCTGTCGCGAGTGCGGTCACCGCGTCCCGCTCGGCCCGGTGTTCGCCTGCGAGGAGTGTTTCGGCCCGCTGGAGATCGCCTACGACTTCTCCGGCTACGACACCGAAGAGCTGCGCCGCCGTATCGAGGCGGGTCCCGCGAACATCTGGCGCTACGCGCCGCTGCTGCCCGTCCCGGCCGACGTGGCCGACAAGCCGAACCTGAACCCGGGCTGGACCCACCTCGTCAAGGCCGACAACCTCGCCCGTGAACTCGGTGTCAGCGGCGGCCTGTTCATCAAGGACGACTCCGGCAACCCGACGCACTCCTTCAAGGACCGCGTGGTCGCCCAGGCCCTGGAGGCCGCCCGCGCCTTCGGCTTCACGACCTTGAGCTGCTCCTCCACCGGCAACCTGGCCGGTGCCGTCGGCGCCGCCGCCGCCCGGGCCGGCTTCCGCTCCTGTGTGTTCATCCCGCACGACCTGGAGCAGGGCAAGGTCGTCATGGCCGCGGTCTACGGCGGCGAGCTGGTCGGCATCGAGGGCAACTACGACGACGTGAACCGCTTCTGCTCCGAGCTGATCGGCGACCCGGCCGGCGAGGGCTGGGGCTTCGTCAACGTCAACCTGCGGCCCTACTACGCGGAGGGCTCCAAGACCCTCGCGTACGAGATCTGCGAGCAGCTGGGCTGGCGGCTGCCCGACCAGATCGTGGTCCCGATCGCCTCCGGCTCTCAGCTCACGAAGATCGACAAGGGTCTGCAGGAGCTGATCAAGCTCGGCCTGGTCGAGGACAAGCCGTACAAGATCTTCGGCGCGCAGGCCGAGGGCTGCTCCCCGGTGTCGACGGCCTTCAAGGCCGGCCACGACGTCGTACGGCCCCAGAAGCCGAACACCATCGCCAAGTCCCTCGCGATCGGCAACCCGGCCGACGGCCCCTACGTCCTGGACATCGCCCGGCGCACCGGCGGTGCCGTGGAGGACGTCACGGACGAGGAAGTCGTCGACGCGATCAAGCTGCTGGCCCGCACCGAGGGCATCTTCGCGGAGACGGCGGGCGGGGTGACCGTCGGCGTCACCCGCAAGCTGCTCAAGGACGGCGTCCTGGACCCGGCGAAGACCACGGTCGTCCTCAACACCGGCGACGGCCTGAAGACCCTCGACGCGGTGGCCGGGACCGGCGTCACCGCCACCATCCGCCCGACCCTGGACTCCTTCCGAGAGGCTGGCCTCGCATGAGCGTGACCGTTCGCATCCCCACCATCCTGCGCACCTACACCGGCGGCCGGGCCGAGGTCGCCGCCGAGGGTGCGACCCTCGCCGAGGTCATCGAGGACCTGGAGAAGAACCACACCGGGATCGCCGCGCGCGTCCTGGACGACCAGGGCAAGCTGCGCCGTTTCGTCAACGTCTACGTCAACGACGACGACGTCCGCTTCGAGCAGGGCCTTCAGACCGCCACCCCGGACGGCGCCGGTGTCTCCATCATTCCGGCGGTCGCCGGCGGCTGATCGTTACCTTGGGTAACCTCAGTTACCCATTGTTCATGGAATTGCCCCCTCCGTGAGAGAAGCGGAGGGGGCAATTCTGCGTGATTGAGCGCGGTACAGTTGGGGAACCTGGCCGCGGCCCCCGGGTCGAAAGCCCTGGATTTCATGCCGCAGACCCCGCAAGAAGTAGCCAAAGTGCGGGGGTTTTATGCGGCATTTGTAACCTTTACGGGGCCCGACTTGCCCCGAAGTCTGGTGAATTCTCACCACATTCCGGACCGTTCGCGTCCGGAATTCTCGTCCGATTGACCTGTTGCAGAGGGCAGTTGGGCAGATACATTCAGCCGCGGTCGACGCGTTCCGGCGCACGCCCCCGACCAATGGGGGGTGAGGTCTGACCCGGGTCCGCGAAGTGTGGATCTGTGCAAGGGCCAGTAATAGGGGAGTTAGGCATGGCTCAGGGCACCGTCAAGTGGTTCAACGCGGAGAAGGGGTACGGCTTCATCGCGGTCGACGGTGGTGCGGACGTCTTCGTCCACTACAGCGCGATTCAGATGGACGGCTACCGCACCCTGGAAGAGGGCCAGCGGGTCGAGTTCGAGATCTCGCAGGGCCAGAAGGGCCCGCAGGCCGACATGGTTCGCGTCACCGCCTGAACGTTTTTCGCACGAAGGGCCCGCACCTCGGACAGGGTGCGGGCCCTTCGCCGTGTCCGGGGTGCCCCCGTTCGCCCCAGGCTGATCCCGCTGAGCCGCTTGCACTCGACCATGCCGAGTGCTAATCATTGGCGTTAGCACTCTGAAGGTGAGAGTGACAGTGAAGGACCGGGTCGGTGAGGCCCGCAGGCCAAGTGGGGCAAGGAACCACGTGGTCGGCGAGCCGTCCGTCGCGGGCGCGGGCGCGGTCCGAAGGAATCACCCCCAGTCCTGGAGGGACCACTTCACATGGCCAAGATCATCGCGTTCGACGAGGAGGCGCGGCGCGGCCTCGAGCGCGGCATGAACCAGCTCGCGGACGCCGTCAAGGTGACGCTCGGCCCCAAGGGCCGCAACGTCGTCCTCGAGAAGAAGTGGGGCGCCCCCACGATCACCAACGATGGTGTCTCCATCGCCAAGGAGATCGAGCTCGAGGACCCGTACGAGAAGATCGGCGCCGAGCTGGTCAAGGAAGTCGCCAAGAAGACGGACGACGTCGCCGGTGACGGTACGACCACCGCGACCGTGCTCGCCCAGGCCCTGGTCAAGGAGGGTCTGCGCAACGTCGCCGCCGGTGCCAACCCGATGGCCCTGAAGCGCGGTATCGAGAAGGCCGTCGAGGCCGTCTCCGCCGCCCTGCTGGAGCAGGCGAAGGACGTCGAGACCAAGGAGCAGATCGCCTCCACCGCGTCCATCTCCGCCGCCGACACCCAGATCGGCGAGCTGATCGCCGAGGCCATGGACAAGGTCGGCAAGGAAGGCGTCATCACCGTCGAGGAGAGCAACACCTTCGGTCTGGAGCTGGAGCTCACCGAGGGCATGCGCTTCGACAAGGGCTACATCTCCGCCTACTTCGCGACCGACATGGAGCGCATGGAGGCGGTGCTGGAGGACCCGTACATCCTCATCGCCAACTCCAAGATCTCCTCGGTCAAGGACCTGCTCCCGCTCCTGGAGAAGGTCATGCAGTCGGGCAAGCCGCTGCTGATCATCGCCGAGGACGTCGAGGGCGAGGCCCTGTCGACCCTGGTCGTCAACAAGATCCGCGGCACCTTCAAGTCCGTCGCCGTCAAGGCCCCGGGCTTCGGCGACCGCCGCAAGGCCATGCTCGGCGACATCGCCATCCTCACGGGCGGCGAGGTCATCTCCGAGGAGGTCGGCCTCAAGCTGGAGAACGCGACCCTGGACCTCCTGGGCCGCGCCCGCAAGGTCGTCATCACCAAGGACGAGACCACCATCGTCGACGGTGCCGGCTCCTCCGAGCAGGTCAACGGCCGCGTCAACCAGATCCGCGCCGAGATCGAGAACAGCGACTCGGACTACGACCGCGAGAAGCTGCAGGAGCGCCTGGCGAAGCTCGCCGGCGGCGTCGCGGTCATCAAGGCCGGTGCCGCCACCGAGGTGGAGCTCAAGGAGCGCAAGCACCGCATCGAGGACGCCGTCCGCAACGCCAAGGCCGCCGTCGAGGAGGGCATCGTCGCCGGTGGTGGCGTGGCCCTGCTGCAGGCCTCCCAGGTCTTCGAGAAGCTGGAGCTCGACGGTGACGAGGCGACCGGCGCCAACGCCGTGCGCATCGCGCTGGAGGCCCCGCTGAAGCAGATCGCCGTCAACGCCGGCCTCGAGGGCGGCGTCGTGGTGGAGAAGGTGCGCAACCTGACCCCGGGCCACGGCCTGAACGCCGCGACCGGTGAGTACGTCGACCTGGTCGCCGAGGGCATCATCGACCCGGCGAAGGTGACCCGTTCCGCGCTGCAGAACGCCGCCTCCATCGCCGCGCTGTTCCTCACCACCGAGGCCGTCATCGCCGACAAGCCGGAGAAGGCCGCCGCGCCGGCCGGCGGCGGCATGCCGGGCGGTGACATGGACTTCTGATCGACCCCGGGGCTCCGGCCTCCGGTTGATCAACGTCCTTACCGAGGGCGGCACTCCCTGTCAGTGGCAGGGAGTGCCGCCCTCGGGCGTGTCCGGGAGTCGCTCGCCGGCGCGGCGAGAGCCGCCATCCGCCGCAGGCCGGCCTGCCGTTGCACCACGCTCAGCCCGGTGACGGCCGCACCGAGCGCCAGCCAGCCCACCGGACCGGCCGTCATCACCGCGCCGGTCAGCAGCAGGGGCCCCACCGACTTCTGCACCGACTGCGCCATCCCGGCCACGCCCAGATAGGAAGCCCGGGCACGCGGCGGCGCCAGGACGACCGCCAGCTCCCAGGAACTCACCGAGCGCAGCAGTTCGGCCAGGGTGACCAGCAGCGCGGCCGCGAGCATGGCGAGTGAGGCCGACCATGCCGCGCCACCGGTGGCGGTCGCCAGTACGAGGCAGCAGGCGAGCAGCGTCACGCCGTACCAGCCCACTGCGGCAGCCGCCCTGCGCGGGCCCTCGGCCCATGCCGAGACCCGCAGCTGCAGGACCACGACCAGCACGGTGTTGACCACCAGGAACGCGGGGACGACCGCGTGCGGCGCGCTGGTGTGGTGCACCAGCCACAGCGGCAGCCCGACGTTGAGAACGGAGTCGTCCAGGTTCATCGGGATGTCGAGCAGGACGAAGAACAGGTAGCCGGGGTCACGCCAGGGGGTGGGAGTGGAGGGCCCCGGTGCCTCAGAGGTGCTGGTGCTGTTGTTGCTGTGTGCCACGACCAGGCCGTGGCCTGCCGGTTCCCGGGTCTGCCAGACCAGCGCGGCGGCCAGGACGTAGGAGAGCGCGTTGGCCAGGATCAGCGCGCGGTAGGCGTTCGGGGTGCCCACGCCGAGGCCGAGCGCGGCGATGCCCGCGCCGACGGCGTAACCGGCGTTGGCCACGCTGCGGAACAGTGCCTGGTAGGTGGTCCGCCGCTCACCCGCGGCCCGGGTGGCGAAGAGCATCTCCAGCGTCTTGGCCGCTCGCTCTCCCAGGCTGGTGAGCGCGACCACGGGCAGCAGGGTGACGAGGTCGTCGGCGACCAGCAGCAGGACCATCGTGCCCAGGCGCAGCAGATGGCAGCCGATCAGGAGGTGACGTACGGGCAGCCGCTCGGCAGCCCGTCCGGCGAGCGGTGACCCGGCGATCCCGGCGACTGCGCCCACGCCCAGCAGCAGTCCGAGCCGGCCGGCGTCCAGCCCGCTCACGAAGGTGAAGTAGAGCACGGACGCCGCGGCCCACACACCCGTACCGGTCCGGTCCACGCACTGCGCGAGCAGCATGATCCGCGCGTCCCGCCCGCCCGGTGGCTGCCGCAGCTGCGCGATCAGCCCGTCCCCGCTGCCCTTTTCCCGCCTGCCCCGGCGCATGTCCAGCCCCCGTTCCTGCAGTCCCGCTGTCCTGCCGTCCAATCAATCTCGACGTCAAGATACTTGATGTGGACATACTTTGGGGTGCCGTCGGGGAATGTGGGATGGGTCCTATGGCGTTGCTTCAGTCGGTGCAACAATGCGCATGCACATACCAGTCGGTAAGCCCTGCTTCTGAGGAGCCCCTCCCGTGACCGTCACGACTCCCGCCTCCCGCGCGGCCCAGGTCCTGTCCCGCCCGATCGCGCTCAACGGTCTCACCGTTCCGAACCGGATCGTGATGGCGCCGATGACCCGTATGTTCTCCCCGGGCGGCATCCCCGGCGAGGACGTGCGCTCCTACTACGCCCGCCGCGCTGCCGCCGGTGTCGGGCTGATCGTCACCGAGGGGACGTACGTCGGCCACGAGTCGGCCGGGCAGAGCGACCGCGTGCCCCGGTTCCACGGCGAGGAGCAGCTCGCGGGCTGGGCCAGGGTCGCCGAGGACGTACACGCGGCGGGCGGCACCATCGTGCCGCAGCTGTGGCACATCGGCATGGTCCGCAAGCAGGGCGACGCCCCCTTCCCGGACGCCCCGGCCGTCGGCCCCTCCGGCCTGGTCACCGCGGGTGCCGAGCCCACGGGCAAGGCGATGACCCAGAAGGACCTGGACGCCGTGATCGGCGCGTTCGCCGAGGCCGCCGCCGACGCCGAGCGCATCGGCTTCGACGGCGTGGAGATCCACGGCGCCCACGGCTACCTCCTCGACCAGTTCCTGTGGGAGGGCACGAACCGGCGCACCGACGCCTACGGCGGGGACCCGGTGGCCCGTACGAAGTTCTCCGCGGAGATCGTGGCGGCGGTCCGCGAGGCGGTCTCCACGGAGTTCCCGATCCTCTTCCGCTACTCGCAGTGGAAGCAGCAGGACTACACCGCCCGGCTCGCCGAGACCCCCGAGGAGCTGGAGGCCATCCTGACCCCGCTCGCCGCGGCCGGCGTCGACGTCTTCCACGCCTCCACCCGCCGCTACTGGCTGCCGGAGTTCGACGGCTCGGACCTGAACCTGGCCGGCTGGACGAAGAAGCTCACCGGCAAGCAGGTCATCTCCGTCGGCTCGGTCGGCCTCGACGGCGACTTCATCAACGCCTTCCAGGGCGAGGGCTCCCCGGTCAAGGGCATCGACAACCTCCTCGACCGTCTGGAGGCCGACGAGTTCGACATGGTCGCCGTGGGCCGCGCGCTGCTGCAGGACCCGGAGTGGGCGGCCAAGGTGCTCTCCGACCGTTTCGACGAGCTGAAGCCCTACGACGCGGCCTCGCTGAAGACGCTCAGCTGAATTCCCTCCCGAATCCGTCTCCCGAATCCGTCTCCCGAATTCCTCCCTCGAAGTCCTCGCGCCGGTGGGGCACTTGTGGCCGCCGCCGTACGTTCCTCTGACGACCAGTGAGGAGCGAGTATGACGACGAGCGAGTCGCGGGCCCGGGAGACCGGCGCCCCGGACACCGACGGCCCCGTGGTGCGCACCGCCTCCGGCGCGGTGCGCGGCCTCACGGAGCAGGGCCTGTCGGTGTTCCGGGGCATACCGTTCGCCGAACCCCCCGTCGGCGCGGCCCGCTTCCAGGCCCCGCGCCCGCCCCGCCCCTGGGACGGCACCCGGGAGGCGTACGCGTTCGGCCCGCCGCCCCCGCAGGAGTCCGGCATCCTGGGCCGTACGGACCGGCTCGCCGCGCAGGACGAGGGATGGCTCACGGTCAACGTCTGGACCCCGGGCCCGGACCCGTCCGCCGCCCGCCCGGTGATGGTGTGGATCCACGGCGGCGCGTTCAGAACGGGCCACGCCGGCCAGCCCGGCTACGACGCGCAGCACCTGGCCCGCGAAGGCGACGTCGTGGTCGTCACCTTCAACTACCGCCTGGGCATGGAGGGTTTCGCCCTCTGGGACGGCGCACCCGCCAACCGCGGCCTGCTGGACCAGGTGGCGGCCCTGCAATGGGTGCAGGAGAACATCGCCGCGTTCGGCGGCGATCCCGACCGGGTGACGGTCTTCGGCGAGTCGGCGGGCGCCGGCTCCATCGCCTCACTGCTGGCGATGCCCCGTGCCCGGGGCCTGTTCCGCCGCGCGGTGGCCCAGAGCGTGCCCGGTACGTTCTTCTCCGCCGATCTGGCCCGCGACATCGCGGCCGCCCTGGCGGCGGAGGCGGGCCGTGAGCCCACGGCGGCCGACCTGGCGGCGGTGGACCCGCAGCAGCTCGTCGAAGCGGGTGCGGCGCTGGGCCCGCAGATGCCCCGGCACGCCACCCGGTGGGGCCAGGCGGCCCCCACCACCGTTCCCTTCGCCCCGGTCGTCGACGGCGACATCCTCCCCCGCACCCCCTGGCAGGCGCTCGCCTCCGGCGCCGCGCGGGAGGTGGAGCTGCTCGTCGGTCACAACCGCGACGAGTACCGCCTGTTCCTGGTCATGTCCGGCCGACTCGGCAAGATCACGGACGACCTCGCGAGAGCGACCCTGCGGTTGTACGCACCGGGCGGCGAGGCGGGCGAGAGCGCCTACCGATCGGCCTTCCCCGACGCCACCCCGGAGCAGCTCTACGAGCGCGTCCAGACCGACTGGCTGTTCGCGCTGCCGAGTCTGCGCCTCGCGGAGGCCCAGCACACGGGCGGCGGCCGCGCCCACGTCTGTGAACTGACCTGGCCCGCCCCCGGCAGCGACGGCCTGCTGGGTGCCTGCCACGCCCTGGACGTCCCGCTGCTCTTCGGCACGTACGGCGCGGACCCCGACGGCCGCTTCTTCCCCGGCGGGCGGCCCACACCGGAGGCGGAGCGGCTGTCAGCGTTCATGAGAGGTGCCTGGACGTCGTTCGCCCGGACCGGCGATCCCGGCTGGCCGGAGTACGACCCCCGGTCCCGCCTGGTGCAGATCCTGGACGCGGAGCCGACGGTGGCGCCGTACCCGGAGGAGCGCAGCAGGGCCCTGTGGGAGGGGTATGACTTCCCGCCGTTGCCCTTGCCGGCCTGACGTCTACAGGTTGCCCATGGGCTCGATGTCGACATGCACGGGGGTGCCCCACACCCGCAGCACCTCATAGTCGGTGAACTCGTGCACGAGCCGGTAGGCCATCGCGGGCCGCGATCCGCGCCGCTGCGCGGCGAGGTACGCCTCGGCGTCGCGCCGGTCCCTGCGCGGTGTCCCGCACAGCTGCCACTCCTGCCCGTTCCACGCCTCCGGCAGCCAGCGCTGCTGCGGCTGGGGCCGGTCGGCGCGCACGCCGTAGCGGGACGGCGCGGTGGGCACCGGCTGCGCCGGCCCCGGCCGGCCCTGGAACTCCGACCGCCGAGCGGCGCGCCGCCGGGTCTCGCAGAGCAGACACAGATCGGGCGCGCTCTCGTCGACGGGTCCTTGCGGATGCTCGGCGCACCGGGTGCTCGGCGCGCTGGAGGCGACACTCTCGTCCAGCAGATCGAGCGCCCTGCGCAGATCGGCCTTGATCTCGTGCAACCGGGCATCCGGAGTGTCGGCGGTCACCGTCTCCCCGTGCTCCCCGAGCAACCGGAGGGCCCGTCCGAGAGCGGCGAGCTGGGCGTGGTTCATGGTCGGTCCGCGCAGTCCTTCGGATTCCCGTGTCCAGTGTGACGCCGACCGGTGCCGGCAGCTCGACGGTAGCGCCCCACGGCCGAGAAGGGGACCGCCCCATGGGCAGACCTGCGCCGGCGCGGGAAGCCGAAGAGGTACGTCGCCGTGAAGCCGACCGCGTATCCGGTCAGAAGTCCGCCCGCGTAGATCGCCGCCGCGACCGCCGGGCCCCGGCTCCCCGTCAGCAGCGGGAACAGGGCCCAGCCCGACGGTCCGATCGCCGTCGCTCCCACCTGGGTGCCGAGCATCGCGAAGAAGCCGACGAACGCCCCGCCCGCCGCGCCGCCCGCGCAGGCCGTCAGGAACGGCCGGCCGAGGGGGAGCGAGACGCCGTAGATCAGGGGCTCGCCGACGCCCAGCAGCCCGGCCGGGAGCGCGGAGCGGATCGTCGTGCGCAGGGCGACGTCGTGGCGCAGACGGACGTACACCGCGAGCGCCGCGCCCACCTGGCCCGCGCCCGCCATGGCCAGCAGGGGGAGCAGGACGGTGTAGCCCCGCTGTTCGATGAGGGTGGTGTGGATGGGGATGAGGGCCTGGTGCAGGCCCAGCATCACCAGCGGGAGGAAGAGGCCGCCCAGGACGAGTCCGGCCGCGGCTCCGGCGGTCGCGAGGAGCCAGTTCGCCGCCGTGCCGATCGCCGTCGCCACCGCGCCGGCCGCGTACATCAGGCCGTACAGCGTCACCAGCCCGGGGACGAGCACGGTGACCGTGGGGGTGAGCAGTACGTCCAGGGCTCCGGGGACCCTGCCCCGGCACCACTTCTCCACCCGCGTCGCCAGCAGCGCCGCCGCGAGCGCGCCGAGCACCCCGCCCTGTCCGGGCGCCAGATGTGTCCCGAACGCCGTCACCTTCGCCACGCCCGGATACACGACGACGGCGGCGACCGCGGCGCCGAGCACCGGGGTGCCGCCGAACTCCCTGGCCGTGTGGTGGCCGACGAACACGGCGATCAGCGCCAGGAAGGCGGAGGCGATGGCGGACAGTGCGGGGGTCAGGCCGGGCAGCCAGCCGGCATTCACCAGCAGACCGTCCAGCCCGGCGAGGACTCCGCAGCCGATCAGGGCGGGGATCAGCGGCACGAAGACGTTCGCGACGCGGCGCAGGGCGGTCTTGAACGGGGTGGCGTTCCGCCGCCGCAGCTCCTCCTTCAACCGAGCCCCGCGGTCCGCCGCCGCCCCTTCCTTCTCTCCCTCCTTCTCCCCCTCCTTGGCCTCCTCTTTCTCCTTCTCCGGCAACCGTGCCCGGCCGTCCCCCGGCCGTGCGGCGGTGATCCGTGCCTCCACCTCACCGGTGACCTCGTCGACCAGTCCGGGGCCGAGCACGATCTGGCAGGTGGGGCCGTCGGACACCACCCCGAGGACACCGGGCAGGGCGCGCAGCTGCGCCTCGTCCGCCGCCGCCGGGTCGGCGAGGGTCAGCCGTAGGCGGGTCATGCAGTGGGCCACGGAGGTGACGTTGGCCGGGCCGCCGACCCGGGTCAGGATGGCGGTCGCGGTGGAGACGGGGTCGTTGCGCACGCCCCGAGCGTGCGGGTCAGCGGGCCGTGTGCGCCAGCGCGGCACGCAGATGGCCGCCGGACTCCTCCAGAAGGCGGGCGGCCGTGGGGCCGTCGACGCCGGCGAGCAGCGCCAGGATCGCGTTTTTCACCTCGCCGCCGGACTCGGTGAGGGCCCGCTCGATCTCGTCGTCCGGCGCGCCCGTGGCCAGGGAGACGATCCGGCGGGAGCGGGCCCGGAGTTTGTCGTTCGACGCGCGGACGTCGACCATCAGGTTCCCGTAGGTCTTGCCGAGCCGGATCATCGTGATCGTGGACAGCATGTTGAGGACGAGCTTCTGCGCCGTGCCGGCCTTCAGCCGGGTCGAGCCGGTGACCAGTTCGGGGCCGACCACGACCTCGATGCCGTGCTCGGCCGCCGCCGCGAGCGCGCTGTGCTCGTTGCAGGCCAGGCCGATGGTCAGCGCGCCCAGGGCGCGGGCGTGCTCGACGGCACCGATCGCATAGGGGGTGCGGCCGGAGGCGGAGATACCGACGACCGTGTCGTCAGGGGTGAGCTTCAGTGCGTCCAGGTCCTGGCGGGCCAGCTCGGGCGAGTCCTCCGCGCCCTCGACGGAGGTGACCATCGCCTCCGGGCCGCCCGCGATCAGGCCGACGACCTGGGCGGGATCGGTGTTGAAGGTGGGCGGGCACTCGGAGGCGTCCAGTACACCGAGCCGGCCGGCGGTGCCCGCGCCGGCGTAGACCAGCCGCCCGCCGCGCGCCATCCGTTCCGCGAGGGCGTCGATGGCGGCGGCGATGCGGGGCAGCTGGGCGGCGACGGCAGCGGGTACGCCCGCGTCCTCACCGTTCATCAGACGGGCGATGTCGAGGGTGGGCAGACGATCGATGTCGGCCAGCTCCGGCCGGAAGGCTTCGGTGGTCAGGGAGGCCAAGTGACGACGCAGGTCAGAGGAGGTCATGGGGGGTGGCTCTCTCAGGTCTGGGTGCCGTTGTGCGTGCTGTTGCTCACCCCGAGGCGATGCCGAGGTGATTCACCTGGGGCTGGTGCGATGCCGATGAGCCAGCGCCTCGTACGACGCGGCCAGAGCGGGTGCCGCCGTCTCGTAGGTCCGCTGGGCCACTCCCACGAACAAGCAGTCCACCACGAGCAGTTGACTCGTCCGCGAGGACATCGCGGCCGGTCGCAGCTCGCTCTCCCGTGAGGTGGACGTGGTCAGTACGTGGTCGGCGTACTGGGTGACCGGCGAGTCGGGCCGGCCGGTGATGGCCACGGTCGTGGCCCCGTGCTCGAACGCGACCCGCAGCGGCTCGATGACGTCCCCCGTCGAGCCGGAGTGGGTGATGGCGATCGCCACGTCGCCCGAGCGGAGCTGCACCGCGTTGGTCACCGCGAGGTGCGGATCGCTGTGGGCGTGGGCTATGAGGCCTATGCGGAGCAGCTTCTGGGTGAGGTCCTGGGCGACGAGCCCGGACGCCCCTATGCCGTACACATCGGTACGCCGGGCGCCGGCCAGCGCGCCGACGGCGGCGTCCAGCTGGGCGGTGTCGAGGCCGGCGGCCGTGTCGGCGAGGGTCTGCTGCTCCTCGTAGGCGAGCTTGGCGACGACGTCGGCGATGGGGTCGTCCACCGCGATGTCGGTCGTGATCGCGGGCGCGCGCCCGGACTGCTGCTGTGCGGCGAGCCCGGCGAGGGCGAGGCGCAGATCCCGGTAGCCGGGGTAGCCGAGCAGGCGGGCGGTGCGTACGACGGTGGCCTCGCTGGTTCCGGTGAGTTCGGCGAGGCCGGTGACCGTGAGGGCGGCGCAGCCGGCCGGGTCGCTCGCGACGGCCTCCGCCACGCGCTGCATGGACCGGGTCATGGAAGGGGCGAGGGTGCGCACCTTGGCGGCGAGGGAACCGCCCGGACTGCCGAAAATTTCCTTCACGTCCTGGGTCACGAATGAAAGATATTTTCGGTTCGGCGTCTTGGTCAAGAGTGCGCACAATGAGTTGTATGGAACCCAGTCCTCTTGAGCAGGCCCTGCATGCCGCGCGCGCCCTGGTGCTCGCCGACCTCGTCGCGGGCCAGGTGGCGGAGGCGGACGTGGTGTCGCTGGTCGAGGACTCCGTCGCGGAGCGGCGCTGGTGGGTCGAGCAGTGGCCGGACGGCGCCGCCTATGTCGCCGGGCTGGTCGCGCAGGACGTCCAGGACGCGCTGCTGGAGCGGTACGGCCGCTGGCCGCTGTGCCCGGTGTGCGGTTCCGGCGACCCGCACGCGCTGGACGTGGAGCCCGAGCTGGGCCCCGACCCGCACTGGGTGTGCACCAAGGCGGGCGTGAAGGTCGCGGCCGTGGGCTCGCTGGGTACGGCGACGGGCGGAATGACCTCGTCGTGACGCTGTACATCGACCCGCCCGCCTGGCCCGGACACGGCCGCATGTGGTCGCACCTGGTCAGCGATGTGTCGTACGACGAACTGCATCTGTTCGCCGAGCGGTTGGGCGTTCCCCGGCGGGCCTTCGAGCGCGATCACTACGACCTTCCGTCGCACCGGTACGCGGACGCGGTGGCCGCCGGAGCGGTGGAGGTCAGCAGCCGCGAGGTGGTGCGGCTGCTGACGGACTCGGGCCTGCGCCGGCGCAAGGGGCTCGTTCAGCGGCGCAGTCCGTAGACGGTCGAAGGGGCTCGTTCAGCGGCGCAGTTCGTAGGCCAGCTCCTCGCCCGTGTCGCCCTCCTCGCTCACCCGGACGAACCCGGCCCGGCCGACCACGGCCTGCGAGGCGGTGTTGCCCCGCTCGACGGTCGCGAAGAGAGAGCCGACGTCCGCACGGGCCAGCGCCCAGTCGGCCAGGGTGCGCAGCGCCTCCGTCGCGTATCCCTGGCCGCGGGCGCCCTCGACGAGGTCGTAGCCGATCTCCACCCGGCCGTCCTCGTCCGGGATGCCGTGGAAGCCGATGCCGCCGACCGCGCGGCCGTCCTCGTGCCGGACCAGTGCGAAGACCCCGAACTCCGGGCGGTGGACGCCGGCTTCGTACGCCTTCAGCAGGAAGGAGGCGGCCTCCCGGGTGCCCTCGTACGGCCCGCCGTCGAGCCAGGTGAAGCCACCGTCGCCGCCGAGCCGCAGATCATCGGCGGCGGCCGGGCGGACGCCGACCAGGGTGACGCGCTCGGCCGGGATGACGAGGTTGTTGTTCCAGCGCCACTCGGTGACCGGGGCGCGGCCGGGCAGCTCACCGCGACCGGTGGCCCACAGCAGGGTCGGCCAGGGCGCGGGGCCGGGCTGGACGTGCGGGAAGAGGCAGGCCAGGAGGGATGCGACGAGGTCGGCCGGCGGCTCGTAGCCGATCCCCAGCCCCTCGGCCATGTCGTGCGTGTGCAGCAGCGCCTCGGCGATGCCCATCGCCGCGAAGCCCTGCGCGTCGGCGCTGCGGAAGGGGTAGGGGTGGAAGGCGCGGACACCGGGCGGGGCGGTGCGGACGGCGGCGGCGAGCAGCGCGCCGGTCGTTTCGATCACGTGCAGCAGACCCGCGTTGTCCGTGCCCTCGTCCAGGGTCAACTCGAAGGGGACGTAGTCGTCCTGCGCGCGTCCGGCCAGGTTGGCGGCGTAGGCGATCAGATCGTCGGCGACATGGACCGCGGTGGCATGGCAGTCCCACTCCAGCCGCCCGGCCCGTACGGCACCCCAGTCCCGGTCGACCGCCTGGCGCAGAGCCGCCGTGCAGCCCGCCACGGCCTCGATCACATCATCCCCGTTTATCGGTCGCATGGGGCGAACCCTAGGGGGCGCCTTGCCTCAGGTCGACAGCATTTCCAGCTCGCCGGAGAGGTTGTAGCGGGCGGTGGCCTCCCAGTGCTCGCGGCCGTACGGGGTGCGGAACAGCCTCGGCAGATCGAGGAGCTGGCGGAGAACCGCCGTACGTCCCTGCCGGAAGGCGTCGTTCGGCACGAAGTGGTACTCCTCGCGAATCTCGGCGGTGTAGGCGGCGTACGCCGACGGAGGCGCGGCCAGGATCGCGAGGTCGGCGTCACAGAGCACCTGGCCGTCGCGGTCGTCGTCGGCCGGGTCGTGCGTGACGGTGAGCCGGACCAGCCGCGCCACCTCCGCGGCCCTGTGCTGCGGGACGCCGGCCTCGGGCAGGGCGCGTTCGGCGAGGCGGGCGGAGCGTTCCTCGTTCGTCGACCGCTCGGGCAGATAGACGGCGTCGTGGAACCAGGCGGCCAGGCGTACGACGTTCGGGTCGTCCGCATATTTTTCGAGCACGTCGATGCGGTCGAGCACCGCCGCCAGATGCTCGACGGTGTGGTACCGGCGCTGGGGCTCCTGCCAGCGGCGCAGCAGGGCATCGGCGTACCGGTACGGGTCCGGTGCGCAGGAGTCGTCGTCCCGTACCGCGAGCAGGGCGTGCAGCCAGCGGGAACGCAGATCGTCGAGATCGGCCATGCCGACATTCTCCCGCCGCGTGGTCCGGTGCACCTAGCGTGGCCCCATGACTGATCTACAGGAAGTACGGGACCCCGAACTCCCCGGCCGGCTGCTCGTTGCCGAGCGGGACGCCCTGATACCGCTGCTGCGTTCGCGGCCGGACGCGGACTTCGCGCTGCCGACCGCCGCGTGTCCGGGGTGGTCGGTGCGGGATGTGCTGGCGCACTGTTCGGCGGCGCTGATGCGGGTGGTGGAGAGCCGGTTCGAGAAGGGCGTGTTCTCGCCCGAGTCCAACGACCGGGACATCGCCGAGCGCGCGGAGTGGACCAACGCGCAGGTGGTGGACGAGCTGGAGCGCGGGATGACCGAGGCCGGACCGGTGATCGCCAAGGCGGGCGGGGTGCTGGACAGGATCGCGCTGGGGGAGTGGGTGCACGCCGGTGACGTCCGGGACGTCTTCGGTGAGCCGGGGGCGTACGCGGGGGCCGGACTGCCGGACGCGCTGATCCTGCTGGCCCGGATCACCCGGGAGAAGGAGCACCTGCCGCTGCACGCCGACCTCGACGACGTGGACGAACCGCTGCGGCTCGGGGCGGCGGTGGCGGCGGGGCCGCCCGCGCGGTACATCGGCGACGCGGCCACACTCGTACGGCTGTACGCGGGGCGGCCGGTGAACGGGGCGGCGTACGAGCTGGTGGGCGCGGCGGAGGGGGAGCTGAACATCTTCGGGTGAGCGGTGGCCCGGGCGGGTACGGAACCGGCGTAGTCTTGAATTGGACTAGACCTGTAGCCGCCGATGAATGGGGTGCCATGAGCAAGCGTGCAGTCCTGGAGGTGATCGCGCTCGACGTCGAGGACGCGGTCGCCGCCCAGGCCGGAGGCGCGGACCGCCTGGAGCTGGTCACCGACATGGCGGCCGACGGGCTCAGCCCCGCGCCCGCCACCGTCGCCCGGATCCGGGCCGCCGTCGACATCGACCTGCGCGTCATGCTCCGCCTCGCGGACGGGTTCGCGGCCGGTGACGTGGACCGCCTGGTCCGGGTGGCCGGCGAGCTGCGCGAGGCCGGCGCCGACCAGTTCGTCCTCGGTTTCCTCGACGCGGACGGCGCGGTCGACCTGGCGGCCGTCGAGCGGGTGGTCCGCGCGCTGGACGGCTGCGCGTGGACCTTCCACCGGGCGATCGACCGGGCCGCCGACCGCGACGCCCTGCGCAAGCAGCTCGCCGACCTGCCCGGCCTCGACACCTACCTCACCGCGGGCGCCGCCGACGGCGTGGACGAGGGCCTGCCGACGCTGCTCGCCGAGGCGGAGCGGCGGGGCGAGCCGGGGTACGAGCAGCAGCTCCTGGTGGGCGGCGGCCTGCGCCTGGAGCACGTGCCGCGGCTGCGGGGTGCCGGTGTCCACGCCTTCCACATCGGTGGGGCGGCGCGGCCCTCCGGGTGGGAGGGGCCGGTTTCGCCAAAGGCCGTGGCCGAGTGGCGGCGGGTGCTGGACGCGGCCGACGCCGCCTGACCGGCGCCGGCGTCAGCCGGCCGCCATCCCGATGAGTACGAGCAGCACCAGCGATGCGAAGCCGATGAGCGGGACGAGACCCACCATTCCCATCGGGCGTCCGAACACCGGGCGGCCCGGGTCCAGTCCGGGGCCCTGGGGGGCGACCGGTGCGGGGAGCTTCCGGATCTTGGCCAGGGCGAAGAGGTTGATCAGCAGCGTGATGGGCGTGATGAACAACGACATCGGACCCCACCACCCCTGCGCCAGCGTGTCCGACTGCATCTTCCGGAAGACGGCGAGCGCGCAGGTGTGGCAGAAGGTGCCCTGCCGCCGCAGCTGCCGCATGACCACCAGCATGCCCTGGTGGCCGCGGACCGTCACCGGCGCCGCGGGCGACGCGCCGCACACCTCGCACCCGATACCCGGAGCGGGCGGGTACGCGCCGGGGGCTTGCTGGTAGGCAGCGGGGTGCTGCTGGTACGGGTTCTGCTGGTAGGGGCTCTGCTCGTACGGGTTCTGCTGGTACGGGCTTTGCTGGTGCGGGGCTTGCTGGTACGGGTTCTGCTGGTACGCGGGCTGCGGAGGCGGTGGAGTGCTCAACGGGGGCCTTTCCGTGGGGACGTGACGGAGCCGCAGAGCACCTTAGGCCGTCAGGCCAACTGAGGCGGTACCGGGGCCGAGTGCGTCACGATCAGACCTGACACCGCACGCGTCAGCGCCACGTACAGGCGTCGCAGGCCGGTGCGTTCGTCCGGCTCGCCGTCCACCACCGCCTGGGGCTCGTCGAGGACCACGTAGTCGTACTCCAGGCCCTTGGTGAGGGATGCCGGGACCAGGGTGAGGCGGGTGTCGCGGGTGGTCTCCTCGCCGGGCGCGAGGTACGGGATCCCCGCCGCCGTCAGCGCCTCGGCCAGCACCGGGATCCGGGCGTCGGCGGCGATCAGGCCCGTCGAGCCCTCGTTGCTCAGCAACTCCTCGCAGGCGGCGACCACTTCGGATGTCTCCGTGGTGGTGCGGACCTCGAAGAAGCCCGGGTTCTCGCGGACCGACGCGACCGGGGTGAGGCCCGGTGCGATGTGCGGGAGGAGGCGGGAGGCGTAGGCGATGACGTCCGTGGGGACGCGGAAGCCCGCCGTCAGCTCTTCGATGACGCCCTCCTTCTTGCCGAGGTGGGCGAGGGCTTCGTCCCAGCTGCGGGTCGCCCACGGGGTCGTACCCTGCGCCAGGTCGCCCAGCACCGTGGCGCTGCCCGTGGTGCAGCGGCGGCCGACGGCCCGGTACTGCATGGGGGAGAGGTCCTGCGCCTCGTCGAGGACCACGTGGCCGAGCGAGTGCGTGCGCTGGATCAGGTCCGCCGCCTCGTCGATCAGCACCGCGTCCGCCGACGACCACTTGGCCGACTTCGCACTGCGCACCGGCCTGGCCCACAGGATCGTCTTCTGCTCGTCCTCGTCCAGCACCCCGGCGGCGTGCTCGGCGAGGAACTCCGCGTCGGTCAGCAGCCGCAGGACCAGTTTCGCCGGGTCCACGGCCGGCCAGATCTCCTTCACGGCCGCCTTCACCGCGCTGTTGCGGGCGACGGCGTCCTGCACCCGGTCGTCCGGCGCCTCCCCGGACCGCTCCATCTGCACCAGCACCGCATGCGCGATCCGCTGCGGCAACGCCTCGCGCGCGGCGCCGTACCGGATGTCCCGCTGCAGCAACTCCCGGACGATGTCCTCCAGCTCGTACGCCGGCACCCGCCAGCGCCGCGAGCCGCGCACCACGACCACAGGCTCCGTGGGCAGGGCCACGTGGGAGTACAGGGCCCGGCGCAGCACCTCGGCCATCCGGGCGTCGCCCTTGACCACGGCCGCGGCCGCCTCGTCCGTGCCGCGCACCTCCACATGCGCGACCAGGTCGTCCACGGTGGCCTGTTGCACCTCCAGCTCGCCCAGGGCGGGGAGGACCTGCTCGATGTAGTGCAGGAAGGAGCGGTTCGGGCCGATGACCAGGGTGCCGGTGCGGGCGAGGCGCTCCCGGTGGGCGTAGAGGAGATAGGCGACCCGGTGCAGGCCGACGGCGGTCTTCCCGGTGCCGGGGCCGCCCTGGACGCAGACCGTGCCGGACAGACCGGAGCGGACGATCTCGTCCTGCTCGGGCTGGATGGTGGCGACGATGTCCCGCATGGGGCCGACGCGCGGCCGTTCGATCTCCTGCTGGAGCAGCTTGCTGGTGGTGGCGCCCCCCGACGGCTCAGCCGGGTCGGAGAGGTGCTCGTCCTCGTACGCGGTCAGGTCGCCGCCGGTGTAGCCGAAGCGGCGGCGCAGCCCGACGTCCATCGGGTCGTTCCTGGACGCCCGGTAGAACGGCTGCGAGACCGGGGCACGCCAGTCGATGACCATGGGGTCGCCGTCGGCGTCGTGGACGTGCCGCCGCCCGATGTAGAACTGCTCGCCCTCGGCGCCTTCGGCCTGCTCCGCGCCCGGTGCGTGCAGATAGTTCAGCCGGCCGAAGAACAGCGGGGTGTCGCTCAGGTCGGCCAGCGCCTTGATCCGCTCGTCGATCTGGCGGGACAGCACTTCGGCGTTGACCCAGTTCGCGGTGACGTCGCGGATGTCCAGCGCCTCGACGTCCTCGCGCATGGCACGCAGGGCGGAACGGGACGCGGCGAGGTGCGAGCGCTCTCGGGCGAGGGGGTCGTCGAGCGGGTCGTGGGCGGACGCGGACAAGGGGGTGCCTCCGGATCTGCTCGTTCATGACTGGGGCATGACTGAGCCGCCCGGTTTCCGTCCGGGCGGCGGCACTCCATGAAGGGAGGCGGGCAAGAGCGGAGATTCTAAGGGAGGCACTCAGGGCCGGGCCAATGAATTGTTTCCGGCCGCACCCGCCGGCCGGACCATCTGCGCCGCCGCCAGCCGCCGGTACACCGGACTGGCGGTGAGCAGTTCCTCATGACGCCCGCAGGCGGTGACCCGGCCCCCGTCCAGGACGACGATCCGGTCCGCGTGCTGAACGGTGGAGAGCCGGTGCGCGATGACGAGGACCGCGCACTCCCGGGTGATGTCCTTCAGGGCCGCGGTGAGCGCGGCCTCGTTGAGGGCGTCGAGGTGGGAGGTGGGTTCGTCGAGGAGCAGCAGCGTCGGGCGGGTGAGCAGGGCGCGGGCCAGGGCGACGCGCTGGCGCTCCCCGCCGGACAGGGTGGTGCCGTGTTCCCCGACGGCGCCGTGCAGTCCGCCGGGCAGCCGCTCGGCCACCTGCTCAAGGCGGGCCAGCCTGAGGGCTCGGCGCACCTCGTCCTCCGTGGCGTCCGGGCGGCCGTAGACGACGTTGTCGCGGAGCGTGCCGCGCACGACATGGCTGCTCTGGTCCACGATCGCGAGTCCGGCCCGGCTGGCGTCACGGCCGATGTCCGCGGCGGGGCACCCGTGGAAGCGGAGCCGGCCCGCGTCGGGTTCGTAGAACCGGGCGATCAGTGCGAACACGGTGCTCTTGCCCGCCCCGGAGAGTCCGACCAGAGCGACCTGCCGGCGCTGCGGCACCGTGAAGGAGACCCCGCGCAGCACGGGCCGCCCGGGGCGGTAGGCGAAGTGGACGTCCTCCAGTTCGAGGGCCGGTACGTGCGCGGGTGCCCGCCGGACGGGAAGGACCGCCGGGCCGGCGGGCTCGACGGGCAGCTGCAGGGTCTGTTCGATGCGCAGGTGGGCGCCCATGCCGCGCTGGATCAGACCGGCCGCGCGGAACACCGAGGACAGGGGGACGACGAGGTAGGAGGCATACAGCAGGAACGCGACCAGGTCGCCCACGGAGTGACCGCGGCCGTGTGCGCGCAGGCCTCCGACGACGAGGACCAGCAGGAAGGAGCCCTGGACGGCGAGTTCTACGGCCGAGCTCATGACCGCGGCGTACTTCGCGGTACGCACCCCGGCGGCGCAGGCCTCGTCGACGCGGGCGCCGATGCGGGCCGCCTCCCGCTGCTCGGCGCGGTACACCCGGACCATCGACAGCGCGCCCAGGGCGCGTTCCAGGTCGGCGGCCAGGGCGCCGACGGACGACTGCAGGTGCTCCGAAGCGGTGCGGATGCCCCGGAGCAGCAGGGCGACCACGGCCGCCGCGGTCGCCACGGTCGCCGTGACGAGCACCAGCAGCAGCGGGTCCAGCCACGCCATCAGGGCCAGCGCGCCGACGGCGACCACGGCCCCGGTGACCAGGTCCACCAGCGCCTGGGCGACCACCTCGCGCAGCAGGGTGGAGTCGGCGGTCACCCGGGCGATCAGGTCACCGCGGCGCTGTTCGTCGTACTCCCGCATCTCCAGCCGCAGCAGCCGCCCCACCAGGGTGTGGCGCAGCCTCCGTACGACGCCTTCGCCCGTCCGTTCCAGCAGGAACCGGCCGGCGGAGCCGGTGGCGGCCTCGGCGGCGAACAGGGCGGTGAGCAGCAGCAGCGGCGGCCACAGGGGCTGCTGCCCGCCGCTCGCGTCCACCACCCGCTTGGCCAGCAGCGGCTGGGCGAGCCCCAGCGCGGACGCGACGAGGGTCAGTGCGGTGGCCAGGGCGACCGCACCGCGGTGGCGCGCGGTGAGCCGGTAGACGGCGCGGATCGCGGCACGCGTGGACCGGTCGGTGTGCTCGGTGTGCTCTGTGCGCTCGCCGGTCCCCGCGCCGGTGTCGCTCGTCGTCATCGGGGCACCGGGCCGACGGCCATCAGACGGGCGAAGTACCCGTCGGGTGCGTCCTCGCCCACCGGCCGGCCGTCGGCCTCGATCCAGGCGTGCGCGGTGAACGGCGGTACGACGCGGACGCCCGTGCACCAGGTCGGCCAGGTGCCGCCGAGACGGCACAGCAGGGCGGCCCCGAGGGAGCGGGGCAGACAGCCCTTGGGCCCGGCACAGCGCAGGCTCACCGCGCACACGGCGTCGCGGGCCTGCAGGGCCTGTGCCGCGGTCGCGGGGGCTGCGCCGCGGCGCAGCAGGCCGAGGACCGCGCGGATGCGGCGTGGTGGCAGCAGCGAGAGGACGACGGCGGGTACGAGGACCGCGCGGGCGGCGAGCCGGCGGCCGAGGGGTACCCCGTACGGCCGCTCCAGGGCACTGGGCGTGGTCATTCGGCCAGCCCGTCGGCGCGCAGCTGCTCCACCAGGGCGGTGACGTCGGCCCGTGCACGGTCGGGGTCGACGTCGAACGCCCCCATGACCGCCGCCGTCGCGGCCGCTTCGTCACCACCCGCCATGAGCGTGTCGACCACCAGGGTCGCGGTGGGGTTCAGCTCCCAGTACTCACCCGAGCGCTGGTCCAGGAGCACGGTGCCGTAGTCGGTCTTCGCGGTGCAGATGTCGGCACCGAACCGCAATGCCATGACGGCTCTCCTTCGTCTGTCGGTCACTTCGGTACGTCGTGCCGCGCCCGGTCGAGCGCCCGCAGCCACACCTCGACCGAGATGGTCGAGTACAGGACGGCCTCCCGCAGCTGCTTGGTGGCGGGGCGCTCGGCGAGGCGGCGCAGCATCGCGCCGTTCACCAGCCCCAGCCGTTCCAGCCGGGAGTCGTCCCACAGCGCCCTGAGGTCACCGCGGTGCTCGCGCAGCCCGTCGGCCGCATCCATGGCCGCGGTGGCCTTGTTGCTCCGGCGCAGGCACTCCTCGGGCACGATGCCGCGCATGGCCGTGGTCAGGAGCGGCTTGTACCGCCAGGGCGAGACGCGTTCGTCGGGACGGACGGCGAGGGCGGCCTCGATGACCCGGTCGTCGAGGAACGGCGAGGCCATGGGCAGTCCGCAGCGGGCCGCCATGTGGTCCCACTGCCGGATGATGCGGGTGCAGTTGCGGATCTGTTCCAGGTCGGCGTGGAGTCCCCGGTCGGGGTGCAGCGGCCGGGTCTGCCGGGCGGCCGTGGACAGCGCCGTACGGGCCAGCTGCTCCGCCTCGGGGGTCACCCACTCGAACAGGCGCGGGCTCATGCCCCAGCCGAGGCTGGTGGTGACCGTCGGGGACAGCGGTTCGCGCAGGTGGTGCGCGGAGTCCGCGAGCCACCTGCCGTACGGCCGGGAGTCGGCCAGGGCGCCCAGCATGGGGCCCAGCGGCCACTGCCACAGCGCCTTGAAGCCGCGCAGCTGCCGCAGCGCGAACAGCGGTCGGCGCCGCGCCAGCCGGTGGTAGTACGCCTCGGAGCACCAGGCGATGTGGTCGCCGCCGATGCCCGTCAGATGCACCCGGCTGCCCCGCTCGGCCATGGCGGGCAGGTGGTGCAGGACCCGCGCACGGTCCATGACGCCGATGGTGGGCTCGTCCAGGACGTCGTCGATGGCGAGCAGCCCGTCGTAGACGAGGGGGGAGGCCTCGGCGTCCCAGATGACGTGCTCGACGTCCGGCAGGGCGGCGGCGGCCCGCTTCGCCCAGTGCAGGTCGGTGTCGGCAGGGTCGCGTCCGGGCCAGGTGGAGGCGACGACACGGGCCGGTGAGCGGTCGGCGAGGAAGCAGACGGAGGTGGAGTCGAGGCCGCCGGACAGGTCGCAGCTGACCGTGCCGCCGTGCCGGGTGCGGGCGCGGACGGCGTCGGCGAGGGCCTCGCGGACCAGCGGGGCGCCCGTGCGCAGCGGGACGACCGGTTCCGGGGGCGTCCACCAGCGGGTGTGGCGTGCGCCGTGTCCGTCCGGCGCGAGGACCAGCGCCTCGTGCGGGGCGACGGCGGTGATCCGGGACCACAGCGGTTCGTCGAGCAGGGGGTGCGGTACGGGCCAGAGCAGTCGTACGGCCAGGCGTTCCGGCGCCGGTTCTTCGCCCAGTGCGGCGGCCAGGACGTCCGCCCGGGTCGCGGCCACCCGGGTGCCGTGCACCGGGGCGTGGAAGACCAGCCGGAGACCGGAGGCCGTGCCCTGCACCCGGATCCGTCCGTCGAGGGCGGCGACGAGGTGGCAGCTGCCGGGCAGCGAACGGGCCCAGGCGTCCAGGGCGGCGAGGTCGCGCAGGGAGCGGGCGACCCGTTCCAGTTCCGTGCCGTCGACGGGGACGCAGCCGACGAGGGCGAGGGCGGCGGGGCCGACACGGGCGCTGACGATCTCCTGGTCGTGCCAGTGGCCCAGGAGCCAGGGCCGGCCCGAGGGGTGATCGAGGCTGCGGGTGCCGGGGCGGGCGAAGGAGCGGGCCACGGCGGCCGCGTCCGCGCGGTCGGCGAAGACCGCGAAGTGCGCGTCGCCGTGGCCCGTCCCCGCACTTGTGTGCAGATCAGTCATGACGTCAGGTCAGAGACCTTCGCTCGTCGCCCTGTTCAGTTCTTGCTCAGGATGAGCCGGTCGTTGCCGTGCCGCTGCAGGAGTCCGGTCTCCTTGCGGAAGGAACCGAGCCGGACGAGCGTCGGTGCTTCGTAGGCCTTCTTCATGACGTGCTTCTCCTTACGGGTTGTCCCTCCGCCCCCCGAGGGCGGCCTGCCATCAGCTAGCCGGGGAGCGGGACGGTCCGACAAGATGAAAGGGAGTAGTCGGATTGTCTGCATTTCCGGTCCGTTCAGGGTTTGTTCGAGCGCTGGACGGAAACCTGTCCGGCGGCTGCCCGCGCTTGAGCAGGTGCCGGTGGCGTGTGCCGGAGGAACGTTTCCAGGTGGACCGGAGCGTGGCGGAGACGCCCGGACCGGAACGGGTGCGGGAGGGGTCCGCGAGGTGTGCGCGCGGGCGCACTCCGGTCCGGGCCGTGATTCCGGATGCGGACCCCTAGGGGGCGAAACCGCCCGGCGTAGGGGGAGCGCTCCATCCAGGGGCGTACGCGAAGAACGGGCAGATTGGCTCTGTGGACCGATGCCGATCACGCCGTGCGAGAGCGACCATGAAGACATGAGCGCAGCAACCATCCATCCAGTCCCTGTCCGCCCGCCGACCGGTGCCACAGCCGTCGACGGCCCGCATCACCACCTGCTCGGCAACGCCCTGCGCGCCATCAAGGTGTTCGCCGAGGCCGCGTTCGGCGTGGTCATCCTCGGCGAGTACGGCGAGGAAGCGGGCATACGCCACAAGTAACCGCATAGGGTCGCGTCCGTGCTCCCACGGACGGTGCGGAAACGGATGCCGACGCTTGTGCCGGCCGTCTTCCTGTCCGTCTCCCTGACCCTCTTCGTCGCCCTGTGCGTCCTGCAGCACGCACCCATGGCCGACCTGCTCGTCTACCGGGCCGAGGGCGCGGCCGTGGTCCACGGCACCGATCTGTACGGCTTCACCGCCACCCGGTGGCGGCTCCCCGCGACCTACCCGCCCTTCGCGGCACTCCTCTTCGTCCCGGCCACCTGGCTTCCCGTGCCGGCCCTGAAGGCGGCCTTCGTCGCGGGCAACGCGCTCCTGCTCGCGGCCCTGGTGGTCCTCTCGGCCCGGCTGGCCGGCCGACAGGTCTCCGCATCCCTGCTCTGCACGGCCACCGCCCTGTCCCTGTGGCTCGAACCGGTCTTCCAGACGGTCCTGTTCGGGCAGATCAACCTGACCGTCACCGGCCTGGTCCTGTGGGACCTCACCCGGCCCGCGGGCGCCCGGGGCAAGGGCGTGGCCGCCGGCGTCGCGACCGGCATCAAGCTCACACCGGCCGTCTTCGTGCTGTACCTGTTCCTGAGAGGCCACCGAAAGGAGGCGTGGACGGCGGTCGCGTCCTGCACCGGCACGGTCCTGTGCGGCGCCGCACTGCTCCCGGCGGCGAGCGCCGGCTTCTGGACCCGGCGGCTGTACGAGACGGACCGGGTCGGCAAGGCGTGGCTCGTGGACAACCAGTCCCTGCAGGGCCTGATCGCGAGAGCGCTCGGCACCGCGGCACCGGGCCTGGCCTGGGTGCTGCCCGCGGTGGCGGTGGGGGCGGCGGGCCTGTGCCTGGCGGCACGCGCCGGCGAGGAACGGCACGGCGTCCTGCTCGCCGCGGTCACGGCCCTGCTGATCTCACCGATCAGCTGGTCCCACCACTGGGTGTGGTGCGTCCCGCTCCTCGCGGTCCTGCTCGCCGAGGGCCGCATCCGGCTCGCGGCGGCCACCGCCACGGTCTTCACGGCCCGCACCCTCTGGCTGGTCCCCCACGAGGGCGACCGCGACCTGCACCTGCCCTGGTGGCAGCAGCCACTGGCCTCGCCGTACCCACTGCTGGGGCTGGCGCTGATCGCGGCGGCGGCGCTGCGGGCGGCTCAGCCGGTGCTGTCCTCGGTCAGGATCTCGTCCGCGTCCACGATCCGGTAGGCGTAGCCCTGCTCGGCCAGGAAACGCTGGCGGTGGGCGGCGAAGTCCTGGTCGATGGTGTCCCGGGCGACGACCGAGTAGAAGTGCGCCTGGTGGCCGTCGGCCTTCGGGCGCAGGACCCGGCCGAGCCGCTGGGCCTCCTCCTGGCGGGAGCCGAAGGTGCCGGACACCTGGATGGCGACGGTGGCCTCGGGCAGGTCGATGGAGAAGTTGGCGACCTTCGACACGACCAGCACGCTGATCTCGCCCTCGCGGAAGGCGTCGAAGAGCTTCTCGCGCTGGGCGTTGGAGGTCTCGCCCTTGATGACGGGCGCGTTCAAGTGCTCGCCCAGTTCGTCCAGCTGGTCGATGTACTGGCCGATGACGAGGATCTGCCGGCCGGCGAACCGGCGGACGATCGCCTCCGTCACCTTCCGCTTGGTGTCGGTGGTGGCACAGAAGCGGTACTTCTCCTCCGTCTCGGCGGTCGCATAGGCCAGCCGCTCGGAGTCCGTCAGGTTCACCCGCACCTCGACGCAGTCGGCCGGCGCGATGTACCCCTGCGCCTCGATCTCCTTCCAGGGGGCGTCGAACCGCTTCGGCCCGATGAGAGAGAACACGTCCGACTCGCGGCCGTCCTCACGCACGAGGGTGGCCGTCAGACCCAGCCGCCGCCGTGCCTGCAGATCGGCGGTGAACTTGAAGACAGGAGCCGGCAGCAGATGCACCTCGTCGTAGACGATCAGCCCCCAGTCCCGGGAGTCGAACAGCTCCAGGTGCGGATAGACACCCTTCCGCTTGGTCGTCAGCACCTGGTAGGTCGCGATGGTGACCGGCCGGATCTCCTTGCGTGTCCCGCTGTACTCACCGATCTCGTCCTCGGTCAGCGAGGTCCGCTTCACCAGCTCGTGCTTCCACTGCCGGGCGGAGACGGTGTTCGTGACGAGGATGAGCGTGGTCGACTTGGCCTGCGCCATGGACCCGGCCCCGACCAGTGTCTTCCCGGCGCCGCAGGGCAGCACCACGACCCCGCTGCCACCGTGCCAGAAGTTCTCCACGGCCTGCCGCTGGTACGGCCGCAGGGCCCAGCCGTCCTCCAGCAGCTCGATCGGATGCGCCTCACCGTCGACGTACCCGGCGAGGTCCTCGGCCGGCCAGCCCAGCTTGAGCAGCATCTGCTTGATCTGCCCGCGCTCGGAGGGGTGCACCACGACCGTGTCCGGGTCGATCCGCGCCCCGACCAGCGGGGTGATCCGCTTGGACTTCAGCACCTCCTCCAGCACCGGCCGGTCGGTGGTGGTCAGCACCAGCCCGTGCGCGGGGTGCTTGCTGAGCGTGAGCCGCCCGTAGCGGTCCATCGTCTCCGCGATGTCCACGAGCAGCGCGTGCGGCACCGGATACCGGCTGTACTGCACCAGCGCGTCCACGACCTGCTCGGCGTCATGCCCGGCGGCCCGTGCGTTCCACAGCCCGAGCGGCGTGACCCGGTAGGTGTGGATGTGCTCGGGCGCCCGCTCCAGCTCGGCGAACGGCGCGATGGCCCGACGGCAGTCGTCGGCCCGCTCGTGGTCGACTTCCAGGAGCAGGGTCTTGTCGGACTGGACGATCAGTGGACCATTCACGCTCGGTACACCCTTTCCCTACGGCCAAACGTCCAGTGTGCCCTATGGGCCGATGATCAGGGTCAGTCCTCCGCCAGCTCCGCCACCCCCGTGATCCGGTGCAGCGGATAGGTGCGCACCTCGTCCGCCGTGTGGTCGTACGCCGTGACGAAGCCGCCCTCGACGCGGACCGGGGCGATGACGCGCTGGCTTGCGGTGCCCTCGGCGTTGACGTAGCCGATCCACAGGGAGGCGCCCGTCAGGACGGCGGCCTGCATGGTGGCGAGGGTCTCGGCGGATGACGTACGGGGCAGTTCACCGCCCGCCAGGGGGGTCGCCGCTCCGGTGGGCTTGCGTGGGGTGGTGGCAGCCAGGTCGCCCGCCCGGATCGCGCGGATCGCCGCCGCGAGGAGTGTGGTGTCGGGCGCCGGCGGACCGTCCGGGACCGGCTCGGGGGCGGTGCGCGGCGGGGTGCGGTGGGCGTGGGCACGGGCGATCAGGACGTCACCCTCGGCGGACTCGGCGGCCGGTGCGTAGCCCATCGCGCGCAGGCCCTCCAGCAGCGTCGCCGGATCGGACTGGGCAGCCAGCACGGTCGGGGCGAGGCGGCGCAGCCGCAGTGCCGCGGCGCGCCGGTCGGCCAGGATCTCGTTCAGCAGGGTGTCGTCGTCGCAGCGTACGTACGCGGAGGCCGCGCCGACCCGCAGGTGGCCGTGTTTGCGGGCCACGTCGTCGATCAGATAGGCGAGCGGCTGCGGGACCGGGGTGCGGGAGTGCTCGGCGAGGAAGGCGTGCAGATCGGCGGCGGTACGGCCGGCGTCCAGGGCACGCCGTACCGAGGCCGGCGTGAACCGGTACACGGTCGCCCCGCCCTTGGACTCCACGTCCGCGAGCACGCCCAGCAGGTCGGCGAGCGGACGCCGCAGCGGCCCGGGCGCCACTGCCGTCAGGTCGGCCTGGAGCAGCACGTGGTCCAGCGGTTCGGGCAGGAGCGGTGCCAGGAGGCGGGCCGCGGCGGCCGTCGCCACGGCCTGCTCGGCGGGGGAGAGCGGGGCGGGGGCTGCCGTCGGCCGGTGGTGATGGTGGACGGGCAGCTTGTCACCGGGGCCGGTGGACCCGGTCGGCGTGGCCGGGCGGGCGGAGGTGCGGGTACCGGCGGACGCGCGGGCGGCCGTGGCGGCGGAGGAGCCGGGGACGTCGGACGATTCGGCGGTGGTGGAGCCGGGGACGTCGGACGATACGGCGGCTCCGGAGGCCGGACCGGAGGCCGCGGGGCCTCCCGCGCCGGAGGTCGGACGGGAGCTCGCAGGGCCGGCCCGGCCCGGGGCGCCCGACGCCCCACGCGGGCCTGTCGTCGCCGGGGTGCCCAGCAGAGCACGGCCGTGTGCCGACAGGGCGCCCCGCCCGGTGATGCCCAGCAGTTCGGCCTCGGACAGGGTCCAGCGGGCCAGCCGGGAGCGCAGGTCCTCCTCGCCGTCCGGCCGCTGGGGACCGCGCAGCGGCCGTTCCCAGCGCAGCCGGGCCAGCACCGACTCGGGGTCCGGGGCCGCGCCCGTCGGCAGACCGGCCAGCAGGGTCAGCACCCGGTGCCGTACCTCGGGCGCGGCCGAGCGGTCCAGCCCCGGCCCGAGCGCGGCGAGCGTGCGGTCCTTCGCGTCCCGGCCGCCGACCAGCCCCGGCGTCCTGGTGGCCGCCAGCCAGACCTCGGCGAGACGGGCCCAGCGCTCGGCGGCGGGCCGCTCCAGCCACTCGTCGTAGGCGGGCGTGGCGGCGTACCGCTCGTCGGCCTCGCCGTCGGAGGCGACCAGACCCGCCGCGTACGCCAGCTCCACCCAGAACGCGGCGACCGGCTCGGACACGTCCAGGGCGACGGCGGTCCGCTTCAGATCACGGACGCTCAGCCCGCCGGCCCGCAGCACGGCCGGGCCGCCCTCGTCCCAGTCCTTCAGCAGCTCCTCGACGGTGGCGAGAGCGGTGTACGCCTGCCCGGCCGCCGTCGCGTCCACCACCTGCGGACCGTGGGTCGCGGCCGGCTCCACGGCGGGCGGCAGCGGCTCCGGCGCACGGTGGGCGCGGCCCTCCCGCAGATGCAGGGCCACCTCGCGGGGCAGTACGACCGTGCCGGGCACGGACGGCAGCAGCAGCCCGCGGTCGAGCAGCCAGCGCAGATGCGCGGCCGGATCCGGGGTGACCTGCCCGTACGGCGGCCCCCACACCAGTCGTGACAGCACCTCGCGGGCCGCCTCCGGGGCGCCGGCGAGCAGCTCGGCCATCTTCTTCCGGTCGGCGAACAGCGCGGTGAGCGCGGCCACGGCGGACACCGAGTCGTGCGTCGAGGGCAGCCCGGCCGCCGTCACGATCTCCTGGATCCGGCCCGGCGACATGCCCGAGGTGGCCTCCTGCACGGTGGGCCCGAGCCCGGTCGGGGAGGGGTGCTGCGGGGAGGGCGCGAGCAGCTCGCGGGCGGTCCGCACCAGCCGCAGCCGTTCGTCGTCGCCCCACACCAGCGCCTGTTCGCGCAGGGTGGCGAGGGCGTGCGGCAGCGCGGCGGCGATCGTGTCGTCCCCGCCGTACCCCGCCATCAGCCCCAGCAGCGTGTCGTACGACGCCGGGTCCGGGGCCACGGCCAGCGCCTCCGCCGTCTGCAGCGCGAACCGGTCCAGCCGCTCCAGCGCGCGCAGCACCGAGGCGCGGGTACCGGCGCGGGTGGCCAGCTGGGTGAGGTCCGTCGGGACGGGCGTGATGAGGTCGGGGCGGCTGCGCAGCAGCGCGGCCAGGGACACGTCGTCCCGCGCGCGGAGCGCCTCCGCGAGGGACCGAGGGGCTGGGTGGGCCGCTTGGCTCATCTGACCCACGGTAGCGGTTGCCGTCGTCGAGGGGGCCGCCCCGGCCCCGTTGGGCGGGCTCCGCGCAGCGACTCTGCGCTACCGTCCTCACGGGGTCTCATCGCCGTCACCCCGGAGGGGTTCCGTTGGGGATCGAGAGCGACCAGGTCGTCTACGAGTACCTGAGCCGTGTCGGAGACATCGCTCAGCAGCGGCAGCTGCCGTCGTCCACGCGGATGCGGATCGTGTCGGAACTGCGCAACGAGATCGACCGGCACCGGGCCGGCGCGACCGTCGACAGCCCCGCCGCGGTGCGCCGCATCCTGGACCGCCTGGGCACCCCGGACGAGGTCGTCGAGGCGGCGGGCGGCACGGCCGCTGCATCCGGTGGATCGAGCGCATCCGGTGGATTCGGTGCCGGGCGGGGCGCGCAGCCGCCCGCGGCCGTGCCCGTACAGCCGGCGCCGGGCGCGCGGAAGCCGGAGCCGGCGGACCGGGAACGGCGCAGGGGCCTGCGCCGGGCCGTCCCCCGGCCGCGCCCGGCCGAAACCGAGCCCTCCGCCCCGCGCGACGCGCCGTCACCTCCGCACCTCGCCCCCGCGCACGAGCTGGGGGACGGCGCCGTACGGCCCGACTGGTGGCGGGTGGGCGGCACCCCCTTCGGCGGCCCCGGCGGCGTCGGCGGGCCGGCCGCCGAGACCGACCCGGTGCCGGGGTTCGTCGGCGGCGTGGAGATCCCGGAGCTGCTCGAACGGCCACCGAAACCGACGGAGGGTACGGCGGCATCGGCGGCCCCGGACACCGGGGCGCCGGCACCGGAGGCCACGGAGGCCGAGCCCGGCCCGCGCCGCCGCCTGCTCCCGCGCCCTGCGGCCGGCTGGACCAACCCCCTCCTGCTGCTGGCCGCCGCCGCGCTGGCCGCCGGAGCGGTGCTCGGGAACTGGTTCGCCCTGATCCTGGGCTGGGCGATCGCCTACGGCTCCCGGCGGCTGACCCCCGCGGAGACCAAGTGGGCCGTGATGGTGCTGCCGGGCGCGGCGGTCGCGGCCGGGCTGGTGTGGCTGTGGGGGAGGGACAACGGGCGCTGGGGCGAGCCGATCGCGCGGGGCCACATGAACGAGGCGATCGCCGGGACGTGGCCGTGGGTGGTGCGAGGTGCTGCGGTGGCGTCGGCGCTGTACCTGGTCTGGCGCTCCCAACGCACCCGGCGCTGAGGCCTGCGTGCCCGCAAGGGGCGCGGGGCCGTGTACGGTACGCGGCTCCGCCGCGGGGGCCGCGACCAGCCACGATGCATCTGCACTCGGCAGATCACCCGGACTCGGGACGCTGACCCGCTCGGCCGAAATGCCGGAGGCACCCGCTGACACAATGCCCCATATGACTTTCACCGTCGGCTTCGACCTCGACATGACCCTCATCGACTCCCGGCCGGGCATCCGCGCGTGCTACCTGGCGCTGGCGGAGCGGACCGGGACGTACATCGACGCCGATCTGGCGGTGACCCGGCTCGGCCCGCCGCTCGTGGAGGAGCTGGTCAACTGGTTCCCCGAGGAGCAGATCAGCGCCATGGCCGACCTGTACCGGGAGATGTACCCGTCGATCGCCATCGCCGCCACACCCGCCCTGGACGGTGCCCGGGAGGCGATGGCCGCGGTCCGGGCGGCCGGTGGCCGGACGCTCGTGGTCACGGCGAAGTACGAGCCCAACGCCAAGCTGCACCTGTCCCACCTCGGCATCGAGCCGGACGTGGTCGTGGGCGACCTGTGGGCGGAGCAGAAGGCGGAGGCGCTGCGCGCGTACGGCGCGGGCGTGTACGTCGGCGACCATGTCGGAGACGTGCGCGGGGCCCGTACGGCGGGAGCGGTGGCGGTCGGCGTGGCGACCGGGCCCTGCTCCGCCGACGAGTTGCTCGCCGCCGGGGCGGATGTCGTCCTCGACGACCTGTCGGTCTTCCCCCCGTGGCTGACCGGCTACCGCAGCGCGGTCGAGGAGGAAGAAGCGCCGCGCGCCTGACGCCGGGCGGCGGCGACCGACCGCAGGACGCCCGCGCCGGCGACGAGGAAACCGACCGCCATGAGCATGCTCAGACCGAACATGTAGGTCGGGAAAGGCTTTGCGCCGAGGAACAGCGGCGCCACCGTGACCAGAGTGGCCGCGGCGCCGATGAAGAAGACGATCGCCCCGGCGCGGATCAGCCCGTCACCGGGCGCGGCGGAATTCGTTTGGGTTTTGTCACGCACCGGACCAGGGTAGTTCCCAGCGCGAGAGAACAACCGGGGGACGTCTTGTCACCCGCCCCGAGACCATTAGCCTTGGTAGCGGCGGGTCATGGTCGACCCGCTCTACTGCTATCAAGAGCACTTTCGAAGCAGTGGCAGTTTTCCCAACGAGTACGAGGACGAGGACAGACGGTGCCGACCGGGCGTGTCAAATGGTTCAACAGCGAGAAGGGCTTCGGCTTTCTCTCCCGCGACGACGGCGGTGACGTCTTCGTCCATTCCTCGGTTCTCCCCGCCGGAGTCGATGCACTCAAGCCGGGACAGCGCGTGGAGTTCGGCGTCGTCGCCGGTCAGCGCGGTGACCAGGCGCTGTCGGTGACCGTGCTGGAGCCGACGCCGTCGGTCGCCGCCGCCCAGCGCAAGAAGCCGGACGAGCTGGCCTCGATCGTGCAGGATTTGACGACCCTCCTCGAAAACATCACGCCGATGCTGGAGAAGGGCCGCTATCCGGACAAGGCCTCCGGCAAGAAGATCGCCGGCCTTCTGCGGGCGGTCGCCGACCAGCTGGACGTCTGAGCCGGCGCCGGGGAAAACCCGTCGTACGGGAACGCAACCGCATCGCGGCCGAGGGGCGGCACCAGCCCCTCGGCCGCCGCGCGTGTGGGCAGGCCGCGCATCGCCGCGGCGCTCTTGGGTCAGGGGAAGGTCAGCGCCCGGGGTCCGAGCGCGGGCACCAGCCCCTCGGCCGCCGCGCGGGTGAGCAGCCCGCGGACCGCCGCGTAGCCGTCCTCGCCGAGGTCGGCGGTGAACTCGTTCACGTACAGGCCGATGTGCTGGTCCGCCACGGCCGGGTCCATCTCCTGGGCGTGGGCCATGACGTACGGCCGGGACGCCTCGGGGTCGTCCCAGGCGGCCCGGACCGAGGCGCGGATGGAGTCGGCGAGCCGCGTGAGGGTGCCGGCGCCCAGGGAGCGCCTGGCGATGATCGCACCGAGCGGGATCGGCAGCCCGGTGGTCCGCTCCCAGTGCTCGCCCATGTCGGCGAGCTTGTGCAGCCCGTAGTTCTGGTACGTGAAACGGGCTTCGTGGATCACCAGTCCCGCGTCCACCTTGCCGTCCCGCACCGCCGGCATGATCTCGTGGAACGGCATGACGACGATCTCGCCGACCCTGCCGTCGGGCAGCGTGTCCGCCGCCCACAGGCGGAAGAGGAGATAGGCGGTCGACTTCTCGCTCGGGACCGCGATCGTACGGCCAGCCAGATCGACGTCCGGCTCCCGCGTGAGCACCAGCGGCCCGCAGCCCCGCCCCAGCGCACCGCCGCAGGGCAGCAACGCATAGGCGCCGAGGACGTACGGCAGGACGGCGTACGACACCTTGAGTACGTCGAACTCGCCGCGCTCGGCCATGCCGTTGGTGAGGTCGATGTCGGCGAAGGTCACGTCCAGCGCGGGGGCGCCGGGGACGCGGCCGTGGGCGAGGGCGTCGAAGACGAAGGTGTCGTTGGGGCAGGGCGAGTACGCGATCTGCAGCGGCTCACCGGTCGAGTGCGTCATGTGGGTTCCAACTCTCCAATGCGGGTGCGCACTTCCCGAAACCCTCGGTGAGGGCGGTGAGCGCGTCGCCGATGCGCCAGGCGGCGCGGTCGCGCGGGCCGACCGGGTTGGAGACCGCGCGCAGTTCCAGCACCGGCACCCCGTGCGCGGCGGCCGCCTCCGCTACCCCGAACCCCTCCATGCCCTCGGCGAGCGCGCCGGGGTGCCGGGCGCGCAGGGCGGCGGCGCGGGCGGCGGTGCCGGTGACGGTGGAGACGGTGAGGATGGTGCCGGTCGGGGCGCCGGTCGCCTCGGACACGGCACGTACGGCGGAGTGCGGCGGGCGGTGGGTGACCGTCCCGAAGCCCAGCTCGGTGACCGGAAGGAAGCCGTCGGCGGTCTCGGCACCCAGGTCGGCCGCGGTGATCGCGTCGGCGACGACGAGCGACCCGACGGGCGCCCCGGGCGGGAAGCCGCCGCCGATCCCGGCCGAGACGACCAGGTCGTACGGGGTGCCCGCGAGGGCGGCGGCGGTCAGGGCGCCGGCGGTGGACGCGGCGGCGAGGGCCGGACCGACCCCGGCGGCGAGCAGGTCCCAGCCGGCGGCGGTACGGCACAGCAGCGCGCCGGGGAGCCGTACCTCGGTCATGGCCCCGGGAAACGCCTGTGCCACCGCGTCCCGCTCGACCGGGACCGCGGTGGCCACGAGGACCCGTACGGAAGCCGTGATCAGGCCTTCTTCAGCTTGAACGACCACATGCCCACGTTGGACTTCTCGCCCATCCGGATCGTGACCGTGTTGGTGTCGCCCTGGGTGCCGTACTGCTGGTTGAAGAACGCGCTGCCCGGGATGGTGCGGTAGGTCTTCTTGCTGACGTCGGTGAACTGCTGGCCGTTGACCAGAATGACCCAGCCGGCGTCCGCGATCTTCGGGTCGACGCCGAAGCGGACCGTCTCGTCCTGGTCGACCTTGATCGACTCGGCCTTCTCGACGTTCTTGACGCACTGCGCCAGCGACTTGGCGTCCAGCGCCTTGCCGTCGTTGTAGCAGGTGGCCTCGGAGTTGACCGAGTCCTTGCCGACGGTGACCGTCGAGACGGGCGACGGCTTGTCGCAGGCCGACAGGGCGAGCAGTCCGGCGGATACCGCGCCGGCAACGGCGACGGCGCGGCGGCGTCGCACAGCGCGTTGAACATCAGCGGCTTCGCCGCGGGGCAGCGTGGTCATGTCCGAAGGCTATCGGGCGCCCCAAGCCCTCCGCCCACGCGGGGTGCGGCGTGCCCGGTTCGTTACGCCAGCCGGTGCTGCGGGCCCCAGATCGTGTCCGGTTCGTTATACCGCGGACGTCGGGGGAGGTCAGACCACACGGGGGCGGGAGCGGCCGCCGTGCCGGGCCGAGGCGAGCAGCCCCTTCAGCGTGGTCAGCCAGCCGACGGCGACGAACGCCGCGCCGATCAGCAGGCCGACGGTCCCGTTGAGCGGCAGCACGATACCGACGGCGCCGCCGAACACCCACGCCACCTGCAGCAGCGTCTCCGAGCGGGCGAACGCCGAGGTGCGCACCAGCTCCGGCACATCCCGCTGGATCAGCGCGTCCAGGGCCAGCTTGCCCAGCGCCTGGGCGAACCCTGCGACGGCGGCGAGGCAGGCCACCAGGAACGCCCCGAAGAACAGGCCGGAGACGATCGCCGTGCCCAGCACCACCGCGACGACGGTCACGATGATGATCTCCGGGGCGCGTGAGCGCAGCCAGGCCCCGACGGCCGTGCCCAGCGCGTTGCCCGCACCGGCGGCCACCCCGACTATCCCCAGCGAGACCGCCGCGCTCTCGCCGGTCAGCGGATGCTCGCGCAGCAGGAAGGCGAGGAAGAAGATCAGGAAGCCGGACAGACAGCGCAGGGCGGCGTTGGCGCCGAGCGCGTGCGTGACGGCCGGGCCCACGGTCCGCAGCCCCGGCCGTTTCACCTGCTCCTTCCTGCGCTGCGGCCCGTGCAGATGCTGCTCGTCGGCGGCGAGCAGGGCCACGTCCTCGCCCTTGGCCGAGTCCACCGTGGGCGGCAGCGAGAACGACAGGAACGTTCCCCCGACGAAGATCACGAAGGCTCCGTAGAGCGGCCAGGGATCCCCGGCCCTGTGCAGCCCGGCTGCGACCGGCGCGGCGACACCGGTGGCCAGCAGCCCGGCGAGGGTGACCCGCGAATTGGCCTTCACCAGCGAGAACCGGGGCGGCAGCAGCCGCGGTACGACCGCGCTGCGCACCACCCCGTACGCCTTCGACGCGACCAGCACGCCCAGCGCCGCGGGATACAGCTCCAGGCTGCCGCTGGCCACCGCCCCCGAGATGACCAGCGCGAGCAGTGCACGGGCCAGCATGGCCCCGGCCATCGCGGCGCGCCGCCCGTGCGGCAGCCGGTCGAGCAGGGGCCCGATGACCGGGGCGAGGACGGTGAAGGGCGCCATCGTGATGGCGAGGTACAGCGCGACCCGCCCCCGCGCCTCGTCGGTCGGCACGGAGAAGAACACGGTGGAGGCGAGCGCCACGGTGACCATGACATCGCCGGCGCCGTTCACCGCGTGCAGCTCGATCAGCTTGCCCAGCCCCGACTCGCCCGCGCCGTGCGCGTGCGTGGCCTTGCGGATGCCCCGCGCGGCACCGGTGACCGGGAAGTGCAGGGCACGCCCGACAGAGCGGACGGCGCCACCGACCCGGCTCGCGCCGCCACCCCGAACACCACGCCTGTCCGCGGTCGCCACGTGCTTCATAGTGCCCCGAGAAGGCGGCGGATAGTGCGGTACGGCGCGCACGGCGGCCAACCCGGCCGCTGATCCGGCGACTTCCGGGCACGACGGTACGGGCCGAGCGGCCGGGAGCGGCCGCGGCGGCCGGGGTGGCCGGGTGGAAAACCTGCCGCGTGGCGGCGACCAATCCTGTTCGGTGTAGCGTGCGTATCTCAGCCATAACGCAGAATGGATGGCAGAGGTGCGCCCGAGCGCGCGGATGCAGACGTCGATGCGGTCCCCCGGTCCGCTCCGTCGGCAGGCCCGCCGGAGGCAGCCGCACTCGACGAGACGGCGTAGGAGAGAAGCGATACCTGTGAGCGCAGCGACCACGCGAAGCCGCACCCCCGACCGCTTGTGCGCCGAGGCCGTCGACCTCGCCCGCGGCGCCGCCGAGGAGGCCGCCGCGCCCGGCGTGGTCGGCGAGCACGCCGGACTGGTGTCCGAGGGCGACCGCGTGGTCACGCACTTCTTCGAGTGCAAGGAGCTGGGGTACCGCGGCTGGCGCTGGGCCGTGACCGTGGCCCGGGCCTCCCGCGCCAAGATCGTCACCCTCGACGAGGTGGTCCTCCTCCCCGGCCCCGACGCCCTGCTCGCCCCCGAGTGGGTCCCGTGGAGCGAGCGCCTGCGCCCCGGCGACCTCGGCCCCGGCGACCTGCTCCCCACCGACCAGGACGACCTGCGCCTGGAGCCGGGTTACACGGGCGAGGACGAGCCGCTGCCGAGCGCCGCGGTGTCCGAGGAGATGGCGGAGCTGGCGGAGGCCGAGGACGCCGACGTCGCGCCGGGTGCCCCCGCCGTCCAGCCGACGACGCCCTCCCGGGGCTCGATCGCCGCGGTGGCCGAGGAACTGGGCATGCGCCGCGCCCGAGTCCTCTCGCGCTACGGCCTGCACGTCGCCGCCGACCGCTGGGAGGAGTCGTACGGCCCGAAGACCGCGATGGCTCAGGCGGCCCCGGCCACCTGTATGAGCTGCGGCTTCCTGACCCCCATCGGCGGCTCCCTCGGCCAGGCCTTCGGCGTCTGCGCCAACGAGTTCTCCCCGGCGGACGGCCGCGTGGTCTCCCTCGCCTACGGCTGCGGCGGCCACTCGGAGGCCGCGGTCATGCCGAAGCCCCCGCAGCCGGCTCCGCCGGTCATCGACGAGACGCGGGTCGACCCCTTCCCCCTGCGCCCCGCCCGCGACTCGGGTTCGGTCCCGGAGACGGGCGACGAGGAAACGGCGGAACTGGGTCACTCGTAGGTGCCGTCTCCCCGCCGCCCGGACATGCTCAGCCACGCCGTTCCCGCTGGCCGGCTGCGTTCGCAGCGGATCCGCCGATCGTCCCGCCAGGACGGGCCGGCTGGGTGAAAGGGGCTGCTCCATAGGGGGTGGGCCGCGCAGTCGTTGAGCCCCGCAGGGACACCGCTCCTTGATCATCGCCGCGTCGGCGCTCGGCCGGCACCGAGGCGAGGAGTGGTCCGATGGCGGATCGGAGTGTGTCCCGGGGGCGGTCGAACCGGCGGCGCGGCAGGTGGGCCGCGGTCTGCGCGGGGTTCGCCCTCGCGCTGGGCGTGGGGCAGGGGACGGGAGTTGCGGCGGGCGCCCCCGTGCCTCCGGTACCGCGGGGCAACATCCTCTCCGCCCCGGTGGCGTTGGTCGGGGGCACGGTCCACCCGGACGCGCCACCGGCCGGTGCCGACGACTGGAACTGCAGGCCCTCGCACGAGCATCCGCGTCCGGTCGTCCTGCTGCACGGGACCTTCGCGAACGCCTATGACGACTGGGGAGTGCTGTCCCCGTACCTGAAGCAGCTGGGTTACTGCGTCTTCGCGCCCAACTACGGTGCGCCGCCCGGTTCTCGGATCAAGGCCACCGCACACGTTCCGGACTCCGCCCGGGAGATCGCCGGCTACGTCGACCGCGTACTGAGGGCCACCGGCGCCCACCAGGTCGACCTGGTGGGGCATTCCCAGGGCGGCGGTGTGACGCCCCGCTGGTATCTGCGGTTCGACGGCGGCACGGATTCCGCGCACCCGGAACGGAACAAGGTGCACAGCCTCATCGGCCTGGCGCCGTCCAACCACGGCACGACCGCCTCCGGCCTCGGCACCCTGACCACCAGGCTGGGGCTCGACCCGGCCGTGTCCGCCGTCGTCGGGCAGGCGTACTCGGACCAGATGGTCGGCTCCGAGGTGAACACGGAGCTGGACCGGGGCGGGGACACGCAGCCAGGGGTCGACTACACCGTCATCGCCACCAGGCTCGACGAGGTCGTCACCCCTTACACGCATCAGTTCCTGACCGCGGGACCGGGCGCGACCGTCAAGAACATCACGATCCAGGACATCTGCCCCCGGGACCTCTCCGAGCACCTCTCGATCGTGTACGACTCCAACGCCGCGCAACTCGTCCGCAACGCCCTCGACCCCGCCCACGCCCAGCCCGTCGGCTGCGGCCTCGCCCTGCCCGTACTCGGCGGCTGACCGCACCCGGACCCCGGCCGCCCCGCGCGCGCTGTACCTTCGTGCTCACGCCGACGAGGAGAGGGTGAACGTGAGCAGCAAGTACGTGCGGCCGGCAGCCGAGGGGGCCGACCCGTTCGGGACGGCCCGGCTGCGCCGTGGTGTTCTCGACGCCTGGGCGACCAGCCCCGCCCGCTTCCGCGAGGACGCCAACGCCGAGGAGGACCTGGTCCTGGGCGGCTACCGGGACCGCCTCGTGGTCGAGCTGGCGCAGAACGCCGCCGACGCCGCCGCCCGGGCGCGCACTCCCGGCCGGCTGCGGCTCACGCTCCGGGACGGGGTCCTCGTCGCCGCCAACACCGGTGCCCCGCTGGACGCGGCCGGTGTCGAGTCGCTGTCCACGCTGCGCGCCTCGGCGAAGCGGGACGCCGAGGTCACCCACGGTGCCGTCGGCCGGTTCGGGGTCGGGTTCGCGGCCGTGCTGTCGGTGACCGACGAGCCCGCGATCGTCGGACGGCACGGCGGGGTCCGCTGGTCCCTGGCCGAGGCGCGCGAGCTGGCCGGTGACATCGCCCGGCACAGTCCGGGGCTCGGCGACGAAGTCCGGCGCCGTGACGGCCACGTACCGCTGCTCCGGCTGCCCTTCGCCGCCGAGGGCACCGCTCCGGAGCCGTACGACACCGCCGTGATCCTGCCGCTGCGGGACGCGGCCGCCTTCGATCTCGCCGAGCGGCTGCTGAACGCCGTCGACGATGCCCTGCTCCTCGCCCTGCCGGGGCTGGCGGAGGTGGTGATCGAGGTCGACGGCGATCAGCCGCGCACGCTGAGGCGTCGTACCGAGGGCGCCGTCACCGTCGTGGAGGACTCGCGGGAGGGAGCCACGCGGTGGCGTACCGCTGCCGCCCATGGGCCGCTCACCCCCGACCTGCTCGCCGACCGGCCCGTGGAGGAGCGGCTGCGGCCCCACTGGTCGGTGACCTGGGCCGTGCCCGAGGACGCGGCCGGGCGTCCGGTGCGTCCTCGTACGACTGCCGTCGTGCACGCGCCCACCCCCAGCGACGAACCCCTCGGCGTCCCCGGCCTGCTCATCGCCTCCTTCCCCCTCGACACCACCCGCCGGCACACCGCGCCCGGCCCGCTCACCGACTTCCTGGTGCAGCGCGCGGCCGACGTCTACACCGAACTGCTCGCCGACTGGCGCCCGGTGACGGACGGGATCATCGACCTCGTGCCCGGGCCGCTCGGCAAGGGCGCGCTGGACGGGGCGCTGCGGCAGGCCGTCCTGGAGCGGCTGCCCCAGACCGCCTTCCTGCCGCCCGCCGCTCGGGCGAAGGAGGAGGACGACGAGCTTCCGGAGGCGCTGCGGCCCCGTGACGCGGAGATCGTGGAAGGCGGCGGGGCGGACACCGTGCGGGTGCTCGCCGAGGTGCTGCCCACGCTGCTGCCCGCCGGTCTTGAGCGGCGGGTGGAGCTGCGCACCCTCGGCGTCGCCCGGCTGCCGCTCGCCGACGCCATCGACCGGCTCGCCGGGCTGGAGAAGGACCCCGACTGGTGGTGGCGGCTCTACGACAGCCTCGCCGGGGTCGACCCCGACCGGCTGTCCGGGCTCCCTGTGCCGCTTGCCGACAGGAGGACCACGATCGGGCCCCGGCAGGTGCTGCTGCCCACCCCGGACGGCGCCCGGATCGACGCGGACGTCCTCGGGCGGCTCGGGCTGAAGGTCGCCCACGAGGACGCCGTGCACCCGCTGCTGGAGAAGCTGGGCGCGCTGCCCGCCACGGCACGCGCGGTGCTCACCACCCCGCAGGTGCGGGCCGCCGTCGCCGCCTCGCTGGACGACGAGGGCGGGATCGGAGGCTGGGAAGAGGACGCTCCGGATGCCGAGGAGCTGGCCGACACCGTGCTCGGACTGGTGCGCGACGCGGGCCTGGAGCCCGGGGACGAGCCCTGGCTGGGCGCGCTGGCGCTGCCCGACGAGGACGGGGAGCTCGCCCCCGCCGGTGAACTCGTCCTGCCCGGCAGCCCGTTCGCCCGGGTGATCCGCGAGGGCGAACTGGCCGCCGTGGACCATGACCTGGCGGAGAAGTGGGGCGAGCAGCCGCTGGCCGCCTGTGGGGTGCTCGCGAACTTCGCACTGGTCCGCGCCACCGACGTCGTCCTCGACCCGGATGAGCTGGAGCCCCGGGAGAGCGACTTCGCCGAGCCCGACGACGCCGGTCTGCTGGACGCCGTCGACGTGTGGTGCGAGGACATCCTCGACCGTTTCCCGGACAGCCCGGTGCCCCCGGTCGCCACCGAGCTGGTCGCCGTGCGCGATCTGGACCTGGTGGACGACGCGCACTGGCCTCAGGCCCTCGCGCTGCTCGCCCAGCCGCCGCTGCGGGACGCCCTCACCCAGCCGGTCCGCATCCTGCTGCACGACGGCACGCACGACACCGTACGGCCGTACACCGCGTGGTGGCTGCGCGGGCACCCCGTGCTGGACGGCCGGCGCCCGGCCGGTCTGCTCGCGGCCGGCGGGGATCCGCTGCTGCGCGGGCTGTACGACGAGGCCGACGCCACCGGGTTCGAGGACGAGCAGGTGCTGCGGGCGCTGGGCGTGCGCACGTCCGTGGCGGCCCTGCTGGACGAGCCCGGCGGCGCCGCCGAGCTGCTGGACCGGCTGGCCGACCCGCAGCGGCCGGTCACGCCGGCCCAACTGCACGGCCTGTACGGGGCGTTGGCGGAGCTGGATCCGGAGCAGGTGACCCTGCCGGACGAGCTGCGGGCGGTGACCGACGGGCGTGTGGAGGTCGTGGACGCCACCGAGGCCGTCGTGGTCGACTCGCCGGACCTGCTGCCCTTCACCTCCGGGGTGCCGCTGCTGCCCGTCCGGCCGGCGCTGGCCGCGGAGCTGGCGGAGCTGTTCCAGGTGCGGCGGCTGAGCGAGTCCGTCACCGGCGAGGTGCACTCCGAGGGCACCGAGCACGAGGTGCCGGAGCCGGTGCGGGTACTGCTCGGGGCGCGGACGCCGCGGACGTACGTCGAGCACGGGGAACTGGTCGTGGACGGCGTGGAGATCGACTGGCGGCTCACCGGCGACGGGGTGCTGCACGCGGCCACGCTGGAGGGCGTCGCGGCGGGCCTGGCCTGGGCGGCGGGGCAGTGGCCGCGGCGCTTCGAGGTGGCGGCCCTGCTGGAGGACCCGTCCCGGACGGAGGAGCTGGCCAGGGACCGCTGGTTCGACTGACACCGCCATTCACGGCCACGGGAATTCGCTGTAGTAAACATCTCGTCATGGAAGCGCAATCCGGCCATAAAATCTGGCCGGATTGCGCTCTTGCCGTACAACCAGCACCGGGGGGCAAGGATCTGATCGCGTGAGTCAACCGACTCCCCGATCACTTCTCCCTCCAGGGGAACGCACATGCGCATACGTGCCACCGTGGCCGCCGTCTCCGGCGCCCTGGCCCTCACCGCCCTCGCAGTCCCGGCCGCGCAGGCCGTCACCGACTCGGGCACGCCGTACACCCTGAACGTCAGCTTCTCGAACGTCACGATCGCCAAGGCGATCAAGGTCGGCAGCACCAACAAGGTCAGTGCGACGTACTCGTACACGCTGACCCACGGCTCGGACGTGGACATCACCGCGAGCGACTTCGTCACGGACGCCTTCCTCTACCACGGCACCTACAGCGACTCGTCCCCCGAGCTGTACGGCGACAACGAGGCGAGCTGCACCCCCACCTCGTCCACCACGGCCACCTGCACGGGCACGGTCGACATCTACCCGACCGACGCCGACCCGAAGATCGCGGACGCAGGCACCTGGAACGTCGCCGCCGAGGCCGTCGCCTTCAACGGCCAGGACCAGCAGAACCCCGACATGAGCAAGGTCGGCTACAAGGACCAGAGCGGCCTGGGCACGACCCTGGTGCAGCGCTACTCGAAGCTGACGACCACCGTGAGCTCGACGTCCGTCTACAAGGGCAAGACCTTCACGGCGTCCGGCAAGCTCTCCCGCGCCGACTGGGACGACAACCTGTACCACGGCTACGCCAACCAGCCGGTCAAGCTCCAGTTCCGCAAGTCGGGCACGAGCACGTACACCACGGTCAAGACGGTGTACACGGACGCGTACGGCAACCTGAAGACCAGCGCGACCGCGAACTACAGCGGCTACTGGCGTTACAGCTTCGCCGGTACCACCACCACCCCGTCGGTCAGCGCCACTGGTGTGTACGTCGGCGTGAAGTGACCCTCAGTCCGGGAACCGGCGGTCGACCCACTTCCACAGGAACTCCAGGGCGGCCGCCGCCACCACCGCGATGCCGACGGCGGTCCACGGCATCTCCAGGCCGACCAGCTTCAGCGCGAAGAAGGCCTGCAGCCCCGGGACGGCCAGGACCAGCAGGAACGCCACGCCCATCGCGGCCACCAGGGTCACCCGCCACCAGGTGTAGGGACGGGCGACGATCGCCAGGATCCACATCGAGACGAGGAACAGCGTCAGGGTGGCCGCACTCGTCTCGGCGTCCAGCCGGCCCGGCCCGGTGTAGGAGTGGCGGGCGATCAGATACATCCCGAAGGTCGCCACCCCGGCCACCACGCCGGCCGGGACCGAGTACCGCATCACCTGCCGTACGAAATGCGGTTTCGCCCGCTCCTTGTTGGGCGCCAGGGCCAGGAAGAACGCCGGGACGCCGATGGTGAGGGTGGACAGCAGGGTCAGATGCCGGGGCAGGAACGGATACTCCACCTGCCAGCACACCACCAGGACCGCCAGCAGCACCGAGTAGACGGTCTTCACCAGGAACAGCGTCGCCACGCGCGTGATGTTGCCGATCACCCGGCGGCCCTCGCCCACCACCGACGGCAGGCTCGCGAAGCTGTTGTCGAGCAGCACGATCTGCGCGACCGCCCGCGTCGCCTCCGAGCCGGAGCCCATGGCGACCCCGATGTCGGCGTCCTTCAGCGCGAGCACGTCGTTCACGCCGTCGCCGGTCATCGCGACGGTGCGCCCGTGCGACTGGAGCGCTCCCACCATGTCCCGCTTCTGCTGCGGGGTGACCCGCCCGAAGACGGTCCCCTCGTCCAGCGCCTCGGCCATGCCGGGCCGGTCGGCGGGCAGGTGCCGCGCGTCCACCGCCGTACCCGCCAGCCCCAGCTTGGCGGCGACCGCGCCGACCGACACCGCGTTGTCCCCGGAGATGACCTTGGCGCGGACGTCCTGGTCCGCGAAGTAGCGCAGCGTGTCGGCCGCGTCGGGCCGCAGCCGCTGTTCCAGGACGACCAGGGCGGTGGGGCGGGCGCCGCGGGCCGGCTCGGGATCGTCCAGGTCACGGCCGGCGCGCGCCAGCAGCAGCACCCGCAGCCCCTGCTCGTTCAGGCGCGCGGTGGCCGCCAGCGCGGGGTCGCCGTCGGCGAGCAGGACGTCCGGTGCGCCGAGCAGCCAGGTGCTGGTGTCGCCGTCGGCCTCGCTGAACGCGGCCCCGCTGTACTTGCGGGCCGAGGAGAAGGGCAGTGACTCCACGCACCGCCAGTCCTCGCTGTCCGGGTAGGCGTCGATGATCGCCTGGAGGGAGGCGTTGGGACGCGGATCGGACTCGCCGAGCGCGCCGAGCACCTTGCGTACGTACTCCTCGTCGGCCCCGTCCAGCGGCCGTAGCTCGGTGACGTCCATGCCGCCCTCGGTGAGCGTGCCGGTCTTGTCCAGGCAGACGGTGTCGACTCGGGCCAGTCCCTCGATCGCCGGCAGCTCCTGCACCAGGCACTGCTTGCGCCCGAGCCGGATGACGCCGATCGCGAAGGCGACGGAGGTGAGCAGCACCAGCCCCTCGGGGACCATCGGGACGATGCCGCCGACGGTCCGCGCCACCGCGTCCTTGAGTCCATTGCTCTTGACGACGAGCTGGGTGATGACGAGTCCGACGGCGGCCGGGACCATCATCCAGGTGACGTACTTGAGGATCGTGGAGATGCCGGTGCGCAGCTCGGAGTGGACCAGGGTGAAGCGGGAGGCCTCCTCGGCGAGCTGGGCGGCGTAGGCCTCGCGGCCCACCCTGGTGGCCTGGAAGGCGCCGCCGCCCGCGACCACGAAGCTGCCGGACAGGACGGGGTCGCCGGGGTGTTTGACGACGGGGTCGGCCTCGCCGGTGAGCAGCGACTCGTCGATCTCCAGCCCGTCGGCCTCCGCGCACACGCCGTCGACCACGACCTTGTCCCCGGGCCCGATCTCGATCAGATCGTCCAGCACGATCTGGTGGGTGGCGACCTCGGTGGCTGTGCCGTCCCGGCGTACGGTGGGCCGGGCCTCCCCGATCACCGCGAGCGAGTCGAGCGTCTGCTTGGCCCGCCACTCCTGGACGATGCCGATGCCGGTGTTGGCGAGGATCACGAAGCCGAACAGACTGTCCTGGATCGGCGCGACGAACAGCATGATCAGCCAGAGCACGCCGATGATCGCGTTGAACCGGGTGAAGACGTTGCCCCGGACGATCTCGCCCAGCGACCGGCTGCTGCGGACCGGAACGTCGTTGACGAGGCCGCGGTGGACGCGGTCCGCGACCTCGGCACCGGTCAGTCCGGCCGCGGGTCTCTTCGGCAGGGCCACGGGGTGCACAGGGTCGAGTTCGGCGCCCGCGTCTATGTGGCTCATGACATCGACGGTACGTGCGGATGTGCCGCCCTGCCCGCTTTGGGGGTTACTCGGCCGGCGTCGCCTTCGGCCCGGCCGCCCTCTTGATCGCCGCGTCCCGCCTGCGCACGTACCAGATGCCGATCAGCCCCAGACCGCCCCCGGCCAGGCAGGTCCACAGCCACCACAGATGCCCGTGGTCCTCGAACCAGCCGTAGAACGGCAGCTGGACCAGGAAGAGCACGAACCACACGATCGTGCCGCCGGTGATGGTGGCGACCACGGGCCCCTCCAGGGGCTCCGGCGCCTCGTGCTTGGGGGTCCACTTGGCCATGCGCACAGCTTAAGCGGCGCCCCTTCGCTGCCTCGTCCCCGCTCGTCCCCGCTCGTCCCCGCTCGCCCCCGGCTTGTCTACGCGCGGAGATAGCGATAACGCAGTCATACGTTCATACTGAAACCGTTTGCCTTTGACCACTTCTGCTCGTATGAAACTCCAACGGGGCTCGGGGGAACCCTGTCGGAGATGAGGTCTCGCATGTCCACCTCGGCACCTGCCAAGGCGCCCACCCCCGAGAAGCCGGGCGGCGCGCCCGCCTTCGGCGCCCTCGACCGCTACTTCCGGATCTCCGAGCGCGGCAGCTCCGTCGCCCGCGAGATCCGCGGCGGTTTCGCCACCTTCTTCGCGATGGCGTACATCATCGTGCTGAACCCGATCATCCTCGGCAGCGCGAAGGACATGTACGGCCACCACCTGGACAACGGTCAGCTGGTGACGGCGACCGCGCTCACGGCCGCGTTCACCACCCTGCTGATGGGCGTCATCGGCAACGTCCCGATCGCGCTCGCCGCCGGCCTCGGCGTGAACTCGGTCGTCGCCCTCCAGCTGGCGCCCCGGATGTCCTGGCCGGACGCCATGGGCATGGTCGTCCTCGCGGGCATCGTGGTCATGCTGCTGGTCGCCACGGGGCTGCGCGAGCGCGTGATGAACGCCGTGCCGTTCGGCCTGCGCAAGGCCATCTCGATCGGCATCGGCCTGTTCATCATGCTGATCGGCCTGGTCGACTCCGGCTTCGTCACCCGTATGCCGGACGCCGCCCAGACCACCGTCCCGCTGCAGCTCGGCACGGGCGGTCATCTGCACGGCTGGCCGGTGCTGGTCTTCATCCTGGGCGCGCTGCTGACCTTCGCGCTGATCGTCCGCAGGACGCCGGGCGCGATCCTGATCTCGATCGTCGGCATGACCGTCCTGGCGGTGATCCTCAACGCGGTCACCACGATCCCCACCTGGGGTCTGACGGTCCCGAAGTGGCCGGGCAACCCGGTCTCCACCCCCGACTTCGGCCTGGTCGGCCAGGTGAGCCTGTTCGGCGGGTTCTCCAAGGTCGGAGTGCTGACCGGCATCCTGTTCGTCTTCACGGTCCTGCTGTCGTGCTTCTTCGACGCGATGGGCACGATCATGGGCGTCAGCGACGAGGCCAAGCTGACCGACGCCGAGGGCTACATGCCGGGCATCAACAAGGTGCTCTTCGTCGACGGCCTCGCGGTCGCGGCGGGCGGTGCCAGCTCCTCCTCGGCCACCACCGCGTTCGTGGAGTCCACGGCCGGGGTCGGCGAGGGCGCCCGTACGGGCCTCGCGAACGTCGTCACCGGCGGCCTCTTCGCCGTCGCGCTGTTCCTCACCCCGATCGCCACGATGGTCCCGTCCCAGGCGGCCACTCCGGCGCTGGTCGCGGTCGGCTTCCTGATCCTGTCGAACTCGATCAAGGAGATCGACTGGGCCGACTACACCATCGCGATCCCGGCGTTCGTGACGATGCTGATGATGCCGTTCACCTACTCGATCACCAACGGCATCGGCATGGGCTTCATCACCTTCACGGTGCTGCGCCTGGCCGCCGGCCGGTTCCGGGACATCCCGGTCGCGATGTACGTGGTCTCGGCGGTGTTCGCCTTCTACTACCTGATGCCGGCCCTGGGTCTGACCTGAGCCATGGCCTTCTGCGGCGTCAGGTGACCCCGTAGAACTTCTCGGTCTCCTCGACGGCGGCCTGGAACCGCTCGTCGAAGTCGTCCCGGATGAGCGTGCGGACCACATAGTCCTGCACGCTCATTCCTCTTTTCGCCGCATGGTGCCGGAGCCTTTCGAGCAGCTCCCGGTCCATCCGCAGGCTGAGCACACTGGTCCCCATGGGTACGAGGGTCGCCATATCCGGCCACCCGGTGCGTCACTTTCCTGAACCGACTCACTCATATGGGTGATCGTCGGAGTCAGTGGCGGGTATCACGCGGTATCGCGCGCGTCACGGTGGTCTTTAGCGAGAGTAATGAGTTACGCTAAGGAACATGCCGGACCTCTCCCATGGCGACGACGCAGCCGCCGTGAACTCCCTCCGCTCCGCCGTGATGCGGTTGTCCCGTCGGCTCAAGCACCAGCGGGTCGACGAGTCGCTGAGCCCCACCGAGATGTCGGTGCTCGGCACCCTCTCCCGCTGCGGCTCGGCCACACCGGGCGAGCTGGCCCGCAAGGAGCACGTCCAGCCGCCGTCGATGACCCGCATCGTGGCGCTGCTCGAAGCCAAGGGGCTGGTCCGGCTGGAGCCGCACCCCGAGGACCGGCGCCAGAAGGTCGTCACCCAGACCGAGCAGGCCGAGGCGATGCTTGAGGAGAGCCGCCGCAAGCGCAACGCGTTCCTGGCCGGCCTGGTCGAGGGCCTCGACGAGGACGAGTGGGCCGCCCTGCGCGCCGCCGCCCCCGTGCTGGAGAAGCTCGCCCATCTGTAACGACGTATCGCAAGGAGGCGAACCCTTTTGAGTACGGGACCCGGAAAAGATTCCGCCCCCGCACCAACCACTTCTACCCCCACCTCCCGCAAGTCCTCGATGTTCAGCTCGCTGAAGATCAGGAACTACCGCCTCTTCTTCATCGGCCAGGTCGTCTCCAACACCGGCACCTGGATGCAGCGCATCGCCCAGGACTGGCTCGTCCTCAGCCTCACCGGCTCCTCCGCGGCCGTAGGCATCACGACGGCCCTGCAGTTCCTGCCGATGCTGCTCTTCGGCCTCTACGGCGGCGTCCTGGTGGACCGTCTGCCCAAGCGCCCCACGCTGCTGGCCACCCAGTCGTCGATGGCGGTGACCGGCCTCGCGCTCGCCTTCCTCACCCTCTCCGGCCACGTCCAGGTCTGGCACGTCTATGTCGCCGCCTTCGCCGTCGGTCTCGCCACGGTCGTCGACAACCCGGCCCGGCAGTCCTTCGTCGCCGAGATGGTCGGCCCCGGGCAGCTGCAGAACGCGGTCAGCCTGAACTCCGCGAACTTCCAGTCCGCCCGCCTGGTGGGCCCCGCCGTCGCCGGCCTCATGATCACCGGGGTGGGCACCGGCTGGGCGTTCCTCGCCAACGGCCTGTCCTTCGCCGCGCCCCTCACCGGCCTGCTGCTGATGCGCGCCCGGGAACTGCACGTGGTCGAGCGTGCGCCGCGGGGCAAGGGCCAGCTGCGCGAGGGCCTGCACTACGTGGCCAGGCGGCCGGAGCTGGTCTGGCCGATCGTCCTGGTCGGCTTCATCGGCACCTTCGGCTTCAACTTCCCGGTGTGGCTGTCGGCCTACGCGGACGACGTCTTCCACTCCGGCGCCGGCTCCTACAGCCTCTTCAACACCCTGATGGCCGTCGGCTCCCTGGGCGGCGCCCTGCTGGCCGCCCGGCGCGGCACGGCCCGCCTGCGCATCCTGATCGCCGCCGCGCTGGCCTTCGGCACGCTGGAGGTGGTGGCCGCGCTGGCACCGTCGTACTGGCTGTTCGCACTGCTCATGGTCCCCATCGGGGCCTTCGGTCTGACGGTCAACGTCACGGCGAACACGGCGGTCCAGATGGCCACCGACCCGGCCATGCGCGGCCGGGTGATGGCCCTGTTCATGATGGTCTTCATGGGCGGCACGCCGCTGGGAGCGCCGGTCGTCGGCTGGATCACCGACACGTACGGCGCAAGGGTCGGCTTCGCCCTCGGCGGCGTCGTCTCCGCCGCGGCGGCCTCGGTGATCGGCCTGGTCCTGGCCCGCATCGGCGGCCTGCGGGTGACGCTGCGCTGGCACCGCGGCCATCCGCGGCTCCGCTTCGTGCCGAAGGAGCGGGAGGACCTGGCGACGGCGGCGTAGCACCCGGAGGGGTGCGGGTCGTCGCCGGGCGAGTGCCGCCGCCGCGGCACGGGCAAGGGGACCCCGCTACAGCACCCTGCGGGCCAGCAGCATCCCCGGCCACTTGTCCTCGCCGACGGTGAAGGGGGCGACCCGGGTGAAACCCTGGCTCTCGTAGTACGCGACCAGCTTGCCGTCGTCGCCCGCGTAGCAGTCCACCCGCAGCAGCGATATCCCGGCCCGCCGTGTCTGCTCGGCCGCGTGCGCGAGCAGCGCGGCACCGGCGCCGACGCCCTTGAAGCGGCGGTCGGTGACGAACAGGTGGATGTACCGCTCGGGCTCGTCGGCGGGCTCCAGATACGGACCGGGGGCCCGGCTGAGGGTGAGCGTGGCCGCCGGGACCCCGTCGACCTCGGCCAGGTACGGCGTGCCCGCGGAGGTGATCTGGTGCACCAGTTCCACGGCTCGCTCGTTCGTCGACCACGGCTCGGTGCCCCACTGCCCGGTACGGCCCTGTGAGACCAGCCACTCCACCGCGCTGTCGAGCATGCCGAGGATCAGGGGAGCGTCGCCGGGCCCGCCGGTGCGCATGGTGATCGTCATGTGCTCATCATGCCGACCCGTGTCTGCGAAGGTGAAGACATGAGACTCTTCGCCGCGGTGCTCCCTCCGGAGCGTGTCGTCCATGAACTGGCCGTCGAGGTCGCCCAGTTGAAGAGGCTGCCCGGCGCGGAGCGGCTGCGCTGGACGGACCGCCCGGGCTGGCACTTCACCCTCGCCTTCTACGGCGAGGTCGCCGACGATCTCGTACCGGACCTGTCGGACCGCCTGGCCCGCGCGGCCCGCCGCACGGCCCCCTTCGCCCTGGCGCTCTCCGGCGGCGGACAGTTCGGGCACGGCAAGGCCCTGTGGACGGGCGCCTCCGGCGAGGTGGAGGCGCTGCGGCTGCTGGCCGACCGGGCGGAGTCGGCGGCGCGGAAGGCGGGCGTGCCGATGGGGGAGCACCGGCGGTACAAGGCCCACCTGACGGTGGCGCGGAGCCGGGACTCGGTGGACGTACGGCCGTACGTGGAGGCGCTGCGCACCTTCGGCAGCCGTACCTGGACCGTGGACGAGCTGGTCCTGGTCCGCAGCCACCTGCCGAGGTCCGGGGTGGCGGGGGAGCAGCCGCGGTACGAGGCGGTTGCCCGCTGGGCACTGGGCGGGGCCGGTTAGGCTCGGTCACGTGGACCCGAAAACCCGGAACCGGATCATGGCCGGTGTGCTTGTGCTGATGTTCGTGGTGGTGGCCTTGGCGGCGGCCGTCAAGTAGCCGTTGGCTCGGCTGCCCGAGGGGCGGGGAGTGCGCGTTGTCCGGCGACTGCGAGCCGTCTGAGGCGTGTCGCGCCCGCGCGGCGGTAGCCGCACATCGACACTGCCCCGCGCCCTGGGTCGGCTGCCCTTCCGCTGCTACCAGGCGAAGGCCTCCGGGGACGGGCCCGGACCCGGGAAGATCTCGTCCAGGCCGGCCAGCAGCTCCTCGCTCAGCTCCAGCTCCGAGGCCCTGATCGCCGAGTCCAGCTGTTCTGCCGTACGCGGGCCGACGATGGGCCCCGTCACACCCGGGCGGGTCAGCAGCCAGGCCAGGGCCACCTCGCCGGGCTGCAGGCCGTGCTTGTCGACCAGATCCTCGTACGCCTGGACCTGGGCGCGGGCGGCGGGGTTCTTGAGGGTGTCGGCGGCCCGGCCGGACGCACGGCGACCGCCCTCGACCTCCTTCCTGAGGATTCCGCCGAGCAGACCGCCGTGCAGCGGCGACCACGGGATGACCCCGAGGCCGTAGTCCTGCGCGGCCGGGATGACCTCCATCTCGGCGCGCCGCTCGGCGAGGTTGTACAGGCACTGCTCGCTGACGAGGCCGTACGAGCCTCGGCGGGCGGCGGCCTCGTTGGCCTGGGCGATCTTGTAGCCGGGGAAGTTGGAGGAGCCGACGTAGAGGATCTTGCCCTGCTGGACCAGGGTGTCGATCGCCTGCCAGATCTCCTCGAACGGCGTGTTCCGGTCGATGTGGTGGAACTGGTAGAGGTCGATGTGGTCGGTCTGCAGCCGCTTCAGGCTGGCGTCCACGGCCCGGCGGATGTTCAGCGCGGAGAGCCTGTCGTGGTTGGGCCAGGCGGGCCGGCCGGGCTGGGCGTCGAGGGCCATGTTGCCGTAGACCTTGGTGGCGAGGACGACCTTGTCGCGGCGGTCGCCGCCCTTGGCGAACCAGTTGCCGATGATGCGCTCGGTGCGGCCCTTGTTCTCACCCCACCCGTACACGTTGGCGGTGTCGAAGAAGTTGATGCCCGCGTCCAGCGCCGCGTCCATGATGGCGTGGCTGTCGGCTTCGTCCGTCTGCGGCCCGAAGTTCATCGTCCCGAGGACGAGTCGGCCGACCTTGAGTCCCGTGCGTCCTAGCTGCGTGTACTCCATGGTCCTCAAGCCAACGGGTTGAAGTGCGCTCCAAGCAAGGGGCGCTTCAGTCGCGGGGGAAGTCGTCGGTCTTGAGGACGAGGTCGATCACGGTGCCGGTGAGATCGAGGTCGGTACCGAAGTCCACCTTCGTCGGCTCGTCGTAGTCGCCGCGCTTGGGATCGGTGTAGACGTGGCACCGTCCCTGGTAGGGATCGGCGATGACGTACAGGGGGACCTCGGCCTCCGCGTAGGCGAACCTCTTCGGACCGTAGTCGTTGGCGGCTGTGCCCTCGGAGATGACCTCGGCGACGAACACGACGTCCTGGTAGCGCCAGTGGCCCGTGTCGTCCTTTTTCGCCGAGTCCTTGAGCAGGGCGACGTCCGGGCAGAAGCCGTTCTCGTGGCCCGGGAAGTCGATGCGGACGTCCGAGAACGCTTTGACCTGCATCCCGAACCTGTCCTCCAACGCCCGCACGATTCGGCGGATGATGACCCAGTGAGTGTCTCGCTGCGGCGTCATATGGACGTTGCCCCCGACGATCTCGACCCTGTATCCCTCGGGGACGGGCATGCGCTCAAGCCGCTCGAACCACTCGTCCAAACGCTTGGTGTTGGCATCGGCGTCGGCCATCTCGATCCTGTCTTCAAGGATGGTCACGGTCGCGCTCCTCCCCGGCTGCCCACGGACGAGTGCAGCCGCGCGGTTCAACGATACGCACGGTGACCGGGAGACGCCGGAAATCGGTCAACCTGTTCCGGCCGCGTACGCCTGTCCGACCCCCCACGCCTCCCACATCGCCCCCGCGAAGGCCCCCGCGATCCGGTGCTCCCCCCTCGCGTTGGGATGCGTGCCGTCGTAGGTGTCGGTGTGGATGTCGTAGCCCTCCGGCCGCGAGGCCAGCAGGATCGGTGAGCGGGGCTCGTCCAGGTCGGCGACCGTCTTCGCCAGCAGGTCGTTGAAGAGGTCCACCTGCGCGGCGAACGGCTCGTCCACCTCGGCGCGGATGTTCGGGATGACCGGCAGCAGGACCATGCGGATGCGCGGCTCGGCCTCACGGGCCCCCGCTATGAAGGCGCGTACGTTCTCCGCCGTCTGCTCGGCGTTCGTGTAGAAGCCCAGGTCGATCAGGCCCAGCGAGACCAGCAGCACGTCCGCCCCGTGTGCGCGCACCGCCTCGCCGATCAGCGGGGCCATGTGCAGCCAGCCCTCGCCCCAGCCCGCCAGGTGGCGGCACGGGAAGTCGGGATCGGCGTAGGCGAGGGACGCCGGGGCGTCGGCCGCCTTGTCGTAGAGCTCCTCGCGCGGGCCGACGAAGGTGAACGGGCCGTCGTACGCGTCACGCAGATGGCGCCACAGGCGGTAACGCCATGTGTGCTCGCCGGCGCTCCCGATCGTCATGGAGTCACCTACGGGCATGAACCTGAGCATCCGCTCATGATGGACGATCACGCGCACCAGTGGGGTGTGAGGCCCACCACGTAGGACGGACCCCGCGGGCACCCGCCCCGTGACCCCCGGAGGGAATGGCAGGCTTGGGGCATGCGTCGATCGTTCGCCGTTCTCGCCGGGGTGCTGCTCGCCGGCGCCTGCGCGCTGCCCGCTTCCGCCGCCGACGGGGACGGTGACCACGGGTTCACCCTCAAGGACCCGCGGATCACCGAGTCCAGCGGGCTCGCCGCCTCGCACCTCCACCCCGGTGTCTACTGGACGCACAACGACAGCGACGACGGGCCGTACCTGTACGCCGTGGACAGCCGGACCGGCAGGACCGTCGCCCGCGTCACGCTCCGGGGCATCGGCTCCCCTCGTGACGTCGAGGCCATTTCCATCGGGCCGCACAACGAGATCTACCTGGGCGACATCGGTGACAACCTCGGCGGCAAGTGGCCGTACGTGTGGATCTACCGGCTGTCCGAGCCGAAGGAGCTGAAGGACCAGACGGTCACCGCGACGCAGTACGTCGTGAAGTACGCGAACGGGCCGCGGGACGCCGAGTCGCTGATCGTCCACCCGAAGACCGGGCGGGTCTACATCATCGACAAGAAGGAGGACGGCGGGCACCTGTACGAGGGCCCGGCCACCCTGACCGCCTCCGGAGCGAACATCTTCAGGCCGATCGCCCCCGTCGACCTCTGGGCCACGGACGCGGCCTTCTCCCCGGACGGGCGGCAGCTTGCCGTGCGCGGGTACCTGGGCGGGATCTACTACGACTGGGACGGCGGCCGGATCAAGCGCGCGGGCCAGCTCGACGTACCGCTGCAGGGACAGGGGGAAGGCGTCACGTACTCCGCCGACGGGAGCACGCTGCTGTACAGCAGCGAGGGGGCGGACAGCGCGGTGGTGGCGAAGGACGCGCCGGGTCGGCCTGCCGCCAAGTCACCTTCCGGGAGCGGACGTTCCGGCACGGCCGGGGCCGGGGCCGGGATCGGCGGCGGGTTCGGGTTCGGGATCGGGGGCGGCGGGGGCCTGGCGGTCGGTGCCGTCGTCGTCGCGCTCGCAGCGCTCGCCCTCCTCGGGGTGCGGGGGCGGCGGCGCGGGTGAGGGCCTGGGGCGGACGGGACCGGGGCGCGTGCGACGGCCGCGGTCCCGTCCACCGGACCCTGAGGCCCGGAACCCCTTGGCTACGGCGTCACTTCACGCACCCGGGCGCCGGGAAGTCCGTCGTGCTCGCGGGGTGACCGCCGCCCTCCATGTTGGTGAGGAGCTCGGGCGCGGGCCCGTAGGGGTCCACGATGCGGGCGACGAAGCCGGCGCTCTTCGGCAGCGCCGGGTGCGCGCGGTTGACGACACCGCCGACGCGCGTGCCGTCACCGGCGTCCTTGAAGAACGCCTCCGGTCCCTTGGGGCCGTTGCTCAGGACGGCGACGGTCCCACCGCCGATGAACTGCTCCTGGATGAGGGTGCAGCCCCGTGCGTCAGGGGTTCCGGCCTTCGGGAGCGTGAAGGTGCGGGTGCCGCCCTCGGCGTCGGTCACCCGCAGCGCGGGAGCGGAGCCGTCGGCACCCACCAGGCGCAGGGCGAGGCCGCGTTCGCGGGCCGTGCGGTGGCCTCGGTCGAGCCCGGTCAGGACGCGGTACATGTAGGCGTCGCCCTGCTGCCAGTGCGGCGGCACGGCGCGGATCCACGCCTCGGGGCCACCGGCGCGGGGGTCGTTGCGCAGGACGGCGACCATGTCCTGGCCGATGGCGACCGCCTTGCCCGCGAAGCGTGCGGACGGAGCGGCGGCGTGGGCGGTGGTGGCGGCCGAGGCGGATGCCGCCGGCAGGAGGGCGGTGGCGCCGACGGCGCTCAGCAGTACCGAGGCGGTCAGCAGTGAGCGCCGGCGGCGTGCGGACACGGTGTGCATGAAGTGCTCCTGGTGACGACGGCCGGACACCGGGTCCGGCGAGACGTGGGGTGGCGACGATGCGACGATATGTGCCGGAATGGCGTATTCCTGTGCCGGAATTGTCACGGAAAACCGACAGGAAACGGAACCCTGATCTCCGTTGTGCGAGATTGGTCCGATGTTCACAAAGTCGACCTCGCTGAGGAGGCCTTGTTTCGAGCGCAATTCGCCGGGGATTTCTGCTGCAATCGCCTTTACCGTGGCCGGTGTGATGTGCGGAATCGGCGCGCAGGCCGCCAATGCGGCTCCGGTGGCGAAGGAAGTGCAGCCGCGTGGCGCTGGTTGTGGTGAGCCTGCTGTGGATCACTCAGGACATGGCCGCGTGGGCGACCGCGCTGTGTGCGGCAGGTTCGGGCATGGGAGCGCTCGGGGTGCTGTATTTCGGATGGCGCTGCATTCGCTCACGCGGGGATTCGCAGTGAATTTTCTTCGATGAGAGCTGCGCGTTGCGCCAGCAATTTCTTGTATGGTGCAGGCGTATGCTCGCCGCATGGTTGAGCACCGTGTGATCGACGTGAACGGTATCCGGCTGCACATCGCGGAGCAGGGTGAGGGTCCGCTCGTCGTGCTGCTGCACGGCTTCCCGGAGTCCTGGCACTCCTGGCGTCACCAGTTCGGTCCGCTGGCCGCCGCCGGGTTCCGGGTGGTCGCGCCCGACCAGCGCGGATACGGCCGTAGTGATCACCCCGAGGACGTGGACGCGTACAGCATCCTCCATCTCGTCGGGGACGTGATCGGGCTGATCCACGCCCTGGGCGAGAAGGAGGCGTTCGTCGTCGGCCACGACTGGGGCGCACCGGTGGCCTGGCACACCGCGCTGCTGCGGCCCGACGTGGTGCGCGGGGTCGCCGGGCTGAGCGTGCCCCCGCCGTTCCGCGGGGAGCGGCCGCCGCTCGTCGCCATGCAGGAGCGCTTCGGCGGGCGGTTCTACTGGAACTACTTCAACCGGCCCGGGGTCGCCGACGCCGAGTTCGCCGCGGACACCCGTACCGCCCTGCGGAAGCTGTTCTACTCCGCTTCCGGTGACGCCCCCGGCGCCGGCCGCCCGGACCAGGCCCTGGTGGCCGACCCGGAGCGGGGCTGGCTCGCGGACATGACCGACCCGGAGGTGCTGCCGGACTGGCTCACCGAGGAGGACCTGGACGAGCTCGTCGAGAGCTACGCCAAGGGCTTCACCGGCGCCCTGAACTGGTACCGCAACCTGGACCGCAACTGGGAGCTGACCGCGGCCTGGCAGGGCGCGGTCGTCACTGCGCCTGCGCTCTACATGTATGGCGACCGCGACTTGGTCCCGGCCTTCCCGGACACGCCCGAACTCATCGCGAAGCTGCCGGAGTTGATGCCGGATCTGCGCCGGGAGCCGATCCTGCTGCCGGGCTGCGGCCACTGGACGCAGCAGGAGCGGCCCGAGGAAGTGAACGCCGCGCTGATCGAGTTCCTGACGGAGCTGCGGGGCTGAGGCCACTTGGCACAGGCCGAGGCCACCCGTCACATGAGACCGGGGCCACCCGTCACATGAGGAAGGGCGCCCGGTGTGCACCGGGCGCCCTTCGTCGTCGTGGCCGCAGCCCGGCCGCAGCCGCTAGATGTATTGACCTGAAGCGTTGTTGACGCGGCTGATCGGCGGTTGGCCGCCGAGTGCGGTGTGGCAGCGGTGGTGGTTGTAGGTGTGCAGGA
>NZ_JBITZN010000016.1:0-209762 GCF_044546895.1 Streptomyces sp. NPDC053069 | reverse complement strand
ACGACACCGGCGACCGGGGCGACTATCTGCGTGCCATTGTCAGACTCGCGTGCGAACGTGAAGACCTGGGCCCGGACTTCCGGACCTGGCTTCGCAGTTACGTAGCCGAGGAGATGCAGCAGTCTTGAGCAGCGCCGCGACCCACCCCGCCGGCCCGGACCAGCTGTGGTCGGTGGACGACCACCTGGAGGACATCCTCTCGACGGTCCGCCCCCTCGAACCCATCGAGCTGCAACTGCTCGACGCCCAGGGCTGCGTCCTGGTCGACGATGTCACGGTGCCGGTGTCCCTGCCGCCGTTCGACAACAGCTCCATGGACGGGTACGCGGTGCGGGTCGCGGACGTCGCCGGCGCCGGCGAGGAGTTCCCGGCCGTCCTGGAGGTCGTCGGTGACGTCGCGGCAGGCGCGGCCGACCCGGTCCGGGTCGGCCCCGGCCAGGCCGCCCGCATCATGACCGGCGCCCCGCTGCCGCCCGGCGCCGAGGCCGTCGTCCCGGTGGAGTGGACCGACGGCGGACTCGGCGAGGGCCCGGTGAACGGCATGCGGGCGCGCAGCCTCGCCCCCGAGGGCGCCGAGGGGCACGTGCGCGTGCACCGCCCCGCCGAGGCACGCGCGCACGTGCGCGCCAAGGGCAGCGACGTGAAGGCCGGCGACCGCGCCCTGGAGGCCGGCACGATCCTCGGCCCGCCGCAGATCGCGCTGCTTGCCGCGATCGGCCGCGGGACGGTACGCGTGCGCCCGCGCCCGCGCGTGGTCGTCGTGTCCACCGGCAGCGAACTCGTCCAGCCCGGCGAGGAACTGGCCGGCGGCCAGATCTACGACTCCAACAGCTTCGCCCTGACCGCGGCCGCGCGGGACGCCGGCGCCATCGCCTACCGGGTGGGCGCCGTCGCCGACGACGCCGACACCCTCCGCTCCACCATCGAGGACCAGCTCGTCCGCGCCGACCTGCTGGTGACCACGGGCGGGGTGAGCGTGGGGGCGTACGACGTGGTCAAGGAGGCGCTGTCGTACGCCGGTGACGAGGACGAGGCGGGCAGCGGCGTGGAGTTCCGCAAGCTCGCCATGCAGCCCGGCAAGCCCCAGGGCTTCGGCTCCATCGGCCCCGACCACACACCGCTGCTGGCCCTGCCGGGCAACCCCGTGTCGTCGTACGTCTCCTTCGAGCTGTTCGTCCGTCCCGCCATCCGCGCCCTGATGGGCCTCACGGACGTGCACCGGCCCCGTGTCCGCGCCACCCTGAAGGCGGACAAGGCGCTGCACTCGCCCCAGGGGCGCCGGCAGTTCCTGCGCGGTGCCTACGGTGACGGCGAAGTGACCCCCGTGGGCGGCACCGGCTCGCACCTGATCGCCGCGCTGGCGCACGCCGACGCGCTGATCGTCGTGCCCGAGGACACGGAGTCCGTCGAGCCCGGCGCCGAGGTGGAGGTGGTCCTGCTCGGCTGAGCCCTGCTGGTTGGCGGTACCGTGTCGCGCACAGCAGGCCCGTGCACCGCACTGTGACGGGCCCGGACCGGGAGCGGCACACAGCATGAGTACGCAGGACGGACTGACGCACATCGACGAGGCGGGCGCGGCCCGCATGGTCGACGTATCCGACAAGGACGTGACCGCGCGCACCGCCCGCGCCAGCGGCCGCGTCCTCGTCTCACCCCGCGTGGTCGAGCTGCTGCGCGGCGAGGGGATGCCCAAGGGGGACGCACTCGCCACCGCGCGTATCGCAGGCATCATGGGCGCCAAGCGCACCCCGGATCTGATCCCGCTGTGCCACCCGTTGTCGGTGTCCGGTGTGAAACTGGATCTGTCGGTCGCGGACGACGCCGTGGAGATCCAGGCCACCGTGAAGACGACGGACCGCACGGGCGTCGAGATGGAGGCCCTCACCGCCGTGACGGTCGCCGCCCTCACCGTGATCGACATGGTCAAGGCGGTCGACAAGGGAGCGGTCATCACGGACGTACGGGTGGAGGAGAAGACGGGCGGCAAGTCGGGCGACTGGAGCCGGGCATGACCTACCGCGCTCTGGTGGTCACCGCCTCGAACAGGGCTGCCGCGGGTGTCTACGAGGACAGGGGCGGCCCCCTGATCGCGGACGGCCTCAAGCGCTTCGGCTTCGACGTCGACGGGCCGCAGGTCGTCCCCGACGGCGATCCCGTGCAGGCGGCCCTGCGCGCGGGAGCCGACGCCGGGTACGACGTCATCGTCACCACCGGCGGCACCGGAATCTCGCCCACCGACCGCACGCCCGAGGCGACCCGCGCGGTGATCGATTATGAGGTGCCGGGCATCGCGGAGGCCATCCGGGCGTTCGGACGGGAGAAGGTTCCCGCCGCGGCGCTCTCCCGGGGCCTGGCCGGGGTGGCGGGACGGACCCTGATCGTCAATCTGCCGGGCTCCACGGGCGGGGTGAAGGACGGCCTCGCCGTGCTGGAACCCCTGCTGGTCCACGCCGTCGACCAGATCCGCGGCGGCGACCACCCCAGACCCAACAGCGGGGGTGCGAGCTGAACAGCCTTTCCTGGCCCGTCGTGCTGGTGGACGGCGATGTCGTCCTCCGCCCGATAAAGCTGCGCGACCAGAGGGCCTGGCGCGAGGTGAACCGGCGCAACCGCGACTGGCTGCGCCCCTGGGAGGCGACCATTCCGCCGCCCACGCCGAGCGGGCCGATCACGCACCGGCCGACCTACCGCCAGATGGTCCGGCACCTGCGCTCCGAGGCCAACGCGGGCCGGATGCTGCCGTTCGTCATCGAGTACCAGGGGCGGCTCGTCGGGCAGCTGACGGTCGCCGGGATCACCTGGGGATCGATGTGCTCGGGGCACATCGGCTACTGGGTGGACGAGGCCGTGGCCGGACGCGGCGTGATGCCGACGGCCGTCGCGCTCGTGGTGGACCACTGTTTCCGCGCGGTCGGACTGCACCGCATCGAGGTCTGCATTCGCCCCGAGAACCGGCCCAGCCGCCGGGTCGTGGAGAAACTCGGATTCCGTGAGGAGGGGCTCCGGCCGCGTTATCTGCACATCGACGGGGCCTGGCGCGACCATCTGGTGTTCGCGCTCACCGCGGAAGAGGTGCCCGACGGGTTGCTCGCGCGGTGGCAGCGGGCACGCTCCCAGCAGGTGCGGCAGAAACCCCAGAGCACGGGAAATTGAATACATGTTCGAAATAGATCGGGTGTTGACCGCCTCGGAGCATTGAATTCGGTCCTGAGGCGGTCCGCTGATCGCATCGGTCGCAAAAGAAGCTGGAAATATCAGCCAGATCGTGCGACACACCGGCCCAATTGGCAGATGGCCTCATGCAAACCCCTCTACGGTGTGAGACGTGAGCAGCAGCGGCCTCATCTACGCAGTCATTGTCGGGGCCTGGGCCGCCTACTTGGTGCCGATGTGGCTCCGTAGGCAGGACGAGCTGAACGAGGCCCGTCCGACGGAACGCTTCAGCACCGCCATCCGGCTGCTGTCCGGACGGGCGGGAATGGAGCGCCGGTACGCCAAGGACCTGCGGGCGCGCTCCACCCAGGAGGGGGAGCCGGACACCGATCCGGACGCCGTCACCGACTCGGTGGACGTCCGGGCCTTCGCCATGCCTCCGACCCGCCGTCACGTGCATGCCGACGCCGAACTCGACGCGCCCGGGAAGGCGGACCCGGCACGCGAGCAGGCCGCCGGGCCGGCGCCGAAACCCGCGCCCGCGTCTGACGCCGTGCCACCCTCCGGCGCCGTGGCCCCCTCCGGTATCGCGTCCGCGACCAGCACCGCGCCCGCGTCCGGCTCCGTGCCGGCGCAGAAGCGAGTGCCGTCGGCGCGGCGTGCGCCCTCGGCGCAGGCGGCCGCAGCGCGCGCCCAGCGCTCGAAGGTCCTCGCGCGCCGCCGGCGCACCACGGTGGTGCTCTTCCTCGCCTTCACCTTCGGCGCCATCGTCGCCGCCGTCGGCGGGCTCACCTTCCTGTGGGCGCCGGCCGTACCGGCCGTGCTGCTGAGCGCGTACATCGCATACCTGCGCTCCCAGGAACGCCGTCGCTTCGCCTACCAGATGGACCGCCGGCGCGCCGAGGACGCCGCCCAGCGGCTGCGGGAGCGCGAGCGCCAGCCGCGTCGGCGCGCACCCGTCGAGGCGGGTGCCGCGGCGGACGAAACGGAGGAGGCCCCTCAGGTCGAGACGGACACCGGGCTCGCCGCGCTCGCCGCGGACCGGCGCGCCCTGGTCGAGCAGACGGACCATGCCGAGTGGGTGGACCAGCAGCGCGAGCGGCAGCGGCGGCCCGGCGGGGACAGCTGGGACCCGGTGCCGGTGCCCCTGCCGACGTATGTGACCGCGCCCGTCGCCCCGCGCGCCACGTCCGACGTGGACCTGGGGGCGCCCGGCACCTGGAGTTCGGCGCGCTCCAGCTCGGTCGCTCCGGAGTACGAGACGGGTCACGCGCCGCAGGCCGCAGCGGCCGAGCCGGCGCCCGCGGCCGAGGGCAAGCCCGCCGACGGTCGCACCGACGCGCGCCGTGCGGCCTCCGCGCGCCGCGCGCGCGAGCGTGGCGGCACGCCCCTCTTCGATCAGTACGAGGACGGCGACCGTCCGCGCGCGGCCAACGAGTGACGGCCGCCACACCTCGGGGAAGGCATGCTGACCAGTCAGGGAGCGGATTTCCAAGCACCCCGATCGGGATGCTAAAGTTTCACTCGTTGCAAGGGCCTGTGGCGCAGTCCGGTAGCGCACCTCGTTCGCATCGAGGGGGCCAGGGGTTCAAATCCCCTCAGGTCCACGCAGCATGAAGCCCCGGTCGACGTAAGTCGACCGGGGCTTCATCGTCTTCACAGCCGCTTGGCGAAGCAGCGGCTCTCCTCGTGGTGACGGTAGTAGCCGAACTTGGCGCACGGCTCGTAGCCGCTGGACGTGTACAGGGCGATGGCCTCCGGCTGCTTGGAGCCCGTCTCCAGGACCATGCGGACGCGGCCGGCCATGCGGGCGTCCTCCTCCAGCTCCGCCAGGATCCGGCGGGCCAGGCCCCGGCCGCGCATCTCCGCTATGACGAACATCCGCTTCAGCTCGGCGTCGCCGTCCAGGTTGCCCTCCTCGTTGCGGTCCCGGCTGCGCCAGCCGCCGGTGGCCACGGGGCGGTCGAACTCGTCGTACGCGATCAGATAGACGCCGTGGGGCGGGTCGAAGTCCGCCGTGTCGAGGACGGTGGCGTCGCCGTCGTCGCCGTAGCGCTCGGCGTACTCGGCCTGGACCTCGTCGTTGAGTTTGACGGCGTCGGGGTGATCGAAACGAACGCGACGTATATTCATGCTGGGCATCGTACTTCTATGCGAGGGTCGGGGTGCTGGACGTTTTCCGGGCCCCGACCAGTGTGCCGGTATCGTGCCCTGGTGCTGACTGTGACCTCGGTGAACGTGAACGGGCTGCGAGCCGCCGCCAAGAAGGGCTTCGTGGAGTGGCTCGCGCAGACCTCCGCGGACGTCGTCTGCCTGCAGGAGGTGCGCGCCGAGCCGCATCAGCTGCCCGAGGAGGTGCGGCAGCCCGACGGCTGGCACGTCGTGCACGCTCCGGCAGCCGCCAAGGGCCGCGCCGGCGTCTCCCTCTACACCCGGCGTGAGCCCGACCGTGTCCGCGTCGGTTTCGGCTCCGCCGAGTTCGACGGCAGCGGCCGCTACGTCGAGGCCGACCTGCCCGGCGTCACCGTCGCCTCCCTCTATCTGCCCTCCGGTGAGGTCGGCACCGAGCGGCAGGACGAGAAGGTCCGCTTCATGGGCGAGTTCCTCGGCCACCTCAAGGAGCTGCGCGAGCGGGCCGCCGCCGACGGCCGCGAGGTGGTCGTGTGCGGCGACTGGAACATCGCCCACCAGCAGGCCGACCTCAAGAACTGGCGCGGCAACACCAAGAACTCCGGCTTCCTGCCCGAAGAGCGGGAGTGGCTCGGCCGGGTGCTCGCCGCCGAGGAGGGCGGCTACGTCGACGTCGTACGGGCCCTGCACCCGGATGTCGAGGGGCCGTACACCTGGTGGTCGTACCGGGGGCGGGCCTTCGACAACGACGCAGGATGGCGCATCGACTATCACGTGGCCACGCCCCGTCTCGCCGGCAAGGCCGTCAAGGGCTTTGTCGAGCGCGCTGCCACCCACGCCGAGCGCTGGTCCGACCACGCGCCGGTGACGGTCGTCTACGACCTGTAGGCGCGCGGCCGCCGGCCATGCGCCGGGGCGCGTTCACATGTCGTGCGTGCCCGTCTCCTTGGTGAGCCGGCGGTCCAGGGCCAGCGACAGTTCTGCCTCCACCACGCTGCGGGCAAGGGGACGCAGGCGGTGCAGGTCCTCTCTGGGGGCGTGGCGGAGGATCAGGTCGGTGAAGAGTTCGGCCAGGGCATCGGCGTGTTCGCGGACACGGGCGGCGGCCGTGAGCACCTCGCCGAGCGGGATGCCCTCGCGGACCAGTGCGGAGGAGACGTCCAGCAGGCGGCGGCTGATGTGGACGATCTCGTCGCCGTCGGTGCCGAGGTAGCCCAGCTCCAGGGCGGCGGCGAGGTTCTCGGGGGTGACCTCGCCCTCGAAGCGGGCGGCGAGTTCCTCGGGGGTGAGGCGGACCGGCTCCTCCTCGCTCGGGGTGCCGACGCCGAGCAGGTCGGCGACGTTCCGGCCCTGGTCGAGGGCCTCCGCGAGTTCCGCGATGCCGTTCAGTGTGTGGCCGCGTTCCAGCAGGGCCGCGATGGTGCGCAGACGGGCCAGGTGGTGGTCGTCGTACCAGGCTATGCGGCCCTCGCGCCGGGGTGGGGGGATCAGCTTGCGCTCGCGGTAGAAGCGCAGGGTGCGCACGGTGATGCCGGCCAGGCGCGCCAGCTCCTCCATGCGGTACTCGTGCCCGGCTCCCTGGTGTTCTGCGTCCTCTGCCACGCCCGCAGCCTATGGTGTACCGCCGGTAACTTCCTTCCCGCGCCCCCTACCGCTCGGTACGGAGCTGCTCTACAGTCCCATTGCGCCAGTGTTCACTGGCAGAGTCCGAGGCGATGCGTGGAGGCTCCGGGATGGCCGAGCACGAGCATGTACGGGTGGCGGTGATCGGGTCCGGGTTCGGCGGGCTGGGGGCCGCCGTGCGGCTGCGCCGCGAAGGAATCACCGACTTCACCGTCCTGGAGCGGGCGGACGGCGTCGGCGGCACCTGGCGGGACAACAGCTACCCCGGGTGCGCCTGCGACGTGCCCTCCCACCTCTACTCCTTCTCCTTCGCCCCCAACCCCGACTGGCCGCGCACCTTCTCCGGACAGCAGCACATCCGCGCCTACCTGGAGCACGTCACCGACCTCTACGGGCTGCGCCCGCACATCCGCTTCGACTCCGAGGTCAAGCTGATGAGGTGGGACGGCGAGCAGCTGCGGTGGGAGATCGAGACCGCGCGCGGGACGCTCACCGCCGATGTCGTCGTCTCCGCCACCGGGCCGCTGTCCGACCCGAAGATCCCGGAGATCCCGGGCCTGGAGACCTTCCCGGGCAAGGTGTTCCACTCCGCCCGCTGGGACCACGACTACGATCTGCGCGGCAAGCGCGTCGCCATGGTCGGCACCGGTGCCTCCGCCATCCAGATCGTGCCGTCCATCCAGCCGCAGGTCGGCCGGCTCACCCTCTTCCAGCGCACCCCGCCCTGGGTCATGCCCCGAGTCGACCGCGCCATCAGCGGCGCCGAGCGCCTGCTGCACCGGTCGGTCCCCTTCACCACCCAGCTCAGGCGCGGCCTGCTGTGGGGCATCCGTGAGCTGCAGGTCCAGGCGTTCACCAAGCATCCCGACGAGCTCGGACTCGTCGAGAGGCTCGCCAAGCGCAACATGGCCCGTGCCATCAAGGACCCGGCCCTGCGCGCCAAGCTCACCCCCGACTACCGCATCGGCTGCAAGCGGATCCTGCTGTCCAGCACGTATTACCCGGCGCTGGCCAAGCCGAATGTGGACGTCGTCGCCAGCGGGCTCAGTGAGATCCGCGGCTCCACCGTCGTCGCGGCCGACGGCACCGAGGCCGAGGTCGACGCGATCATCTTCGGTACGGGCTTCCGCGTCACGGACATGCCGATCGCCGAGCGGGTGATCGGGGCCGAGGGCATCACGCTCGCGGAATCCTGGAAGAACGGCATGCAGGCGCTGCGCGGCGCCGCGGCCGCCGGATTCCCGAACTGGATGACGATCATCGGGCCCAACACCGGCCTCGGGAACTCCTCCATGATCCTCATGATCGAGTCCCAGCTGAACTACATGGCCGACTATCTGCGCCAACTGGACGTCCTGGGGTTCCCCGCAGGCCCTCAAGGCACGGGGGGAGGCCGTACGGCCCTCGACGCCCGGCCCGCGGCCGTCGAGGACTGGAACCGCACGGTCCAGGAACGCATGAAGCGCACCGTGTGGAACACCGGCGGCTGCACCAGCTGGTACCTGGACGCGAGCGGCCGCAACACCACCATCTGGCCCGGTACGACGACCGAGTTCCGCCGTGCGACCCGGCGGGTGGACCTGGGGGAGTACGAGGTCATCCGCAAGCCGGCAGCAGTGCCCGGGAAGCAGAGCGAGGCCGTCGCATGAGCCGCCGCACCCCCGTCACCTTCGGCCCCTACGCCCCGCCGGTCCCCTCCCGTGAACTCACCGTCGTCTCCGCCGACGGCGCGCGGCTGCACGTCGAGGTGCACGGCCCCGACGACGCGCCCCCCGTTGTCCTCTCCCACGGCTGGACCTGCTCGACCGCCTTCTGGGCGGCGCAGATACGGGACCTGGCGACCGACCACCGGGTGATCGCGTACGACCAGAGAGGGCACGGGCGTAGTCCCGCGAGCCCGGCGTGCACGACCCACGCGCTGGCGGACGACCTGGAAGCGGTGCTCGCGCAGACGCTCGCGCGCGGGGAGAAGGCGCTGATCGTCGGCCACTCCATGGGCGGCATGACGGTCATGGCCGCAGCCGCGCGGCCCCGGTTCCGGGAGCACGCCGCCGCCGTCCTGCTGTGCAGCACCGGCAGCTCGCGGCTGGTCGCGGAGTCGCGTGTGGTGCCGTTGCGCGCCGGGCGTGTGCGCACCTGGATCACGGGGCGCGTGCTCGGCTCGCGCGCCCCGCTCGGACCGGTCACGCCGGTCGCGAAGAGCATCCTCAAGTACGCCACCATGGGTGCCGGTTCCGCCCCGCACATGGTGGAGGCGTGCGCGCGGATCGTGCACGCCTGCCCGCGCGCCGTGCGCCACGCCTGGGCCTCCGTGCTGGAGGCGCTCGATCTCGACCACGGCGTACGGGAGTTGCACGCGCCCACCGCGGTGGTGCACGGCGCGTCCGACCGGCTCACGCCCCTCGTGCACGCCCGTGCGCTGGTCGCGGCGCTGCCGCACTGCGCCGGCCTCACCGAACTGGCCGGCGTCGGCCACATGACCCCCATCGAGGCTCCCGACCTGGTGACCGGCAGGATCCGGGAACTCGTCACCACGTACGTCACCGTCAGCGGGACCGACCCCGAGGACGAACCCGGTGAGCACGGCGAGCACCGTTCCACCCCGGCGCAGATCAAGGAGGGCGCATGAGCAGGGTCAGCCTCGAAGGGCAGGTCGCGGTCGTCACCGGAGCGGCGCGCGGAGTCGGTGAGCTCCTGGCGCGCAAGCTCTCCGCGCGCGGCGCGAAGGTCGCGCTGGTCGGGCTGGAGGAGGAGGCGCTCAAGGAGGTCTCCTCGCGCCTGCACAGCGACAGCGCCCACTGGTATGCCGACGTCACCGACCACGAGACGATGAGCCGGGTCGCGCAGGAGGTGAAGGCGCGGTTCGGGAAGGTCGACATCGTGGTGGCCAACGCCGGTGTGGCGACGGGCGGTCCGTTCGCCGACTCCGATCCGCAGGCGTGGCGGCGCGTGATCGAGGTCAACCTGATCGGCTCGGCGGTGACCGCGCGGGCGTTCCTGCCGGTGCTCGTGGAGAGCCGGGGCTATCTGCTGCAGATCGCCTCGCTCGCCGCGATCACCCCGGCGCCGATGATGACGGCGTACTGCGCGTCCAAGTCGGGTGTGGAGGCGTACGCGCACAGTCTGCGCGCCGAGGTCGGCCACCAGGGCGTGCGCGTCGGCGTCGGCTACCTGTCCTGGACCGACACCGACATGGTGCGCGGCGCCGACCAGGACGACGTCATGCGGGAGTTGAGGCAGCGGCTGCCGTGGCCGTCCAACAAGACGTACCCGCTGGGGCCGGCGGTGGACCGGCTCGTCGCCGGGATCGAGCGGCGCTCGGCGCATGTGTACGGGCAGTGGTGGCTGCGTGGCATGCAGGGCGTGCGCGGGTATCTGCCGGCGCTCATCGGGACGGTCGGGCAGCGCGAGATGAAGCGGTTCGCGCCGCGTCTGCAGGGGATGCGCTCGGGGCTCGTCGGTGCAGGTGGGGCGGCGGACGAAGCGGCGCGCGCTACCCACCGTGACTGATCCACATGCACACCGTGGTCGGCCGTGTGAATCTGGGTGAGGCCCCACCGAGGGGCCGATTCCCCACACCTCACCCACCACGGGAGTGAACCCACATGGGTATGAAGGACAAGGCCAACGAGTGGCAGGAACAGGGCAAGCAGAAGCTCGGTGAGGCCCGTGAGCGGGCCGGCCAGCAGCAGCCCCAGCGTGGCCAGCAGCCTCAGCGCGGCCAGCAGCAGCCCCAGCGTGGCCAGCAGCCGCAGCGTGGCCAGCAGACCCAGCGCGGTCGCGAGAACATGCGTGACATCGAGGACACGGAAGCGGAGATGGAAGACCGCTTCGACCGGGACTACGACGCGTAGTCGCTGCGCTCGGCTCCGGCCGGTTCGGCGTGGGGCGCCCTTCTTCGTGGAGGGCGCCCTGCGTGTGTTTGCGGGGCGGTTTCCCCTCGTCGAAAGGCTAATGGCGTGGCGGCAGCTTGGGGCGGGAGCGGTCGGGGACCTCGCTGTAGTCGGGGGGGACGGCCGCCGGGTTGGACTCCAGGAGTTCCAGGGCGAGCTGGACCGCGTCGTCGAGCTGGGCGTGGCGGCCCTCCGCCCAGTCCAGGGGGGTGCGCAGGATCTCCAGGTCGGGGGCGACGCCGTGGTTCTCCACGGACCAGCCGTAGGCGTCGAACCAGGCCGCGTTCATCGGCACCGTGATGACCGTGCCGTCGCCCAGCCGGTGGCGGCCGGTCATGCCGACCACGCCGCCCCAGGTGCGCTGCCCGACCACCGGGCCGAGCTTCAGCAGCTTGAAGGCGGCCGTGATCATGTCGCCGTCGGAGGAGGTCGCCTCGTCGGCAAGGGCCACGACCGGGCCCCTCGGCGCGTTCGAGGTGTACGACACCGGCTGTGCGTCCCTGGTCAGGTCCCAGCCCAGGATCGTCCGGGTCAGCTTCTCGATGACGAGTTCGCTGATGTGCCCTCCCGCGTTGCCGCGCACGTCCACGATCAGGGCCGGCCGGGACACCTCCATGCGCAGGTCGCGGTTGAACTGGGCCCAGCCGGAACCGCCCATGTCGGGGATGTGCAGGTAGCCGCACTTGCCGCCGCTCAATTCCCGGACGACCTCCCGGCGTTTGGCCACCCAGTCCTGGTAGCGCAGCGGCCGTTCGTCGATCAGCGGGACGACGGCGACCCGGCGGGCCCGGCCCGGCTGCCCCTGAGGCGGGGCGAACGTCAGCTCCACGGTCGTACCCCCGGAGCCGGCGAGGAGCGGATACGGCCCTGTCACGGGATCCACCGGGCGGCCGTCGACGTGGGTGAGGACGGCGCCCTCGCGGATGCCCGTGCCGGCCAGCGGTGAGCGGGCCTTGGAGTCGGAGGAGTCGCCGGGCAGGATGCGTTTGACGATCCAGCCCTCTTCCCGGTGCACGAAGTTGGCGCCGAGGAGGCCCTGCCAGCGCTGGTAGTGGGGCGGGCCCTCGTTGCGGCGGGCGGCGGTGACGTAGGCGTGCGAGGTGCCCAGTTCGCCGAGGACCTCCCGCAGCAGATCGGCGAACTCGTCGGGGGAGGCGACCCGTTCGACGAGCGGCCGGTACTGGTCCAGCACCGCGTCCCAGTCGACGCCGCTCATGCCCGGGTCCCAGAAGTAGGCGCGGATGATCCGTCCCGCCTCGTCGTAGGCCTGACGCCACTCGGCGGGCGGGTCGGCCGCATGGAGGAGGCGGCGCAGGTCGATCCAGACGGTCGTGTCGCTGTCGCCGAGCTCCGTGGCGGGGACCGCGCGCAGCTCGCCCTCGTCGACGACGACCAGGCGGGTGCCGTCGCCGCTGACCGTGAACCAGTCCAGGTCGTCGACGAGTTCGGACTTCTTCGCCTTGGTGAGGTTGAAGTACTCCAGGGTCGGGCGGCCGCTGATGTCGGAGGGGTTGGCGAACGTCTCGCCGAGCGCGCCGGAGATCGGCCAGCGCAGCCAGACCAGGCCGCCGCCGGCGACCGGGTACAGCGCGGAGTACTTGGAGGCGATGACCGGGAACGGCGTGACCCGCATCGCCAGGCCCTCCACCTCCACGGTCACCGTGCCGGCCTCGCCCGTCTCCTCGTCCTCGACCGGGTCGAGCCCGCCGGCAGCCGGACGGCCCTCGGGGTTCAGGGCGAAGGGGGACGGGGTCACCGAGTTCAGCGGGACGAGGTACGGGCGGCAGCCGAGCGGGAAGGACAGGTCGCCGGTGTGGACGTCGTAGACCGGGTCGAAGCCGCGCCAGGAGAGGAAGGCGAGATAGCGGCCGTCGCGGGTGAAGACGGGGTTCTCGTCCTCGAAACGGCCGTTGGTCACGTCCACGATCAGCCGGTCCTTGATGCGGGCCAGCTTGATCTGGCGCAGGGAGCGGCCGATGCCCGGGTGGGACCAGGCGAGCCAGGCGCCGTCCGGCGAGAAGGCGAGGTCGCGGACGGGGCCGTTGACGGAACGGATCAACTCGGTGACCGGGCCTCCGGCGGCTTGCCCGGGTCCGGTGCCCTGCTCTGCGGCGGCAGTTGCGGTGACGGCGCCCGGCTCGCCGGCGTCTGCTGCGGTCCCGGTCCCCTGCGCGTCGGCGTCTGCTGCGGTCCCGGTCCCTTGTTCGCCGGCGTCTGCTTCGCTTCCGGTCGCCTGTACATCGGCACTCGCCGCAGCCCCGGCGCCCTCCTCGCTGCTCCCGCCGCCTTGACCGCGACCCTCCGTCTCCTCGGCCTCCTCGGCGTCCCCACTGCCCTGTGCTTCCTCGGCACCCCCGCCGCCCTCTGTGGCCTCGTCCCGGCCCTCTGGTTCCTCCCCCGCCCCGGCGCCCTCTCCCTCCCCGGCAACCCCGCCGCCTTCTCCCGCCTCGACCGCCCCGCCACCCTCCCCGTCCCCCACATCGATCAGCAGCAGCCGCCCGTCGTGTGAAGCGATCGCCAGCCGTTCTCCCGAGGGGTCGCAGACCATCTCCAGGACCCGGCCCAGTGCGCCGGAGGCGAGCCGGCGGGGCGTGCGGTCGCCGGTGGCGCGGGGGAGCTGGGCGATCTCGACGGCGTCCTCGCCCTCCGCGTCCGTCACATACGCCACCTGGCCGGTCGTGCCCAGCATCTCCGGCAGCCGTACCCGCACCCCGGGCGTGTCGGTGATCGTACGGGCGGGGCCGTCGCGGTGGGTGAGCCAGTACAGGCTGCCGCGTACGACGACGGCGCTGGCCCGGCCGGTGTCGTCCACGGAGATGCCGTCGACGTGCTGCGCGGCCGGCACCTGGTACCGGCGGCGCCCGGTGGCCGGCCCGCTGAGGCGGATGTCCAGCTTGCGCGGTACGGCGTCCGGGGAGAGGTCGTCCACCAGCCACAGGTCGCCGGCGCACTGGTAGACCACCCGGCTGCCGTCGCCGGCGGCGTGCCGGGCGTAGAAGGCGTCGTGGTCGGTGTGGCGGCGCAGGTCGGTGCCGTCGTGGGCGCAGGAGTAGAGGTTGCCGACGCCCTCGTGGTCGGAGAGGAAGGCGATCCGGCCGGCGACGAACATGGGGCAGGCCAGATGGCCGCCGAGGTCGGGCAGGAGACGTTGCCCGTGCAGCCAGAGGCGGCCCATGGCGCCGCCGCGGTAGCGCTTCCAGGAGGCCGGTTCGTGCGGCGGGGTGCCGGTGAGCAGCAGGGTCTTGTGCTGTCCGTCGATGTCGGCGACCTGGATGTCGGCGACCGGACCCCAGGGCAGCTTGCGGCCGGGGTCGCCGTCGGGGGACACCTTGTAGGCCCAGGTGTAGTAGGAGAAGGGTTCGCCGTGGGAGGCGACGGCCAGGATGTCGGCGTCGCCTTCTCCTTCGGGGGGTGTCCATCCGCAGACCTGCGTGTCGGTGCTGCCCCAGTACGTCAGCTGCCGCGCGGGGCCGCCGTCGACGCCCACGAGGTGGATCTCGGGCACGAGACTGCGCCAGGTCGTGTACGCGATACGGCGGCCGTCGGGCGAGAACCGGGGGTGCCCGGCCTTCGTGCGGTCCGCCGTGAGCCGCCAGGCCCGTCCCGGGGCGTCGAGAGGGGCCAGCCACAGGTCGTCCTCGGCCACGAAGCACAGCAGGTCGCCGCTGAGGTGGGGGAAGCGCAGATAGCTCACCTCCCCATGCTTTTCCGCGCACGGGGGTGCAGCAACTCGTGCGTCCTTCACGGTCGTGACCTTATGCGTCCTTCACGGCCGTGACCCACGGCACGTACGAAACCGTTTCGTTTCGCAGTCGCCCGGGGTATCTTCATGGTGTACGAAGCAGCAGGGACCGGAGCGGAAGGTGAGTGGCATGACCGAAGCCGCATCCCAGGGCGCGGCGTCAGCCGCTCCGGCGCAGCCGGTGCTCGCACCGGGGCGTCGCAGCCGGATCACCCCCGAGCGCGAGGCCGAGTTGTACGAGGCCGTGCTCGACCTGCTCCGCGAGGTCGGCTACGACGCCCTCACCATGGACGCCGTCGCCGCCCGCACCCGCTCCAGCAAGGCCACGCTCTACCGCCAGTGGGGCGGCAAGGCCGAACTGGTGGCGAAGGCGGTGCGGCACAACAAGCCGGGCCGGGTCGGGGACGTCGACACCGGGTCGCTCAGGGGCGACCTGCACGCCCTCACGCTGGCCTCGGACGACTGCGAGATGGAGCAGAACTCCGCGCTGATGCGCGGACTGGCCATGGCCGTCCACAGCAATCCGGATCTCCTGCGGGCGTTCCGGGACCATCTCATCGAACCGGAGATGGCGGAGTTCCGCCGCGTGCTGCAACGGGCGATCGACCGGGGCGAGGTCCGTGCGGACAACCCCGCGATCGACTACGTGATGCACATGATGATCGGCGGGTTCGCCGCCCGCACGATGATCGACGAGCAGCCGCCGACGCAGGCCTTCCTCCTGTCGTACATCGACGCCGTGGTCCTCCCCGCCCTCGGCGTCTCCACCGGCTGACCCCTCTCCCCAGCAAGCCCACCACCTGACGTCACCGCTCACGTCGTCGGGCTGATCACCCCTGCCCTGATGAACCCCACGACCTGACCGGGAGTACGCCTCACATGGCCACGTTCCTCTACAGAATCGGCCGGCTCGCCTTCCGGCGACGCCACTTCGTCGCCCTCATATGGGTCGCGCTGCTCACCCTCGCCGGGGTGGGCGCCGCCTCCGCGCCGGCCGCCGGCACCACGTCCTTCTCCATCCCCGGCACCGAGGCCCAGAAGGCCTTCGACCTGCTGGAACAGCGCTTCCCCGGGATGAGCGCCGACGGCGCCACCGCGCGCGTCGTCTTCAAGGCGCCCGGCGGCGGGAAGATGACCGACCACGAGAACAAGGCGACCGTCGAGAAGACGGTCGAGGAGCTCCGGCGCGGCTCCGAGGTCGCCTCCGTCGCCGACCCCTACACCGGGCACGCCGTCAGCAGGAACGGCACGATCGCCTACGCCTCGGTGAAGTACAAGGTCTCCGGCATGGAGTTGGAGGACTCCTCCAAGGACGCCCTGAAGCAGGCCGCGCAGCACGCGCGGGACGCCGGGCTGACCGTCGAGATCGGCGGTGACGCGCTGCGCGCGAGCCCGGAGACCGGCTCCAGTGAGGTCATCGGCCTCGCGATCGCCGCCGTCGTCCTCGTGATCACCTTCGGCTCGCTGCTCGCGGCCGGATTCCCGCTGCTCACCGCCGTCATCGGCGTCGGTATCGGCGTCTCCACGATCACCGCGCTCGCCAGCGCCCTGGATCTCGGCTCCACGACCTCCACGCTGGCGTCCATGATCGGCCTGGCCGTCGGTATCGACTACGCCCTGTTCATCGTCTCCCGCTACCGCGCCGAACTGGCCGAGGGCCGCGAGCGCGAGGACGCGGCCGGACGCGCCGTCGGCACGGCCGGCTCGGCGGTGGTCTTCGCCGGCCTCACCGTCGTCATCGCCCTGGTCGGCCTGTCGGTCGTCGACATCCCGATGCTGACCAAGATGGGCGTCGCGGCGGCGGGCACGGTCGCCGTCGCCGTCCTCATCGCGCTGACGATGATCCCGGCGCTGCTGGGCTACGCGGGCCGCAGGATCAAGCCGGCGGGTGAGAAGAGCAAGCTGCTCGGCGGCGGACGCGCGCCGAAGAAGCCGGGCCGGCCCAACATGGGCACCCGCTGGGCGAGCTTCGTCGTACGGCGTCCGGTGGCCGTCCTCCTGCTCGGCGTGCTCGGCCTCGGCGCCGCGGCGATCCCGGCCGCCTCCCTGGAGCTGGGACTGCCCGACGACGGCTCCCAGCCCGCCTCCACCACCCAGCGCCGCGCCTACGACCTCCTCTCCGAGGGCTTCGGGCCGGGCTTCAACGGCCCGCTGATGGTCGTGGTCGACGCCAAGGACAGCGCCCGCCCCAAGGCCGCCTTCACCGAGGTCGGCGACGAGATCAAGGGCCTGAAGGACGTCGTCACCCTCACCCCGGCCCTGGCCAACAAGGCCGGCGACACCGCGACGATCACCGTCGTACCGGGGTCGAAGCCGTCCTCGCACACCACCGAGGACCTGGTGCACGCCATCCGCGGCAAGGGCGCGGACATCACCGCGAAGACCGACGCCAAGGTGCTGGTCACCGGCTCGACGGCGATGAACATCGACGTCTCGCAGAAACTGAACGACGCGCTCCTGCCGTACCTCGCCCTGGTCGTCGGCCTGGCCTTCCTGCTGCTGATCGTGGTGTTCCGCTCGGTCCTCGTCCCGCTGAAGGCGGCGCTCGGCTTCCTGCTGAGCGTGCTCGCGGCGCTCGGCGCCGTGGTCGCGGTCTTCCAGTGGGGCTGGCTGTCGGGCCTGATGAACGTCGAGCAGACCGGGCCGGTCATGTCGATGATGCCGATCTTCATGGTGGGTGTGGTCTTCGGCCTCGCGATGGACTACGAGGTCTTCCTGGTCACCCGGATGCGGGAGGCGTTCGTCCACGGCGAGACGCCGGGCCAGGCCGTGGTCACCGGCTTCAAGTACGGCGCGCGGGTCGTCACGGCCGCCGCCGTCATCATGATCGCCGTCTTCTCCGGCTTCATCGGCTCCACCGAGTCGATGATCAAGATGATCGGCTTCGGTCTCGCGATTGCCGTCTTCTTCGACGCGTTCATCGTGCGCATGGCCATCGTCCCGGCGGTGCTCGCGCTGCTCGGCAGGCGGGCCTGGTGGCTGCCGAAGTGGCTCGACCGCGCCCTGCCGAACGTGGACGTCGAGGGCGAGGGTCTGCGCACCCCGTCCGGCAGGGAGGAGGAGCGGGAGCTGGTACGGGCCTGACACACCGCTCCGGCCGGCAGCGACCGGCCGGTGAGGGTTCCGTGGGGGATGGGACCGGCCCTCACCGGCCGGTCTTCCTCATGCCCGGGGGAAGGTCCCGCCCACGGATGTCCCGGACCGGTCGTCCTCAGCCGGAACTTCGGGCAGACGTCCGGGTCGTCGTCCTCGTAGAGGTACGTTCGCTTGGCATCCGTGGCGATCGACAGCTTGTCGAGGGTGTCGCCGTTCAGGAAACTGCGCGGCTCGGTGAAGGAGAGCTGCACGCGCGCGTGGGCTTCGGGGCCGGTACCGGACTGCACGGACCAGGTGCCCGACCCGTCGAACGTCGCGCCCATGGGCCGGACCGCCGCGACGGCACGGCCCTGAACGTCCGTTCTGGTGCACGCCAGGTAATGACAGAGCCGCCGCATGATCACAGTCGAGCCCCGGTGGCCGGTGAAACCACCGTGAGGGCGGCCGGAACGATGCCGTAGCGTGCCGTGCATGACGACGACCGCCACCGACACCGGAGAGTCCGGAGCCCATCCCCGGTTCGCCGAAGCGATGCGTGCGCTCGGGCTGCACGACGTCCTCGCGCGCACCCGGCGGTTCCCGGAGGCCACCCGGACCGCCGCCGAGGCCGCCGCCGCGATCGGGTGCGAGCCGAGCCGGATCTGCAAGTCGCTGGTCTTCGCCGCCGACGACGTTCCGGTGCTGGTGCTGATGGACGGTGCCTCGCGCGTGGACGTGGAGCGGCTGCGCGAGGAACTGGGCGCCGGGAAGGTCGGCCGGGCCGACGCCGGCGTCGTACGCGGGACCACCGGGTACGCCATCGGCGGCGTGCCGCCCTTCGGGCACCGCACGCGCACGCGTGTCCTCGCCGACCGCTCGCTGCTCGCGCACGACCTGGTGTGGGCGGCGGCCGGCACGCCGTACACCGTCTTCCCGATCGAGCCGAAGGCGCTCGTGGCCCATGCCGGCGCCGACCTGGTGGACGTGCGCGAGCAGACCGCGTGACGCCGCTCGTCGCAGCCGCCGTCCTGTTCGCCGCGGTGACCCACGCCAGCTGGAACGCCATCGCGCACCGCATCACCGACAAACTGGTCGGATTCACCCTGATCTCCGGGGGCGGGCTGCTGATCGGACTCGCGATCGCGCCGTTCACGGCCTTCCCGGCGGGACCCGCCTGGCCGTACCTGCTGGTCTCGGCCCTCGTGCACATCGTCTACTACGCCCTGCTGATGACCTCGTTCCGGCTCGGCGACTTCGGGCAGGCGTACCCCATCGCGCGCGGCAGCGCCCCGCTCGTGGTCACCGTGCTGGCCGCTGTTTTCGCGCACGAGGTGCCCGGGGCCTGGGCGCTGGCCGGGATCGCCGTGTCCTGTGTGGGGCTCATGGGCGTCAGCCTGTGGGGGCTGCGGGGACGCCGGCCCGACTGGGCGGCGATCGGCGCGGCCTTCGCGACCGGGCTGACCATCGCGCTGTACACCGTGACCGACGGCCTGGGCGTGCGGGCCGCGCACGCGCCGCTCGGGTACATCGCCTGGCTCATGGCCGTCCAGGGAGCCGTCATCCCCGGCTGCATGTACGCACGCGCGCGTGCCGACACCGTCCGGCTCCTCCGGCCGTACGCCGCCCTCGGCCTCCTCGGCGCGGCCCTCTCGGTCGCCGCGTACGCCCTGGTCCTGTGGGCCCAGACCCGCGCGGAACTCGCGCCGGTCGCCGCGCTGCGCGAGTCCTCGATCATCGTCGGGGCCGCGATCGGTGCGGTGTTCTTCAAGGAACGGTTCGGGGCACCCCGGATCGCGGCGGCCGGACTGCTGGTCGTGGGCATCGGGTTGATGATGCACGGGGGGTAGGCGGGCAGCCCGGTGGGGACGGGTAGCCCGGTGGTGAGGAACATCCGGGCAGCAACAGGAACGACAGGGAGCCGTCATGACCGACAAGCCGACCGTCAGCGTGCTGGGCACCGGCATCATGGGGGCCGCGATGGCCCGCAACCTGTGCCGTGCGGGGCTGGAGGTGCGGGCGTGGAACCGCACGCGTGAGAAGGCCGAGCCGCTCGCCGCCGACGGCGCACGGATCGCCGCCACCCCCGCCGAGGCCGTCGAGGGCGCCGACGTCGTCCTGACGATGCTCTACGACGGCAACACCGTCCTCGACGTCCTGCACGAGGCCGCACCGGCCCTGCGGCCCGGCACGGTGTGGGCACAGTGCACCACCGTCGGCGTCGATCTGATCGGCGACCTGGCCGCCTTCGCCCGCGAACACGGACTCGTCCTCTACGACGCACCCGTCCTCGGCACCAAGGAGCCCGCCGAGGCCGGCCGGCTGACCGTGCTGGCCGCCGGGCCCGGGGAGGGGCGGGAGACGGTCGCGCCCGTCTTCGACGCGGTCGGCGCGAAGACCGTGTGGACGGGGGACGACGGCGGCGCCGGCAGCGCCAGCCGGCTGAAGCTGGTGGCCAACAGCTGGGTGCTCGCCGCCACCGCCGCCGCCGGTGAGGTCCTGGCCCTCTCCCGGGCCCTCGACGTGGATCCGCAGGGCTTCTTCGACCTCATCGAGGGCGGCCCGCTCGACATGGGCTATCTGCGGGCCAAGGCCGCGCTGGTGCTCGACGGCAAGCTGTCCCCGCCGTCGTTCGCGGTGGCCACCGCGGAGAAGGACGCCCGTCTCATCGTGCGGGCCGCCGAGCGCGGCGGCGTACGGCTGGACGTCGCCGCCGCCGCCGCGGAACGGTTCGCGCGTGCCGCCGCGTCGGGCCACGCGGACGAGGACATGGCCGCCGCGTACTTCGCCAGCTTCGACGAGCCGGGCAGGAAGGCGTGACCCGTCCCGCCGAGGTGACGTTCCCCGCGCACGGGAGCACCCTGGAAACAGCTGGAATCAGCTGTCCCCGGAGGTGGTCGTCATGATGCACACAGCTGTCGGATGGCATGTCGAGCTGGAGTTCATGGAGGACGAGCAGCACACCAAAGCGGTGGCTCTGGTGCGCTTGCCCGACGGTACCGAGGTACGGGCACACGGCCACGCCACCCGGCACCGCGTCGACGCCAACCAGCCCAGGGTCGGCGAGGAGATCGCCGGCGCACGTGCCCTCAACGAACTGGCCATGCAACTGCTGACCAAGGCCCACGACGAGATCGACGCGGAGTCCGGCCGGACCTCGCACACGATCAACGTGTGACAGCGCCGTCCATGACGCCGTGCGTACGGCCCTGTGCGAGCGCCGCGCGTACCGCCCGTACCAGCGCCTGCGCCCGCGGGTCCGCCGTCACGCTCTTCCGGAAGCCGTTGGTGACATAGCCGAAGGCGATGCCGGTCTCCGGGTCGGCGAAGGCCAGGGCGCCGCCCCGGCCCGGGTGACCGAAGGAACCGGGGGAGAGCAGCGGGGAGGCGGCGCCGTGCAGCATGTGGCCGAGGCCGAACCGGGTGCCGACCACCAGGACCCGGTCCGGCCCGGCGGACTGCTCGGTGCGGGCCAGTGCGCCCGTCTCCGGGGTGAACAGGCGGATGCCGCCGTCGACGTCGCCGATGAGCGAGGCGTAGAAGCGGGCCAGCCCGTCGGCGGTGGCGATGCCGTTGGAGGCGGGCAGCGCGGCCGCACGGTAGGCGGGGTCGTTCTCGTCGGGGAGCGGTGTGATCGCGGCGAACGCGCGCCGGGTCAGCGAGTCCGGGTCGGCGTAGGCCTCGGCCACCGCGCGCTTGGGGCGGGTCTTCAGGCCCCCCACGGCCTCGGGCGCCTCGGCCGGACCGACGCGCCCCACGCGCGCGTGCTCCGACTCCGGCAGGCCCAGCCACAGGTCGGCGCCGACGGGCCCGGCGATCTCGTCCGCGATCCACGCGCCGGCCGGACGGCCGGTGATGCGCCGGATCAGTTCGCCGGTGAGCCAGCTGTAGGTCTGGGCGTGATAGCCGTGGTCCGTGCCCGGCTCCCACACCGGCGCCTGCGCGGCGACCGCCGCGGCGCCCAGGTCGGGATCGGCGGCCTCGGCGGGAGTCAGCGGGCGGTCCAGCACGGGCACGCCGGCGCGGTGCGCGAGCAGGTGCCGGACGAGGGTGCGTTCCTTGCCGGCCGCCTTGTACTCGGGCCAGTACGCGCCGACCGGGGCGTCCAGGTCCAGCTCGCCGCGCTGGTGCAGGAGCAGGAGCGCAGCGGCCGCCACACCCTTGGTGGCGGAGCGCACGATCTGCGCGGTGCCGGGCTCCCAGGGAGCCGCGCCGTCCACGTCCCTGGTGCCGGCCCACAGATCGACGACCCTGTGGCCGTCGCGGTACACGGCGACGGCCGCGCCGCGCTCCCCGAGCAGCGCGAAGTTCGCGGCGAACGCCTCCCTGACCGGCTCGAAGCCCTCGGCCACTGTGCCGTTCACGTCCACGTCCGCCGTCCTTTCGGTCTGTCCCTCGCCTGCGACAGTGGGTGCAACGCGGCCCGGGTGCCTGCGATTCCTCGGTGGATCAGCCCAGCAGGATCGTTACGTCGATGTTGCCGCGCGTCGCGTTGGAGTACGGGCAGACCTTGTGCGCCGCGTCCACCAGCTGGGCCGCCAGATCCGGGTCCAGGACCGGCAGGGAGACGCTGAGGGCGACCGCGAGGCCGTAGCCGCGCTGCCGGTTCGGGCCGATGCCGACCTTGGCGGCCACCGTGGAGCCGGTCAGGTCGTAGCCCGCGCGGTTGCCGACGAGGATCAGCGCGTTGTGGAAGCAGGAGCTGTAGCCGGCCGCGAACAGCTGCTCCGGGTTGGTGCCGTTGCCGTCGCCGCCCAGCTCCGCAGGCATGGCGACCTTCAGCTCGATCCGGCCGTCCTGGCTGGTGACATAGCCGTCGCGACCGCCGTGGGCGGTGGCCTCGGCGACGTACATGATCTTCGTCGGACGGGTGTCGACAGCGGTGTCCTCGGTCATGGCAGGCCTCCCCCGGAACAAGTGGTGCACAAGTACATCGTGCACAAGGTACTGGCCGGTCGGTCAACGGGAGGGACTCGGGGGTGGCAACCGGGGGTAACGCCGGATCAGCGGGAGGCGCGCGGGACCAGCGGGAGGCGCGCGGAATCAGCGCCGGTCGGCCGCCGCGCCGGCGCGCTCGGTGAGCTTCCACAACTCCTCGCGCAACCGCGCGACCTCGGGGCCGCCGAGGCCCGTGGTGGTGAGAAGGGCGCCCGGTACGCGCGCCGCGCGCTCCCGGAGTTGCTCTCCGCGACCCGTGCACGCGACAAGCACCGAGCGCTCGTCGTCGGCCGCGCGCTCCCTGCGGACCAGACCCGCCCCCTCCAGCCGCTTGAGCAGCGGCGAGACGGTCCCGTAGTCCAGCCGCAGGGCGCGCGCCAGTTCCTTCACGCTGGTCTCGCCGCGCTCCCAGAGCACCAGCAGCACGAGGTACTGCGGATAGGTGAGGCCGAGGTCGTCCAGAAGTGGACGGTATGCGGCGGTCACGGCGCGCTGCGCGGCGTACAGCGCGAAGCACAGCTGGTCGTCCAGCAGCAGCGACCCCTCTGCGGCGCGGTCCTCGTTCGTCACGCGCCCATTGTCACGGACTTCGGGTCGAAGCCGAACGGCAGCTCCAGGCGGTGTGCTCGCATCAGCTCCTCGTCCGAGAGCAGCCCGGCGGTCGGGCCGTCGGCCGCGATCACGCCGTCGCTGAGGACGAGGGAGCGCGGGCACAGCTCCAGGGCGTAGGGGAGGTCGTGGGTGACCATGAGGACGGTGACGTCCAGGGAGCGCAGGATGTCGGCGAGTTCGCGGCGGGAGGCCGGGTCGAGGTTGGAGGACGGCTCGTCGAGGACGAGGATCTCCGGCTCCATGGCGAGCACGGTGGCCACGGCCACGCGCCGGCGCTGGCCGAAGGACAGGTGGTGCGGCGGCCGGTCGGCGAAGTCCTGCATGCCGACCCGCTCCAGGGCGGTGCGCACCCGCTCCCGGAGCGCGGCCCCCTTGATCCCGGCGGCGGCCGGCCCGAACGCCACGTCCTCCCGCACGGTCGGCATGAACAACTGGTCGTCCGGGTCCTGGAAGACGATGCCGACCTTCTGCCGGACGGCGGCCATGTGCTGCTTGCCGACGGGCAGCCCGGCCACCGTCACCGTGCCGGTGCCGCCGCCCAGGATGCCGTTGAGGTGGAGCACCAGGGTGGTCTTGCCGGCGCCGTTCGGGCCGAGGAGCGCGACCCGTTCCCCGCGCGCGATCGTGAAGTCGACGCCGAACAGCGCCTGGTGGCCGTCGGGGTAGGCGAAGGCGAGGCCGGAGACCTCCAGGGAAGCAGTACTCACAGGATCCATCCCAGCAGACAGACGACAAGGGCGGCGCAGGGGAGGGCGAGAGCGTGTCGCCACTGCGCGCCGGACGCGGTCACCTCGTCGATGACCGGCATGGATCCGGTGTAGCCGCGGCTCACCATGGCCAGGTGCACGCGCTCCCCGCGCTCGTAGGAGCGGATGAACAGCGCACCGGCGGACTTGGCGAGCACGCCCCAGTGCCGCACGCCCCTGGCCTCGAAGCCGCGCGACTCACGGGCGATCCGCATGCGGCGCATCTCGTCGGTGATGACGTCGCCGTAGCGGATCATGAAGGAGGCGATCTGGACCAGCAGGGGCGGGAGTTTCAGCCGCTGCAGGCCCAGCAGCAGTTCGCGCAGCTCGGTGGTGGCGGCCAGCAGCACGGAGGCCGCGACACCGAGCGTGCCCTTGGCGAGCACGTTCCAGGCGCCCCACAGGCCGTTCACGCTGAGCGAGAGGCCGAGCACATGCACCCGCTCGCCCTGAGCCACGAACGGCATGAGCACCGCGAACGCCACGAACGGCACCTCGATCAGCAGCCGCCCCAGCAGGAAACCGGCGGCCACGCGCGCGTGGCGCGCGACGCAGGCGAGCAGGACGGCGTACAGCGCGAACGCCCACATCGCCTCGCGCGGGGTCGACACGACCACCACCACGAACAGGAAGGCGGCGGCGAGCTTGGTGTGCGGCGGCAGGCCGTGCACGGGCGAGTGCCCGTGCCGGTACAGCCTGTGCGCGTGCCCGGCTCCCATGTCAGAGGCCGGTGCTGACGGGGGAGACGTCCTCGGCCCGGCGCCGGCGCAGCGCCCAGAACACCGCGCTGCCCGCCACGACCGTGACGCCGACTCCGATCACGCCCGCGAGGCCCCCGGACAGGCGGGCGTCCGAGACGTTCCTGACGCCGTAGTCGGCGAGCGGGGAGTCGGCGGCGGCGTGCTTCTCCTCCTTCTTGTCGATCCCCTTGTCGTGCGCGACCTTCTCCAGGCCGTCGGGGGCGGAGGAGGCGTAGAAGCTCACGAACCCGGCGAGCACCAGCGAGGTGACCAGGCCCGTCACCCACAGCGCGCGCCGGGAGGCGCGCGCCGCGACGGGCGCCGTGGGAGCCGGGGCGTCCACCAGCGCGCCGTCCACGCGCAACTTGAGCCGCTGCCGCAGGCCGCGCGCGCCGTGCACGAGATCCGGGCGCACGGCGATCACCGCGCTCACCGTCAGCGCGGTGATGACGGCCTCACCGATGCCGATCAGGACATGGACGCCGATCATCGCGGTCGCGACCTTGCCGAGGGAGACGTCGGTCGTCCCGCCGGTCGCGTACAGGAGCGTGAAGACGACCGCGGCGGCCGGTACCGACACCAGCGCGGCGACGAAGGAGGCGACGGTCACCGAGCGCCGCTTGCGGGGCAGGACGGCGAGCAGCGCGCGGAAGACGGCGTACGACACGACCGTCGTGGTGAGCGCCATGTCGGTGATGTTCACGCCGAGCGCGGTGAGACCGCCGTCCGCGAACAGCACGCCCTGCATGAGCAGCACCACGGACACGCAGAGCACGCCCGTGAAGGGGCCGACAAGGATGGCGGCGAGCGCTCCGCCCAGCAGGTGGCCGCTTGTTCCGGCCGCGACGGGGAAGTTGAGCATCTGTACGGCGAAGATGAACGCCGCCACCAGGCCGGCCAGCGGGGCCGTCCGCTCGTCCAGTTCACGGCGGGCGCCGCGCAGGCTCACCGCGAGGGCGCCGGCGGCGACCACTGCGGTGACGGCGGAGGTGGGGGCGTCGATGAATCCGTCAGGTACATGCACCGGATGATTTTAGGCCCTTGTTGCGAACTATTTGCAAGAGCCAGTCGGTCGTGCGCCTGTTCCGCAGGACGGCCCGCTCCGGCGGGCGGCAACCGGAAAATGTGCGACATTGGAGAGAAAGCGGAAGCACAGCTTTCACTTTGGTCACTCAGCGTGAAAGGGCGGTACGATGTCTGTGGTCGAACAGTACGCACGCGCCCATATCGTCACCGACGAGGAGGACCCGGGGGCCGTACCGGTGGTGCTGCGGTACGACCCCGACACCGATCCGCGCTCGGTCCGGGTCGGCCTGCCGGGGCCGCACGAGTGGACCTTCTCCCGCGCACTGCTGGAACGGGGACTGCGGGTACCGGCCGAGAGCGGCGCGGTGCGGGTGTGGCCGTGCGGGCGGGTCCAGGCCGTCGTCGAGTTCCACTCCGACCACGGCGTCGAGGTGGTCCAGTTCGAGTCGAAGGCACTGCTGAGGTTCCTCCGCCGCACCTACACCGCAGAGCCCGTACGGACCTGATCAGCCGCCCGTCTTCAGCAGCGCCGCCACGATCGGCCCGGCCGTGTCGCCGCCGTGGCCGCCCGCCTGGACCACGCCCGCGGCGGCGAGGTCGCCCTTGAAGGCGGTGAACCAGCCGTTCGGCTTCTTCTGCCCGTCGACCTCGGCGGAGCCCGTCTTCGCGCCGTAGTCCCCGCTCATGCCCGCCATCGCCTTGGCGGCCGTGCCGTAGTCCGCCGTGAACCGCATGACGTCCTTCAGCTGGGACTGCGTCGCCGCCGACATGGTGCGCGCGGCCTTCGCCAGCGTGCGGTGGTCCACCTCGGGGGACACCAGGTAGGGCTGGTGGAAGGCGCCCGACGCGACCGTCGCCGCCACGGACGCCATGTTCAGCGGGTTCATGCGCACGCCGCCCTGACCGATCAGCGAGGCACCCATCTGCGCGCCGCTCTGCACGGGGACGGAGCCGTCGAACGACGGGACGCCGATGGTCCAGTTGTTCATGCCGAGGCCGTAGACCTGCTGGGCCTCCTTCGTCAGGTCGCTGTCCGACAGCTTCGGCGCGAAGTTGATGAAGGCGTTGTTGCAGGAGGCTCCGAAGCTCTGCTTGAACGTGCCCTTCTTGATCTCGGAGTCGCCGTCGTTGTGGAACGTCCAGCCGGCCAGCTTGTACGTCTTGGGGCACGGGTGCGATGCGCCCGGGGTGACGAGCTTCTTCTCGAAGAGCATCGTCGACGTCACGATCTTCATCGTGGAGCCGGGCGCGAGGGAGCCCTGGAAGGCGACGTTGAAGCCGTGCCCGCTGTTGGCGACCGCGAGGATCTCCCCGGTCGAGGGCCGTACGACGACCACGGACGCCCGCGCGCGCTTGCCGATCTGCTGCTCGGCCGCCGCCTGCAGGGCCGGGCTCAGCGTCGTCCTCACCGTGCCCGGGGTGCCCTTGCTCAGCTCCACGAGCGTCTTGTCGGACAGCTCGGCCTTCTGCGACGCCTTGCCGCGCACCACGCGCAGCTCGACGCCCGCCCTGCCGCCCGCCGTCTTGCCGTACTTCTCCCGCAGCCCGTCCAGCACCGTGCCCAGCGACGGATAGGTGGCAGCCGTCAGCTCGCCGCCGTCACGGTCCAGCGCCTTGATCGGCGGGGTGCCGGACTCGCCGGTGACGAGGGTGTCGCCGTCCTTCAGATCCGGGTGGACGACCGAGGAGTGCCAGTCGACCAGTGGCTTGCCGTCGCTCGCCCGCCGCACCACGGTGAACGAGCTGCCGTACGCCAGCGGCTTGCTCAGGTTCTTGTACGACACCGTCGCCTTGACGGTGAACGGCACCCTGGAGCCCTTGGCCGCGCCCGGCGTCAGCGTGACGTCCTTCAGATGCGCGTCCTTGGCGTAGCCGGTGAGCAGCGCGGCGGCGGCGGAGGCGTCGTCCGTGGCGGCGGCCGCCTCGGCGGGCCTGCCCTGCTGCCACGCGGTGAGAAAGCGGGCGGAGGCCGTGCGGATCTCGGCGGCGCTGAGCGGGCCGGTCTTCACCGCCTTGTGGCCGGCTGTGGCGGACGTGCGCTCGTCGGCCGCGGCACCGCCGTCGTACAGCGCGTAGACACCGACCCCGGCGCCGCCGACGACCAGGGCGATCATCCCGCCGAGCACGGCGGGACTGGTCGTCTTCCGTCGCTCGGCGACGCGCCTTCTCTTGCCCACAGCCTCAGATCCTCCGTACGTTCCCCAGGCTCCCCGTAGCCCTCACACTCCCCAACGACGGCACTCACCTTAAAGTCCCCACCTCGGAGGGTGATGTCGGCGGCCGATCCGTAGCAGGCTTGCGACAATCCGACTGGAGCACACCCCCGAGCGGCCGCGGCTCACACCCAGGTGTCCAGCCACATCCTCGACCGCCACGAGTCGATCGGGATCGCGGTGCCCGTGTACAGCGGCCAGAAGTAGATGAAGTTCCAGGCGATCAGCAGCACCAGTACGCCCGCCGCTGATGCGCCGATCACCCGGCGGGTGTCGGAGGAGCCCGGCGGGCCGACGACCGCGCCGATCATCATCGCCACCGCCAGACACAGGAACGGCACGAAGACGACCGCGTAGAAAAGGAAGATCGTCCGCTCCTGGTACAGGAACCACGGCAGATAGCCGGCCGCGATCCCGCACGCCACGGCACCGGCGCGCCAGTCCCGGCGGAACGCCCACCGCCACAGCACGTACAGGATCGCGAGGCAGGCCGCCCACCACAGCAGCGGCGTGCCGATCGCCAGCACCTCACGGGCGCACTTCTGGCCGGCGTCGGCCGGGCAGCCGTCGGCGCCGGGGTTCGGCGACTCGTAGAAGTACGACACCGGGCGGCCCAGCACGATCCAGCTCCACGGGTTGGACTGGTAGGTGTGCGGGGACGTCAGGCCGACGTGGAACTCGTACACCTCGTGCTCGTAGTGCCACAGGCTGCGCAGCCAGTCCGGCAGGAAGGTCCAGCTGCCGCCCTTGCCGTCGGTGGCCGCCCAGTTGCGGAAGTAGCCGCCGGTGCCGTCCGCGGGGGAGAGGATCCAGCCGGTCCAGGAGGCCACGTAGACGACGATCGCCACCGGGACCGTCGCCAGGAAGGCGACACCCGTGTCGTACTTCAGCGCCGCCGCCCACGGATGCTGCGCACCGGCGGTCCGGCGGGCGCCGACGTCCCACAGCACCGCCATGACACAGAAGGCGGCCAGGATGTACAGGCCGTTCCACTTCGTGCCGATGGCCAGGCCCAGCATCAGCCCGGCCGCCCAGCGCCAGGGCCGCAGACCGAAACGGAACGTGTCGGCCACGCGCGCGTGCGGCCGGACCCGGCCGTCCGGGCCGGCGGGCAGCGCGGCGGCCAGCCTCTGCCGCGACCGGTCCCGGTCCAGGACCAGGCAGCCGAACGCGGCCAGCACGAAGAACATCAGCACGCCGTCGAGCAGCGAGGTCCGGCTCATCACGAAGTGCAGGCCGTCCACCGCCATCAGCGCGCCCGCGAGGCAGCCGAGGAATGTCGAGCGGAACATCCGGCGCCCGATCCGGCACAGCAGCAGAACGGAGAGGGTGCCCAGCAGCGCGGTCATGAACCGCCAGCCGAACGGGTCGAACCCGAACATCAGCTCGCCGAGCCCGATGACGTACTTGCCGACCGGCGGATGCACGACGTACGCCGCGTCCGCCGGGACCGCCAGGTGGCCGTGCGTGTGCAGCACCAGGTCGTTGGCGTTCTTGTCCCAGTTGACCTCGTAGCCGCGGTGGACGAGCGCCCAGGCGTCCTTGGCGTAGTACGTCTCGTCGAATATCACCGCGCGCGGGCTGCCCAGGTTCCAGAACCGCATCAGGCCCGCCATCAGCGTCACCAGCAGCGGACCGCCCCAGCCCGACCAGCGCGTGAGCCGCTCGGCGAGCACCGGCGGCACGCCGAGCACCTGCCACAGCCGCGGGCTCGGCTCGGCGTACGGGGGCACCAGCCGGTCGCGCACATCACCCGAGGGCGCGTCCTGCGCCGGTGCGTACCCGAATCGGCGCAGCCGCTGCTGCCACGACGGCCGCCGGTCGTGCGGCGCCTGGCCCTGCCGGAGGTCCATGGAGGACGCGGTACTGGTCACCGCGCCATCGTAGGGAACGGTTCTGTGCGAGTCCCGTGCATGTGCGGTACCGGTCGGCTTTCGGGAGGGCTGTCAGTGGTTCCTGGGAGGATGGGCGTGTGACTGGAACCCTTGTCCTCGCAGGTACCCCCATCGGCGACATCGCGGACGCGCCGCCCCGGCTGGCCGACGAGCTGGCCGGCGCCGACGTCGTCGCGGCCGAGGACACCCGGCGGCTGCGCCGGCTCACCCAGGCCCTCGGCGTCACGCCCAAGGGCCGCGTCGTGTCGTACTTCGAGGGAAACGAGTCCGCCCGTACGCCGGAGCTGGTCGAGGAACTGCTCGGCGGCGCGCGCGTGCTGCTGGTGACCGACGCCGGGATGCCGTCGGTCTCCGACCCCGGCTACCGGCTGGTCGCCGCCGCCGTGGAGCGGGACATCCGGGTCACCGCCGTGCCGGGGCCGTCCGCCGTGCTCACCGCGCTCGCCCTGTCCGGGCTGCCCGTCGACCGGTTCTGCTTCGAGGGCTTCCTGCCGCGCAAGGCGGGCGAGCGGCTGTCCCGGCTGCGGGAGGTCGCGGGCGAGCGGCGCACCCTCGTCTACTTCGAGGCCCCGCACCGGCTCGACGACACCCTCGCCGCGATGGCCGAGGTCTTCGGTGCGCAGCGGCGGGCCGCCGTGTGCCGGGAGCTGACCAAGACGTACGAGGAGGTACGGCGCGGTCCGCTGGCGGAGCTGGCGCGATGGGCCGCCGAGGGCGTCCGCGGGGAGATCACCGTCGTGGTCGAGGGGGCCCCCGAGACCGGCCCGGAGGAACTCGGCGCGGAGGAACTGGTGCGCCGGGTGCGGGTGCGGGAGGACGCCGGTGAGCGGCGCAAGGAGGCGATCGCCGCGGTTGCGGTGGAGGCGGGAGTGCCGAAGAGGGTCGTCTTCGACGCGGTGGTGGCAGCCAAACGTTCCGGTGAGTGAGGGGCGCGTGTCGGGACCGCGTCCGCGGGAATTCGATTTGCTGCGCAACCGCCTCTGAGCAGGCCTGTTCTCGGGTGAGCAGGCGCGCCATGGGACGGCAAAAGGCTGTCGCCGAAAGCAAAGCCCAGCGGGGTGGAAGAGGGCGGTTTCTGCAAGGAACTGCCAAATCGCCTCCAACACTCGACAGCCCTGCTGCATTCGCGCCGGCGGAAGAGTCCACTGGTTGAAGAGGCGCCCCGTTGCGGGGCGCCTGTCCAGCGGACAAGAGGAGCTGGCATGAGTGAGATCGCAGGGCACTCCGGCCTCCGCGGTACGGCCACAGCCGTCGTTCACGAGTCGTATTCCTTCGCCTGCATGCGATGCGGGCACGGCTGGGAGCAGTCGTACGAGATAGAGCACCACACCGACGCCGACGGGCACGAGTTCGTGCTCTACGTGGCCGACGGCCGCGTCGTGCCGTCGCCGCTGAGCCGGCCCAGCTGCCACAACTGCGATGGTCACGTCGTGCGGATCATGCGCGCGGGGCAGGTCTCGTCGGTGCGCGGCGCCGCGGAGCGGCACCACAGCGTGCCGCAGGCGGGCCCGGTGGAGGTGCCGCAGGTGCCCGCGCAGGACAGGGAACCGCACCACTGGCACCTGTCCGATCTCCTGCATCCGTTCCAGCGCAAGGCGAGCTGAGCGGATCGCCGGCGGCCTGCGGCATGCCCCTTTCGTAGGATCGGGGCATGCCTTCGAACGCCGGCCAGAACACCAAGGGCGACAAGAACGCCGCGCCGCCGCTTCCGGTGCCGCTGCGGGTTCCGGTCGCGGACTCCCACACCCACCTCGACATGCAGTCCGGCACGGTCGAGGAGGGCCTCGCGAAGGCCGCGTCGGTGGGGGTGACGACGGTCGTCCAGGTCGGCTGCGACCTCAAGGGCTCGCGCTGGGCCGCCGAGACCGCGGCCGCGTACGACAGCGTCCACGCCGCCGTCGCCCTGCACCCCAACGAGGCCCCGCGCATCGTCCACGGAGACCCCGACGGCTGGTCGCGGCAGGGCGCGCGGGAGCCGGGCGGTTACGCGGCGCTGGACGAGGCCCTCGCCGAGATCGACCGGCTCGCCGGGCTGCCCCAGGTGAAGGGCGTCGGGGAGACGGGGCTTGACCACTTCCGCACGGGCCCGGAGGGCAAGGCCGCGCAGGAGCGGTCCTTCCGCGCCCACATCGAGATCGCCAAGCGGCACGGCAAGGCGCTCGTCATCCACGACCGCGACGCGCACGCCGACGTCCTGCGCGTCCTGAAGGAGGAGGGCGCCCCCGAGCGCACCGTCTTCCACTGCTACTCCGGCGACGCCGCGATGGCGGAGATCTGCGCCCGCGAGGGCTACTTCATGTCCTTCGCCGGCAACGTCACCTTCAAGAACGCCCAGAACCTCCGGGACGCCCTCGCCGTCGCCCCGCTGGAACTGGTCCTCGTGGAGACCGACGCGCCCTTCCTGACCCCGGCGCCGTACCGGGGGCGGCCCAACGCCCCGTACCTCGTCCCGGTCACGGTCCGCGCCATGGCCGCCGTGCGCGGCATCGACGAGGACGCGCTGGCGACGGCGCTCGCCGCCAACACCGCGCGCGCCTTCGGCTACTGAGCGCCTGTTCGGGTGGCGGGCGCGCTCCGGTGCACGGGTGGCGAGCGCACACTCGGCGGGCAACAGTACGCAGTCGCGTCGCTTTGGAGAGTGACGGTCGCTCCGCTAGGTTCTGGGGGCCCGATCCGGACCCCTCTGGCACCTCTGGAGCGTGTCGGCGTGAGCAAGTCGCAGTACGAGACGTTCGAGACATGGTGGCCGTACGAGCCGTACGGCCCCGGCGCCTCCGTGTACACCGCGGACACCCAGCCGTACGCGCTGTACGAGGACACCTACCGGCCCGCCTACGAGGCGCAGGCGTACTTCGTCACCGAGCCGCTGCTGCCGCGGCAGGGCGGGCGCGCGCAGCAGACCGGGAGCGTGCCGCAGGCCCGGAGCGCGCCGCAGGACCGGAGCGCGCCGGACGAAGAAGGGGCGGGCGGACCCGAGACGCTCGCCGGCGTGGGCGGGCGGGCCGCGCGCCGGCGCAGGGGGCGCTGCGCCGAGCGCCCGGAGTCCGCCGTGCGCCGTCTGCTGCCCCAGGCGCTGGTCGTGGCCTTCCTCGCCGGCGGCACCACCGCGTTCGTCGCCAAGGACAAGGCGGTCGAGCTGACCGTCGACGGCAAACAGCGCACCCTGCACACCTTCGCCGACGACGTCAGCGAGCTGCTCGCCGATGAGCGCGTGCCCGTGGGAGCGCACGACCTGATCGCGCCCGCCCCCGGCACCCCGCTCGCCAGCGGTGACACGGTCGCCGTGCGCTACGGGCGCCCCGTCCGGCTCACCCTGGACGGCCAGCAGCACGAGGTGTGGACGACGGCGCACACGGTGGAAGGAGCGCTCGACGAGCTGGGGGTGCGCGCGGAGGGCGCGTACCTGTCCACCTCGCCCTCCCGGAGCATCGGACGCGCCGGGCTCACGCTCGACGTGCGCACCGAGCGCGCCGTCACGGTCATGGCCGACGGCCGCACCCGCACCATCCGCACCAACGCGGCCACCGTCCGCGAGGTCATCGGAGAGGCCGGGATCGGGCTGCACGGCGAGGACATCACCTCCGTGCCGCTCGACAGCTTTCCGCGTGACGGGCAGACGGTGACCGTGCTGCGGGTCAGCGGCACCCGGGAGGTCCGCGAGGAACAGATCCCGTTCGCGGTCGAGCGCACCGAGGACCCCACCCTCTTCAAGGGCACCGAGGTCGTCGCACAGGCGGGGCAGCCCGGGCTACGGCGCGACACCTACCTGCTGCGCATCGTCAACGGCGTCCGGGAGAAGCCGCGCCGGGAGACCTCCGAGGTGGTGCGCAAGCCGCGCAAGCAGATCGTGAAGGTGGGCACCAAGCCGCTGCCGCCCTCCGTGGCCGGCGCCGACCACCTGAACTGGCACGGCCTCGCCACCTGCGAGTCCGGCGGCCGCCCGAACGCGGTCGACCCCTCGGGGACGTACGGCGGCCTCTACCAGTTCGACGCGCGCACATGGCACAGCCTCGGCGGCACCGGACGCCCGCAGGACGCACCGGAGGCCGAACAGACCTTCCGCGCGAAGAAGCTGTACGTGCGCCGCGGGTCGACGCCCTGGCCGCATTGCGGGGCGCGGCTGCGGGGATAGCGCCGGGGAAGGGCTCGCCGTCGCCGGGGCCCGCCCCGGCCGGCCGCGGCAGCGGGCACCTGGCAACCCGCCCGGGCAGACCCCCGTACCCTTGTCCCGTGAGCAGCCCCACCCCCGACGCCCTCCTCGGCCCCGCCGACATCCGTGAGCTCGCGGCAGCGCTCGGTGTCCGTCCCACCAAGCAGCGCGGCCAGAACTTCGTGATCGACGCCAACACGGTCCGCCGTATCGTGCGCACCGCCGAGGTCCGCCCCGACGACGTGGTCGTCGAGGTCGGCCCGGGGCTCGGCTCCCTCACGCTCGCGCTGCTGGAGGCCGCCGACCGGGTCACCGCCGTCGAGATCGATGACGTACTCGCCGCGGCCCTGCCCGCCACCATCGGGGCGCGCATGCCGGCGCGCGCCGACCGGTTCGCGCTGGTCCACTCCGACGCGATGCACGTCACCGAGCTGCCCGGCCCCCCGCCGACGGCGCTGGTGGCGAACCTCCCCTACAACGTCGCCGTCCCCGTGCTGCTGCACATGCTCGACACCTTCCCGAGCATCGAACGGACCCTCGTCATGGTGCAGTCCGAGGTCGCCGACCGGCTGGCCGCCGCGCCCGGCAACAAGGTGTACGGCGTGCCGTCGGTGAAGGCGAACTGGTACGCCGAGGTGAAGCGGGCCGGGGCGATCGGCCGCAACGTCTTCTGGCCCGCGCCGAACGTCGACAGCGGACTGGTGTCGCTGGTGCGGCGGACCGAGCCGATCAAGACGACCGCCTCCAAGTCCGAGGTCTTCGCCGTCGTCGACGCGGCCTTCGCACAGCGCCGCAAGACCCTGCGGGCGGCACTGGCCGGCTGGGCCGGCTCCGCCGCTGCCGCCGAGGCCGCCCTGGTCGCGGCCGGGGTCTCGCCGCAGGCGCGCGGGGAGTCGCTGACGGTGGAGGAGTTCGCGCGGATCGCGGAACACAAGGAGAGCGGCAAGTGAGCGTCACGGTACGGGTACCGGCCAAGGTCAACGTCCAGCTCGCGGTCGGCGCAGCCCGCGCGGACGGGTTCCACGACCTCGCCAACGTCTTCCTCGCCGTCGGCCTGTACGACGAGGTGACGGTGACCCCCGCGGAGGAACTCCGGATCACCTGCGAGGGCCCGGACGCCGACCAGGTCCCCCTGGACCGCACCAACCTCGCCGCGCGCGCGGCCATCGCCCTCGCCGGGCGCCGGGGCATCGAGCCGGACGTCCACATCCACATCGCCAAGGACATCCCGGTCGCCGGCGGCATGGCGGGCGGCAGCGCGGACGGCGCGGGCGCACTGCTCGCCTGCAACACGCTGTGGGGTGCGGGCGCTTCCAGGGCCGAGCTTCTCGCGATCTGCGCCGAGCTGGGCAGCGATGTGCCGTTCAGCCTGGTGGGCGGCGCGGCGCTCGGAGTCGGGCGCGGGGAGCAGCTGACGGTCCTGGAGGCCGGCGGCACCTTCCACTGGGTGTTCGCGATGGCCGAGCGGGGGCTGTCGACCCCGGCGGTCTTCCGTGAGTTCGACCGGCTTGCCGAGGGGCGGGAGATCCCGGAGCCGGTGGCTTCGGCGGAGCTGCTGGAGGCGCTGGCGAAGGGGGACGCGGAGGCGCTGGCGGCGGCCGTGTCCAATGACCTTCAGCCCGCCGCGCTGTCCTTGTTCCCGGAACTGGCGGACACGCTGGAGGCGGGGCGCGGGGCGGGCGCGCTCGCCGCGCTGGTCTCCGGGTCCGGGCCTACGACGGCGTTCCTCGCCCGGGATGCCGAGTCGGCGGAGAAGGTGGCCCAGGCCCTGCGGGGGTCGGGGACGTGCAGGGCGGTGCGGAAGGCGGCGGGGGCGGTGGCGGGGGCGACGGTTCTCTGAGGGCAGGGCTCAGAGGTTGTCAGTGGCGGTCAGGTCGATGTCGATGGGGTAGGGCTTGTCGACCTTGACGCGGTCCCCGGTAGAGGCCGATCGACTGGTACATGCCCGTGTCCACCGACAGCTCGAAGACCTCGACGGAGGGGTACTGATCCGGCTCGGTCATCTCGACCAGCCAGTAGTACTGGATGCCCGCTGCGGCGTATTTGTGCGTCTTCGTGAGCCGGTCGCGGGCCTCGCAGGCCGGCCACCAGCAGGTCGATCGTGGCGAAGTGGAAGTAGCGCTGCGGGCTCGCGAGGACCAGGCTCCCGTCGATCAGCTCGGTGTGCGGCGGGAGATCGGGCATGGTGAGCATGTCGTCGACTGTGTAGCCGTCCATCGGGGGCATCCGCCATCCCGGCTGCTCAGCAGGCTGGGCTGTCATGGTGCCTCCCATGGACAAGGTCCTGGTGCCTGCCCTCCACGGTAGCGGCCGTTTCCTGATCACGTCATCACAAAGAGTGACAACCTCCTCGCGCCCCGCCCTCACCCCCGCAGGCCCTACGCTAGAAGGCTGACCGACCCCCGCGCACAGGAGTGAAATGGCCGTCAACCTGGTCAATGTCGAGAACGTCAGCAAGGTGTACGGCACCCGTGCCCTGCTGGACGGCGTCTCGCTCGGCGTGCAGGAGGGGGACCGGATCGGAGTCGTCGGGCGCAACGGCGACGGCAAGACCACCCTCATCCGGATGCTCGCCAAGCTGGAGGAGGCGGACACCGGGCGGGTCACCCACTCCGGCGGGCTGCGCATCGGTGTGCTGACCCAGCACGACTCCCTCGACCCCGCCGCCACCGTCCGCCACGAGGTCATCGGCGACATGGCCGACCACGAGTGGGCGGGCAACGCCAAGGTGAGGGATGTCCTGACCGGGCTGTTCGGCGGGCTGGACCTGCCCGGGTTCCCGAAGGGGCTCGACACGGTCATCGGTCCCCTCTCCGGTGGCGAGCGGCGCCGTATCGCGCTGGCCAAGCTGCTCATCGAGGAACAGGACCTGATCGTCCTCGACGAGCCCACCAACCACCTCGACGTCGAGGGCATCGCCTGGCTCGCCCGGCACCTGCAGAACCGGCGCTCGGCCCTGGTGTGCGTCACGCACGACCGGTGGTTCCTGGACCAGGTCTGCACCCGCATGTGGGACGTGCAGCGCGGAGACGTGTACGAGTACGAGGGCGGCTACTCCGACTACGTCTTCGCGCGTGCCGAGCGCGAGCGGATCGCCGCCACGGAAGAGGCCAAGCGGCAGAACCTGATCCGTAAGGAGCTGGCCTGGCTGCGGCGCGGGGCACCCGCCCGTACGTCCAAGCCGCGCTTCCGGGTCGAGGCCGCCAACGAGCTGATCGCGGACGTGCCGCCGCCCCGGGACAGCTCCGAGCTGATGAAGTTCGCCTCCTCGCGGCTCGGCAGGACCGTCTTCGACCTGGAGGACGTCACCGTGCAGGCCGGGCCCAAGGTGCTGCTCAAGCACGTCACCTGGCAGCTCGGGCCGGGCGACCGGATCGGCCTCGTCGGCGTCAACGGCGCCGGGAAGACCTCGCTGCTGCGGGCCATGGCCGCGGCCGCGCGCACCGAGGGCGAGGAGCAGCCGGCCGGTGGGCGCATCGCCGTCGGCAGGACCGTCAAGCTCGCCTACCTCTCCCAGGAGGTCGCCGAACTCGACCCCGCCTGGCGGGTCCTGGAGGCCGTGCAGCGGGTCCGCGAGCGCGTCGACCTCGGCAAGGGGCGCGAGATGACCGCCGGGCAGCTGTGCGAGACGTTCGGCTTCGGCAAGGAGAAGCAGTGGACGCCGGTCGGGGATCTGTCGGGTGGTGAGCGCCGCCGGCTGCAGCTGCTGCGGCTCCTCATGGACGAGCCCAACGTCCTCTTCCTGGACGAGCCCACCAACGACCTCGACATCGAGACCCTCACCCAGCTCGAGGACGTCCTCGACGGCTGGCCCGGCTCGATGATCGTCATCTCCCACGACCGGTTCTTCGTCGAGCGCACCACGGACCGGGTCTTCGCCCTCCTCGGCGACGGCATCCTGCGGATGCTGCCGCGCGGCATCGACGAGTACCTGGAGCGGCGGCAGCGGATGGAGGAGGCGGTCGCCGCGCAGGCCGCCGCCGCGGCACCCAGGCCGGCCGCACCGGAGAAGAGCGCGGCCGACCAGCGTGCCGCCAAGAAGGAACTCCAGAAGATCGAGCGGCAGTTGGACAAGATCTCCGAGAAGGAGACCAAGCTGCACGCCCAGATCGCCGAGAACGCCACCGACTTCGCGAAGGTCGCCGATCTGGACGCCCAGCTGCGCGACCTCGCCGGTGAGCGCGAGGAACTGGAAATGCGCTGGCTGGAGTTGGCGGAGGACGCGTAGCGGGGAGTTCGGGCGCGGTCGCGGGTGGGGCTGCGCGGGCGCGAGGGGGTTGGCGCCGGCGTGAGTCGTGGGCGTGCGCGCCGCCGGGTACGGCGCTCGGGCCGAGGTTCGCGCGCGGTCACGGGCGACGCCGGGCAGGGGCTTGCGCGCCGTCGGGAGCGGTGTTCGCGCTCGGCGTGCGCTCCCCAACGCGCGGTGCGCGCAACCCGCGTACGCATCGGCACAGCACCTCGCGCCCGCTCCCACGTTCACGCCCGCTCCCCTGCCGCGCCCGCGCCCCGCTCCCGAGGCGCGAACCGTGACCGCCCGCCCCGCGGTGTGAACCAGCCACCGCCCACGCCCGCCTCACTGTGCAACGCCCCCGGCGCGCGCCGCTGTTGCGTGCGCCGCGTGAAGGGGGCGTGAAGGCGCGTAACGGAGGCATCACGGCCCGGTCGTCCCTTGGGAACAGCGGCGGATCCGAGCCGCTGTGCTGTCGGTGCCGGGTGATAGAAAGGGCCGTCTGAGAACTGTCTGAGTAACGACCCAGGGTCCGTCAAGAACCTCAGGGCGTGGCTAAAAATCAGTGAACGAGGGGGAAGAGCGCTGATGACTCAGCCGCCCAACCAACCGCCGCAGGGCGGATTCGGAGCGCCGCAGGACCAGCCGCCGCAGGGTGGCGGTTTCGGAGCCCCGCAGACGCCACCGGCGCAGGGCGGTTTCGGCGCCCCGCAGAGCACCCCGGGCGCTCCCCAGGGCGCCCCCGGTGTGCCTCCCGCACCCCCGCCGCCGGCCCAGCCGCCCGCCGCCCCGCCGCAGCAGCCCCAGCCCGGCTACGGCTACCCCCAGCAGCCGGGTCCGTACGGCGCCCCGGGCCCCTACGGCCACCCGCCGCAGCAGCCGGGCCCCTACGGGGCGGCGCCCCAGCCCGGTTTCGGGTATCCGCAGCAGCCGCCGTATCCGGGCATGCCCGGCGCCGCGCCCGGCGGTTCGCCGGCGTCGAGGACGAAGCCCGCGCTGATCATCGGTGCCGCGGTGGCCGCGCTGCTGGTCATCGGCGGCACGGTGTACGCGTTTTCGGGCGACGGCGGCGGCAGGAAGAAGCCCGTCGCCCAGCAGAGCGACGACCCCAAGCACTCCGCCTCCGGCACGCCGAGCCCGTCGGGCGGCGGTGACGACCCGGAGAACCTCAACGAGGGCCGGCGGGCCGGTGAGGCGAAGGTGCTCTGGTACCAGTCGGCGCCGGACGCCCCTCGTACCGGCGCCGAGGCGCCCGGCATGTGGGTCACGGACAAGGCGGTGGTGAAGGCGGCGTACAAGCAGGTCTTCGCCTACGGCGTCGGTGACGGCAAGCCGGCGTGGTCCCCGGTCTCCTTCCCGCAGAAGATCTGCGCGGTCACCCCGCAGAAGTCGGCCGACGACAAGGTCGTCGTGGCGTACATGAGCGGTGTCAGCGACCACGCCAAGTGCAACCAGCTGCAGCAGATCGACCTGGCCACCGGTGAGAAGGGCTGGAGCACGAAGGTCGCCGACGGCGGGCTGTTCGACAGCGCGCTCAACGTCGAGCTGACCGTGAGCGGCAAGACGCTCATGGTGGGACGTTCGGAGTCGGGCACGGCGTACGACATCGACAGCGGCAAGAAGCTGTACGACAAGGAGAAGTACGGCGCGGCCTGCTTCCCGGCCGCGTACGCGGGCGGCACCGGCCGGCTGATCCAGGTGTCCTCCTGCGGCGCGGGCGGCAGCAACGAGCACGACGAGATCCAGGAACTGGACCCGGCCACCGGCAAGGTGCGCTGGTCGCAGCCGGTCAAGAAGGGCTGGCAGGTCACCCGGGCGTTCTCCGTCGACCCGCTGGTGCTGTATCTGACCAACGAGGACAAGAAGGCGTGGAACATCTCCACGTTCACCAAGGACGGCAAGTTCCGTTCGGAGGTCAAGGTCGACGAGAAGTTCGCCCCCCGCTGCGGCTGGGCGGTCCTCGAACGCGATCTGCAGGGCTGCCAGGGCGTCGCCGTGGGCGCCGACACGCTGTACCTGCCGACGGACGCCACCAGCAGTGCCAACGAGATCGTCGCGATCAGCCTGGCCGACGGCAGGGCGAGGTGGCGGGTCAAGTCCCCGGCCGACGAGCCGATGTACCCGGTGAAGACCGAGGGCGGCAAGCTCGTCGCGTATGTGCAGCCGTCGTACGACGCGGGCGGCCAGGTGGTGTCGATCCCGGCCACCGGCTCCTCCCCCCGGACCACGAGGCTGCTGCAGAACCCGCAGGGCACGGCCCAGATCGAGGACACCTTCTTCGACGCCGTCGTGGACTGGGCCGACGGGCGGTTCTTCATCTCCACCGGCCGGCTGTCCGGCAGCGACCAGGCGAAGGAGAAGCTGATCATGGCTTTCGGCAACTGAGCCGCCGTTCCGGCTTCCGCCGCCCGTCCCAAGTCCCCGATGCCATACGGCTTTTCCGGCCTCACCGAGGTGCCCACCCCATGACGCAGCCGCCCCCTCCGCCGCCGAACCAGCCCCCGCAGCAGCCCGGTTTCGGCCCCCCGAGCCCACCGCCGCAGCCGCCGCAGCAGCCTCCGCAGCCCCCTCAGCCGCAGCCCGGCTACGGCTACCCGCAGGCCGCTCCGGCCCCGCAGCCGCAGCCGCCCCAGCCCGGGTACGGCTACCCCGGCGCTCAGCAGAACCCGTACGGCCAGCAGCCTCCGGCCCACGGCCAGCAGCCTTCTGCCTACGGCCAGCCGCAGAACCCGTACGCGCAGCCAGGGCAGCCGGGTTACGGCTATCCGGGTCAGCCGCCGACCGTGCCGGTTCAGACGCAGCCGGGGCAGAGCGGCGGCGGGCGGAACAACACGGTGCTGTTCATCGTCGTCGCGGCCGTCGTCGCCATCGCGCTGATCGTGACCGGCGGCATCTGGTACGCCCACTCCTCCGGCGACGACGGCAAGACGCACGGCACCGCCTCCTCCAGCGGCGGCAAGGGCGGCAGCGGCGGCACGGGCGGCGGCAAGGAGAAGGTGCCGGCCGACCCCGCCGCCAAGGTGCTGTTCGAGGTTCCGCTGCCCGTCACGAACGACACGGTGAGCACCGTGGGTTCATGGCTGACCGACAAGGTGTACGCCAAGAGCGGCGTCGCCGAGATCGCCGGTTACGACCCGGTCAAGGGCACCAAGCTGTGGACGATCAAGCTGCCCGGTCCGGTCTGCGCGGCCAGCAAGCAGGTCACCTCGGACGGCCGGACCGCGATCACCTACCAGCCGAAGTGGGACACGAAGAACCACTTCGCGGGATGCACGCAGATCGCCGCGCTCGATCTCGACGCCGGCACCAAGCTGTGGACGAAGACGGTCAAGGCCGGCGACTACCCGGTCAACTACCAGAACGTGACGGTCGGTCAGCGCACCGTCGCGGTCGGCGACAGCGAAGGCGGTGCCGCCTTCGACATCGACTCCGGCAAGCCGCTGTGGCTGCCGAAGCAGGGCGACGACTGCAACGACGAGGGATACGGCGGTGGCGCCAAACTGGTCGCGGTGCGCAGCTGCGGAGACGTCGACAACCCGCGGCTGCTCATCCAGAACCTCGATCCGAAGACGGGGAAGGTGATCTCCGAGTACAAGATGGACCCGGGCATCGACGAAGCCTCCGTCGTCTCCACCGACCCGCTGGTGGTGGCCGCCGCCGTGGGCGACAGCACCCAGGTCTCGGACTACTTCTCCATCGACAACAAGACGGGCAGGCTGCTCGCTCACATCTCCGCGCCGTCCGACAACTACGCCGGCAAATGCGACGGCATCACCCGCTTCGAGGACTGCCACGGCATCGTCGTCGGAAACGGCAAGCTGTATCTGCCGACCGAGGAGCACGAAGGCTCCGGCGACGCCCTCAGCGAGACCAACGAGATCGTTTCCTTCGACCTGACCACCGGGAAGCCGACCGGCCAGCGCGCCGAGGCCGGCGAGGACACCACGCTCTTCCCGCTGCGCATGGACGGGAGCAATCTGCTCGCCTACAAGCCGCCGACGTACAAGCAGGGCGGTCAGGTCGTCAGCCTCGACGGCGGCAGCTTCAAGGCGACCAAGCTGCTGGCGAACCCCGACACGAGGAGCGTGCGGGAGACGGAGAGCAACCTGCTGCCCGACAGCGACGAGATGCTCTTCCGCGACGGCCGCCTCTACATGGCGCAGGTCTTCGCCAAACGGAAGGGCATGTCGTCGATCGGCAAGGAGGACCTGGTGCTGGTCTTCGGCGCGGGCGGCTGACGCCGAGCCGCTGCCGCAGCAGGTCTCGCCCGAATGGGTGACATACCGAGAAGTGCCCCGGATTTCATCGATCCGGGGCACTTCTCATCAAGAGGGGCAGCGCGACGTCGAACAAGCGTGTAGCTTCCGGGGGGCATATGGAGGGCGGAGGTGCCGGGGGGCCCTCTGTCCTTGCGGACCGGTGGGCGTCCATAGTGGGGCATCCATGGGGGGGACTGGGGGGTTGCTCTATGGGAGTGCGGCTCATGGTCGTCGACGACCATCGCCTGCTCGCGGAGGCGCTGGCGTCGGCGCTCAAGCTGCGCGGGCACCGGGTGCTCGCCGCGGCGGCACCGGCCGCGGGCGCGGCGGATCTGGTGATCGCGCGGGCGCCCGAGGTGTGCCTGCTGGGTACGGCGGCGCCGGCCGAACCGGGCGTGTTCGACCCGGTGGTGAAGATCAAGCGGGAGCGGCCGCAGGTGGCGGTGCTGGTGCTCGGCCCGGTGCCGTCGCCGCGCGGGATCGCGGCGGCGTTCGCGGCCGGGGCGTCGGGGTACGTGCGGCACGACGAGCGCATCGAGGGGGTCGAGCGGGCGATCATGAAGGCGCGGGCGGGGGAGGCGGCGGTGGCCCCGCAGTTGCTGCAGGGGGCGTTCGGGGAACTGCTCAATCCTGCCGCGCAGCCCGATGACGAGGCTCAGCGGTTGCTGTCGGTGCTGACACCGCGGGAGGTGGAGGTGCTGGTGCGGGTGGCCGACGGGGAGGACACGCGGCTGATCGCGGCGGGGATGGGGATCGCGCCGAGTACGGCCCGTACGCATGTCCAGCGGGTGCTGATGAAGCTGGGTGTCGGGTCCCGCCTGGAGGCGGCGGCCCTGGCCGCGCGGACGGGGTTGCTGGACCGGGCGGGGGCTTTGGGGTCCGGCCCCGAGTAGGCGCCCTGCGCTGGTCCCGGCCGGGGGTCGAGTCGCTTGCCCGCGCTTTCGGGGTGCCTCCCCCAGAGGGGTGCCCCCCTCTGGGGGTACCCCCGGCGTCCACCCGTGCCGCCCCTGGGGGTACCTCCCAGGCCCTTGACGCACTGGGGGAGGCGCGACTGCCCGCAGGTCACGGCGGCGGGGCGCCCCGCAAGGGGCGCGGGGAACCGCGCGACCAGCCCCCACGCACCCGCGGACGGGAAGGCTGCTTCAGCCCCCCTGCCTCTCCTCCGGCAGACCCTCCGGAGGAAGCGGCGGCGGAGTGGGCCGCAGCTTCAGCCAGGCCAGGAAGAAGAGGCCCAGCAGGAGCATGCCGATCCCGGTCCAGAGGTTGATGTTGACGCCCTGGGCCTTGTCGATCGCGGACCGGGAGTCGGTGATGCCGGTGATCGTGACGATGACGCCGTACACCACGAACAGGCCGCCGATGATGCGGCGCAGGTCGAAGATGCGGGCGGCGGTCGCCGACTTGGTCTCCAGCTCGGCGACCTCGTGCGCCACCTCCTCCTCGGTGTAGTGGTGGCGACGGTCGGGGTGCTCGGGGTGTTCAGACATGGTTTCCTCGGTCCTCCCGCGTCAGAACGAGAACGGGATGTAGCAGGCGGCGGCCAGGACGACCGCGCCCCAGCCCAGCAGGGCCGGCTTGCGGTACCAGGCGTCGTCGCCGGCGGCGGGCGGCTCGGACATGCCGGGGGAGCGGGTGCCGTAGACCAGCCCCTGCAGCTCCTGCGCCGGCTTCGGCTCGGTGAACAGGGACACCGCGACCATCACGACCGCACCGGCGACGAAGCCCGCGATCGCGGAGACGAAGTTGGCGCCCTGGTCGGAGGGGATGGAGATGATCCCCTTCTTGTAGAACACGAAGTAGTTGATCATCGCGGTCACGGTGCCCGCGAGCAGGCCCCAGAAGCCGGACTTGGCGGACGCGCGCTTCCAGAACATGCCGACGATGAACACGACGAACATCGGCACGTTGAAGAAGGAGAACAGCGTCTGCAGGTAGGCCATGATGTTCGAGAACGAGGACGCCAGGAACGCCGTGCCGATGGACGCGCAGACGCCGATCACGGTGATCAGGCGGCCGAAGCGGACGTAGTACGTGTCCTCGCGGCCGGGCACCACGTACTTCTCCCAGATGTCGGTCGTGAACACCGTGTTGAAGGACGACACGTTCGCCGCCATGCCCGCCATGAAGGCCGCGAGCAGTCCGGTGACCGCGATGCCGAGTACGCCGTTGGGCAGCAGCTCCTGCATCAGGAAGGGGATGGCGTCGTTGTACTGGTAGCCGGAGCCGGGGGTGCCGAACTTCGGGATGAGGGCCGCCGCGACCAGGCCGGGGATCATCACCAGGAAGACGATGAAGATCTTCGGGTAGGCGGCGATCAGCGGGGTCCGCCGGCCCGCCGAGAGGTTCTTCGCGGACAGGGCGCGCTGCACCTCGGCGAAGTTGGTCGTCCAGTAGCCGAAGGAGAGGACGAAGCCCAGGCCCAGGACGATGGTCAGCCAGTTGGCGCCCAGCGGGTTGGCGCTGCCGATGCCGGTGCCGCCCCACGCGGTGGTGAAGTTCGTGCCGTGGCTCGCGGTGAGCTTGTCGGTCAGGCCGTTCCAGCCGCCGGCCTTCTTCAGGCCGAGGATGGTGATCGGGATGAGGGCGGCCAGGATCACGAAGAACTGGAGCACCTCGTTGTAGATCGCCGAGGACAGGCCGCCGAGGGTGATGTACGCGAGGACGAAGGCGCCGGCGACGACGATGGCGACCCACTGGGGCCAGCCGAGCAGCGCCTCGACGACGATCGCGAGGGCGTAGAGGTTGACGCCCGCGATCAGGATGGCGGCGAACGCGAACAGGATCGAACTGAGCAGGTGGGCGGCCCGGTCGAAGCGCAGCAGCAGGAACTCGGGGACCGAGCGGACCTTGCTGCCGTAGTAGAAGGGCATCATCACCAGGCCCAGGAAGACCATGGCCGGGATGGCGCCGATCCAGTACCAGTGCACGGTGTAGGCGCCGTACTGGGCGCTGTTCGCGGCCATGCCCAGGATCTCGGTGGCCGCCAGGTTCGCCGAGATGAAGGCGAGGCCGGTGATCCAGGCGGGCAGCGAGCGTCCGGAGAGGAAGAAGTCGAGGCTGGTCTTCACCGAGCGGCGGGCCGCGAAGCCGATGCCGAGGACGACGACGAAGTAGATCGCCAGGATCGTGTAGTCCAGCCAGTTGGTGGGGAGCCGTAGCTCCGCCGCCAGATACAGGGGGCTGTCTGTGGGGGTTTGCATGAGAACTCGCTTCGTTGCGCGAACTGATCCAGAGCGGAACCTACGTCTCCGCGTTCAGCAATTGAACACTTCTGTTGATGTTCTTTGTTTGATTGTGATGATCCCTGTCGGTGGTGGGTTGTGATCTGTTATGTTTGATTGTGTTGGCTGATTGGGTGCGGGGCGTAGAGGAGTCCGGCGTTGAAGAAGACCTCGACACGGCTGGCCGACGGTCGTGAGCTGATCTACTACGACCTGCGCGACGACACCGTGCGCGACGCCGTCGACCGCCGTCCCCTGGACCGCACGGTCACCACCTCCGAGATCCGCCGCGATCTGCTGCTCGGCGACGCGGTCGCCGTCGCCTCGCACCGGCAGGGGCGCACGTACCACCCGCCCGCCGACGAGTGCCCGCTGTGCCCGACCCGGGGCGAGCGGCTCAGTGAGATCCCGGACGCGTCGTACGACGTCGTCGTCTTCGAGAACCGGTTCCCCTCCCTCGCCGGCGACTCGGGCCGCTGCGAGGTCGTCTGCTTCACGTCCGACCACGACGCCTCCTTCGCGGACCTGAGCGCCGAGCAGGCGCGGCTGGTGCTCGACGCGTGGACGGACCGCACGTCGGAGCTGTCGCATCTGCCCGCCGTCGAGCAGGTCTTCTGTTTCGAGAACCGCGGTGCCGAGATCGGTGTGACCCTGGGCCACCCGCACGGGCAGATCTACGCCTACCCGTTCACCACGCCGCGCACCGCGCTGATGCTCCGCTCGCTCGCCGCGCACAAGGAGGCCACCGGCGGCGAGAACCTCTTCGACGCCGTGCTGGAGCGGGAACGCGCCGGGGAGCGGGTCGTCCTTGAGGGTGAACACTGGGCCGCGTTCGTGCCGTACGCGGCGCACTGGCCGTACGAGGTCCACCTGTACCCCAAGCGCCGCGTCCCCGACCTGCTCGCCCTCGACGAGGCGGCGCGCACAGAGTTTCCCCAGGTGTATCTGGAACTCTTGAGGCGCTTCGACCGGATCTTCGACGGGCGGGACGGAGGGGAGAACGCTGCGGGTGAGCTTCCGACGCCGTACATCGCGGCCTGGCACCAGGCCCCGTTCGGTGCGCTGGAGGAGTTCGACGGGATCACGCGGGACGACTTCGCGCTGCACCTCGAGCTTTTCACCATCCGCCGCACTTCCGGCAAGCTGAAGTTTCTCGCGGGTTCCGAGTCCGGCATGAGCGTGTTCATCAACGACGTGCCGCCGGAGCGCGCGGCCGAGCGACTGCGAGAGGTAGCGAGTTCATGAAGTACCTGGTGACGGGTGGCGCGGGTTACGTCGGCAGTGTCGTGGCCCAGCATCTGCTGGAGGCCGGCCACGAGGTCACCGTCCTCGACAACCTCTCCACCGGCTTCCGCGAGGGCGTCCCGGCGGGTGCCGCGTTCATCGAGGGCGACATCCGCGACGCCGCCAAGTGGCTCGACCCCTCCTACGGCGGCGTGCTGCACTTCGCCGCGTCCTCGCAGGTCGGCGAGTCGGTGGTGAAGCCGGAGAAGTACTGGGACAACAACGTCGCCGGCTCCATGGCGCTGCTCGGCGCGATGCGCGAGGCGAACGTCCGCACGCTGGTCTTCTCCTCCACCGCGGCCACGTACGGCGAGCCGGAGCAGGTCCCGATCGTGGAGAGCGCCCCCACGAGGCCGACGAACCCCTACGGCGCCACCAAGCTGGCCGTCGACCACATGATCACCAGCGAGGCGAACGCCCACGGCCTGGCGGCGGTCTCGCTGCGTTACTTCAACGTGGCCGGTGCCTACGGCGCGTACGGCGAGCGCCACGACCCCGAGTCGCACCTCATCCCGCTGGTCCTCCAGGTCGCCCAGGGCCGCCGCGACACGATCTCGGTCTACGGCGACGACTACGCGACCCCCGACGGCACCTGTGTGCGCGACTACATCCACGTCGCCGACCTGGCCGAGGCCCACCTGCTGGCCCTGACGGCCGCGCGGCCGGGCGAGCACCTGATCTGCAACCTCGGCAACGGCAACGGCTTCTCCGTCCGCCAGGTCATCGAGACCGTCCGGCAGGTCACCGGCCACCCGGTCCCCGAGACCGTGGCCCCGCGCCGGGGCGGCGACCCGGCGGTCCTGGTCGCCTCGGCGGACACCGCCCGCGAGAAACTGGGCTGGAACCCGACCCGCGCGGATCTCGCGGGCATCGTCGCGGACGCGTGGCAGTTCGCGCAGAGCATCACAAGGGAGCACTAGTGGGGGCACAGCAGGTCGCGGAGCGCTTCACCGAGCTGTACGGCACGCAGCCCGAGGGCGTCTGGGCGGCCCCGGGCCGGGTCAACCTGATCGGCGAGCACACCGACTACAACGACGGTTTCGTCATGCCGTTCGCGCTGCCGCACCGGGCGGTCGCGGCGGTCTCCCGCCGCACCGACGGCGTCCTGCGCCTGCACTCGGCGGACGTCGAGGGCGGGATCGTGGAACTGTCGCCGGACGCGCTCACCCCGCAGGGCGACGACGGCTGGACGGCGTACCCGGCGGGCGTGGTCTGGGCGCTGCGCGAGGCGGGTCACGAGGTCACCGGCGCGGACGTCCACCTGTCCTCCACGGTCCCGACGGGTGCGGGCCTGTCGTCGTCGGCGGCCCTGGAGGTGGTGATCGCACTCGCGCTCAACGACCTCTACGCACTGGGCCTTCCGGGCTGGAAGCTGGCCCGGCTGTGCCAGCGCGCCGAGAACGTCTACGTCGGCGCGCCGACCGGCATCATGGACCAGACGGCGTCGGCCTGCTGCGAGCAGGGCCACGCCCTCTTCCTGGACACCCGCGACCTGTCCCAGCAGCAGATCCCCTTCGACCTCGCGGCCGAGGGCCTGCGCCTGCTCGTCGTGGACACCCGGGTCGAGCACGCGCACAGCGGCGGCGAGTACGGCAAGCGCCGGGCCGGCTGCGAGAAGGGCGCGGCCCTGCTCGGCGTCGACGCCCTGCGGGACATCCCGTACGCCGGCCTGGACGCGGCGCTGGCCCGGCTCGGCGACGAGGAGGAGGTCGTCCGCCTGGTCCGGCACATCGTGACGGAGAACCGGCGGGTCGAGCGGGTGGTGGAACTCCTCCGCGCGGGCGAGACCCGGGCGATCGGGCCCGTCCTCACCGAGGGCCATGCCTCGCTGCGCGACGACTTCCGCATCTCCTGCCCCGAGCTGGACCTGGTCGTCGACACGGCCCTGTCCGCCGGCGCGCTCGGCGCCCGGATGACCGGCGGCGGCTTCGGCGGCTCGGCGATCGTCCTGGCGGAGGCCACGGACGTCGACACACTCACGAAGGCCATCGACGGGGCCTTCGCAGCAGCGGACTTCACGGCCCCGCGCACGTTCGAGGCGGTGCCGTCGGCGGGAGCACGGCGACTGAACTGACACCGCCCCTCCCGTACCGGCCTTGTCCTGCAGTGCACTTGGCCCGACCGCGCGGGGAGGCACGGGGCGTCGCTTCCGTGTACGTGCCCTGTGAGCCGAAGGATGCGAGGGAAGGGGAAGGCGCCGCGTCCGTGCCCGGGGGTTCGCGTGACTTCCCGGCACAGCTGCCGCGCTGCGGGGACCGCTGATGGAGGATGAAGGCCCGGGCCGAGGGGATCGCGCAGGCGCTCGGGTACCGGCTGATCGCCACGGAGGAGTCGCGCGGCGCCGGCCTGGCGTTCGGGTGTCGCACCCCGCTCAGCGTGCGGTTGCTCTTCCGGCGCGACGACGATCCCCGGGCCCGCCGGCGGGCCGAGCGGACCGTCGAGCGGCTGCGGACGGGCGGCCCCGTGCTCGCGGACGACGAACTCCCGGCACCGCCCCCGCCGGTGCCTCGGCGGGAGCGCAGCGACTGAACCGACACCCGCGTCCCGGTGCCGTTCGGGATCAGTAGTTGGGGTTGCCGTCCCAGCTGGACTCGTCGCAGCCGAGGGCCTTGTCGCCCTCGAAGACACAGACCTGGATGCGCAGGGCCCAGATACCGCGGTTGTCCTGCAGGGAGGTCGGCCACGTCTTCTCGGTGCCGGCGCCGGTGTAGACCTTGTGCCAGCTGTAGCTGGTCACCTTGCGGTCCGGCGTCAGGGACTGCACGCGGACCCCGACGGAGTGCCCGTCCTTGCCCGTGTCGGCCACCGTCACGTAGATCTGCGGGGCGATGTAGTGGCCGTCGTAGCGGAAGGTCCCGGAGCCCTGCGCCCCGAAGACGTTCGCGCCGACGTTGCCGGCGAAGGCGGGGCCCGTGGCGAGGGCGACGGCGCCGACGGCGGCGGCACCCACGGTGAGCATGCGGCTGAGCTTCTTCTTCAAGGGTTTCACTCCTGAGTCAAGATCGGAAACACGCCACCGTACATCGTATGTGAGTCATGTCCATGCCGTTTTCCGGCGGGATGGGCAGGGTGGCGTGCGGCAGATGGCGTCGGGCTTTGTCGATTTCTGTCCCAGGACGAAACAGGCAGCACACGAGACACACATCGGTCGGCCAGTTCTGCAAATCTGCTTCCGCAGCGTGCTCTCGTCCGTACTCTGTGGAACAGCACCGGTGGGGGCCGGTGCTGATCAGGGGGCGAGACAGGCGGGTACGGCACCCGCGGTGGGGGTAGCAGTTTCCGCGACGGCGGCGGCCGCGCGGCGCGTGTCCTTTCCGTGGGCTGTCGTACCCGTGCGGGTCGTCGTTCTCCGGGCCGTTCCGGTCCTTGCGGACCGGCTGATGGCGGCCGGGCCCTTTCCGGACCTTGGTTGTCCCCTGCTCCGTGCGGAGCCTGGGGAAGGGGGTTTCGTGGTTCGTATCCGAGTCCTGGTCGTGGACGACCACCGCATCTTCGCCGAGTCGCTCGCCGCCGCGCTGGCCGCCGAGCCCGACGTCGACGTCTTCGCCGCCGGCAGCGGCCCCGCCGCGCTGCGCTGTCTGGACCGGGCGGCCGGGGAGGGCCGCCGCTACGACGTCCTCCTGGTCGACGCCGATCTGGGCGGCAACATGCCCGCCAGCCGGCCGGCGGTGCCCGTGCAGGAGGGCGACGAGGAAGGGCTGGTCGACGGCATCTCGCTGGTCGCGGGCGTGCGCGCCGCCCAGCCTGCCGTACGGATCGTGGTGCTCGCCGAGAAGGACGATCCCCGGCGGGCGGCGCTCGCGCTGCAGGCCGGGGCCTCGGGCTGGGTCGCCAAGGACTGCTCGCTGTCCCGGCTGCTGACGGTGATCCGGGGCGTGCTGCGCGACGAGACCCATCTGCCGCCCGCCCTGCTCACCGGCGTGCTCAGGGAGCTGACGGCCGCGCGCCGGCACCGCACCGAGAGCGAGCGGCTCGTGGAGGCGCTCACCCCGCGCGAGCGGGAGGTGCTGCGCTGCATGGTCGCGGGGCTGGGCCGCAAAGCCGTCGCCGAGCGGCTGTTCCTCTCCCCGCACACCGTGCGCACCCATATGCAGAACGTCCTCGGCAAGCTGGGTGTCCACTCGACGCTGGCCGCCGTCGCGCTCGCCCGCCGCGCGGGGGTCGGACCGGCCGACCTAGCCGGGGATGTTGTCGAACGGGGCGGTCAGCTGGCGTAGCAGACCGGCGAGTTCCAGGCGCTGGGCGCGGGAGAGTTCGCCGAGGATCGCCCGCTCCTGCTCCAGCAGACCCGCGAGCGCCTGGTCCGCGCGGTCCCGGCCGGTGTCGGTGAGCCGGACCAGCACGCCCCGCCGGTCGCTCGGGTCGGGCAGCCGCTCCACCAGGCCCTTCTTGGCCAGCCGGTCGATGCGGTTGGTCATCGTGCCCGACGTGACCAACGTCTGGGTCAGCAGCTGGCCGGGGGAGAGCTGGTACGGCGTGCCCGCGCGCCGCAGCGCGGTCAGCACATCGAACTCCCAGGGCTCCAGCTGATGCTCGGCGAAGGCGAGCCGGCGCGCACGGTCCAGATGCCGGGCGAGTCGGCTCACCCGGCTGAGCACTTCCAGCGGCTCCACGTCGAGGTCCGGACGTTCCCGGCGCCACGCTGCGACCAGCCGATCGACCTCGTCCTCCATGGAGATCAGTGTAGTGGTTGTGTCGACATGAAGTCTCTTGAAGTCGAGTCTCTTGACATCGAGATACTTGGACGGGGAGAGTGACCGGCATGACGACTCCCAGCTGGGACCCCGGCCAGTACCTGCGGCACGCCGGTCACCGGGCCCGTCCCTTCACCGACCTCCTCGCCCAGATCCCGGACCCGCGCGGCGAGCGGCCCCGCATCGCCGACCTCGGCTGCGGCCCCGGCAATGTCACCGTCCTGCTCACCCGGCGCTGGCCCGCCGCCCATGTCACCGGCTACGACAACTCGCCCGCGATGCTCGACGCGGCCCACACCGGCCACGAGGGGCCCACAGCGGGAGGCGGCCGGCTGGACTTCGCCCACGCCGATGTCCGCACCTGGACGCCCGAGGAGCCGTACGACCTGATCGTCTCCAACGCCACGCTCCACTGGGTGCCGGGGCACGCCGAGCGCTTCGCCGACTGGATCGCCGGCCTGCGTCCCGGCGGCACCTTCGCCTTCCAGGTGCCCGACAACATCGACGCCCCGCTGCACGCCCTGATGCGTGAACTCGCCGGCAGCCCCCGCTGGGAGTCCCGCCTCGCCGGCGTCCTGCGGCACACCGACTCCGTGCACACCCCCGGCGTCTATCTGGACCGCCTGGCCCGCCTCGGCTGCGCCGCCGACGTGTGGCAGACGACGTACTTCCACGTCCTCACCGGTGCGGACCCGGTCCTGGACTGGGTGAAGGGAACCGGCCTGCGGCCCGTCCTGACCGCGCTCGCGGACGATCCCGAGGCGCGGGACGCGTTCCTGGCCGAGTACCGCGATCTGCTGCGGCAGGCCTACCCCGCCGCGCCGTACGGCACCGTCCTGCCCTTCCGCCGTCTGTTCGCCGTCGCCGTGAAGGAGGCCTGAGCGTGCTCGTCGCCGTCGATCACGTGCAGCTGGCGGCCCCGCCCGGGTCGGAGGACGCGCTGCGCGCCTACTACGTCGACGTCCTGGGGATGACGGAGATCCCCAAACCTCCGGTGCTCGCCGCACGCGGCGGCTGCTGGTTCCGGGCCGGGGCCGTACAGCTCCACCTGGGCGTCGAGACGGATTTCCGGCCCGCGCGCAAGGCCCACCCGGGGCTCAGGGTCGCGGGGATCGAGGCGTACGCGGCCCGGCTCACCGCCAAGGGCGCGCAGGTGACCTGGGACGACAACCTCCCCGGTCACCGGCGTTTCTACACGGAGGACCCCGTCGGCAATCGGCTGGAGTTCCTGGAGCCGCAGGGTCCGTGACGGGGCATCATGGAAGACGGCGCCGGGTCTTCCCCGAATTGCAGTCGGGGAAGACCCGGCGCCTCACGCCTGGTGCTCAGTGACCGCCGGTCAGCAGCTGCCCAGACCCGCGAAACGGGCCGTGATGGCCACCGTCTCGGAGTGCCAGTGGCCCGGCGCATAGGTCTCGCACGAGCCGTCGACGTGCCGGTCCCACTTGAAGTAGTAGCGGTACGTCTGCGAACAGTTGTTGGTGACCCGCGTCGTCGTGGTCACCCAGCTCGACGTGTTCTTGATGGTGATGCACGACGGCACGGCCGCGGGCCGTGCCGTCGCGGCGGACGCCGGCACGGCGCCGAGCATCCCCGTGAGCGCTCCCGTGGCCAGGACGACCGTGGCCGCGCGGGCGCGCATCTTTCTTCCTGCTGCCGTTGTCTCCGACATGAGAAAGTTCCCCCTTTTCTCTTATCCGGGTTGGTCGGACCCGTCTCGGGTCGGTCGGGCCCGAGTGCTGGCGAAGCTACGCCAGGGCGGCGGGGGAGGGAACGCTTCCGAATTGACTATGGGTAGTTCTGTGGCCAATGTTCGAAAAGTGGTGGCGTGGTCACCCGGATTTGGCCGAACTCATCTGTCGACGTGGCCGAAATCCTCTGTCCGGCAAGGGAGTTGAGAAAAATCCCGGGAACCGTGAACCGCTCGCGACCCCTCGTCCGATGAGGAGGTGTGACGGACATGGGCGGGGAGCGGCGCAGCGACAGCATGCTGTTGCGCGCGATCGAGGCGGGCGACAGCCATGCCTTCGAACTGCTCTACCGGCGGTACGAGCCGTGGTTGGTCGCCCGGCTCTCCTACCGGTGCCCGGACCCCGCGATCGTCGACGACGTGGTGCAGGAGACCTTCCTCGCGGTGTGGCACGGCACGGCCCGCTTCCGCGAGACGCCGGGGTCGGACGGCAGCGCCGCGGGCTGGCTGTGGCGCATCGGGGCGCGCAGGCTCGTCGACGTACAACGCGGGCACGGAGCGCGTGAGCGGCTCGCCCAGCTGCTCGGCCGGCTGCGCCAGCGCCCCGCTCATCCGTCCGCCGAGGACGAGGCGCTGCACGGGCTGCCGTACGGCGAACTCGCCGACGCACTCGCCCGGTTGCCGGCCGAACTCCGCGACGTCCTGCAGGCCACCGTCGTCGACGGGCTGAGCACCGCCGAGGCCGCGAAGGCGCTGCGGATCCCGGCGGGCACCGTCAAGACCCGGGCGATGCGGGCCCGCAGACGACTGCGGGAGGAACTGGCGTGAGCGGGCCGCACCAGCACAGGAACGGAGACCAGGTGGCAGTGGAGCATCTCGGTACGCAGGCACTGCGCGACTACCAGGGCGGGCAGTTGCGCGGCGCCGCCCTGCTGCGCGCCGACACCCACCTCGCCGGCTGCGCCGCCTGCCGCGCCGGTCTCGCCCGGTACGCCGACCAGGACCGCACCGCCGCCACCTGGGCCAGGCTGACCCGGGCCCGCGACGTGCCGAGGCCCGGTGCCGTGGAGCGGGTGCTGCTCGCCCTGAGGATCCCCGGGCACACCGCGCGGCTGATCACCGCGACCCCGGCGCTGCGCCGCTCCTGGATCGCCGGGGCCACCGTCACGCTGCTGCTCACGCTCGTCGTGGCGCGCCTGGGGCACGCCGTCTCCGCCACGCTGCCGTTCTTCGTGGTCGCGCCGGCGCTGCCCGTGGCGGGCGTCGCCCTGTCGTTCGGGCCGCGCACCGACCCGATGTACGAGATGACGGTCGTCGCACCGTTCCACGGGCTGCGGCTGCTGCTCCTGCGCACCGTCACCGTCGTCACCACCGCCCTCGTGCCCGCCGCCGCGATCGCCGTCGCCCTGCCCGGACCCGCCTCCCGGACGCTCGGCTGGCTGTTGCCCTCGCTCGCCCTCACCTCGCTCACCCTCGCCCTGTCGGCCCGTGTCGAACCCGTCGTGGCCGCGGGCGCGGTGGCCGGGACCTGGGCCCTGGGCCTGCTGGTGCTCTTCGACCCCGTCCGCGATCTCGTGCTCTCGGCGGGCGGACAGCTCGGCGCGGCCGCCGTGCTGTGCGGGGCCGCCGTCTCCATCGCGCTGACCCGCACCTCCTACGACCGCGGCGCACCGCAGCCCGCGCACTGACCGACCTCACCGAAGACCTCGAACCAGGCACCCACCAGGGGGAATCCATGACCGTCTCCACCGCCGTGGCGGTGAGCGACCTCACCGTCGACTACCGCAGCGTGCGCGCCCTGGCCGGCGTCAGCTTCCGGCTCGCCCCCGGTGTCACCGGACTGCTCGGACCCAACGGCGCGGGCAAGACCACCCTGCTGCGCACCCTGGCGACCGCGGCACCACCGGGCGGCGGCGACGTCCGCGTCCTCGGGCACGACCCGCGCACCCCGCAGGGCCGCCTCGCCATCCGGCGCAGCCTCGGCTATCTGCCGCAGGACCCCGGCTTTCACCCGTCGTTCACCGCCTTCGAGTTCGTCGACTACGTGGCGATCCTCAAGGAGATGACCGACCGCGCCGCCCGCCACCGCGAGGTGCAGCGGGTCCTCGACGCCGTGGGCCTGCCCGAGCGGCGCGGCAAGAAGATCAAGCAGCTGTCCGGCGGCATGCGCCAGCGGGTGGCGCTCGCCGCAGCGCTCGTCGGTGACCCCGGCTTCCTCATCCTCGACGAGCCCACCGTGGGTCTCGACCCCGAACAGCGGCTGCGGTTCCGGGAGCTGATCGCCGACCTCGGCGCCGGCCGCACCGTCCTGCTGTCCACGCACCAGACCGAGGACGTCGCCGCGCTGTGCCGGCGTGTCATCGTCCTCGACCACGGCACCGTCAAGTTCGACGGCGAACCGCCCGCCCTCGCCGCCGTCGCCGCCGGCCGCGTCTGGGCGAGCACCGAACGCGACCCGCGGGCCCTGGCGGGCTGGCGCACGGGTGCCGGCACCGTACGCAACATCGGCACACCGCCACCGGGCGCCCCCCTGCTCGAACCCACCCTGGAGGACGGCTACCTGCTGCTCCTCGACGCCACCACGCAGCGGGAGCCGGTTCTGTGAGCACCCTGACCGCCGCCCGGCCGGGCCCGCGGCCCACGGTGCGGACCCGGGGCGCCGTCGCCGCCCTCGCCCGCACCGAGGCACTGCGGCTGCTGCGCCACCCCGCGTTCCTCGCCTCCGTCGCCGCCTACCTCGCCCTGTGGGCGTACGACCTCACCCTCGGCGCCGACGCCCAGCGCTACCCCGTGCTCCAGGACAGCTCCCGCACCGGCCAGCCGCCCCTGCTGCTGATCGCCGCCGGCACCCTGCTCGCCGCCGACTTCGGGGTGCTGCGCGGGCGACGGCACGGAGTGGAGCCGGTGTACGCCGTCCTCGTGCTCGGCCGGCGCGCCCGCGCCGCCGCGCATCTGCTCGCCCTGCTGCCCGCCGTCGCCCTCGCCGCGGCCCTCGCCGTCGCCCGGATCCTGCACCTGGCGGCGCTGCCCGGCGCCGTCGGCACCATCGACTGGGCGGAGGTCGCGACCGGGCCCGCGGCGGTGCTCTTCGCCGGGGTGCTCGGGGTGCTGCTCGCCCGCCTGAGCGGCTCGCTGGCCACCGCGTCACTGACGGTGGCCGGGCTCGCGGTGCTCACCTTCGTCGCCGCCGTGCAGAACACCTCGGGCTGGCGGTGGCTGACCCTCGTCGCCATCGAGGACGAGTTCGCCCAGCCACTGCCGTCCGTGCTGCTGGCCCGGCCCGCCGGCTGGCACCTGCTGTGGCTCGCCGCCCTCAGCGCCGTGTGCGCCGCGTTCGCGCTGCTGCGCGACGAGCGTGACACGGCGCCCGGCGCACCGAGCCGGACCACCGGCGCCCTGTGGACCTGCGCCGCACTCGCCGCCGTGCTCGCCGCCCTGGCCGGCGCCCTGCAACTGCGGCCCGTGCCGGACGACATCGCCCGCGCACGCACCCTGGCCACCGAGCACCCGGCGCGGGAACAGGACTGCAGCACCCGCGGCCATGTCACCTACTGCGCCTTCCCGGAGTTCACCGGGCGCATCCGGCAGTGGGACGGCGTCGTACGCGGCATCCTGCACCGCACCCCCGCACAGACCGCCGACGCCCGCTACGCCGTGCGCCAGCGCCTCTTCCACCCCGGATCCCAGGCCTCCTCCGGGCAGCCGCTGCCCCAGGCCGCCTGGGACGCCGACGACCGCCGCGCCCACACGCCCGGCGCCGTACCCGTCGGCACCTGGTGGAGCGCGGGCAGCGCCGGAGCGGACGCCGAGAGCGACGCCGTGGCCGAGTTCTCCGCCCTGTTCGCCTACCGCACCGTCACCGGAGCGCCCCCGCACGAGCCCCGCATCGACACGGTGTGCGGCTCCCGCGCCGTCCTCACGCTGTGGCTGGCGGGGCAGGCCACCGACGAGACCCGCGCCGCCCTGCGCGACCTGGCCTCCCGGACGACCGGCGGCCTGAGCCTGCTCGTCCTGGACTCCTCCACCGGTCTCGCCTTCGACGCCCGCGAGTCCACCTACGCCGTCGACCTGCTCAAACGGCCCGCCGACGACATCGGCGCCAAGGTCCGCGCCGCCTGGAGCGAACTGACCGCGCCGGACACCACGACCGACCGCGCCGCCACACTCCTCGGCGTGCCCGCGCCCCCGCAGGTCCCGGCCGGCGAGCGGACGTGCCGATGACACCCGTGAGCACCCCGAACCGGTACGCCTGCCTGCGACCGCTGATCCCCTACGCGGTGCGCGCCACCAGGATCGCCCCGCTGGCCATCGCGGCCGCCGCCGCGCTGCTGCTGACCGGCGGCCCCGCGCTGGCCGGCGGGATGCGGATGACCGACGTCGTCCTGCTCATGCGGGCCGCGGCGGTGCTGATCGCCGTCGGCGCCGCGTTCGTCCTCGACGACCCGGCGGCCCGCACCACCGAGGTCGTGCCGGTGCCGCGCTGGCTGCCCCGGGCCGTGCGCGGCGCACTCGCCGTGCTGTGCGCGGGCTGTGCCTGGGCCGGTGTCGTCGTATGCGGCACCTTCGCGACGAACCCGGACGAACGCCCGCTGCTGCCCGCGGGCGGGCTGACCCTCGAAGCCGTGGCGCTGTTCAGCCTGGTCCTCGCCCTGGCGGCGCTCGGCGTGCGCCTGACCCCGGGCGGCGGCGGGGCGCTGGCCGCGCCGGGCACGGTGCTGTGCGTCCTGGTCGCGGTCCTGCTGCCGCTGCCGGACGCCGCCCGGCCGTTCGCGCAGCCCCTGTCGCAGGCCTGGGACACCTCGCGCTGGACCTGGGCCGTGGCGCTGTGCGCGGCCGCCGGCACGGCCGTGGCCCTGTGCCGGGAACCGGGACCCCGGGCCTGACGCCGCCCGCGCCCCTTCGGACAGCGCACGCGCAGTGCGCGTCCTCGGGGGCGCGGGCCCGCTCAGCTCTTCCGGTGGCCTATCAGACGCGGCTTCGGCTCCAGCCCGTCCAGACCGTGCCACGCCAGGTTCACCAGATGCGCCGCGACCTCCGCCTTCTTCGGGCGGCGCACGTCCAGCCACCACTGCCCGGTCAGGGCCACCATGCCGACCAGCGCCTGCGCGTACAGCGGCGCCAGCTTCGGATCGAAGCCGCGGCTCTTGAACTCGCGGCCCAGGATGTCCTCCACCTGCGTGGCGATGTCCGAGATGAGAGAGGCGAAGGAACCGGTCGACTGGGGGATGGGCGAGTCACGGACCAGGATGCGGAAGCCGTCCGTGTACTCCTCGATGTAGTCCAGCAGCGCGAACGCCGCCTGCTCGCACAGCTCCCGGGGATGCCCCGCCGTCAGCGAGCTGGTCACCATGTCCAGCAGGCGCCGCATCTCGCGGTCCACCACCACCGCGTACAGGCCCTCCTTGCCGCCGAAGTGCTCGTACACCACCGGCTTGGACACCCCGGCCTTCGCCGCGATCTCCTCCACCGAGGTGCCCTCGAAACCCTTCGCCGCGAAAAGGGTGCGACCGATCTCCAGCAGCTGCTGGCGGCGCTCGGCACCGGTCATACGGGTCCGGCGGGTCCGCCGGGGTTTGTCGTTGCTGGAGGTGCTGCTGGAGTCGGTCGCCACGGCGTCAATCATGCCGCCTTCGCGGTCTCCTTCCGGCGCCCGGAGCCGTCCTGGCCGGTGTTCCGGCGCGAATCGATACGCGAGCGTGACGGCCAGCGCACGTCGTACGCCCAGCCGAGCAGCTCGAAGATGCGGATGATCCGGGCCGAGGAGTCGATCTGGCCGCGCATCACACCGTGCCGCGCCGAGGTCGGGTCGGCGTGGTGCAGGTTGTGCCAGGACTCACCGCACGACAGCACCGCCAGCCACCACACGTTGCCCGAGCGGTCCCGCGACTTGAACGGCCGCTTGCCCACCGCGTGACAGATCGAGTTGATCGACCACGTCACATGGTGCAGCAGAGCCACCCGTACGAGTGAACCCCAGAAGAACGCGGTGAACGCGCCCCACCAGGACATCGTCACCAGACCGCCGATCAGCGCCGGCGCCAGCAGCGACACGGCCGTCCACAGCACGAACTGCCGGGAGACCGCCCGGATCGCCGGGTCCTTGATCAGATCCGGCGCGTACTTGTCCTGCGGAGTCTGCTCCTCGTCGAACATCCAGCCGATGTGCGCCCACCACAGGCCCTTCATCAGCGCCGGAATCGTCTCCCCGAACCGCCACGGAGAGTGCGGGTCACCCTCCGCGTCGGAGAACTTGTGGTGCTTGCGGTGATCGGCCACCCAGCGCACCAGCGGGCCCTCGACCGCCATCGAGCCCATGATCGCGAGCGCGATCCGCAGGGGCCGTCTGGCCTTGAACGAACCGTGGGTGAAGTACCGGTGGAAACCGATCGTGATGCCGTGGCACCCCAGGTAGTAGAAGAACACCAGCAGGCCCATGTCGAGCCAGCTCACCCCCCAGCCCCAGGCCAGCGGCACAGCCGCCACGAGTGCCAGGAACGGCACGGTGATGAACAAAAGCAGCGTGATCTGCTCGATCGAACGCTTCTGCTCGCCACCCAGCGTGGCGGACGGGGGAGGAGTGTCGTCGGCCTTACGGGCTTCTTCGATCACATCGGAACTTGAGGTCATGCGCGTCCCCTGTGGGGTCGAGGGTCGAGACGGATACCGGGCCGCCGGGACCGGACGGGACTCGACGGTACTTCCCTACGGTTCCGTAACCTACGGCTTCGTAAGTATGGCAGCGTGTCGTGCGGCGGCAAGAGCCCCACGGCCTGCGCGTCCGCAGGGACACCTATCCTTGGAACCGGTCGGACAGCGCGGTCCGCTGACGTTTCCTTCCCGGACGCTCCGGCCCGTATGCGGCGCACGCCGCCCGGCAGCCGCCCGGGTTCCCTCCCAGACGAGCTTCAACACTGCAAGGAGCCGCACCTGTGAGCAGTGCCGACGACCAGACCACCACGACCAGCAGCGAGCTGCGCGCCGACATCCGCCGGCTGGGTGATCTCCTGGGCGAGACCCTCGTCCGGCAGGAGGGCCCCGAGCTCCTCGACCTGGTCGAGAAGGTCCGCCGCCTCACCCGCGAGGACGGCGAGGCCGCCGCCGAGCTGCTGCGCGGCACCGAACTGGAGACCGCCGCCAAGCTGGTGCGCGCCTTCTCCACCTACTTCCACCTCGCCAACGTCACCGAGCAGGTGCACCGGGGCCGCGAGCTGCGCGCCCGGCGCGCCGCCGAGGGCGGCCTCCTCTCCCGCACCGCCGACCGGCTCAAGGACGCCGACCCCGAGCACCTCAGGCAGACCGTCCAGAACCTCAACGTCCGTCCGGTCTTCACGGCCCACCCCACCGAGGCCGCACGCCGCTCGGTCCTCAACAAGCTCCGGCGCATCGCCGCGCTCCTGGACACCCCCGTCCAGGGCTCCGACCGCCGCCGCCACGACGTCCGCCTCGCCGAGAACATCGACCTCGTCTGGCAGACCGACGAGCTGCGCGTCGTCCGCCCCGAGCCCGCCGACGAGGCCCGCAACGCCATCTACTACCTCGACGAGCTGCACGCGAACGCCGTCGGCGACGTCCTGGAGGACCTGACGGCGGAGCTGGAGCGGGTGGGCGTGAAGCTCCCCGACGACACCCGGCCGCTCACCTTCGGCACCTGGATCGGCGGCGACCGCGACGGCAACCCCAACGTCACCCCCCAGGTCACCTGGGACATCCTCATCCTCCAGCACGAACACGGCATCAACGACGCCCTGGAGATGATCGACGAACTGCGCGGACTGCTCTCCAACTCGATCCGCTACACCGGCGCCACGGAAGAGCTCCTGCAGTCCCTGAAGACCGACCTCGACCTGCTGCCCGAGATCAGCCCCCGCTACAAGCGCCTCAACGCCGAGGAGCCCTACCGGCTCAAGGCGACCTGCATCCGGCAGAAGCTGGAGAACACCAAGCAGCGCCTCGCCAAGGGCACCCCGCACGAAGCGGGCCGCGACTACCTCGGCACCGGCGAGCTGCTCAGCGACCTGCGGATCATCCAGGCCTCGCTGCGCGAACACCGCGGCGGCCTCCTCGCCGACGGCCGCCTGGCCCGCACCATCCGCACCCTGGCCGCCTTCGGCCTCCAGCTCGCCACCATGGACGTCCGCGAACACGCCGACGCCCACCACCACGCCCTCGGCCAGCTCTTCGACCGCCTCGGCGAGGAGTCCTGGCGCTACGCCGACATGCCCCGCGAGTACCGCGCCAAGCTCCTCGCCAAGGAACTCCGCTCCCGTCGGCCGCTCGCCCCCACCCCGGCACCCCTCGACGCCGCCGGACAGAAGACCCTCGGCGTCTTCGAGACCGTCAAGAAGGCCCTGGAGGTCTTCGGCCCCGAGGTCGTCGAGTCCTACATCATCTCCATGTGCCAGGGCGCCGACGACGTCTTCGCCGCCGCCGTCCTCGCCCGCGAGGCCGGCCTCCTCGACCTGCACGCCGGCTGGGCCAGGATCGGCATCGTCCCCCTCCTGGAGACCACCGACGAGCTGAAGGCCGCCGACACCATCCTGGAGGACATGCTCTCCGACCCGTCCTACCGGCGCCTGGTCGCGCTGCGCGGCGACGTCCAGGAGGTCATGCTCGGCTACTCCGACTCCTCCAAGTTCGGCGGCATCACCACCAGCCAGTGGGAGATCCACCGCGCCCAGCGCCGGCTGCGCGACGTCGCCCACCGCTACGGCGTCCGCCTCCGCCTCTTCCACGGCCGCGGCGGCACCGTCGGCCGCGGCGGCGGCCCCTCCCACGACGCGATCCTCGCCCAGCCCTGGGGCACCCTGGAAGGCGAGATCAAGGTCACCGAACAGGGCGAGGTCATCTCCGACAAGTACCTGATCCCGTCCCTGGCCAGGGAGAACCTGGAACTGACCGTCGCGGCCACCCTCCAGGCCTCCGCGCTGCACACCGCCCCCCGCCAGTCCGACGAGGCCCTGGCCCGCTGGGACGCGGCGATGGACGTGGTCTCCGACGCCGCGCACGCCGCCTACCGCCGGCTCGTCGAGGACCCCGACCTCCCGGCCTACTTCCTCGCCTCCACGCCCGTCGACCAGCTCGCCGAGCTGCACCTGGGCTCGCGGCCCTCCCGCCGCCCCGGCTCGGGCGTCTCGCTCGACGGTCTGCGCGCCATCCCGTGGGTGTTCGGCTGGACCCAGTCCCGGCAGATCGTGCCCGGCTGGTTCGGCGTCGGCTCCGGCCTCAAGGCGCTGCGGGAAACCGGTCTGGACACCGTGCTCGGCGAGATGCACGAACAGTGGCATTTCTTCCGCAACTTCATCTCCAACGTCGAGATGACCCTCGCCAAGACCGACCTGCGCATCGCCCAGCACTACGTCGACACCCTCGTCCCCGACGAGCTCAAGCACGTCTTCGACACCATCAAGGCCGAACACGAGCTGACCGTCGCCGAGGTGCTCCGGGTCACCGGCGAGAACGAACTCCTCGACGCCCAGCCGGTCCTCAAGCAGACCTTCGCCATCCGCGACGCCTACCTGGACCCGATCTCCTACCTCCAGGTCACCCTGCTCAAGCGCCAGCGCGACGCGGCAGCCGCGGGCACCGACCCCGACCCGCTGCTCTCCCGCGCCCTGCTCCTCACCGTCAACGGCGTGGCAGCCGGCCTGCGCAACACCGGCTGACAGCCACGGCACACAGGGGTGCCCCCGAGGTCGTACGACCCCGGGGGCACCCCTGTGCAGGGAGGTCTCAGCCCCGCCGGGCCGTCCGGCGGCGGGTCACCAGGTAGCCGCCCAGGCCGACCAGCGCCGCGGCACCGGCCGACAGCAGGCCCACCGGAGCACCGTTACCCGTCTCGGCGAGGTCGCCGCCGGCGGACGGGGAGGAGGACGGAGCCGCCGCGGCGGGCGATCCGGACGCGGACGCGCTCGGGGCCGTACCGGACGACGAGGACGAGGACGAGGAAGAGGACGACGAGGAAGCCGGCGAAGACGGGTGCGAGGAGGACGACGGCGCCGCCGAGCCGGACGGCTTCCCGCCACCCCCCGCGGAGCCCGTGCAGTCCGTCCAGAACACCTTGTGCTTGGCCGCGCCCTTCTCGCCCTCGAAGTTCCAGAACAGCTTGTAGTGCCCGTCCGGCAGCGACAGGTCGCCCGTACGGCCGTGACCGTCCGCGCCCAGCGTGATCGCGCCGGTCTTCACGGTCGCGCCCTTCGCGGCGGCCGTCGGCGCCCAGGCCTCGATGTGCCAGTCGACCTTCTGACCACCGTCGAAGCCGAAGGCGTCCAGATAGAACGTGCACACGTGCGGCTCGTTACGGCGCAGCTCCTCGCCGGTCCGGGCGTCGTGGATCTTGACGGTGCCATTGTCACCGGGGGCACTTGCGTGGGCGGCCGGGGCGCACACGAGCGCCACCGCAACACCGGCGCTCAGCGCGCCGACGGGAATGAGGGTACGCATGGGACTGATCCATCTTCGAGTGGTGAACGGGGAAGATGTGGAGGGGGCGGTACAGCTTCCAGCCACGCCCGACAGCCGGTCAAGCACGAACAGGCCACGAACAGACCCCCCACAGACGTGAAGAACGCCCAACCCCTCACAGAGTCACGAAAACAGCCGTCAGCAGCGCCATCCCCGCCCCCGCCAGCACCCACCCGGCCCGCGTCAGCCGCATCCCGCCCGCCACCACCACCGACGCCAGCAGCAACGCCCCGCCGAACGGCACCCACGCGTACAGGATCCCCGCCGGACCCGAGCGCACCGCCACCGCCGTACCCGGCTTCAGCACCACGTCGTACGTCCGCCCCTTGCGCACCGCCACCGACTGCCCGAGCTCCACACGCGCGCGTGCCCGCGCCCCCTGCGACGCCGGCGTGAACGGCCCCGCGCAGACGTCCCCCGCACACCCCGTCACCCGCACCGTGCCGGTCTCCCGGCCCTTGGTCAGCATCACGTGCTGCGCGGTCCCCCAGGAACCCCACACCCCGCAGAACAGGATCAGCGCGGCGAGCGCACCCATCGCCGCGACCCGCCCGAACCGCAACGCGGTCACGGAGGCCCGGAGAGCGGTGGCGGCAGTGGCAGGCATGGCCGGGATCATTGGCCATCACCGTACGACCGGTCAACTCGTCCGGGAGGCAAAGCCGTACAAGTCGGCAGTTGTACGTCCCGTGCGTCAGGAGTACGGGACGTCAGGAGTACGGGACATCAGGAGTACGGGACCTCGTCAGCGGTGACCGGCGTCAGGAGTTGTACGCGCTCTGCGCCCGCTCCAGCCCCTCCGTCACCAGACACTCCACCGCATCCGCCGCACGGTCCACGAAGTAGTCCAGCTCCTTGCGCTCCGCCGACGAGAAGTCCTTCAGCACGAAGTCCGCCACCTGCATACGACCCGGCGGACGCCCGATCCCGAACCGCACCCGGTGATAGTCCGGCCCCATCGCCTTCGTCATCGACTTCAGACCGTTGTGCCCGTTGTCCCCGCCGCCCAGCTTCAGCCGCAGCACCCCGTAGTCGATGTCCAGCTCGTCGTGCACCGCCACGACATGCGCCACCGGCACCTTGTAGAAGTCCTTCAACGCGTTCACCGGACCACCCGACAGGTTCATGTACGACATCGGCTTCGCCACAACCACCCGCCGGCTCCCCGGCCCCGCCGGACCGATCCGCCCCTCCAGCACCTGCGCCTGCGCCTTGCCCGCCCGCTTGAACTTCCCCCCGATCCGCTCCGCGAGCAGGTCCACCACCATGAACCCGACATTGTGCCGGTTCATGGCGTACTCCGGCCCGGGATTCCCGAGCCCGACGATCAGCCAGGGGTCAGTACTGGCGGGGGTGGTCACGTCCATCTCTCCTTGATACGCGCCAGCCGCCGCTCCCGGCGAGGGAAGCAGCGGCTGAACAGTTGACGACGACGGCGAGGATCAGACCTCGGCCGACTCCTCGCCCTCGGCGGCCTCACCCTCGGTCTCCTCGGCCTGCGCGGCCAGGACCTGCAGGACGACCGCGTCCTCCTCGACGGCCAGGGTCACACCGCTGGGCAGGGTGATGTCCTTGGCGTGGACGGAGGCACCGGCCTCCAGGCCCTCGACGGAGACCGTGACGGCCTCGGGGATGTGCGTGGCCTCGGCCTCGACCGGCAGCGCGTTCAGGACGTGCTCCAGCAGGTTGCCACCCGGGGCCAGCTCGCCCTCGGCGTGCACCGGAACCTCGACCGTGACCTTCTCGCCACGCTTGACCAGCAGCAGGTCGACGTGCTCCAGGAAGCCCTTCAGCGGGTCGCGCTGCACGGCCTTCGGGATCGCCAGCTCGTTGGTCTTGCCGTCGATGTCCAGGGAGATCAGGACGTTCGGCGTACGCAGCGCCAGCAGCAGGTCGTGACCCGGCAGGGTCAGGTGCACCGGGTCGGAGCCGTGGCCGTACAGAACAACCGGGACCTTGTTGTCACGGCGGATGCGACGGGCGGCACCCTTGCCGAACTCGGTACGGGTCTCGGCGGCGAGCTTCACCTCGGACATGCGGATCACTCCTCGTAGAAAATCGGAACGGACGTGGTCACCCGGCCACGAACGGCCTGCTACGAAGAGCGCGTCGATAACGGACCGCCGTGTCCCCGTCCAGAAACGGAGTACGGCCTCCCTCGCCGAGCAACTTCGTCAGTTTACTCGGAGGAGGAGGCCGTACCCAAAAGGATCTTCAGCTAGCCCGCGTCACGCGCCTGCAGAAACCTCACTGCTCGTCGAAGAGACTGGTCACCGACCCGTCCTCGAACACCTCACGCACCGCACTCGCAATCGTCGGAGCGATCGACAGCACCGTGATCTTGTCCAGATCCCGGCCCAGCTCCGCCGGCGTCGGCAGCGTGTTCGTGAACACGAACTCACTCACCCGCGAGTTCTTCAGCCGGTCCGCAGCCGGACCCGACAGCACACCGTGCGTGGCCGTCACGATGACATCCTCCGCACCGTGCGCAAACAGCGCATCGGCCGCGGCACAGATGGTCCCACCCGTGTCGATCATGTCGTCGACCAGCACACACACCCGGCCCTTGACCTCACCCACGACCTCGTGGACGGTCACCTGGTTCGCCACGTCCTTGTCACGCCGCTTGTGCACGATCGCCAGCGGCGCACCGAGCCGGTCACACCACCGGTCCGCCACCCGCACGCGACCCGCGTCCGGCGACACGACCGTCAGCTTGTTCCGGTCCACCTTGTCACCCACATAGTCGGCGAGCAGCGGCAGCGCGAACAGGTGATCCACCGGACCGTCGAAGAACCCCTGGATCTGATCCGTGTGCAGATCCACCGTCAGGATGCGGTCCGCCCCCGCCGTCTTCATCAGATCCGCGATCAGACGCGCCGAAATCGGTTCACGACCCCGGTGCTTCTTGTCCTGCCGCGCGTAACCGTAGAACGGCACGATCACCGTGATGGAGCGGGCCGACGCACGCTTCAGCGCGTCGATCATGATCAGCTGCTCCATGATCCACTGGTTGATCGGAGCCGTGTGGCTCTGGATCACAAAGCAGTCCGCACCACGCGCCGACTCCTGGTAACGGACGTAGATCTCACCGTTCGCGAAGTCGAAGGCCTTCGTCGGGACGACCCCGACACCCAGCTGCTGGGCGACCTCCTCGGCAAGCTCGGGGTGGGCGCGGCCGGAGAAGAACATCAACTTCTTCTCGCCGGTCGTCTTGATCCCGGTCACAGCACAGTCTCCTCAGAGGTTGTCTCAGCCAGCCGGCTCCGTCTGCGACCTCCCGTCTGGGCATGAGAGGCCGAACCAGCTGGTAGGGGTGCGGGTGCACGCGTGCGGATGTGCACTTATCACGGTACGCCGACTTTGGCGCACACGATTCCGCTCAGTCCTCGTCCTGGCCCCTCCGGGACGCCGCCTCGGCCGCCTTCGCCGCCGAACTCCCCGGACGCTTCCGAGCCACCCAACCCTCGATATTCCGCTGCTGACCGCGGGCCACGGCCAGCGAACCGGGTGGCACATCCTTCGTGATCACGGACCCGGCAGCGGTGTAGGCACCGTCCCCGACCGTGACAGGAGCCACAAACATGTTGTCCGAACCCGTCCGGCAATGCGACCCCACCGTCGTGTGGTGCTTCTCCTGACCGTCGTAGTTCACGAACACACTCGCCGCCCCGATGTTCGTGTACTCACCGATCGTCGCGTCACCGACATACGACAGATGCGGCACCTTGGTGCCCTCACCGATCCGGGCGTTCTTCGTCTCGACGTACGTCCCGATCTTGCCCTTGACCCCCAGCCGCGTACCCGGACGCAGATACGCGTACGGCCCCACACTCGCCTGCGCACCCACCACGGCCCCGTCGGACACCGTGTTGTCCACCCGCGCCCCCGCACCGACCTGCGTGTCCTTCAGCCGGCTGTTCGGCCCGACCTCGGCACCCTCACCGATGTGCGTGGACCCGATCAGCTGCGTGCCCGGATGAACGACCGCGTCCCGCTCGAAGGAGACGGTCACGTCGACCCACGTGGAGGCAGGATCCACGACGGTGACCCCGTCCAGCATCGCGGCCGTCAGCAGCCGGTCGTTCAGAATCCGGCGCGCCTCGGCCAGCTGCACCCGGTTGTTGATCCCGGCGATCTCCCGGTGATCGGCCGCCACGGAGGCACCGACGCGATGCCCGGCCGCCCGCAGGATGCCGAGCACGTCCGTCAGGTACTCCTCACCCTGGCTGTTGTCCGTTCGCACCTTCTTCAGCGCGTCCGCCAGCAACTGCCCGTCGAACGCGAACACCCCGCTGTTGATCTCCCGGATCGCCCGCTGGACGTCGGTGGCGTCCTTGTGCTCCACGATGGCCGTCACCGCACCCGTCGCCTCGTCCCGCACGATCCGCCCGTACCCGGTGGCGTCCGGAACCTCGGCGGTCAGCACGGTCACGGCGTTGCCGTCGGCGGCGTGCGTCCCGGCGAGCTGCTTGAGCGTGTCGGCGGTCAGGAGCGGCGTGTCCCCGCACACGACCACCACGGTCCCGTCGACGGCCCCGCCCAGCTCCTCCAGGCCCATCCGCACGGCGTGCCCGGTCCCGTTCTGCTCCGCCTGTACGGCGGTCCGGGTGGCCGGGTCGATCTCGTTCAGGTGCGCGGTGACCTGCTCACGGGCATGCCCCACGACGACCACGAGATTCTGCGGGTCCAACTCACGGGCGGCGGCCAGCACATGGCCCACGAGGGAGCGGCCGCAGATCTCGTGCAGGACCTTCGGTGTGGCCGACTTCATACGGGTGCCCTCACCCGCTGCGAGAACGACGACGGCTGCCGGGCGAATGGCGCTGCTCACGGGGTTGCCCTTCGGCTGTGGGTGAGTGGGGGTGACAGCCGCAGGATACCGGGGTGTTTCCGGGGGGACATGGGAGCGGGCCCTGTCGGGCTTTCGCCGGTCAGGACCCGAACCTAGGTTTTGTGTGCTGTGGCTCCCGGGAGAGGATTCGAACCCCTATAAGTGGCACCAAAAACCACCGTCTTGCCCTTAGACGACCCGGGATTATCGCTATGTCCGATTTGGAAGATCGGTTGCAGCGACAGCCCCTACTATGCCGTACCACCAGCCTTCGATGCGACGGTATAGCTCCGCTCCCTGCAAGACGCTGATCACGAGACAGCCCCGGTAGCTCTCGCCCACGTTCTTGCGCAGGGTTTTGGGGTTGTGCTTTTTGATGGTCGTTCGCTGGAACGCGGAGGTCGCGACGCCCGCGAGATCGGCCCAGTAGCGCATGGCTCCATCGAGATCGCCGGTTTCGTGGATCATGACACGGAAGCGGAGGCGTTCGCGCTCCACCCCGAGGAGATCCAGCCAGGCGAGGTAGACCCTGATCACGCCGGGGTCGCTGTTGACGAACTGCACGTTCTCGCGCCGGGCGTACGGCTTGTCCTTGGCGCCCTCGGCCCAGTAGAGGGCCACGCCCGCCATGAAGAGGTCGCGGTCGGTCATTGCGCCGATCTCGCTCGTGGCGGCGGCTTTGGTCGCCTGTCGCCTCTCGTCCCGTACGGCCAGCTCGCGCTCCCAGCGCTTCCTCGCGGCCAGCTTCGCCTGTTCTACCGGGTCGCGCCGCTCCGGCTTGGGCAGGTCCCGCACCCAGAGGGAAATCGAACTCTTCGAGCATCCCAGCTCGACCTGGATCCGGTCGTAGGTCCAGCCCTGGAGCCGTAGCTCCCGGGCCTTGGTCCGGAGGTCGTCCTTCGCCCTCGGGCGCTTGGTCCATTCCGGCGGCGGTTCCCCCTTCACCAGCTGGTTGAGGATGTCGTTGTTGAAGATCTTCAGCTCGTCCCGGATCTGCCGGAGGCTGTGGCCCGCCCGGCGCAGGGCGACCGCCCGGTCCCGCAGGCTCTCGAAGTCGGCGTACTTGCCCGGTGCATGTGTCATACGCATACCGTCCGGCCGGAATGGGGCGTTCCGGGGTCGAACGGGAGGGGTTCACCAGTTCGAGGGATACCGGTGGGTTTCGAGGTCGTTCGGTTACGGAGTGTGGTGTGTGGCGGTAGGGGAAAGTCACCGGAATAGGCCTGGCTGTCGCCCGTAGGCTGGAGGTATGACCACGACGGGGGAAGAGCGGACCGGGGCCCTGACCGGGCCCTGGTGGTGGGCCAGGTGGCGCAGTGCGGTGCTGGACGGGGGTCTCGCGCTGGTGTCGGCCGTGGAGTGCGGTGCGGAGGGGATCCCGTTCGCCAGGGATGCCGGGATTCCGGTGTCGGTGGGGATCGTTTTCGGTCTGATCGCCGGTTCTGTGCTGCTCGTGCGGCGAAAGTGGCCGATCGCCGTCGTTCTCGTGGCCATTGCGATCACGCCCGCGCAGATGGGGTTTCTGCTGGGTGTCGTCGGCCTGTACACCCTCGCCGCGTGTGAGCTGCCGCGGCGGATCATCGGGGCGCTGGCGGGGATGTCGCTGGTGGGGACGGCGGTGGTGACGTTCGTGCGGGTGCGCCAGGACATGGCGCGGGGGGACCTGACGCTGGGTGACTGGTTCGTGCCGTTCGCGGCGGTGACGACGGCGTTGGGGCTGACGGCTCCGCCGCTGCTGCTGGGGTTGTACGTGGGGGCTCGGCGGCGGTTGATGGAGAGTCTGCGGGAGCGGGCGGACAGTCTGGAGCGGGAGCTTCAGTTGCTCGCGGAGCGGGCGGAGGAGCGGGCCGAGTGGGCCAGGAACGAGGAGCGGACGCGGATCGCGCGGGAGATGCATGACGTGGTGGCGCATCGGGTGAGCCTGATGGTCGTGCATGCGGCGGCGCTTCAGGCGGTGGCGCGGAAGGACCCGGAGAAGGCTGTGAGGAATGCGGCGCTGGTGGGGGACATGGGGCGGCAGGCGTTGACGGAGTTGCGGGAGATGCTCGGGGTGTTGCGGGCGGGGGAGGATGCGGGGCGGCGTGCGCAGGCGGTGCCGTTGGCGGGGGTGGGGGAGGCGGCTGCGGCTGCGGCTTCTCGGGTGGCGGTGGAGGAGGGGCCGTGTCTGTCGGAGCTGGAGGAGTTGATCGGGCAGTCGGCGGCGGCGGGGATGGTCGTGGATCTGTCGGTGGAGGGGGAGGTGCGGTCGTATGCGGCTCGGGTGGAGCAGACGGCGTACCGGGTGGTGCAGGAGGCGTTGACGAACGTGCACAAGCATGCGGCGGGCGCGAAGACGCATGTGCGGTTGGCGCATCGGGTGTCGGAGATCGCGATGCAGGTGGAGAACGAGCCGCCGCCGGAGCCGGGGTCGGCGTCGGCGGCGGGGTTGCCGTCGGGTGGGAACGGTCTGGTGGGGATGCGGGAGCGGGTCGTGGCGCTGGGCGGGGTGTTTGTGTCGGGGCCCACGGATGCGGGGGGTTTCCGGGTGTCGGCGGTGATTCCGGCGGCGTGAGTGCGGTGTCTGAGCCGGGGCTGAGCGAGGTGTCTCAGCCGGCGGTCTCGGTGCGGTGTCTCAGCCGGCGGTGAGGCGTACGGGTTCGATGCCGGTGATGAGGGTGGCGAGGGCGTGGTCGATGTCGGGGCCGACGTACCAGTCGCCGGTGTGGTCGAGGGTGTAGACGCGGCCTTCGGTGTCGATGGCGAGGGTGGCGGCGGTGTCGGTTTCTTCGCCGAGGGGGCAGAGTTCGGTGCCGAGGGCGCGGCCGAGGTCGCCGAGGGTGCGGGCGTGGTGGAGGCCGTGGAGGGGGTCGAGGTGGAGGGTGGCGGGGGCGATCTGGCGGCCGGGGCCGTTGGGGGTGATGGTCAGGCCGCCGAATTCGGCCCAGGCTTCGACGGCGGCGGGGAAGACGGTGTGCCGGTGTCCGGCGGGTGAGGTGTGGTCGCGCAGGGCGTCGGCCCAGATTTCGGCCTGCTTTATGTCCCAGCGTCCGGGTTGCCAGCCGGCGGCGCGCAGGGCGGCGTCGACGAGTACGGGGAAGCGGGCCGGGCCGGTTCCGTGCTCGTGGCGGGTGGCGGGCTTGGGGGTGGTGGCGTGGTCGGGGTGCATCTGCCCTTCGTTCGTCTCGTGCGTCGTGCGTGGTTCGTCGTGCCGGCGGTGTGGTGCGGTGTATCGGGATTGACGGTGGTGGTCAGCCGTCGGTTGCCGTGGGGTCGACGATGCGGACGCCGAAGTGGGCGCTGAGGGCGGTGCAGGCGCGGCAGGGGGTGGCGAAGCTGCCGTGGAGGGGGTCGCCGTCCTCGCGTATGCGGCGGGCGGTGAGTTTGGCGTGTTTGAGTGCTTTGCGTGCTTCGCTGTTGGTCATGGGTTTGCGGGCGGCGCGTTTGCTGCGGGTGGCGTCGGCGGCGGTGAGGTGCCGGGAGATGAGGATGGTTTCGGCGCAGCGGCCGGTGAAGCGGTCGCGTTCGCTGCTGGTGAGCGCGTCGAGGAAGTCCTGGACGAGGGGGTGCAGGGCGGGTGGCTGGTCGCTGCGGGCGGCGGTGCCGGTGAGGGTGGCGCCGCGGACGGAGAGGGCGGCGGCGACGGTGGGCAGGATGCCGTCGCGACGGTGGCGGAGGGTGGGGGTGGGGGGTGTGTCGGTGCCGCTCCAGTCGATGCGTGGGTCGCCGGCCCGCACGTCGGTACCTCCGGTTCGCAAGGTGCTCATGATCTTTTTCCCCTCCCCGGGTGTTCCCCGGCATCCCCCGAAGGACACAGGGTGCCAAATGCCGTGGCGGGTGCGGAAGCTGGGGCGGCGCGACACGCCCGGGTCGGGGGTGGGTGGTCACGGTGGGGTGACGGCTGGTCACGGAAGCGGAGGGCTGGTTTCCTCCGGGATGCGGTGGGCCGGTGACCGGGGTTCGTGTACCGCATAGGCTGTCGCCGTTCGCGATCGACACCGCCGATTGAGGCCAGAGAGAACGCCGCAGGGGGCTACCGCCATGACGACAGGTCGGCTCGGGCTGGGGACACCGCCCAGCGGCCAGGCCGGGGGACAAGCCGTGCCGCCGAACGCGGCCTATGCCGGGCAGGTCGTGCATTTCCCGGATCCGGTGCGGGCGGCGCGTCACCCGAGAGGGGTACGGGTCGATGAGCGTGGTTACCCGGATTTCTCTCCGTACGCGCGCGTGGCGGTGGAGATCGCCGAGCCGCCGGAGGGTTTCGGTGTCGACGAGTTGCGGCTGACGGACTATGTGTCGGCGAACGCGGCACTGGCGGCGGCGGAGCACGAGTTGTGGGACACGGTGCCGGATGTGGCGACGCCGCACGGCTGGACGTGGCATCACGTTCCGGGTACGCGGCGGCTGGAGCTGGTTCCGGTCGAGGTGAAGGCGTTGTTGCGGCATCACGGTGGGGTGGCGACGGCGTCGGTGGACCACGGCAAGCGGGGGACGCGGCCGTTGCAGGAGACGCGGCCGGCGCATTTCGGGCTGCCGAAGTCGGGTGTGGCGGTGTCGGAGGCGCAGGTGCAGGGCGTCGAGGAGGATCTGGGGTACCGGCTTCCGGGCGCCTACCGCTCGTTCCTGAAGGCGGCGGGCGGGTGTGCGCCGGTGGGTACGGCGCTGGACGCCGAGTTGGGTCTGCTGCTGGACCAGCCGTTCTTCACGGTGCGCGACGAGGCGGCGGTCAACGACCTGGTGTACGTGAACAAGTGCCTGCGTGACCATCTGACGAAGGATTACCTCGGGGTGACGTTCGTGCAGGGCGGGTTGCTCGCGGTGAAGGTGAAGGGCGAGCGGCCCGGTTCGGTGTGGTTCTGCGCGTACGACGACGTGCGTGATGTGGATCCGTCGTGGTCGCCGGCGGAGCGGGTGGAGCGTCTGCTGCTGCCGTGCGGTGACGACTTCGACGCCTTTCTGTCGCGGCTGGCGGGCAGTCCGCCGGAGTTGGAGACGGTGGCGAATCTGATGGTCGACGGCGGCTTCGCCCGTGTTGTTCCGGTGTCTTCCGGTGCGGCGTCGTCCGGCCCGGTGGGGGAGTGAGTTTCAGGCGATGGTGACCTATGCGCAGGCGCAGGAGCGCGCCGAGGAGTGGATCAACGGTGACGTGCCCGCGTACCAGCATCGTGAGGTGCGGGTGCGGGAGTTCGAGCTGGGTTTCGTGGTGTGGGGTGAGGACCGGGCGGAGGGGCCGCGGGCGGACGCGGGTGCGCAGCGGCTGGTGATCGCCCGGGACAGCGGTGAGGCCACGCTGTGGCCGGCGCTGCCGGTGGGTGAGGTGATCCGCCGGTACGAGGAGGAGTACGGCCGTGCCGATGGGCCGCAGGACGCGGTTCCGGCGCCGGCGGCCGCCCGGGTGGACCTCAATCAGACGTCGTTCCTGCTGACTCCTCCGGAGTGGCTGCAGGAGGCGGCGGACAAGCTGGGTCTCGGGGATCGGGGGGCCGGGACCGGGGCTGGGGCCGGGGCTGGTGCGGGTGTCGGCGCTTCGGGCGCGGGGTCCGGTGCTTCGGGCGCGGGCGCGGGCGCGGGTTCCGGGGACGGTGCCGGTTCGGAGGCGTCCGGTGCCGGTGGCGGGGCTTCGTCCGGTGGGGCGGGGTTGGCGGAGACGCAGGGCGGGGTGCCGGCGGTCGCCTCCGGGGTGTCCGGGGCGACGGGTGGGGCGCAGGGCGGGCCGGGTGCGCCGGGCGCCTCCGGTGGGCCCGGGGCGCCTGCTCCGCACGGTGCGCCTTCCGCGGATGTGCCGGTGGGGGCCACGCCCTGGGCCGGCACCGACACGAACGCGGGTTCCGGTGAGGACGACCGTTCGGTGCCGTTGCCCGCGACGGTGTTCGCGCCGCCGCTGAGCGACTCCGCCGACGAGGCGCCGACGCCGCCGGTGAGCGCACCGGATGCGAAGACGGCGCTCATGTCGGGGGGCAGCCAGCTGCCGCCGACGGCGGTCGCTCCGGCGCTCGACTCCACGAACGCGCCGGGCGCGCAGGGCTTCCCGCCGGGCGCTCAGGGCGGCCCGCCCGCTCCCGGTGGTGCGCCCGGGGCGCCTGGCATCACGTACACGCCGGGCGCGCCCGGTGCACCCGGGGCGCCCGCTGCTCCCGGTGCGCCGGCTGTTCCGCAGGGCAGTACGCCCCCGCCGCCGCCCGGCACGCCGCCGTACGGCCACCCGCAGCCGCCGGCGGCTCCCGGCACGCCTGCGCCGGGCGTACCCGCGTACCCGCCGGCGCCCGGAGCTCCGTTCCCGCCCCCCGCCGCTCCAGGTGCGCCGGGCACGCCGCAGGGCAACACGCCCCCGCCGCCGTCCCCGGGCGTCCCGACGTACGGCTATCCGCAGGGTCCCGGCGCCCCGCAGGCTGCCCCTGGTTACGGCTACCCGCAGGCGCCGGGTGGTGCGGCGGGCGCGCCGCAGCCGCCGGCCGACACGGGTGCGTCCGCGCGTCATCTCGCGCCGAACGCAGGGGACATCGCGGATGCCGCGACGAGCAAGGCCGCGCCGCCGCCGAAGAAGGCGCGCGGTGGAGTGGGTGCGCCGCCTCCGCCGCCGAGCGCTCCTGGCACGCCGGGCGCGCGCCCGGGGGGTGCGGCGACGCCGCCCGCGCCGGGTGCGCCTGCCGGTGGATATGTGCCGACGCAGCTGGTGTCGGCGCTCGGACCGGAGGGACCCGACGGCCCGGGTGGCGCGGAAGGGGTGCAGGCTCCGGGCGCCCCGCAGCCGCCGGCCGCCCCTCCCGGCAGCGTGCACCATGCGGCCACGATGCTGGCCGACCCCAGCCAGTTGGGCGGGGGCGCGCCGCAGCCGCCGGGTGCCCCGGGTGTTCCGGGTGCGCCGGGCGCGCAGGGTGGTCCTGGCGCTCCGGGCATGCCGAATCCGCCCGGCGCTCCTGCGGCTCCGGGCGCTCCGGGCATGCCGCCCGCGCCTGGCGCGCCGCAACCTCCGGGCGCTCCCGCAGGCCCCGGTGCCCCCGGCACACCGCCGCCGCCGAGCGCCCCTGGTGGTCCGGGCGCGCCCGGCGCTCCCGGAGGCGGGCGCGGGACCGTGCATCACGCGGAGACGGTGCTGGCGGCACCGCCCGTGGCAGGTCCGGGCGCACCCCCGCCGCCGCCCGCCCCCGGCGCACCCGGTGCGCCGGGCGCTCCCGGCATGCCTCCAAGTGCTCAAGGTGCTCCCGGCATGCCTCCGGGTGTTCCGGGCGGTCCGGGTGCGCCGCAGCCGATGGCGCCGGGTGCGATGCCGCCGCCGGGCGCGCCGGTTCCGGGGCAGCCGCCCGCGTACGGGTATCCGCAGCAGGGGCAGCCGACGGTCGGGCCGGGCTATCAGGCGGTGCTGCGCTACCGCGCGCAGGACGGTTCGGAGCAACAGCTGATCCGGCGTTCGGCGCCGGGCACCCCGCACCCGGAGTGGCAGATCTTCCACGAGCTGCGGGCGATGAACGTGCCGCCGGACCAGGTGCTGGAGCTGCACACGGAGCTGGAGTCGTGCGAGCTGCCGGGCGCCTACTGTGCGCGGATGATCCGGGAGCAGTGGCCGCAGGCGCGGATCACGAGCATCGCGCCGTACGGCACGGACCATGCGAGCCGGCAGCAGGGCATGCAGCAGTTGCTGGCCCACCAGGGCGAGTTGCACCAGGTGGCGGACGGCCCCGCGCGGCCGGCGCCGGTGCGGGCTCCGCTGCCGCCGGTGCAGGCGGCGCCGCCGATCCCGCCGGAGGCCATCGGGCAGGAGCTGGCGGCGGTGTTCGGGCCGGGGGTGTTCCGGTTCGAGCAGCAGGCGGTGTCGCGGCAGGGGGTGCCGCCGGTGGTGGCGCACACGCTGGTGGTGGCCGGTCTGCCGGTGGACATGGGCCCGTTCTTCTGGGCGCAGGCCCAGCCGGGCCGCCCGGTGCCCACGCTGGCGGAGCTGGCGGCCGAGCGCGGGGTGCAGCCGGCGGCGGACGCGGGTTCGTATCTCGTCATGGGCACCGACTTCGGCAAGGCGGTCTGTGTGCAGTACGGGACGGCGAACATCGTGGCCGTGCCGGTCGAGGCGGGGCCGGGCGGGGCTCCGGTGCCGCCGCAGTTCGTGAACACGGGGCTGCCGGAGTTCGTCCGCTGCCTGGCCCTGCTGGGCCGGATGTGGCGGCTGCGGTACGGGCTGAACCAGGAGCAGGCGGGCCGTTGGACCGTCGACTTCCAGGCGCAGCTGGCCGCCCTGGACCCGGCGGCGCTCGGTTCGCCGGAGAGCTGGTGGTCGGTGCTGCTGGAACAGATGTGGGACGGGCTGCTGTAGGGACGCCCACCGCACGGGAACACAGTCGTGCCCTTCACGCGTGCGTGAAGGGCACGACGCTTTTCCGGTCGTGCTTCTGGTCGTGCCGGTCGGCCGAACGGGTGGCCGCGGCCGTGCTCTCCGGTCGTTCCGGGGCGGCGGATTCGCTGCACTCCGGGCGTGAGATGCGCGAGCGTGAGCCTGATGCGACCGCGGAGTGTCGCGTTATGTACGGTTACGTCCCATCCATCAAGATATGCGCGAAATCATTCTGTCGTGTATGTCCGGTGGAGAGGGGTTCCCAGGGTGAGCAGTGCATCGGAGTCGCCGCACGGCTTTGTGACCGTCCGGGGGCGCGGCTACCGCACCGATCAGGTCGACGCCTACCTGGAGGCGTTGTCGTACGACCGCGATGCCGCGTGGGAACGTGCCGCGCGGCTGACCGTGCTCGCCAAGGACATGGAGGCGGAGGCCGCGCGGATGCGCGAGGTCGTCGCCCAGCTTCCGCCGCAGACATACGAGTCGCTCGGGGGGCGCGCACGGCGCTTGTTCCAGCTCGTGCAGGAGGAGGCGGCGGACCTCCGCGAGCGCACGCGGCGGGAATCGCAGCGGCAGATCGCGCAGGCCGAAGCGCGCGCCGACAGCGCACGCCGGAAGGCGCACGAAGCGGCGGACGCGCTCCGCGCGCAAGCGGACGAACACGCCCGCCGGCGGCTGCTCTCCGCGCGCGCCGAGGCCGACGGCATCCGCGTCAGGACGCGGCGCGAGGTGAGGAGAAGACGCGCGGAGGTGCTCGCCGCGTTGCGTGAAGTGCGGCAGCGCTCGACCGGCTTGACCGCCCAGCTGTCCCGGGAGCAGGCCGAGCGGTGGGCCGAGGTCGAGCGTGAGGAGGCCGAGCGGATCGCAGCCCTGGATGCCCGGTATGCCGAGCGGATGAGCCGGGCCGAGGCGGCGCTGGCCGACGCCGAGCGGGTCTTCGCCGAGGCCGAGGAGTTCGCGCGCCGCACCCAGGAGGACGCGTGCGCGCGCGCCGCCGACATCATCGCCGACGCGCGCGTGCACGAGGAGCGCATCGCCCGGGAGACCGAACGGGTGTTGCGGGAGCACGGTGATGCCTGGGACGACGTGCGCGCCCACATGGACGAGGCCCGCAGCAACCTGATCTCCCTGACGGGAAGAACGGCGATGGAATGACCACCCGGGCCCGCGCCCTGGCCGTCGTCGCCGGTCACCGCCGTGGCTGCCGCGCCCAGCGGGCCGGGCGCGGCGCGGTCACCCTCCCTCCCGCACCGCGCCCGCCAGAATGCGGCCTTCCACCGCCTCGTACTGGTGGCGTTGCTGTTCCGCCTCGGCGCGGCCGGAGAGCACCGTGCCCAGCCAGCCGAAGAGGAAGCCGGCCGGGATGGAGACGATGCCGGTCGTGGTGAACGGGAACCAGTTGAAGTCGGCGTGCGGGAAGGCCGAGACGGGTGAGCCGGAGACCAGATTGGTGCCCGGCATCAGCAGCAGCACGGTCAGCGAGCCCCCGATCAGCGTGCTCAGCAGCCCGCTGCGGGTGTAGCGGCGCCAGAAGAGCCCGTAGACCAGGGCGGGTGCGATGGCCGAGGCGCCCAGGCAGAAGGAGAGCGTCACGAGGGGCTGCAGGCTGTGGTGCTGCACCAGCGTGGCCAGCAGGATCGTCGGCACGCCTGTGGCGAGCGCCGAGATGCGGGCCAGGGCCATCTCGCGCCGGGCCGGCATCTCCTGCACGCGGGCCGCGAACACGTCGTGTGCGAGGGAGTTGGCGCAGGCGAGGATCATCCCGGCCACCGATGCGAGCAGGGTCAGGAAGATCGCTGTGGTCACCATGGTGAACAGGAAGGTCTCCGCGTTCGACACGTCCGCGCCGAACGCCGCCCGGGAGCCCAGCAGATAGGCGGTGTTGCCCTGCGGGTCGGCCCCGGAGATCACGGCGCGGCCGACCAGTGCCGTGGCGCCGAATCCCACCACCATGATGATCAGTACGAACAGGGCGACGATCGACACCGCCCAGGACATCGAGCGGCGTACCTGGCGGGCGCTGGAGGCGGTGTACATGCGCATGGTGATGTGCGGCAGGACGCCGCCGCCCAGCACCACGGTCAGCTGCGAGGCGATCATGTCGAGGCGGGACCTGCCGGAGGTGCCGAACTCCAGCCCCGAGTGCAGGAAGGCCGGTCCGGCGCCGCTCTGCCGTGAGGCCGCGGTGAACAGGGCGCCCGGGTCCCAGTCGAAGCGGTGCAGGATCAGTACGGCGACCACGGCGCCCGAACCGACCAGCATCACGATCTTCAGGATCTGGATGAGCGCGGTGCCCTTCATGCCGCCGATCGCCGCGTAGGCGATCATCAGGGCGCCGAGTCCCATGACGCATCCGGTCTTCAGCGACTCGTTGGAAAAGCCCAGGATGAACGCCATGAGCTGCCCGCATCCGGCGAGTTGGACCAGCATCAGCGGCAGCAGGGCGGCGATGGTCACCGCGCAGGCCGTGATGCGCACACAGCGGCCCGGCAGCCGGCGGGCCAGCGCGTCGCCCATGGTGAACCGGCCGGCGTTGCGCAGCGGTTCGGCCAGCAGGAACATCAGCAGCATCAGCGACAGCGCCGTACTGAGCGCGAGGACGACGCCGTCGTAGCCGCACAGGGCGATCACTCCGCCGGTGCCGAGGACGGTGGCCGCGGAGATGTAGTCGCCGGCGATGGCGAGGCCGTTGCGCAGCGGGGACAGGGAGCCGTAGCCGGTGTAGAACTCGTCGAGGTCGTCCCGGTCGGGGCCGGTCATCACACAGAGCAGCAGGGTCACCGTGGCGACGGTGGAGAAGGCGACCAGGGACATGGCCTGGCCCGAGCCGCTGAAACCGGTGAAGCCTCCGACGGCCGGGGTGCCCGTGGCGGCGGTCATCGGGTCGCTCCTCGGCGTGCGTCCAGTTCGGTCTCCTTGCGGATGCGGTCCGCGAGCGGATCGACGTGCCGGCGCGCGGTGTGCTCGTACAGGGCGATCGCCAGCCAGGTGACGGGGAGTTGGACCAGGGCGAGCAGCAGGCCGGTGGGGATGCCGTCGGCGAAGGTGCGCGTCATGACGCCCGGCGCGCACGCGGACAGGACCAGGAACAGCGTGAAGTAGCCCAGCGCGGTGAGCGTGGCGGTGCGCCGCTGCCAGCGGTAGGCGCTGCGCAGCACGCGCAGATCGCTGTGGTGGCCGAGGGGTTCGCGGGGCGGGCGGTGACCCGGGCGGGGCGGCTCGGGCGGCGCGGGCTGCCAGGGGTAGGTGTAGGACGGCGGGGACGGGGCGTACGACGGCTGGGCGTAGGACGGCGGGGGCGGGGCGTACGACGGGTGGGCGTAGGGCTGTTGGGCGTAGGGCTGTTGGGGTGGGGTGTGCGGCGGGTCGTAGGACATCCCGGGGCTCCTTGCGTGGCTCGGGTCCGTGGCGGCGGACCGCAGGGAGGTGGGGGGAGCGGAGCCACGCACGCTACCCGCGCGGTCCGGGGCCGCGCGGGCTTTTCACCGAACTGGCCGGTCGGTATGCGCTTACTGCGCAAAAACGCGTCTGTCCTCGGGTGTCACCCGCAGGGGCCGAGCCCGTCGGGTGGGCGGGCGCGGCACCGGTGAAGGGGGACAGCACCTGGGCCGGCGGGCTGTCGGTCGGCATGTCCGTCTCCTTGAAGCTGCCGTCCTCCTCGAAGCTGTCGTCGCCGGCCCGGCGGGAGGGTGGCTGCCCGCCGGGCCGGACCGTGGCCGACCGGTGGTCAGTGGCGGCGGGGCAGACGCAGGGCTCCGGCGAGGGTGAGCAGTCCGATCACGGCGAGGGCCGCGAAGGCGGTGGTGTAGGAGCCCGTCGAGGCGCCGTGGGAGCCGTGGCCGGCGGCGCTGAGCTGGATGGAGGCGAGCAGGTTGACGCCGACGGCGGCACCGATGTTCCGGCACAGGGTGACGGCGGCGGTGTAGGCGCCGAGCCACTGGGCCGGGGCGGTGTTCTGGGTGTGGACCAGGCTGGTGGTGGCGACGAACCCGGTGCCGAGACCGGCCAGGGACTCGCCGGCGACGGCCAGCGGCAGCGAGTGGGCGGCGCCCGCGGCGAGCAGCGCGGGGCCGGCCGCCAGCAGCAGACCGCCGATGGCGGCGGTGGCGCGCGGGCCGAGGCGCTGCAGCAGGCCGCCGCACACGGCCGAGCCGACCACCCAGCCGAGCGCGCCGGTGATGACGAACAGTCCGCTCTCGGTCGCGCCGGCCGCGCCGCCCGCGGTGAGGGCCAGCGGCAGCAGGGTCACCGAGGCGTACAGCACGGCGGCGGCGCCGACCGCGAGCAGCCCGGAGACGCGCTGGTCGCCCTGGGTGGCGAAGGCGGACGGGACCAGGGCCGCGGCGGGGCGGCGCCGGACCAGGACGATGTGCGCGGCGAGGCCGAGGAAGGTCACCAGGGCGAGTGCGACGACGTAGGGGGCGCGCACGTGCAGGGCGGGCGCCTGGATGAGCAGGAGCAGACCCCCCAGGCCGGCCGCGAAGGACAGCAGTGCGCCGGGGCTGATCACGCGCGGGGCGGTGGCCGGGGCGGCGGGCACCTTGCGGACCAGTACGGCGGCGACGGCTGCCAGCGGCAGGTTGAGCAGGAAGATCCAGCGCCAGCCGACGGTGGCCTGGGCGGCCGTGCCCAGTGCGGGTCCGGCGACGGCGGCCAGGCCCCACACCGAGGACAGCATGCCCTGCATACGGCCGCGTTCACTGGCGTCGAAGGCCTGGCCGATCAGCACGTAGGTCAGCGCGGCGACGGCGCCGGCGCCGATGCCCTGGGCCGCGCGGGCGATGATCAGCAGGGGCATGGTGTGCGCGGCGGCGACGCCCGCGGAGGCGGCGGCGAACACGGTGAGGGCGGCCAGCATCGCCCGGCGCCCGCCCCAGCGGTCGGCGGCCGCCCCGGCGACCGGTGTGACGAGCACACTGGCCAGCAGGAACGCGGAGATCAGCCAGGAGTACAGATCCTGGCGGCCGAGCTGGCCGGCGATGGTCGGCAGCAGCGAGCCGACGACGGTGGAGTCGGCCGCGGCGAGGAACAGGGAGAGCAGGACACCCGCGAGCAGCGCGGTGCGGCCGGCGGGGGCCGCGGGCGGCTCGGGGGCGGGCGGGGCCGTGGTGGCCGGCCGGGGGGCTGTCGTGTGTGACATGTCGGTCCTTGAGGGTCGTGGCGTGGGGTTCACCAGTCGGTGGGTGTCCGGAAGGGGCCGAGTCCGCGCAGGAGGTGGCCGAGTCCACCGGTACGGGGGCGGGGCCGGCCGTCCAGCCAGGTGAGGGTGGCCTCCAGGGCGGCCAGCACGTGGTCGATCTGTCGTTCGGTGACGGTGAGCGGTGGGCAGAACGGCAGCACGGGGTGAGCGGTACGGCCGCCGGGGTGGTGCCGGGAGTGGCCGGTGCGCAGGCCGTGGCCGGCGAGCATCATCGAGATCTGGAACTCGGCGGAGGAGTCGCGGGTGCGCAGACCGGTCATCAGGCCGGTGCCGACGGCGCCGAGCAGATGGGCGGGGTGACGCCGGCAGGCGTCCTCTAATCCGGCCAGCAGCCGGGGGCCGAGCCGGGCGGCGTGGGCCGGCAGGTCGAGGTCGGCGGTTTCCCGGACCGCGGCGCAGGCGGCGGCCAGCGACAGCGCGGAGGGGCCGCCGTGGGGGAGCGGGTGGTCCTCGACGGCCCCGGCGAGGGCCGTGCCGAGCGCGCAGACGCCGACGCGGGGAAAACCGGCCCCCGCTTTGGACAGGAGCATGACATCAGGGACCACGGCGTCGTGGTCCACGGCGAACATCCTGCCCGTGCGGCCGAGACAGGTCTGGAACTCGTCCGCGACGAGCAGCGTGCCCGTGCGGGCGCAGGCCTCGGCGACCCGGCCGACATAGCCGCGCGGCGGCACGGTCAGCCCGGGGCCGTCGAGCACCGGCTCCAGGAACACCGCCGCGACCGACCGGTCAGCCAGCGCCCGGCCCATCGCCTCCGCGTCCCCGTACGGCACTTCGACCATCCCGTCGACGCGGCCGAGGGTCACACCGTGATGCCCGCCCGCGGCCACGGCCACCTGCCGCCGGGCGGGCCGCGCGCGCCGCACGGCACGCAGGGCGACGTCACAGACCTCGGCCGCGGAACTCCCGAGGACGTACTGGTCGAGCCCGTCGGGGAGCACGGAGCGCAGCAGACCGAACAGGTCGGCGACAGCGCCGGAGGCAGCGCCCTCGTGCGCACCGCCCCGCCGGTCGTGCACCGGCCGGCCCACGCCTTCCGGCGCGCCGTCGCGCCGGCGGCGGGATGCCTCGGTCCTGTCCCCGCGCCCGCCGGCGCGACCGTCTCCCGTCACGCCGTAGGAACTCGCGGACAACGCCCGCCCCGTACCAGGGGCCGCCCCCCACGCCTGCCCGGCCGCGCTGCCGTCCGGGCTCGGAGGGCGCGGGCCGGTCAGGAAGGGCTCGGGGTCGTCGGTCAGGTCCAGGTAGCGGGGCGGGGCGCTGGCGGTCACGTGGGGTCGGCTTTCGTCAAAGGGGGCGGGCGGGATGCGGCGTCAGGCGTGGACGTGGTCGCTGCCCGAGAACTCCACCAGCAGCGCACGCGTCGCGGCGTCGATGTGCTCGTCCACCGGGACCGGCGGCCAGGACTCGGCCAGGGCCGCGCGGAAGGCGCCGGTGAGCTGCTGCTGGATCTGCCAGGCCCGGTTGCCGGGCTGGTGGTCGAGGCCGAACAGCTCGCGGACCAGGTCCTGGAAGCGGTTGGCCAGTTCGCGGTCGAGCTCCTCGGTGCCCCGGAACAGCTCGTAGGCGCGATCCCGCTCGGCCTCGGTGAGGGAGGGGATCACATGCTCCAGGACGACGTGGTCGACCTGCACGTGCCGGGCCTCGTCCATGCCGTGTGCCCACAGCAGCCGGGTCAGGAAGTGCTTCTGCCCCGGGTCGAGGTGCGCGGTGCGCTTCTCGAACACGGTGATGACCGACTCGCCGATGTACGCCGACATGCACATCGCGGCGAGCTTCACGTACGGCGAGTCGTCGCCCTGGTACAGCGCGAGCCGCTCCATGAAGAGGGAGTCGGCCAGCTTCACGTCCTTGCCTGCCAGTTCGCGTACGTAGCGGTAGAAGAAGTCGGAGTGCAGATACTCCTCGGCCGCGAACAGGTTGAGGGCGTGGTGGAGGTCGTAGCCGGCGCTCAGCGGCGAGTCGTCGGCACCGAGCTGGGCGGTGATGATGCCGAACACGGCGGACACGTGCCGCTCGATCTCGGCGAGCTGGGCCAGCTCCTTGACCAGGTAGGCGCTGGCCTCGACCCCTTTGCCGGGGCGGTCGTAGACGACCCGGGAGAGGAAGTCCAGCTCCGTCTCGTCGGGACGGCCCGGCCAGCCCAGCAGGTTGGGGTGCAGGGTCTGCTCGTGGGCGTCGGCGTAGATGTCCCGCAGCCTGCCCCGGGCGTCGTCAGCGGTCGTCGTCAGCATGGAGAACCTCCTGGGCGAAGTGCCGGTAGCCGTCGGCGAGTCCGACGTGGATGACATCGATGCGGGCCAGCCCCTGGGCGAAGAGCGGGGTGTCGCGCAGTTCCTCGATGAAGAAGTAGTAGGCGGTCAGGTCCTCGGTCTCGATGAACGCGAAGTCCGTCGGCGACGCCGAGAACGCCTCGGCGTCGTACTGCTGGATGCTCAGCCGGCCGGTGTATTTGGCGTAGAGGGGCGCGAGGTGCTCCTGCTGGAACTGCTCGCGCTCGTCCCAGCTCTTGGCGAGCCAGGCGGGGCTGAAGGTGTAGCCGATGAAGATGCCGTACTTCACAGCCTTTTCCTGGGTGTTCGTGGGTGGGCGCGGACCGTGCTCGTCACAGCCGCAGTTCGAAGGCGAGCCGTACCAGCTGGGCGCGATTGTCGAGGCCGTATTTGGCCCTGATCCGCCGCAGGTACGTGTGGACGGTGTACGGGCTGATGCCCATGCGCTTCGCGGTCTGGGAGTCGGTGTAACCGCGGGCTATGTAGCCCAGCGCCTCCTGCTCCCGGGGCGCCAGCTCCGGCGCCTGCAACTCCACGCGACGCGCCGGCGGGGCGGTGGTGGGCATGCGTGTCCTCCGTGCGGAATTGAATATTCCGTTACAACGGCCGTTATGCCGGCCGTTACGCGGTGGGCTTCACGACGCCCCATTCCGTGGTGCCGCCCGGCGAGGCGGCCGCGGAAACCGCCGTCGCGGATCTGGAGTTACCGGCGTGGGCGACGGCCTGGCCGAGCGTGCCGAAGCCGGAAGTCAGGGTCGCGATGACGACGAGAGCGGTGCTGGCGAACTTCATTTCATCCCCCATTGATTGAAGCGCGGCATGAAGCCGACTATCGCGTTGCAGTGGTTTTCGGGACCGCCCGCTGCGGGCACTTTCCCTGGCCACGATCTTGCCTGGATTTGATTCGGCCAAGCCAGCCCGACAAGGGATCATGAGCATGCACGCATCAACAGGAAGCGTGAACAAAGTGGGGTAGATGTGGACATCATGGATGGCTGGGTAGGGCTTCCCCGGCTGGACGGCGACGCCACCGCCGTCTACGAGTGCGCGTTGCGCCAGGACAGCCTGGACGTCGACCAGGTCGTCGCCGTACTCGGGCTGACCAGGGAGCAGGTGGAGGCCGCCGCGGAGAAGCTGAAGGTGCTCCATCTGCTGCGCCCCAAGCCGGGCGACCCCTCGGCGCTGGTGGCGGTCAGCCCCGACGCGGCGGCCGGCGAGCTGCTCGCACCGGTCGAACTCGCGCAACGCCGCAGGCAGCAGGCGATCGACGGAATCCGTGTCGACCTCGCCGCGCTCACCTCGGTCTACCGGGCGGCCCGTCGCGAGCGCGGCCGCGACGCCGCGGTCAGCGTGGTGCCCGAGGTCGGCGAGGTGCTCTCGCTGCTGCGCAACGCCACCGCCCGGTGCACGGAGATCTCCGCCATCCAGCCGGCCCGGCGGCGCACCGGCACTTTGCTCAGCGACGTCCTGCCGCGCGACCTCGCCATGCTGGAACGCGGTGTCACCATGCGCTCACTCGTCCAGCACACCGCACGCTACGACCTGGAATACCAGAGCTATGTGGAACAGGTCGCGGGATATCGCGCCGAAATGCGGACGCTGGAGGAACTTCCCGACCGGATGATCATCTTCGACCGGGAGACGGTCTTCCTGCCCACTCCGGGAAACCGGGGCGGCGCGGCCGTCGTCCACGAACCCAGCGCGGTTCAGTACCTGTGCGGTGTTTTCGACCATCTCTGGGACGTGGCCCTTCCCTTCGAAGGCGGAGCCGCCGTCACCACGACCATCAGCGACCTCGTGAAGAAACGCATCGTGCGACTTCTCGCCGAAGGGGCGAAGGACGAGGTCATCGCCCGCCGGCTGGCGATGTCGGTGCGCACCGTGCGCAAGCACATCTCGGAGATCACCCAGACCCTCGGCGCCGAAAGCAGGTTCCAGGCCGGGGTTCTGGCCGCCCGGGCCGGACTGACCGAATACGAGTCGACGCCCGACTGAACCTGCGCCGAACAACGCGTCCTTTCCTCCGCCCCGCCGCTGTTCTCCTCAGTGGCGGGGCGCGCGCGGTACGCGCGAATATCAGCCGTCCCGGCCACGGTCAAGACACTGTTTCTCGCGACTTTTTCCCGGCTTTCCGGATCCCGAAGATGGATCACGTCGAGGTCCCTCGGCGGACACCGCAGCGAACGGTGTTCCCAGGGAACCGGAAATGTGAGGAGACAATCGTGCGCATTACTGTCGCCAATCGTCTGACGCCCAGCTGGAGCAACGCCAGCGACTTCGCCAGGGAACGGTATTCGAAGGCATTCGGTGCCGATGTCATACCCGCCCCGGACTATTTCATCGTCGCCTCCGGCCCACAGCAGGAGGAGTACGACGGCACGGACCCGGCCGATCGCATTCTCGCCTGCGTCGGCATGACGTTCGACTCGGAGCGGGGCTTCTTCTCCGAGCGCTATCTCGGCGGCGAACCCGTCGAGGAGGCCGTCGCCCGGGTCACCGGCGCCACCTGCACCCGTGACTCCATCGTGGAGATCGGCTCCCTCGCCGGCGGCGGCGACCGCTCCGGCCTGGAACTGATCCGGCTCACCCCGATCATCGCCTGGTGCCAGGGCCTGCGCTACATCCTGTGCACGGCCACCGGCCAGCTCGCCCGCACTCTGGACCGGCTCGGCATCCCCTTCAAGCCGATCGTCTCCGCCGACGCCTCCACCCTGGACGACTTCGAGCGGGAGCGCTGGGGGACGTACTACCAGCAGACCCCGCGCACCGGCGTCATCCCCCTGCACGCCATCGGCGCCCTGCTGTCCTCCACCACCGGCCGCTACCGCTTCAGCGGCCTGGACATCGAACTCACCGCCGACCGCCGGGAGAAGGTGCTCGCCGATGCCGCTGCCTGACGCCCACGACAAGTACGGCGCTCTGCTGGAGGAGCGCACCGCCGCCGCGCTGGCCGACCCCGCCGCACAGGACCTGCCCCTGGTGGAGGTGCTCGGTGAGGACGGGCGGACCGCGGCCCGCTACACCTACCGCCAGATGGGCTGCGCCACAGCCGCGCTGCGCTCCCTGCTGGACCGCTGGCCGGCCCGCGGCGAACGCCTCAAGGTGGGCGTGGCCATGGGCAACACCCCCGAGTTCCTCGTCGCCGACCTGGCGCTGTTGCAGCACCGGGCCACCGAGGTGCCCGTACCGCTGGCCTTCTCGCCCGAGCAGGCCGCCGGGCTGCTGGAGGACATCGACGTCGTCCTGACCGACCAGGCCGGCTGGGAGCGGCTCGCCCAGTGGTCCGCAGAGACGCCCGTCATCCCTGCCGACTGCGGTCATCTCCTGGTCGACATCGAGGAGTTGCTGGACGCCCCGGCACCGGCGCACTTCCTGCCCGCGGCACCCGCGGCACCCGCGGCACCCGCGTCCCCGGCACCCGAGTCCGCCGTGCCCGCGCACGCCGCGCCCCCGGCCGCCCGGCCGGACTGGATCTGCAAGGTCATCCACACCTCCGGCACCACCTCCCGCCCCAAGGGCGTGCGGATCCGCTCGGCCGGGGTGAACGCCCTGGTGGACTCGCTGCACCAGGAGATGCCCGCCGGCTCCTACACCCGCTATCTCTCCCTGGTCCCCTTCAGTCTGCTGATCGAGCAGGTCACCGCCGTCTACCTGGTCCTCGCCGACCGCGGCACGGTGGTCCTGCTGCCCCCGTCGGCACCCCTGGTCGGCACCTCCGCGACCGCACCTCAGCGCGTCCTGCCCTACCTGGCGGCCGCCGCGCCCAGCGCCCTGGTGGTCACCCCCGCCCTGGCCGAGGTGCTCGCCGCGGAGGCCGAACGGCTCGCCGTGGACCAGGGAGCCGGACAACGGGCCGCCGCCGAGGCCCTGTTCGGCCGCTCACCGGCCCCGCTGATCTGCTGCGGCGGCGCCCCGGTCACCCCGCAGGTGCTGCACCGCCTGGAGGCGCACGGCATGCCCGTGCACGAGGGCTACGGGCTCAGCGAGAACAGCTCGGTGGTCTGCTGGAACACCCCCACCGCCCGCCGTATCGGCACCGTCGGCCGCCCGCTGCCGCACGTGACCGTACGCCTGGCCCACGACGGGGAGCTGCTGGTGCGCAGCGCCTCCCTGTTCGCCGGCTACAGCCGCACCGACCCCTCCAGCTGCGCGCTGGACGAGGACGGCTGGCTGCACACCGGGGACCTCGCGACCATCGACGACGACGGGTTCGTCCGCATCGTCGGCCGCAAGAAGAACGTCATCATCACCGCCTCCGGCCGCAATGTCGCACCGGAATGGGTGGAGGCGTCGTACACCACGCTGCCCTTCGTCCGGGCGGTCGCCGTCAGCGGCGACGGACTGACCGCCCTGCAGGGCCTGTTCCTGGTGGAACCGGGCACCGACCCGGCCGAGGCCGAACGGGAGATCGCCGCGCACGGCGAGCGTCACCTCTCGATCGTCGAACGGGTCCAGGAGCCCACGGTGTTCGTCGCCGACGAGGACCTGTACCTGCGGTTCTTCACCGTCACGGGCCGCCCGCGCCGCCCGGTCATCGCCGCGTTCCTCGCGGAGCCGGCCGTGCCTGACCGGATGCCGGTGGCCGTGTGAACCGCACCGACCGATTCACCACTGTCGCGAAGCACCGGCTTCGCCTGTGCACAAAGGAGACACCCACACCATGATCGCCGGCGTCGACCTCATACGCTACGGAAACGGCCTCGGCAGGATCGCCATGGCCCGCCCCGGCGGGAACCTCGCCGATCTGCAGCCCAAGCAGGTGATGAACGTCCTCGCGGAGACCGGCTTCCTGCTCTTCCGCGGCTTCGACCCGAGCCTGGAGGAGTTCTCCGACTTCGTCCGCGCCCACTCCGACAAGGTCACCCTCGACCCGGCCCGCACCTTCTTCGGCGGCAACGTCGCCCAGAAGGTCGACGCCGGAACCGAGGCGCTCGGTCTGCACATCGAGAACGGCAACAGCCCGTTCGTGCCGACGCTCACCTGGTTCCTGTGCGAGAAGGCCGCCAAGTCCGGCTCGCAGACCACCGTGTGCGACGGGTACGCGGCCTGGGAGCGGTTCAGCCCGCAGGCCAAGCGTGCCTTCAAGGAGCAGGACATCGTCTACACCCGCAGGGTCAGCGAGGCGATGTGGAAGGCGTTCACCCAGTTCCAGCTGGAGGGGGTCAAAGACGTCGAGGACATCACCGTTCACGACGTGCAGAGCCTGGCCACCGGCCCCGGCCACACCACCTTCCACGTCGACGAGGACGGCTACCTCACCTACGCCTACCGCACCCCGGCCGTGCACTCCACGCTGTTCGGCCGCCGCCAGTCCTTCGCCAACAGCATGCTCGGCCCGTCGTACAACTACGAACCGCCGAAGATCACCTTCGCGGACGGCAGTGAGCTGCCCGAGTGGCTGTGGGACGAGGTGCGCGACGTCACCGAGTCGGTGACCGAGGAGATCAACTGGGTCGACGGCGACGTCGTCCTGGTCGACAACACCCGGGCCATGCACGGCCGCAGGGCGGTGCTGGACACCGACCGCAGCATCTACAACTCCCAGAGCTACGCGGCCGCGCACCTGCTGAACGCCCTCGGCAACCAGTTCGGCGCGTGCACCACGGAGGTCCTGTCCGCCGTGCCCGCCTAGCAGGGCCGCCCGGCCCGCGCCACCCGCCCGTGCCGGGCCCGCACCACCCGCCCCCGCCGGGCCCGTACCAGGGCCGGGCGCGGGCCGCGAGAAGGGAGGGCCGGCTGGACTGACTCCGGTATCCCTCGACACCGCCCCGGGCGGGACCGACATCCCCCACGGTCCCGCCCGGGGCGCGTCGCCGTACCGGGAGCGGCGCCGTACGGCTACTCCTGCCGCACCGGAAACCGCCGCGGCGCCACCACCAGCAGCACCACGAAGGCCAGCGCCGCCGCGCCCGCCGCACCGAGGTACACCGCGTGCACCGCGTCGGCGATCGCCCGCCGGGTCGCCTCCGGGGCCGTACCGGCGGCCAACGCGCGCGTGACGGACTCCAGGTCGCCCGCTCCGCCCAGCCGCGCCGCCAGCACCCCGTTGGCGACGGCACCGAAGACGGAAGCGCCCACGGTCTGCCCGGTCTGCCGGCAGAACAGCACCGACGCGGTCGTCGTGCCCCGCTCCGACCAGCCCACCGTCGACTGCACCCCGATGATCAGCGGCAGCTGGAAAAGCCCCAGCGCGCCGCCGAGCAGCAGCATCAGGAGCATCGGCTGCCACCAGGAACCGGGATACGGCAGCAACGGGAAGGCGAGCAGGATCAGCGCGCCCAGCCCGATACCGAGCAGCGCGGTGTCGCGGAAGCCGATGCGCCGGTACACGTGCTGGCTGAGCGCAGCCGACCCCGACCAGGTCAACGTCCACACGCACAGCACCAGACCGGCGGCCGCCGGACCGAGCCCGAGCACCGACTGCGCGTACGTCGGCAGGAACACGCTCGGCGCCACCATCAGCAGCCCCAGCGCGCCGAGCGCCAGATTGACGGCCGCGATCGTACGGCGGCGCCACACCCACCCGGGGATGATCGGTTCGGTCGCCCGCCGCTCCACCCACACCACGACCCCGGCCAGGGCGAGCCCCGTGCCGAACAGCGCCAGCGAGGGCGCCGACAGCCACGCCCAGGCCACCCCGCCCTGCACCAGCGCGGTCAGCAGCACCCCGCCGCACGCGAACACCGCGAGCGCGCCGGCCCAGTCCACACGCGCGCGTGCCGTGCTGTCCGGGTTCTGCGGCGTCTCCCGCTCCGGCTCGTGCAGATGACGGACGATCAGCCAGAGCGCGGCGCAACCGATCGGCAGGTTGACCAGGAAGATCCAGCGCCAGTCGGCGTACGCGGCGAGCACCCCGCCGAGGCCCGGTCCGGCCACCGCCGACACCGCCCACACCGTGGACAGCTTGGACTGGATCTTCGGGCGTTCCGCCAGCGGATACAGATCGGCGGCCAGCGTCTGCACGGTGCCCTGCAGGGCCCCGCCGCCCAGGCCCTGCACGATCCGGAACGCGATCAGCGCCGCCATGTTCCAGGCGCCCGCGCACAGCAGCGAGCCCAGCAGGAACACGGCCGCGCCCGCCACCAGCACCGGCTTGCGGCCGAAGGTGTCGGAGAGCTTGCCGTAGACGGGGAGCGTGACGGTCACGGCGAGCAGATAGCCGGAGAAGAGCCAGGAGAAGACGGAGAACCCGCCGAGATCGCCGACGATCTGCGGTACGGCCGTGGAGACGATGGTGGCGTCCAGCGCGGCCAGCGCCATCGCCAGCATCAGCGCGGCGACCACCGCGCCCCGCCGCCCGGTGTCCCGCCGCCGGACCGTTCCGCCGCGTATCGCGGGTGTCGTACGCCCCACCGGAAGCCCCTCCCCGTGCCCCTTGCACCTGTCTCCGGTACGACAGCTTCCCATTGACCCTCACGCAACGGGAGGGTGGAGGCTTGCCGGGCCGAAGGGTGGAGACGACCCCGAGAACGACTCCGCCCGGGGGTGGAGCACCCCTAGGGGTATCTCCGTACTACGGCTCGGGGAGGGTTCGTTCCGGCGGAGGACGAGACGGGCCGGGTCCGGTCCTTAACCTGGCTTTACGCCGCTGGGGGGGCGACCCGCACCGGCGGGGTGGGGTTTTCCCCCAGAAGACAGGGGGCTTCGCACCAGCGCGCGAGGGCCCCGCCGGCCGCGAGACTCGACGGCGTACCGGAACGACGCCCCGGCGCACCGGGGCATCCCTGACGCACCACACGACTTGCCAACCGATATAGGAGACATACCGTGACATCGGCTGTGACCATTCCCAGGCACGGGGGCACTGGAGGGCCTACGGCCGTTGCCGCGCGGGCGCGGCAGGTCGTGAAGGCGTACGGGTCCGGGGAGACCCGTGTCGTCGCCCTCGATCACGTCGACGTGGACATCATGCGCGGCCAGTTCACCGCGATCATGGGCCCCTCGGGGTCCGGCAAGTCCACGCTGATGCACTGCCTCGCCGGACTCGACACCGTGACCGGCGGTCAGATCTTCCTGGACGAGACCGAGATCACCGGCCTGAAGGACAAGAAGCTCACCCAGCTGCGACGGGACCGGATCGGGTTCATCTTCCAGGCGTTCAACCTGCTGCCGACGCTGAACGCGCTGGAGAACATCACGCTGCCCATGGACATCGCAGGGCGCAAGCCGGACCGGGAGTGGCTGGACCGTGTGGTGGAGACCGTCGGGCTCGCCGGACGCCTCAAGCACCGGCCGGCCCAGCTCTCCGGCGGCCAGCAGCAGCGGGTCGCCGTGGCCCGTGCGCTCGCCGCCCGCCCGGAGATCATCTTCGGGGACGAGCCGACCGGAAACCTCGACTCGCGCGCGGGCGCGGAGGTCCTGGGCTTCCTGCGCCGCTCGGTGGACGAACTCGGCCAGACCATCGTGATGGTCACCCACGACCCGGTGGCCGCCTCCTACGCCGACCGTGTGCTCTACCTCGCCGACGGCCGGATCGTCGACGAGATGTACCAGCCGACGGCCGATCAGGTCCTGGACCGCATGAAGGACTTCGACGCCCGGGGCCGCACGTCATGACCGTGCTCAAGACCTCGATGCGCAACTTCTTCGCGCACAAGGGCCGGATGGCGCTGTCGGCGGTCGCGGTCCTGCTGTCCGTCGCCTTCGTGTGCGGCACCCTCGTGTTCACCGACACGATGAACACCACCTTCGACAAGCTCTTCCAGGCCACGGCCTCGGACGTGACGGTCAGCGCGAAGGGCTCCTCCGACACCGGTCAGACGACCTCCCGTACCGGCAGGCCGCCGGTCATGCCGGCCTCCGTGCTCGGCACGGTCCGGGGTGCCGAGGGCGTGCGGAAGGCCGAGGGGACGGTGTTCTCCACCTCGGTGACCGTCGTCGACGCCAAGAAGGACAAGCTGTCGCCCAGCAGCGGTGCGCCCACCATCGTCGGCAGCTGGAACGGCAACGACGCCCGCACCATGGAGATCACCACCGGTACGGCGCCCAAGGGCCCTGACCAGGTCATGGTCGACGAGGACACCGCCGACAAGCACCACCTGAAGCTCGGTGACGAGATCGGCGTGATCTCGGTCGTGGGCACCCACCACGCGCGCGTGTCCGGCATCGCCGCCTTCAAGGTCACCAACCCGGGCGCGGCGATCTTCTACCTGGACACGAGGACCGCCCAGCAGACCCTGGTCGGAAGGACCGGCGTCTACACCGACGTCAACGTCACCGCCGCCCAGGGGGTGACCGACGCGCAGCTGAAGAAGAACGTGAGCGCGGCCCTCGGTCACGCCTACAAGGTGCAGACCGCCAAGGAGGTCGCCGACGCCAACCAGAAGAGCGTCAAGAGCTTCCTGAACGTCATGAAGTACGCGATGCTCGGCTTCGCCGGGATCGCCTTCCTGGTCGGCATCTTCCTGATCATCAACACCTTCTCCATGCTGGTCGCCCAGCGCACCCGCGAGATCGGCCTGATGCGCGCCATCGGCTCCTCCCGCAAGCAGGTCAACCGGTCGGTGCTGATCGAGGCGCTGCTGCTCGGCGTGATCGGCTCCCTGCTCGGTGTCGGCGCGGGCATCGGCATCGCCGTCGGCCTGATGAAGCTCATGGGCAGGATGGGCATGCACCTGTCCACCGACGACCTCACCGTCGCCTGGACGACCCCCGGCGTCGGCCTGCTCCTGGGCGTCGTGGTCACCGTCCTGGCCGCCTATCTGCCCGCCCGGCGCGCCGGCAAGGTCTCCCCGATGGCCGCGCTGCGCGACGCCGGTGCCCCGGCCGACGCCAGGGCCGGCACCGTCCGGGCCGCCATCGGCCTGGTCCTCACCGCCGCCGGCGGCTGGAGCCTGTACGCCGCCGCCACCGCCGACAAGGCCACGGCCGGCTCGGGATGGCTGGGCCTGGGTGTGGTGGCCACGCTGGTCGGCTTCGTCGTCATCGGACCGCTGCTCGCCGGCGGACTGGTCCGGGTCCTCGGCGCCGTCATCCTGCGGGTCTTCGGCCCCGTGGGCCGGATGGCCGAGCGCAACGCGCTGCGCAACCCGCGCCGCACCGGCGCCACCGGCGCGGCCCTGATGATCGGTCTGGCCCTGGTGGCCTGCCTGTCGGTGGTCGGCTCCTCCATGGTCGCCTCGGCCACCGACCAGCTCGACAAGACCGTCGGCACGGACTTCATCATCCAGAGCGACACCCCGGGCGGGCTCCTCACCCCGCAGGCGGTCAAGGCCGTCAAGGAGACGGCCGGCCTCAAGCGGGTCACCGAGTACAAGTGGACCGACGCGGACTTCACCATGCCGGACGGCCACACCCTCAAGAACACCACGATCATGGCCGCCGACCCGGCCTTCGCGAGCGACGTGCGGACCAAGACGGTCGCCGGCGAGCTGAAGGACGCCTACCGGCCCGACTCGATGTCGGTACCCGAGAAGTTCGCCGAGGAGCACGGCATCCGGCTCGGCTCCAGGATCGCCGTGGCCTTCGCGGACGGTTCCACGGGCCGCCTGACCGTACGGGCGATCACCAGCAGCGACGGGCTCATCGACGCGGGCGCGAAGTACACGTCCATCCGGACGATGGCCACGTACGTCCCCGCCGACAGGATGCCGCAGGACCAGCTCCTCTTCGCCATGGCCGAGGACGGGCAGCAGGCAGCCGCCTACCAGGCGCTGAAGGCGGCCCTGCACGACAACCCCGACGTGACCGTGCGCGACCAGACCGACTACAAGAAGGAGCTGAAGGACCAGATCGGCCAGCTGCTGAACATGATCTACGGCCTGCTGGCACTCGCGATCATCGTCGCGGTCCTGGGTGTCGTGAACACCCTGGCGCTGTCGGTGGTCGAGCGGACCCGGGAGATCGGCCTCATGCGGGCCATCGGTCTCTCCCGCCGCCAGCTGCGCCGCATGATCCGCCTGGAGTCCGTGGTGATCGCCGTCTTCGGCGCCCTGCTCGGCCTCGGCCTGGGCATGGGCTGGGGCGCGACCGCCCAGAAGCTCCTCGCCCTGAAGGGCCTGACCATCCTGGACATCCCCTGGCCGACGATCATCACGGTCTTCGCCGCCTCGGCCTTCGTGGGTCTGTTCGCCGCGCTGGTCCCGGCGTTCCGTGCGGGCCGGATGAACGTACTGAACGCCATCGCGACGGACTAGCCGCGCAGCCGGGCCGGCCGTGCAGCCGGGCCGGCCGTGCGACGGACCGGCTGCGCAGGCCGGACCGATGACCACCGCATACGGGGGTTGCGGGGGAAGACCCGGTGCCGGGGAGTCCTGGAGACTTCCCGGCACCGGGTTGTTTCTGCCGGGTTGTTTCTGCCGGGCCGTTCGGCCGGTGCACAACGGGAGGGTTGTCCACAGCCCCCGACGGCAACGCCGCCGGCGTCGTAGGCTGGACAGCCCCGGCTGCCACCCGCGCCGGGCTACTTGCGTTGCCCACCCCGGACGGAAAGCCCCCATGAGCCTGCACGGTCTGCTCGACGCCGTCGTCAAGGACCCCGCCCTCGCGGAAGCGATCACGGCGGCCGCGGACGGCAACCGCATGCACGTCGACCTCGTCGGCCCCCCGGCGGCCCGCCCCTTCGCGGTCGCCGCCCTCGCCCGCGAGGCCGGCCGCCCCGTGCTCGCGGTCACGGCGACGGGCCGCGAGGCCGAGGACCTGGCGGCAGCCCTGCGCTCCCTCCTCCCCCCGGAGGGCGTCGTGGAGTACCCCTCCTGGGAGACCCTCCCGCACGAGCGGCTCAGCCCGCGCAGCGACACCGTCGGCCGCCGTCTCGCCGTGCTGCGCCGCCTCGCCCACCCCCGCCCCGACGACCCCGAGACCGGCCCGGTCTCCGTCGTCGTGGCGCCCGTGCGCTCCGTGCTGCAGCCGCAGGTCAAGGGCCTCGGCGACCTGGAGCCGGTATCCCTGAGGACCGGGCAGACCGCCGACCTGAACGATGTCGTGGACGCCCTCGCGGCCGCCGCCTACGCGCGCGTGGAGCTCGTCGAGAAGCGCGGCGAGTTCGCCGTGCGCGGCGGCATCCTGGACGTCTTCCCGCCCACCGAGGAACACCCCCTGCGCGTCGAGTTCTGGGGCGACGACGTCGAGGAGATCCGCTACTTCAAGGTCGCCGACCAGCGCTCCCTCGAAGTCGCCGCACACGGCCTGTGGGCACCGCCGTGCCGCGAACTGCTGCTCACCGACGACGTACGCGCACGCGCGCGGGCCCTCGCCGAGGAGCACCCGGAACTGGGTGAACTCCTGAACAAGATCGCCGAGGGCATCGCGGTCGAGGGCATGGAGTCCCTCGCCCCCGTCCTGGTCGACGACATGGAGCTGCTGCTCGACGTCCTGCCCAAGGGCGCCATGGCCGTGGTCTGCGACCCGGAGCGGGTCCGCACGCGCGCCGCCGATCTCGTCGCGACCAGCCAGGAGTTCCTGCAGGCCTCCTGGGCGGCCACCGCCGGCGGCGGCGAGGCCCCCATCGACGTCGGCGCCGCCTCCCTGTGGTCCATCGCCGACGTCCGCGACCGCGCACGCGAGCTGGACATGATGTGGTGGTCGGTCTCGCCCTTCGCGGCGGACGAGGAGCTCGACGCGGACACCCTCAAGCTCGGCATGCACGCGCCCGAGACCTACCGCGGCGACACCGCGCGGGCCCTCGCCGACACCAAGGGCTGGCTCGCCGACGGCTGGCGCGCGGTGTTCGTCACCGAGGGCCACGGCCCGGCCGCCCGCACGGTCGAGGTGCTCGGCGGCGAGGGCATCGCCGCACGGCTCGACGCCGACCTCGGCGAGCTGAGCCCGTCGGTGGTGCACGTCTCCTGCGGCTCGATCGAGTACGGCTTCGTCGACCCGGCGCTGAAACTCGCCGTGCTCACCGAGACCGACCTGTCCGGCCAGCGCACCGCCACCCGGGACGGCGCCCGGATGCCGGCCCGGCGCCGCAAGACCATCGACCCGCTCACCCTGGAGCCGGGCGACTACATCGTCCACGAACAGCACGGCGTCGGCCGCTACATCGAGATGGTGCAGCGCACCGTGCAGGGCGCCACCCGCGAGTACCTGGTCGTGGAGTACGCGCCCGCCAAGCGCGGCCAGCCCGGCGACCGGCTGTACATCCCGACCGACCAGCTGGAGCAGATCACCAAGTACGTCGGCGGTGAGGCGCCCACCCTGCACCGGCTCGGCGGCGCCGACTGGACGAAGACCAAGGCACGCGCGAAGAAGGCGGTCAAGGAGATCGCCGCCGACCTGATCAAGCTGTACAGCGCGCGCATGGCCGCCCCCGGACACTCCTTCGGCACCGACACGCCCTGGCAGCGCGAGCTGGAGGACGCCTTCCCCTACGCGGAGACCCCCGACCAGCTCACGACCATCGCCGAGGTCAAGGAGGACATGGAGAAGTCGGTCCCCATGGACCGCCTGATCTGCGGCGACGTCGGCTACGGCAAGACCGAGATCGCGGTGCGGGCCGCCTTCAAGGCCGTACAGGACGGCAAGCAGGTGGCCGTCCTCGTGCCCACGACCCTGCTGGTGCAGCAGCACTTCGGGACGTTCTCCGAGCGGTACGCGCAGTTCCCGGTGAGCGTGAAGGCGCTGTCCCGTTTCCAGACCGACACCGAGGCCAAGGCCGTCCTGGAGGGCCTGAAGGACGGCGCGGTGGACGTCGTCATCGGCACCCACCGCCTGTTCTCCTCCGAGACGAAGTTCAAGGACCTGGGCCTGGTCATCGTCGACGAGGAGCAGCGCTTCGGCGTCGAGCACAAGGAGCAGCTGAAGAAGCTCCGCGCCAACGTGGACGTGCTGACCATGTCCGCCACACCCATCCCGCGCACCCTGGAGATGGCGGTCACCGGCATCCGTGAGATGTCCACGATCACCACGCCCCCGGAGGAGCGCCACCCGGTGCTCACCTTCGTCGGGCCGTACGAGGAGAAGCAGATCGGCGCCGCCATCCGCCGCGAACTGCTGCGCGAGGGCCAGGTCTTCTACATCCACAACCGGGTCGAGTCCATCGACCGCGCGGCCGCCCGGCTGCGCGAGATCGTCCCCGAGGCACGCATCGCCACGGCCCACGGCCAGATGTCGGAATCGGCGCTGGAGCAGGTCGTCGTCGACTTCTGGGAGAAGAAGTTCGACGTCCTCGTCTCGACGACGATCGTCGAGTCCGGCATCGACATCTCCAACGCCAACACCCTGATCGTGGAGCGCGGCGACACCTTCGGCCTGTCCCAGCTGCACCAGCTGCGCGGCCGGGTCGGCCGAGGCCGCGAGCGCGGTTACGCCTACTTCCTGTACCCGCCGGAGAAGCCGCTGACGGAGACCGCGCACGAGCGCCTGGCGACGATCGCCCAGCACACCGAGATGGGTGCGGGCATGTACGTGGCGATGAAGGACCTGGAGATCCGCGGCGCCGGCAACCTCCTCGGCGGCGAACAGTCCGGCCACATCGCGGGCGTCGGCTTCGACCTGTACGTCCGCATGGTCGGCGAGGCCGTCGCGGACTACCGGCGCCAGCTGGAGACCGGCGAGATCGAGGAGGAGGCGCCGCTGGAGGTCAAGATCGAGCTGCCCGTCGACGCGCACGTCCCGCACGACTACGCGCCCGGCGAGCGGCTGCGCCTGCAGGCGTACCGGGCCATCGCCTCCGCCAACTCGGAGGAGGACATCAAGGCCGTCCGCGAGGAACTCACCGACCGCTACGGCAAGCTGCCCGAACCGGTGGAGAACCTGCTGCTGGTGGCCGGCCTCAGGATGCTCGCGCGCGCGTGCGGGGTCGGTGAGATCGTCCTGCAGGGCACCAACATCCGCTTCGCACCGGTGGAGTTGCGCGAGTCGCAGGAGCTGCGCGTCAAGCGCCTGTACCCGGGCACGGTCATCAAACCGGCCGTGCACCAGGTGCTGGTCCCGCGCCCGAAGACCGCGAAGGTCGGCGGCAAGCCGCTGGTCGGCCGCGAACTGCTGGGCTGGGTCGGGGAGTTCCTCGCCTCGGTCCTGGGTTCGTAGGAGTCGCAAGGGGGGACATGAGGATCGGTGAACTGGCGGCGGCGACCGGGGCGACACCGCGCGCCCTGCGCCACTACGAGCAGCAGGGCCTGATCACCTCCGCCCGCGCCGCCAACGGCTACCGGGAGTACGAGGCCCGTACCGCGGTCCGCGTCCGCAACATCCGGCACCTGCTGGAGGCGGGCCTCACCCTGGACGACGTCCGGGTGTTCCTGCCCTGCCTGGACGGTGACGTCACCGCCGGCCCCGCCTCCGCCAAGGGCCTCGGGGTCGCCCGGGACCGGCTGGCGGTGCTGGACGCGCGGATCGCGACGCAGACGGCGGTACGGGACCGGCTGGCGGCGGCGCTGCGGGAGGCGGGGGACACGGGTCCCTGAGGCCGGCCGTCAGGCGACGACCGCCCCGCCGTCCACGGGCAGCACCACTCCCGTCACGAACGACGCCTGCGGGGAGGCGAGCCCGGTGATCGCCCAGGCGACCTCCTCCGGGCGGCCGATCCTGCCGAGCGGGGTGTGCTCCCGCTGCCATGTGCGCAGCCCCGCCACCTGCTCGGGGCCGAGACCGGAGTGCTCACCGATGGGGGTGTCGATCGCACCGGGCGCCACGGCGACCACCCGCACCCCGTGCGGCGCGAGCTCCACGGCCCAGCTGCGGGTCAGCGTCTCCAGGGCGGTCTTGCCCGCCGCGTAGAGGGAGTTGCCGGGCCAGGCGCGCTGACCGACGGAGGTCGTCACGTTCACCACCACACCCCGGGCGGCCTCCAGCGCCGGCAGCGCGGCCTGGGTGAGCAGGACGGGAGCGAGGAGGTTGGTCTCCAGCAGCGGACGTACCGATGTGCGTGTGCAGCTGCGCAGGGATCCGGGGGTGACGACCCCGGCGTTGTTGACGAGGACGTCGATCCGGCCGTACCGCTCCAGCGTCGTACGCACGACCGTCTCGGGGCCGTCCTCGGACGTGAGGTCGGCGCACACCGGCGTGATACCGGGGTGCCCGTCGGCCGTCCCGGCCAGCGGCGCCGCCCGGCGGCCGACCGCGACGACCCGCGCGCCCCCGGCGGCGAACGCGCGCGCGGTGGCCCGGCCGATACCGGTACCGGCACCGGTGACGACGACGATACGGGGGCTGTGGGTGCGGGTGTCTTCGCTCATGCCCGGATCCTCGGACCCTGACGCCGGTGTCAAGGTCAACCGGGGACGCCGACTTCTGCCGAAGCGATACGAGTCCGGGGTCGTCTCGGGCAGTCTTGTCCGTGCCGCAGGGCCGCGCGGTCGCGCGCGGAACGGGACGACGGGGAGGGGCACGTCATGTCGGAGCACGACGGCAAGGCCGTAGGAGAGGGAACCGTCCCGGGGGAGCCGGTGGAAGCGGCGCGGGTGCGTCAGCTGTGGCACCTGCTGGAGCCGCTGCACGCGGTGCTGTACTACGCGCCCGAGGTGTTCGAGGAGACGGCTGCCCTCGGATACGGCACGGCCGACCGCTGGCCGAGCTACTTCCCGCTGCGCGCCGCCCCGTTGGGTCCCGCCGGCACCGAACGCGTGGCCTCTGCCTTCTACAGCTTCAACCCCCGTATGGTCGCCGCACACATCGACGCGGCCTGGAGCATCGCGAGCCCGCGCGACGTCCTCGCGGCACGCCTGCGGGGCATCGACCGCACCTACCGCACGCTCCTCGGCGACCGCGTCGACAGCCCCGAGCTGGCCGAGGCCGCGGCCCTCGCCCGGCGCGCGGCCGAGGCGGCCGGCACCGCGGGCCGCCCGCTCGCCGCGGCCAACGCCGAACTGCCCTGGCCGGAGCCCCCGCACCTGCAGCTGTGGCACGCGGCCACCGTCCTGCGCGAGCACCGCGGCGACGGCCACATCGCCGCCCTGCTCCTCGCGGACCTGGACCCCGTCGAGGCCCTGGTGTCGTTCGCCGCGATCGGCGCCGCGTCCGTCGAACGGTTCGAGAGCCGGGGCTGGAGCAGCGGCCAGTGGTCGGCCGCCCGCGCCCGGCTGGCCGCCCGGGGCCTGGTCGAGGCGGACGGTACGGCCACGGAGGCGGGCCGCGCCCTGCGCCGCGGTGTGGAGGAGCACACCGACCGCCTGGCCGCCCGCCCCTGGCAGACCCTCGGCCGCACGGACACCGACCGCCTCGCCGACCTGCTCGGCGACTACTGGGTCGCGATCCTCTCCTCCCATCTGCTGCCCTCGGAATCCACCCTGGGCATAGGCAAGGTGTGAGCGGGCGCACGGCCGCACTCCCCGGGCTCCGCCGCCAAGCTCTCAGGTGCCCCAAGTCGGGTCGGAATTGCACCTGATGGTTCCCTTTGTGCCCATCTGACGGAAGCCGGCGGTCCGTTACCGTGGGCACAGGAACGATCCGCCACGGCCGGCAGGGCGGACAAGGGCGAGCGAGGGGGACGTACCGTGACGCGTCTGAGGTGCGGGGCGGTCACCGCGGTGGTCGTCATGGCCGTCGCCGTGACCGGCTGCAAGAGCGAGCAGACCAAGGGGTCCTCGGGACCCGGAAGGACGCAGGGCGGGGGAGCGGCGCTGGCCGCCGTCGACTCACTGACCGTCAAGGGACGCGCCCCGAAGACCGGATATTCCCGGGCCCGCTTCGGCACCGCGTGGGCGGACACCGACTCCAACTCCTGCGACACCCGCGACGACATACTCAAACGCGACCTGAAGGACGTGAAGTTCACCGGCGGCGCCTGCAAGGTCTCCTACGGCCTGCTCGAACCCGACCCCTACTCCGGCAAGGACATCACCTACCGGCGCGGCAGCAGCCAGGTCGACATCGACCATGTCGTCGCCCTCTCCGACGCCTGGCAGAAGGGCGCCAAGTACTGGGACCCGAGCAAACGCATAGCGCTGGCCAACGACCCCCTCAACCTCATCGCCGTCGACGCGAGCACCAACCGAGGCAAGGGAGACGGCGACGCGGCCACCTGGCTGCCGCCCAACCAGAAGTACCGCTGCACCTATGTGGCCGCCCAGGTCGCCGTGAAGAAGAAGTACGGCCTGTGGGTCACCGCCGCCGAGCAGGCCGCCATGAAGAAGGTCCTCACCGGCTGCCCCGGCCGGAAACTCCCCACGGGCGGCAACCCCACCAAGGCACCGGACCGTTTCCGCGCACGGTGAGCCGCGGGCCCGCGCCCGCGGCCTCGTGACGGCACGCGCTGCAGCCGCGGGTGTCCCCTCAGCGCCCGGTCGCGCGGCCGCGGGGCGGAGGGGCGGGGCGGCCCGCCTTCTCCCAGAGGACGAAGGTGTTGGTGCGGGCGTGGACGAAGGCCTTGACCGGGTTGCCGGAGTACGTCCAGGGCACGCTGCCGATGTGTCCGCCGACCGCCCGGAACTGCTCGACTGCCTCCGCGTACCGCTTCGTCAGGAACAGGGTGTCCGCCAGCAGGTGCCGGACCACCGGCAGCCGGTGGTGTCCGGCCGGCACCCGGTCCACGGCGTCCAGGGTGGCGTCCACGGCCGCCTGCACGAACGGCTGGTGGTACACCGGCTCGTCGCGTTCCCGGGTGCCGTGCTCCAGCAGCGCGTACAGGCGCAGTACGGGCAGCAGGCTTCCCGGCGGAGCGGAGGCGGCGGCCTGCTCGGCGAACGCGTACATCAGCTCGTGCGAACCGCGCCACTTGGCGCACCAGTACTGCAAGGCGCTGACGTGGGCACCGAAGTGGTGCGGGTCGCGTGCGGTGACCTCGGCCCACAGCGCCCGGAACTCGTCGTGCGACCAGCCGAGCCCCAGAGCGATGGTGATCTGCGCGATCCAGGGGCAGGGATCGTCGGGTGCCATCCGCGCGGCCTCCTGGCAGGCGGGCAGCGCCTGGGCCAGCAGCCTGCGGAAGCCCTCGAACTGCTCCGCCGTGGTGTGCTTCGCCCCCTTGTCACCGCGGACGTTGCCCGCGAGCACGACGAGCGCGTCGGCGTGCACCAGCGCGGCGGACGGGTCGTCGGGGTGCTCGGTTCTCCATGCCTTGACCCAGCTGTCGTCCTGGGCGGCGGCGTGCGTGAGGATGCCGAGCCGGTACCACCGCAGGTCCCAGTCGCGACCCGCTCCGGCCAGGTAGGCGGCAGCCCGCCGCCAGTCACCGGCGAGCGCGGCCACCGCGACCGCGTCGGCCTCCGGATCGGGGCCCGCGAAACGGGTGTCGAGCTGTGCGGCGGGCACCAGCCCGTACTGGGCGGGGTCGATGTTCACCGGCGCCTTGGCCTTCGCCTCGGCGCGGGCGGCGCGCGCCTTGCGGGCGTTGCGCGGGATGGTGACGGCCGCGTAGACGAGGGCGCCGGCACCGGCTATGTCGATCAGGACGTTCATACGGGTCTTTCCGAGTCGGGCCGCCTGAAGAGGTGACCGAAGAGGCTGCGGGCGGAGAGAAGGAGAGCGGGAGGCCGTCAGGGCATGGCGTGGGATGGCAGTGCCGTGCCGCCTGCCGGAGAACGGCCCCCGCCCCCCGCCGGACAGCAGGGCGCGCAGTGGTGCCGTGTCCGGTGGCTCGGCGACCGCGTGGTCCAGGGCCTCCTCCAGTGCCTCGGCCGACCCGTCGGGTGCCACCTGGCGCACCGGGGGACCCGCCCAGCACAGCTCCCACCGGCACCGTCCCGCGTCCAGCGCGGCGAGCAGGGCCAGTTGGCGCAGGGCCGAGCGGAAGGCCGTCCTGGCGAACTCGCGCGCCGCCCGGCCACTGCTCCGGCCGGCCTGCTCCGACCTGGGCAGCCGGCCGGCGATGTCGTACAGCAGGCCGTGGTCGACCATGTCCAGGAGACGGTCGGGGTGCGTGACTCCGGGCGGGGCGACGTCCCTCGCGCCGGCCGCCTGGGCCATGGCCCGCAGCAGCGGCTGCGCACCCCGAGCACAGCTCGCCCGCCGGATCTGCGACGGCAGTTCGGCCCACGGCACCCGCCGCGTGGACAGGGCCTGCGGGCCCAGTACGACCCGCTCCAGCCCGGCCAGCAGGCCGTCCGGTGCCCGGAGCGCCGCGAAGACGGGGCGCCGTACACGGGTGGCGGTGCGTCCGTCGTCCGGCCAAAGCAGGCCCAGACCGAGCGCGGCACGCAGCGAGGTTCCGGGGAGGCCCCGGTCTCGTGCGGCGGCCTCTTCGGCGGCCGTCCTGTCGGCGGGGCGGGACGTCACGGGCATCGGCGTCTTTCACGGGGGACGGGTGGCTGCCGGGCGGCCGGAGTTCAGGCCCGGCCGCCCGGCTGTGCCTCCTACTTCAGCGCCGCCAGGATCGCCGTCGTTACCTTCTTCGCGGACGCGGCGCCGTTGTCGGAGCCCGCCGTGGACAGCACGGTGACCACGGACCTGCCCGAGCGCGCCGCGATCAGCGTCGTGCCGTTCTCCCAGGCGCCGCTCTTCAGCGTCATCGTGTACGCCTCGTCGCCGAGCCCGGCCGTGGACGTGCCCGTGAGCTTCACCTTGGCGTGCGTGTCGGTGTCCGTGAACGTGGCGCACCGGGCGGCGACGTCCCGCAGGCCCTTCATCACCTCGGTCGCCGTGGTGCCCTGGAACTGGTCGATCTCCTGGGCTACTTCCTCCGTCTTGTCCTGGTTGGCGTAGTCGTTCTGCGCGAACGACACGCCCCCCTTGAAGCCGCTCAGCTGGATCCAGGAGGTCGCCTCCAGCCTGGTGCAGTCCGGCTTCCCGGTCTTCCTGCTGGACGGGGAGAGGAAGGCGCCGCCGCTGTCCGCGGCACCGGCGGCCTCAAGGGTGAGCGCGGACGGAAAGGCCGAGGCGGGCGCCAGTGCCTTCTTCAGCCTCGCACCGGTGACGAGACCGGCGTTCAGGTTCTTCGCCTTGGCCGGCTTGGCGCTCGCGCCCCCGTCGTCGGGGGAGCAGGCGGTGAGGGCCAGCGGCAGCACCGCGACGGCGAGCAGCGTGGCGACACGGGGAGAGAGGTGCATGACAGTCCTTGAACAGGGGTGGGTGAACAGGTGAGCGGTGATAGGGGGGTGGGGTCGGGGGGTGGGGGCTGGGGGTGGGGGGTGGCGGTGCTGGGTGGCTCGGAGCCGGTTCAGGGCCGGATCAGGCGGCCTTCTTCCAGTCGCCGCAGCCGGTGGTCTTGAAGTAGGCGTCGCCCGGGCTGATGGTGACGACGGCCGTGCCGGTCACGTTGTTGTTGGCGATGATCGAGTCCAGCCCGTGCTCGGCGTCCTTGGTGCGCTCCCAGTAGCAGGAGTCGTCCTTGTTGCCGGCCGACTTGTACGTGCCCGGCGCGATGTCCGTGCCGACCTTGTACATGCCTCCGTCGCCGTCCATCGAGGAGGCGGGCGTGCCCTTCGCCTTGGGGTCGACGGCCTCCCAGTCCTTGCAGCCGCTGGACTTGAAGATCTTGTCCGTGGGCTTGACGGTCACGTAACTCGTGCCGGTGACGTTGTCGTTGGCCAGCAGCGAGTCCGTCTCGCCCTTGGCGTCCTTGGCGCGCTCCCAGTAGCACATGTCGTCGGTGTTGCCGGTCGTGCGGTAGGTGCCCGGCTTCAGGTCCGAGCCGACCTGGAACTCGCCGTCGCCGGCGATGGCTGCCTTCCGCTTCCCGGCCGCCCGGCCGTCCCCCGGGTTCTTCTTGCCCTTGGTGCCGCCGGGCGTGTGCTGGGCGGAGGCGGACGAGTCCTTGCCGCTGCCGCCCGAGCCGCCGTCCTTGCCGTCACTGCCGGCGTTGGCGGACACGGCACCGATGACGACGACTCCCACGACGGCGCCCAGCGCGACCTTGGCCTTCATGCCCATGGCGAATCCCCTCCCAAAGCGGCGGCCGCCCCCTCCGGTGGCCGCTCGTTCGCTGAGTCAATAAGAGCAGAGGCTGTGAACCGAGTCAACACTGTTCACAGGGTTGGACTTGTACACGGCCGTGAAGCCTTGGATCTTGTGTACGCCGGTATGCTCGGTCCACACACGGGACGAGGGGAGCGGGGCCGGTGCAGGACAACGCGACAGAAGTGACCGCGGCCGGAATCGCCCGGCTCGCCGGGGTGGGCCGGGCGGCCGTGAGCAACTGGCGGCGCCGGCACGCCGACTTCCCCAAGCCGGTCGGCGGCACCGAGACCAGCCCGTCCTTCGCGCTCGCCGAGGTCGAGGCATGGCTGCGCAAGCAGGGCAAACTCGCCGAGGTCCCGCTGCGCGAACGCGTCTGGCAGCAGCTCGTCGGACATCCTGAGGGCCCCCTGAGCGCCCTGGTGCAGGCGGGATGCGTCCTCCTGCTGATCCATGAGCGCCCCACCGTCTGGCTCGACGCGAGCGCCGGTTCCGACGCGCGCCTGGCCGCGGTGCTGTCGGGCGCGCTGGAGCAGGTGCTGGCAGCGCGCTTCGGCGGTGTACCGGGCCGCGGGGCGCACGGCGGCCCGACCGCGGGCCGCGGGGCGGGGGTGAACAGGTCCGGTGGCGCGGAGGGTGTGAACACTCCGGGTGGGCAGGACGTGGTGGACGCCGCGTCCGACGGGCCAATCCTGCCCGGTGTGAACGGGCCCGCTACGGCCCCGGATGTGAACTCGGGTCACACGGGACCTGCTGTGAACGCCTCGGCCACCCCCACGGCCCCAAGCCCGGCCCCCACCCCAACCTCACTCCCCGCCCCCGCCCTGCACACCCCCTCCGGTCCTCAACTCCTCCTCTCCGCCCCCCTCTTGCGCGGCACGGCCGAGCTGGCCGCCGAGCTGGGGGCGCGACAGGCCTTCGAGTTCCTGCTGGGCCGGCACCTGGACGCCAACCCCCGCCAGTACACGCTGACCCCCGCCGGCCTCGCCGAGCTCATGGCCGACCTCGCCGGCCCCGCCCGTACCGTCCTGGACCCCGCCTGCGGCACCGGCGCCCTGCTGCGGGCCGTCGGCACCCGCCCCGACCAGGAGCTGTACGCCCAGGACAGCGCGCCCGACCTGGCCGCGCTCACCGCGCTGCGGCTCGCGCTGCACTCCCGGGCCGGCGTGCGCGGCGCCGCCGGTGACACCCTGCGCGCCGACGCCCACCCCGAGCTGCGCGCCGACGCCGTGCTGTGCCATCCGCCGTTCAACGAGCGCAACTGGGGCCACGACGAACTCGCCTACGACCCCCGCTGGGAGTACGGCTTCCCGGCCCGCACCGAGTCCGAGCTGGCCTGGGTGCAGCATGCGCTGGCCCGGCTGGCCGACGGCGGCTTCGCCGTGCTGCTCATGCCGCCGGCCGCCGCCTCCCGCCGTTCCGGGCGCCGGATCCGCGCCGACCTGCTGCGCCGGGGTGCGCTCAGGGCCGTGATCGCGCTGCCGGTCGGGGCGGCACCGCCGTACAACATCCCGCTGCACGTATGGGTGCTGCGCCGGCCCGACCGGACGCCGGCGGCGCCCGAGGTGCTGCTCGTGGACTCGGGGAGGTTCGCCGGGGAGGGGCGCGGCGGGCCGGACTGGGCGGCGGTGCGAGAGACCGTCCTGGACGCCTGGCGGGCCTTCGAACGCGCGGGACGGCTGGCGGAGCGGCCCGGGCTTGCCCGGTCCGTGCCGGTCATCGAACTCCTCGACGACGACGTCGACCTCGCCCCCGCCCGCCATCTGCCGCCGGCGGCCGTGGCCGACGGGGCGGAGCAGCTCACGGCGGTGCGCGAGCGCCTCGGTGCGACCCTGCGCCTGACCGCCGGCCTCACTCCGCCGCCCGCCGCGCCCGCGCCGGGCGCGCGCTGGCCGCTCACCACCATCGGTGAACTCGCGCGCGGGGGCGCGCTGGTGATGCGCACCGGCGGAAACGGCGGCCACGCGCGCGTGCCCGTGCTCACCGACCATGACGTCCTCGCCGGCTCGGCGCCGTCCGGGACGCTTCCGGAGAGCGAGGAGGAGGCGGTGCTGACCGAGCCGGGTGACGTCGTCGTACCGGTGCTGGGCGGCGGCTCGGTGGCGCGCGTGATCGATGAGGCGACGGGGGGCGCCGCCCTGGGGCGCAACCTCGTGCTCCTGCGCCCCGATCGCACGGCGCTCGACCCGTGGTTCCTCGCCGGCTTCCTGCGCGGCACCGCGAACAACCGGCAGGCCAGCAGCTACGCCTCCACCGCGACCCGGCTGGACGTGCGCCGCCTGCAGCTGCCCCGGCTCCCGCTGGACGAACAGGGGCGCTACGGCGCGCGTTTCCGCGCACTCGACGAGTTCGAGCGGGCGCTGCGCCATACGAGCCGGCTCGGGGAGCAGCTCGTGCGCGGGATGTACGACGGCCTCACCGACGGTACGGTGGCGCCCGACTGACCGCCCGCCGACGGAGCGCGCAGGACAACGGTTCGGTACAGCCGGGACGCTTGTCCGTGTCCTTGTCCGTGTCGGGTCATATGCTCGAAGCGACAATCGCACGACCGGCGTCCTCCGCCCGGCGGAACGCGCCGGGCGGACACGTACGCCCACATCAGGCATCAGGAGCAGTCATGCAAGGCCTCGGCTACGGACAGCCGGTGAAGCGGCCGCCGCACACCGCGTGGCTGGTTCTGCTGCGTGTGCTGTTCGTGGCGACCGGGTTTTTCAGCGTCGGCCTGCTGGCCTGGGTGATGCTGCTGCGGCTGGCGATCGTCACGCGACGGTCGCTGGACTGGGGCCTGTTCGTCGCCGCGCTGGTCGCCGACATCCTCAGCCTGGTGCTGATAGGCACCGAGTCCGGTGACGACGTGCACACCCCGGGCGGCTACTTCGGCATGTTCCTGTTGCTCGGCACGCTGGTGGCCGCGATCGCGTACTACCTCGCCGCGGACATCCGGCACTTCATGCTGCGGCAGCAGTCGTACGCGGCACAGCGGCCGGCGCAGGCCGGGTACGGCTACCCGGGCCCCGCGCACCCGTACACGGCGGCGCCCGCCCCGGCCGTGCCGATCGGCCGAGCGGGCCACGACACGCCGTTTCCCCCGGCCCCGGCCGTCCCGCACACGCCGCCCCCGATACCGCGCACGCCCGTGCCCCAGCCGCCGCAGCGCCCGGCGCCCACCCATATCGAGCAGGTACGCGCCGAACTGGACGAGCTGAGCGACTATCTGCGCAAGCATGACGGCCGGCCCGACAGCCACGAGGGCGGAAGGTGAGCGTGGCGACAGGACGAGTCGTCGCCGGCCGGTACGAACTGTCCACGCTCATCGGACAGGGCGGCATGGGCCAGGTGTGGACGGCGTACGACCGGCGGCTGGACCGGCGCGTGGCGGTGAAGCTGCTGCGCCCCGACAAGGTGGCGGGCCAGGAGGCGGACGAGCTGCGCCGCCGCTTCCTGCGCGAGTGCCGGGTGACCGCGCAGGTGGACCACCCCGGTCTGGTGACCGTGCACGACGCGGGCAGTGAGGGCGAGGAGCTGTTCCTCGTCATGCAGTACGTCGACGGCGCCGACCTGTCCGACCATCTCGCCGAGCACGATCCGTACCCGTGGCCGTGGGCGGTCGCGGTGGCCGCGCAGCTGTGCGCCGTGCTGAGCGCCGTGCACGCGGTGCCGATCGTGCACCGCGACCTCAAGCCGCGCAACGTGATGGTGAAGCAGGACGGCACGGTCACCGTGCTCGACCTCGGCGTGGCGTCCGTCATGGACACCGACACCACCCGCCTCACCCACACCGGCTCCCCGATCGGCTCGCCCGCCTACATGGCGCCGGAGCAGGCGATGGGCGGCGCGGTCGGCCCGTACACCGACCTGTACGCGCTCGGTGTGCTGATGCACGAACTGCTCAGCGGTGACGTGCCGTTCGCGGGCTCCACGGCGCTCGGTGTGCTGCACCGGCACCTGTACGAGCCCCCGGTGCCCGTGCGCCGGATCCGCCCCGAGGTCCCCGAGGCGCTGGAGACACTCGTCCTGCGGCTGCTCGCCAAGGACCCGCAGCACCGGCCGGGCTCCGCGCAGGAGGTGTACGAGGACCTGGCGGCGCTCCTGCCCGCGCGCGGGACGCCCACCGGGGCGCCCTTGGACCCCACGCGCCCCTTCCTGCGCCCGCACGCCCCCTGGCCGGACCGTGCGCGGACCCCCGCGCCCCGGCCCGCCCCCGTCGCGCCGGCGCCGCCGGTGGCCGAGAAGCCGGACGTCGCCGCGGCCGTGGACGAGGTCAAGCGCCTGCTGGGGGAGGGGCGCATCACCCAGGCCGTGGACATCCTGGGCGCGATCCTGCCCGCCGCCGCCGAACAGCACGGCGAACACTCCCCGGTGGTGCGCACGCTGCGCAAGCAGTACGCGGCGACGCTCATGGACGACGGCCAGTACCGGCGCGCGCTGCCCGAACTGCGCCGGCTCGCCGACGAACGCGCCGCCGAGGCCGGCCACGCCGACCCGCAGTCCCTGCGCTACCGCTACGAGGCCGCGCAGTGCCTGGAGCAGCTGGGCGAGCCGGCGGCGGCGCTCGCCGAGTACCGCGCGCTGCTGCCGTACTACGAGAACCAGTACGTCTCCGGCGACCCGCAGCTCGCCCACGACGTCCGCCGGCGCATCGGCCATCTGCTGCTCGCCCTCGGCGACCGGCCGTCCGCCCACGACACCCTGGCCCGGCTGCTGATGGACCTGGAGCGGCTGCACGGCCCCGGTCACCCGATGGCCCTGGAGATCCGGCGCACCCTGCAGTGGCTCGGACAGGTGCGCGGTTAGCGCGTACGACAGCGCGAACAGGGCGTGTGCCACCGGCTGAGCCGATGCGGTGGGTGCGGGGGGTGCGGCGGTGCCTCCAGCGGGTGCGAATCGTTGGTCGAATGGGTTGGCCCCGGCCCGCCCACTGCCTACCATCGATCACCGCAAGACTTTGTGCACCGTCGCACAATCTCCCCTTGGAGGTCTCCTTGCACCGCCGCCGCACCGCGCTCGTCCTCACCGCCGCGATCGCCGCCGCGGCACCCCTGCTGACCGCCTGCGGAAGCGACGCGCACCCGGGCGCCGCAGCCGTCGTCGGAGGGCAGCGGATCACTGTTGCCCAGCTGGAGAGCCGGGTCGACGAGGTCCGCAGGGCACAGCGGGCCGCGGTGCCGGACGAGACCCAGTACCAGCAGGTCCTCGCCTCCACCAGCAGCCTCACCCGGGACACCCTGCACAACATGGTCCTCGACCGGGTGCTGCACCGTGCCGCGCAGGACGAGGGCATCACGGTGACCCGTAAGGAGGTCCAGCGGATGCGCACCGGCCTTCAGGAGCAGGCCGGCGGTGCCAAGGGGCTTCAGACCGCCTGGCTGCAGAAGTACGGCATCGCCCCGGCCCACCTCGACGAGAACCTGCGCCTCCAGCTGGAGGCGCAGAAGCTGGCAGGGAAGCTCGGCACCGACACCAGCCGGCCCGACTTCTGGAAGGCTCTGTCGAAGGCCTCCCAGGAGCTCCGGGTCGACCTCAACCCGCGCTACGGCACGTGGGACGTGCAGAAGAGCAGCCGGGTGGACGCCGGGACGCCGTGGGTGCGGGAGGTCACGGCGGCGGACGGCGGGCAGCCGGTGACGGCCTAGCACGGCCGGCCCGGTCGCCGCCGGACGAGTACGTTCGAGGGCAACGCATCAGTCATACGATCACACGATCACCCCCGCCCTGTGGACAACCCGATCCGCTCCCTCCCGCCGTGGGTTACGTTCGGATCGTGAACGCATCCAGCTCCGACCTCGCCGCCACGCCCGACCCCGGCCGCATCGTCCTGCTCACCACCAGCCACCGCGTCGCCCCCGGCCTGCTGTCCTGGCCCGCCTGGCAGGTCCTGCGCGCCGCCGATGCCGTGCTGTGCGCGGACGGGGCGCACCCGCAGCTGCCGTATCTGCGCGAGGCCGGAACAGCCGTGCAGGAGGCGTCCCCCACCGCGCAGGAGCTGGTCGACGCCTGCGCGGGAGGGCGGACCGTGGTGGTCGTGGCCACCGGTGAGGGAGAGCCCGCGCTCACCGACGGCCTGGCCCGGCTGGCCGGCTCCGGCCGCGTCTCCATGCCGGAGCTGGAGCTGCTGCCGGCCTCCTACGACCTGCCCGGCGCCCGCCTGCTGGACCTCGTGCAGGTCATGGACCGCATTCGCGCCGAATGCCCCTGGTCGTCCCGGCAGACCCACGAGGGCCTCGCCAAGTACGGCATCGAGGAGGCGTACGAGCTGGTCGAGGCGATCGAGGCCGGCGACCGGGAGGAGCTGCGCGAGGAGCTGGGTGACGTCCTGCTCCAGGTCGTCTTCCACGCCCGGATCGCCGAGGAGCACCCGGAGGCGCCGTTCTCCGTCGACGACGTGGCCAGCGGCATCGTCGCCAAGCTCGTCCACCGGCACCCGCATGTCTTCGGTGACGAGAAGGCCGAGACGCCGGAGGACGTCAAGGAGCACTGGCTGCGCACCAAGGCCGAGGAGAAGCAGCGCACATCGGTCACGGAGGGCGTTCCGCTCGGCCAGCCCGGACTGGCCCTCGCCGCCAAGCTCGCCTCCCGCGCCCGGACGGCCGGCCTCGACGTCCGCCTGCCGCGCGGCGAGGGCATCGGCTACGAACTGCTCGCCCTGGCGGTCCGTGCCGAGGCGGACGGTGTGGACCCGGAGGCGGCCCTGCGGGCGGCGGCGCGGGCCTACCGGGACGCGATACGGGAGGCGGAGGGTGCCGGGACCGAGGCGATACGCGCGGCCCGCGACGGCCACCGGGACGCGGAGGCCCACCCGGGTGCGGATACGGTCGGGGAGTGACCGACCAGCACCATCCCCGGACCGCCCCCGGCTCCACCACGGACTCCGCCCCGGACTCCGCTCCGGCCCTGTTCACCTGGGAGTTCGCCACCGACCCCTACCCCGCCTACGCCTGGCTGCGCGAGCACGCGCCGGTGCACCGGACACGGTTGCCCAGCGGGGTCGAGGCCTGGCTGGTCACCCGGTACGCCGACGCCAGGCAGGCGCTGGCCGACCAGCGGCTGAGCAAGAACCCGGCACATCACGACGAGCCCGCGCACGCCAAGGGCAAGACCGGCATCCCCGGCGAGCGCAAGGCCGAGCTGATGACCCATCTGCTGAACATCGACCCGCCGGACCACACCCGGCTGCGCCGGCTGGTCAGCAAGGCGTTCACCCCGCGCCGGGTCGCCGAGTTCGCGCCCCGGGTGCAGGAGCTGACCGACCGTCTCATCGACCGGTTCGCCGCGACCGGCTCGGCCGACCTCATCCACGAGTTCGCGTTCCCGCTGCCCATCTACGCCATCTGCGACCTGCTCGGTGTCCCGCGCGAGGACCAGGACGACTTCCGGGACTGGGCGGGCATGATGATCCGGCACGGCGGAGGGCCGCGGGGCGGGGTCGCCCGGTCCGTCAAGAAGATGCGCGGCTACCTCGCCGAGCTGATCCACAGGAAGCGCGAGGCGCTGCCCGCCGAGCCCGCGCCCGGTGAGGACCTCATCTCCGGCCTCATCCGGGCCTCCGACCACGGCGAGCACCTCACCGAGAACGAGGCCGCGGCGATGGCGTTCATCCTGCTGTTCGCCGGCTTCGAGACGACCGTCAACCTCATCGGCAACGGCACCTACGCCCTGCTCACCCACCCCGGGCAGCGTGCGCGGCTGCAGGACTGCCTGGCCGAGGGGAAGAGGGAGCTGCTGGAGACCGGGGTGGAGGAACTCCTGCGCTACGACGGCCCGGTGGAGCTGGCCACCTGGCGGTTCGCCACCGAGCCGCTCACCATCGGCGGACAGGACATCGCGCCGGGGGACCCGGTGCTCGTGGTGCTCGCGGCGGCCGACCGGGACCCGGAGCGGTTTTCCGACCCGGACGTCCTGGACCTCGCCCGCCGCGACAACCAGCACCTCGGCTACGGCCACGGCATCCACTACTGCCTCGGCGCGCCGCTCGCCCGGCTGGAGGGCCAGACCGCGCTCGCCACCCTGCTCACCCGGCTGCCCGACCTGCGGCTCGCCGTGGACCCGGAGGAGTTGCGCTGGCGCGGCGGGCTCATCATGCGCGGCCTGCGCACCCTGCCGGTCGAGTTCACCCCGGCGGCCGGCACAGCAGCGGAAGGCTGAACGTGAAGGGCATTCAACTTTGTGATCTTCACGTGATCTGCGCGGCATTAACTTGTGACAAGTGATCGTCTGCCGATACGTTCACCCATCAGCGTGGCGAAGGATTTCAGCGCGCCGCGCCGGTCCTGCTGTCGCACGAAAGGCTTCCGCATGCTCTCCGGGAACGGTCGTCACCGTCGCCCCCGTCAGGCTCCGGCCCTCCTCGTCGCAGCCGGAGTGACCGGCTCGGCCATCGCGATCCCGCTGCTCGGCGCCGCGAGTGCCAACGCGGCCGACGGCACCACCTGGGACAAGGTCGCCGAGTGCGAGAGCGGCGGTTCCTGGAGCGCGGACACCGGGAACGGCTACTACGGCGGCCTGCAGATCTCCTTGGACGACTGGGGCAAGTACGGCGGCACGCAGTACGCCGACAGCGCCGACCAGGCCAGCCGCTCGCAGCAGATAGCCGTCGCCGAGAAGATCCTGGCCGACCAGGGCACCAGGCCGTGGGCCACCTGCGCCGTGCTCTCCGGACTGACCTCCGACTCCGGTTCGGTCGATGTCGACACCGGCGTCGGCAACCCCGGCGACACCGGTGGGTCGGGTGACACCGGTGGCCCGGGTGACACCTCCGGCTCGGCCGGCAGCTCCGACTCGTCCGGTCTGCCGGATTCGTCCGCGTCCAACTCCGGGACCGGCTCCGGATCCGGTTCCGGTTCTCACTCGGGCACCGACTCGGGCGCCAACTCCGCCTCCGGTTCGGACTCCTCCGGTCCGGATTCCTCGGGCCCCGATTCCTCCGGCTCCCCCTCGGGTTCCGGCGCCTCGCCGTCTCCGCACCAGAGCCACCACGCCACGAAGACCCCGGACGCGACCGGCGGCCCCACCGGAACCGGCAACCCCAAGTCCGACAAGACCGACACGCCCGGCTCGTCCGGCAATGGCGACTCGCAGGGCGGCGACAGCTCGCCGACGGCAACCCCCGGTACCGACGAATCGGACAATTACCAGCAGCCCGCCGGTTCTTGGAGTCTGGTCGACACCGGCGCGCTCAGCAGTGGCGGACGTCACCGCGGTGACAGTGCGGACGAAAGCGTGACAAACGGTCAGAGCGCCCCCTCTTCCGGCCGTCATGCCGGCCGTGCGGCGGACACCTACACCGTGCGCGAGGGGGACACCCTCGCCTCCATCGCCGACTCCCTGGGCGTCGACGGCGGATGGCATGCGCTCTACGACGGGAACAAGGGCGTCATCGGCGCCGACCCGAACCACATCACCGCCGGTCAGACCCTGGAAGTCGGTTCCGAAAAGGGTGCAAAGTAGCGGCAGTTGACGCCCTGTTTCGCCGTTGATGTCCGATTCGGTGAAAGTGTGGGATGAGTCTCAGAAGCCCTGATCGTCTTTGAAATTCCCCCGATCACGTGTCTACGGTCAGGACCGCTCGTCACCACGAGCCCCGGCAGTCGCAACGCCGAATCCTGCCAGCGGTTGCCCGGGAACAGTCGTCGCGTCAAGCGCCGTGGGCAGGAGCGGGGGACCCAAGGTAAGTGCCGGTCCCGGCGGTTGACGCCGGCACCGGCTGGGGGTGAAGCCGCACCTCGCGCAAGCGAGCGTGCGGCCGGGCAACTCAACCGGCCCGAACCCGACAGCTCACCTCGCAGGCGTCGGTGAGGGGATCGATCCATGCTGTTCTCCGGCAAGGGCAAGCACCGTCGTCCGTCCAAGGCCGTCCGCGCCATCACGCTCGCCGGTGTCACCGGCGCCGCCGTCGCCGCCCCGCTGATGGCGGCCGGCAACGCCTCCGCCGCCACCGCCTCCGAGTGGGACGCGGTCGCCCAGTGCGAGTCGGGCGGCAACTGGTCCATCAACACCGGCAACGGCTTCTACGGCGGTCTGCAGTTCTCCGCCTCCACCTGGGCCGCGTACGGCGGCACCGCCTACGCCCCGCAGGCCAACCAGGCCACCAAGGCGCAGCAGATAGCCGTCGCCGAGAAGGTCCTCGCCGCGCAGGGCAAGGGCGCCTGGCCGGTCTGCGGCACGGGCCTGTCGAGCGCCGCCTACAACGGCTCCGCGCCCAGCACCACTTCGAACACCACCTCGTCGAAGACCACCGCGCCCAGCACCACCACGCGCTCCGACCAGCAGGCCGCCTCCCGCTCCGCCGAGCGCACGGCCCCGTCCGCGAGCAAGACCGTCACCACCCCGACCGGCAAGAAGGTCAAGAAGGGCGACGGCGAGTACAAGGTCGTCACGGGCGACACCCTCAGCACCATCGCCGAGAAGCACCACGTCGCCGGCGGCTGGCAGAAGCTGTTCAAGCTGAACAAGGACATCGTCGAGGACGCCAACCTCATCTACCCGGGCCAGCAGCTGCACCTGAAGTAAGCGACAGCGGCCTTCGGGTCCGCCCTCCGTCCCCACGGGCTCCCCGCCCCGGCGCGTGTTCCCCCGTACGCGCCGGGGCGGGGTCTTTTCTGCGCCCCGCCTTTTCCGTGCGCCGCTCGCCTTTTCTGTGTGCCCTCTGCATCCACCCTTTGTTCCGCACGTGAACAATGGGTACCGTCTGCGTGTCCTCCCCGTCCACGGGACGGTCGGTCGGTGGCCGATCCCCCGGAGACGGTTAGGCTCTAGTCGCAAGGCGCAGCCGTAAGGCAGCAAGCCCCGCACTTCCAGCGTCACATCCAAGAAGGAGATGCTCGTGCCGTCCATCGACGTCGTCGTAGCCCGGGAAATCCTGGACTCCCGAGGCAACCCCACGGTCGAGGTCGAGGTCGGCCTCGACGACGGCAGCACGGGTCGTGCCGCCGTCCCGTCCGGCGCCTCGACCGGCGCCTTCGAGGCCATCGAGCTGCGCGACGGTGACCCCAACCGTTACCAGGGCAAGGGCGTCGAGAAGGCCGTCCTCGCCGTCATCGAGCAGATCGGCCCGGAGCTGGTCGGCTACGACGCCACCGAGCAGCGCCTGATCGACCAGGCCATGTTCGACCTGGACGCCACCGACAACAAGGGCTCCCTCGGCGCCAACGCCATCCTCGGTGTCTCCCTCGCCGTCGCCCACGCCGCCTCCGAGGCCTCCGACCTCCCCCTCTTCCGCTACCTGGGCGGCCCGAACGCGCACCTGCTGCCGGTGCCGATGATGAACATCCTCAATGGCGGCTCGCACGCGGACTCCAACGTGGACATCCAGGAGTTCATGATCGCCCCGATCGGCGCGGAGTCCTTCTCCGAGGCGCTGCGCTGGGGCACCGAGGTCTACCACACCCTGAAGAAGGTCCTGAAGAGCAAGGGCCTGTCCACCGGTCTGGGCGACGAGGGCGGCTTCGCCCCGAACCTCGGCTCCAACCGTGAGGCCCTCGACCTCATCCTTGAGGCGATCAAGGAGGCCGGCTACGTCCCCGGCCAGCAGATCGCCCTCGCGCTCGACGTGGCCGCCTCCGAGTTCTACAAGGACGGCACGTACCTCTTCGAGGGCAAGGAGCGCTCCGCCGCCGAGATGACGGAGTACTACGAGGAGCTCGTGGCGGCCTACCCGCTCGTCTCCATCGAGGACCCGCTGTTCGAGGACGACTGGGCCGGCTGGAAGGTCATCACCGACCGTCTGGGCGACAAGGTCCAGCTGGTCGGCGACGACCTGTTCGTCACCAACCCGGAGCGCCTGGCCCGCGGCATCGAGGAGGGCACCGCCAACGCCCTGCTGGTCAAGGTCAACCAGATCGGCTCGCTGACCGAGACCCTGGACGCCGTCGAGCTGGCCCAGCGCAACGGCTTCAAGTGCATGATGTCCCACCGCTCCGGCGAGACCGAGGACGTCACCATCGCCGACCTCGCCGTCGCCACCAACTGCGGCCAGATCAAGACCGGCGCCCCGGCCCGCTCCGAGCGCGTCGCCAAGTACAACCAGCTGCTGCGCATCGAGGAGATCCTCGACGACGCCGCGGTGTACGCGGGCCGCAGCGCGTTCCCGCGCTTCCGCGGCCACATCGAGGTCTCCAAGGGCTGACGCAACCTGGGCTAAGTCTTAGCCAGTCATACGTACGTCCCCGTACCCGGTCCCGTACCGTGTCCGGGGACGTACGCACGTGTGTGAAGCGCAGGGCAAGGGGAGGCGGGAGAGCCACATGGCCGTGAAGGACCGGGACCGTTTCTCCACCGCGACCAGGCTGCGGCTGCTCGGCGAGCAGACGGCGGCCCGGGTCTACCGCTCCCAGACCAAGCGGCAGGCCCGTCGCTCCCGGCTCACCGGCCGGGCGGCGCTGCTCGCGCTGGTGCTGTGCTCGATGATCGTCGCGCTCGCCTACCCGATGCGGCAGTACGTCTCCCAGCGCGCGGAGATCGCCGACCTCCAGCGGCAGCAGGACCAGGCCCGCAAGCGGGTGGAGCAGCTGCGCGACCTCAAGGCACGCTGGCAGGACGACTCCTACGCCGAGCAGCAGATCCGGCGCCGGCTGCACTATGTGAAGCCCGGCGAGACCGGGTACGTGGTCGTCGACCCGGGCACGGCCCAGCAGTCCCGCGCCGACCTCGGGGCCGCCCACCGGCCCTGGTACGCGAACGTCTGGGACGGGGTCGACAAGTCCGACGCCTCCGACCAGTGAGCAGTAACTCCGGCCTTTGGCCGTGACCGACAGAAAGCCTTCGAAGAGCAGCCATGGAAACGCCCCCGCCGCCGACTTCGCGCACCGAGCCCACCGACGCGGACGTCGAGGCCTTCAAGCAGCAGCTCGGCCGCCCGCCGCGGGGCCTGCGGGCCATCGCGCACCGTTGCCCGTGCGGCCAGCCGGACGTCGTGGAGACCGCACCGCGGCTGCCCGACGGCACACCCTTCCCGACGCTGTACTACCTCACGTGCCCGAAGGCGTCCTCCGCCATCGGCACGCTGGAGGCGAACGGCGTGATGAAGGAGATGTCCGAGCGGCTGCAGACGGACCCCGAGCTGGCCGCCGCCTACCGGGCCGCGCACGAGGACTACGTCCGGCGCCGGGACGAGATCGAGGAGCTGACGGGCTTCCCGAGCGCGGGCGGTATGCCGGACCGGGTCAAGTGCCTGCACGTCCTGGTGGCCCACTCGCTGGCCGCCGGCCCCGGCGTGAACCCGCTCGGCGACGAGGCGATCGCCATGCTGCCGGAGTGGTGGAGCAAGGGTGCCTGTGTGACGCTCCAGCACACCGAGGGGGACGAGAAGTGACGCGGGTCGCCGCCGTCGACTGCGGTACGAACTCCATCCGCCTGCTGGTCGCCGATGTGCACCCCGGCACCGGCGAACTCGTCGAGCTGGACCGCCGGATGACGATCGTGCGGCTCGGCCAGGGCGTCGACCGCACCGGCCGGCTCGCCCCGGAGGCGCTGGAGCGCACGTTCGCGGCCTGCCGTGAGTACGCGGCCGTGATCAAGGAGCACGGTGCCGAGCGGCTGCGTTTCGTGGCCACCTCCGCCTCCCGCGACGCCGAGAACCGGGACGACTTCGTGCGCGGCGTGCTGGACATCCTCGGGGTCGAGCCGGAGGTCATCAGCGGCGACCAGGAGGCGGAGTTCTCCTTCACCGGCGCGACCAGGGAGCTGACGGGGCGGGACGACCTCACCAGGCCCTACCTCGTCGTGGACATCGGCGGCGGTTCCACCGAGTTCGTCGTCGGTGACGACCATGTCCGGGCGGCGCGTTCGGTGGACGTCGGCTGCGTGCGGATGACGGAACGTCACCTGGTGCACGACGGCAAGGTCGCCGACCCGCCCACCGAGGAGCAGATCGCCGCGATGAGGGCCGACATCGAGGCCGCCCTGGACCTCGCGGAGCAGACGGTCCCGCTGCGCGAGGCGCACACCCTGGTGGGCCTGGCCGGCTCGGTCACCACCGTCTCCGCGATCGCCCAGGAGCTGCCCGAGTACGACTCCGCGCGCATCCACCACTCCCGGATCTCCCGCGACCGCGTCCGTGAGATCACCGCGTGGCTGCTGCGCTCGACGCACGCGGAGCGCGCCGCGGTCCCGTCGATGCACCCCGGCCGGGTCGACGTCATCGGCGCGGGTGCCCTGGTCCTGCTCGCGATCATGGAGCGGATCGGCGCCGAGGAGGTCGTCGTCAGCGAGCACGACATCCTCGACGGCATCGCGTGGTCGGTGGCGTAGCTCTCTTTTGTTACTCGCGGGTAGCCGCCTGCTGAGCAGGTCGGATAACGTTTGAGCGGTGGTGAGGGGCCCTTCGGGGCCCCTCTGTCGCAACCGCACCGGAAAAGTTCGTGAAGTTCTTCACAAGGAATTCGGCCCGGTCGGGTCACAGAAGGGTGTCCGTTGGCCCTTTCGGGGGCCCAAGACGCCTTTGAACATGTTCAGATGAGGGTCGTGCGACACCTGCGGATCGCGTGGCGACGGAGGTGTTGCGAAGCGCTCACACACCGGCTTGCGGCCGAGAGAGGCAGCTCACGCGGCATTGACAACGGCTCCGAGGGTGCTGCGGTTCCCTTCGCCCGTCATGATCTGCGTCACGCGAGCCGCGGAGTGTAGCACAGGCCCTGCCGGAGCTTGTGAAGGGGCGCACGAGCGACCCCTCCGAGGCAGGGGGATACTCGATGGCATGAGCACCACGGAGCGTCCCAGGATCCTCGTAGTAGGCGGTGGGTACGTAGGCCTGTACGCAGCTCGGCGCATTCTCAAGAAGATGCGCTACGGCGAGGCGACCGTCACGGTCGTCGACCCCCGGTCGTACATGACCTACCAGCCCTTCCTCCCCGAAGCCGCCGCCGGCAACATCTCCCCTCGCCATGTCGTCGTGCCGCTGCGACGCGTGCTGCCGAAGGCGGAGGTCCTCACCGGCCGGGTCACCACCATCGACCAGGACCGCAAGGTCGCCACGATCGCCCCGCTGGTGGGCGAGGCGTACGAGCTGCCCTTCGACTACCTCGTCATCGCGCTCGGCGCGGTCTCCCGCACCTTCCCGATCCCCGGCCTCGCCGAGCAGGGCATCGGCATGAAGGGCATCGAGGAGTCCATCGGCCTGCGCAACCACGTCCTCGAGCAGCTCGACAAGGCCGACTCGACCACCGACGAGGAGATCCGCCGCAAGGCGCTCACCTTCGTCTTCATCGGCGGTGGCTTCGCGGGCGCGGAGACCATCGGCGAGGTCGAGGACATGGCCCGGGACGCGGCCAAGTACTACAAGAACGTGTCCCGTGAGGACATGCGCTTCATCCTGGTCGACGCCGCCGACAAGATCCTGCCCGAGGTCGGCCCCAAGCTCGGCCAGTACGGCAAGGAGCACCTGGAGGGCCGCGGTGTGGAGATCTACCTCTCCACCTCGATGGACTCCTGCGTCGACGGCCACGTGGTGCTGAAGAACGGCCTCGAGGTCGACTCGAACACGATCGTGTGGACCGCCGGCGTCAAGCCGAACCCGGCCCTCTCCCGCTTCGGTCTGCCGCTCGGCCCGCGCGGCCACGTCGACTGCGAGCCCACCCTCCAGGTCAAGGGCACGGACTACATCTGGGCCGCCGGCGACAACGCCCAGGTGCCGGACCTCGTCGGCCGCAAGGCGGGCAACGAGAACGCCTGGTGCCCGCCGAACGCCCAGCACGCGCTGCGCCAGGCCCGCGTCCTCGGCGACAACGTGGTCTCCGGCATGCGGGGCTTCCCGCAGAAGAACTACGAGCACGCCAACAAGGGTGCGGTCGCCGGTCTCGGCCTGCACAAGGGCGTGGCGATGATCGTCATGGGCAAGATGAAGATCAAGCTCAAGGGCCGCCTCGCCTGGTACATGCACCGCGGCTACCACGGCATGGCGATGCCGACCTGGAACCGCAAGATCCGCGTCTTCGCCGACTGGACGCTCGGCATGTTCCTCAAGCGCGAGGTCGTCTCCCTGGGCGCCATGGAGAACCCGCGCGAGGAGTTCTACGAGGCCGCCAAGCCCGCGCCGGTCGCCGCCGCGAGCACGGCCGACAAGACCGGGGCGAAGGCCAAGGCCTCCTGACCTCCCCCGGTCGCCGACCGATCCGAAGGACCTCCCGCCATCCGTGGTGCGGGGGGTCCTTCGGGCTTTTCCGGGAAAAACGGCCTGCGGGACTACTTTCAGTGGTCAGCGGTGTTTACCTGGTAACCGGCATCCGGGATCGTCGTCTTGGAGGTGTGCGTCATGGCCGACGCCGCATCGCGGCTGAGGAGTCTTGCCGAGCAGTTGCTGGGAGTCCCGCTCCCGGTCCGCCTGCGGGCCTGGGACGGTTCGCAGGCCGGGCCGCCGGACGCGCCGGCGCTCGTCGTGCGCAACCGCCGCGCCCTGCGCCGCATGCTGTTCAAGCCGGGCGAGCTGGGTGTCGCCCGCGCCTGGGTCTCCGGCGACCTGGAGATCGAGGGAGACCTGTACACCGCACTGGACGCGATGGCGGGTCTGTTGTGGGAGCGCGGGGAGGACGCCCGCGGTCTGATCGAGTCCGTGCGCGACCCCGCCGTACGGGCCGCCGTCCGTGAGCTGCTGAAGCTGGCGGGGCCGCCGATCCCGCCCGCCCCGCCGCGCGAGGAGGCCCGCAGGCCGCGCCGGAACCTGCACACCCGGCGCACCGACAAGCGGGCCATCAGCCACCACTACGACGTCGGCAACGACTTCTACGAGCTCGTCCTCGGCCCGTCCATGGTCTATTCATGCGCTTACTGGGAGGACGGCGGAACTCTGGAGAGCGCCCAGCGCGACAAGCTCGAACTCATCAGCCTCAAGCTCGGCCTGACACCGGGACAGCGGCTGCTGGACGTCGGCTGCGGGTGGGGCTCGATGGCCATCCACGCGGCCCGCGAGCACGGCGTGAGCGTCGTCGGGGTCACGCTGTCGCAGGAGCAGGCGGCGTACGCCCGTAAGCGCGTCGCCGACGAGGGGCTGACCGACCGGGTGGAGATCCGGGTCCAGGACTACCGGGACGTCACGGACGGCCCCTTCGACGCGATCTCCTCCATCGGCATGGCCGAGCACGTCGGCGCCGAACGCTATCTGGAGTACGCGCAGCAGCTGTACGGCCTGCTGAAGCCCGGCGGGCGGCTGCTCAACCACCAGATCGCCCGCCGCCCCCAGCACGACGAATCGTCGTACCGGGTGGACCCGTTCATCGACGCCTACGTCTTCCCGGACGGCGAACTGGCACCGATCGGCAGCACCGTCACCCAGCTGGAGCGCGCCGGGTTCGAGGTGCGGGACGTGGAGTCCATCCGGGAGCACTACGCCCGCACCCTGCGCCGCTGGGTGGCCAACCTGGAGGCGGACTGGGACCACGCGGTCCGCCTCACCAGCCCCGGCCGTGCCCGCGTCTGGCGGCTGTACATGGCCGCCTCGGCGCTCGCCTTCGAACGCAACCGGATCGGCGTCAACCAGGTCCTGGCGATCCGCGCACCGGAGTCCGGTGCCTCCGGGCTGCCGCTGCGCCCGCGCACCTGGCACGGCTGACCCGGGCCGAACGGCCGGCACGGCAGGGGCCCCCGCTCCGCGACCGGAACGGGGGCCCCTGCCGTCGTACGGCTACTCGGCCTTGATCGCCGCCAGCATGTTCAGCCGGGCCGCGCGCCGGGCCGGCCACAGGGCGGCCAGGACCCCGACCAGGCCCGCCAGCAGCAGGAAGACCGCCATCCGTCCCCAGGGCAGGACCAGTTCGTACGTCGGCATCTTCGTGCCCAGCAGCTCACCGGCCGCCCAGCCGAAGAACACGCCCAAACCGATGCCGAGCACGCCGCCGAACAGGGAGATCACCAGGGACTCCAGGCGGACCATGCGCTTGACCGCCCTGCGGTCCAGGCCGATCGCGCGGAGCATGCCGATCTCCTGGGAGCGCTCGAAGACCGACATGGCCAGGGTGTTGATGACCCCGAGGACCGCGACGATCACCGCCATGCCGAGCAGGCCGTAGAGCATGTTCAGCATCGTCGTGAACATCTTCGCGATGTCGTTGGAGATGTCCTGCTTGTCCTGGATCTTGATCGCCGGGTTCAGGCCGAGGGCCTTGGTCAGCCTGTCCTTGGCCGCGTCGGAGGCGCCGTCCGCCGTCTTGACCATGACCTGCATGTCGGCCGGGTCCCTCAGGTGCGGGGTGAGGACCTTGTTGTCGAGCATGATCCCGTTGATCATCTCGTTGCCCTCGTAGACACCGGCGACCGTCAGGGTGCGTGCCCTGCCGTCCTCGAAGTGCGCGGTGAAGTGCGAACCGGGCGTCCAGCCGTACTCCTTGGCCCGGTCCTTGTCCACGACGACCTGCGAGCCGCCCACCTCGAAGGTGCCGTCGTCCACCTTCAGGTCCGTCAGCTTGCCGATGGACGAACCGTTCACGCCGGTCAGGAACTCGGTCCTGCCGTCGATCCGGGACTCCGCGTTGCGCAGCGGGCTGCTGGCGGTGACACCCTCGGTGGCGGAGATCCTGTCCGCCACATCGGGGGAGAGCGGGCCGCGGTTGGCCATCGAGACGACGTAGTCCGCGCGGATCGCCGAGGAGGCCATCCTGTCGATGGACGTCTGCAGGCTGCCCGCCATCACCGTCATGCCGGTGATCAGGGTCAGGCCGATCATCAGCGCGGAGGCGGTGGCCGCCGTACGGCGCGGGTTGCGCACCGAGTTCTGGCGGGCCAGCTTGCCCGAGACGCCGAAGGCGCGCATGACCGGGGCGGCAGCCGCGATCAGCGGCCGGGACAGCAGCGGGGTCAGGATGAACACGCCGATGATCAGCAGGACCGCACCGATACCCATCGGGCCCTGCGCGGAGTCGGCGTCCATCGACGTGGCCGCGAGGACCACCGCGACACCGGCCGCCGCGAACAGCGCGCCGAGCGTGTTGCGCAGCACCAGCGACTTGGCCGTCGCCTTGGCGTGCACGCTGCTCATCGCCGCCACCGGCGGGATCTTCGCGGCGCGGCGGCCGGGCAGCCAGGCGGCCAGCATGGTGATGAGGATGCCGACCGCGAGAGCGGCCACCACGGTGCCGGGGCTGATCACCAGCGGCCCGTCCGGGACGCTCGCGCCGAAGGAACCCAGCAGGGAGCGCAGGCCCGCGCCGATGCCGATACCGGCGGCGAGCCCCGCCACTCCGGCGACCGCGCCGACCGCGAACGCCTCGACGAGCACCGAGCGGGTCACCTGGCGGCGGGAGGCACCGACCGCGCGCAGCAGGGCCAGTTCCCGGGTGCGCTGGGCGACCAGCATGGTGAAGGTGTTGGCGATGATGAACGTGCCGACGAACAGCGCGATGCCGGCGAACACCAGCAGGCTCTGCTTCAGGCTGCTCATCTGGTCGGAGATCATCTTCGCCTGGTCGTCGGCGAGCTGCTTGCCGGTGGTGGTCTCCACCAGGTGTGACGGCAGGGCCTTGTCCAGTTCGGCCTTCAGCGCGGACTGGCTGGTGCCGGACGCGGCCTTGACGTCGATCTCGTCGTACGTGCCCTTCTTGCCGAAGAGCTTCTGCGCCGTCGGCGTGTCGAACAGGGCGAGGCTGCCGCCGGCGGACACGTTGCCGTCGTCGGTGGTGAAGATGCCGGCGAGGGTCGGGGTGAGGACCGGGCCGTTCACCGACAGGCGCACGGTGTCGCCGACCTGGTAGCCGGCGCGCTTCGCGGTCCTGGAGTCGAGCAGCACCTCGCCCCTGCCGTGCGGAGCGTGGCCGCCGACCAGCGGGTAACGGGCGTCCTTGGTGCCCCAGTAGTTGCCGCCGGCCGACTGCCAGTCGCCGCCGGCCAGCTTTCCGTCCTGGTCGGCGACGGCGGTGAAGCCGCTGACGACACCGGTCGCGGAGGCCGCGCCCCGGACCTTGCCGGCCTTGTCCAGCATGGCCCGGGTCAGCTCGGCCGTCCGGCCGACCTTGTCGCCCGTGGAGTCCTGGAACTTCGGCCGTACGGCGACGTCGACCTGGTCGAAGCCCTTGGCGGAGCTCTTCTGGTAGGCGTCGGAGATGGTGTTGGTGAAGACGAGCGTCCCGGAGACGAAGGCCACGCCGAGCATGACGGCGAGCACGGTCATCAGCAGCCGGGCCTTGTGCGCGAGCACGTTGCGCAGGGCGGTGCGGAACATCAGCTGGTACGGCCCTTCGCGTCGAACTGCTTCATGAGGTCGAGGACGGAGTCGGCCGTGGGGCCGTGGATCTCGTCGACGATCCGGCCGTCGGCGAGGAAGACCACACGGTCGGCGTAGGCGGCGGCGACCGGGTCGTGGGTCACCATGACGACGGTCTGGCCCAGTTCGCGCACGGAGTTGCGCAGGAAGCCGAGCACCTCGGCGCCGGAGCGCGAGTCGAGGTTTCCGGTCGGCTCGTCACCGAAGATGATGTCGGGCTTGGAGGCGAGGGCACGGGCGACGGCCACGCGCTGCTGCTGACCGCCGGAGAGCTGCGAGGGCCGGTGGCTGAGCCGCCCGGACAGGCCGACCATCTGGATGACCTGGTCGAGCCACGCCTTGTCGGCCTTCCGGCCCGCGATGTCCATCGGCAGGGTGATGTTCTCCAGGGCGGTCAGCGTCGGCAGCAGGTTGAACGCCTGGAAGATGAAGCCGATCTTGTCCCGGCGGAGCCTGGTGAGCTGCTTGTCCTTCAGGGAGCCCAGCTCCGTGTCGCCGATGCGCACGGAACCGGAGGAGAAGGTGTCGAGGCCGGCCACGCAGTGCATCAGGGTGGACTTGCCCGAGCCGGACGGGCCCATGATCGCGGTGAACTCGGCCTGCCGGAAGTCGACGGAGACCCGGTCCAGGGCGACCACCCGGGTCTCACCCTGCCCGTAGATCTTCGACAGCTCCGTGGCGCGTGCGGCCACGGCGGTGGTCCGGCCGGCGGTGGGTGTGGTGGTCACGGGACGGTGCTCCTGTCGGGACGACGTGTGTTCCATGGGGGACCGCTCCATCGTCTCGGTGCCAGGGGCGCGTGGAGTCAGCCGCTGTTCCGGTTCCGGAGGGCGACTCGGGTCGGACGGGCGGGCGCCGTGTCATACCTGGGGAGGACGGCCGACCCTGAGAACCGACCCTGAGCACCGGCCCTGAGCACCGGCCCTGACAACGTGCGCGGCCGAACCGGTGTCGAACCGGTGTCGAACGATGTCGAGAACGGGTGGAACACCCTCGTTAGGACGGTGAAATTCCGTCATTCCACGTACGGCCGTACCCCCGTCACGGCACGCTGTTGGCAAGTGCGGATGGCCCGTTCCGCGGGCTGATGCACCCTCAGACGTCAATAAAATAAGACAACATCGGTCCGCCCGTCCGCTGTTCGGGGGATGCGTCCCGATAGGCTCGGACCTCGAAGCGGAGCCCAATGGCCTGCCCGGATGGTGGAATGCAGACACGGCGAGCTTAAACCTCGCTGCCCCTTCGCGGGCGTGCCGGTTCAAGTCCGGCTCCGGGCACCACCCGCGCCCCTGCGACAGGGGTTCAGCGCACGGCTCCCACCGGTGTGGCGCGCTCGCCCACGAGAAGGAGACCGGTTCCCCGGTCCGCATCGGTTAGGTCGCAGGTTCGTCAGGGAATGCGATCAGCCATGGCCGGGAATCACCGGCCGACGTAGCGTGTTGCGCAGCACGGCAGGGGAAAGATCCTCCTCAAGTATCATGGTCGGTCCTTTGCCAATCCATTACTCTTGAGCCAAGGCTGCGCACGGCAGCCGTGGAGGAGTGAAATGAGGAGCAGTAACCCGGTCTTCTCGCGACGGGGGTTCAGCCGCGACAACGGCTACGCCGGCTTCAACACCGCACCGCAGGCCGGGTACGCACAGGGCAACCCGTACGCGCAGAACCCCTACGCCCAGAACCCGTACGCCCAGCAGGGCGTCCAGTACGGCGCACCGCCCCAGGCCCCCGTCAGCACCGGCCGGATGACGATGGACGACGTCGTCGTCCGCTCGGCCATCACGCTCGGCACCGTCGCCGTCGGCGCCGTCCTCGCCTGGACGCTGCTGCCGGTCACGGCGACCGGCTTCGGCCTTGCCTTCGGCTCCGGGCTGGTCGCGATGGTCCTGGCGTTGGTCCAGAGCTTCAAGCGCACCCCGTCGCCCGCGCTGATCCTCGGGTACGCCGCCTTCGAGGGCATCTTCCTCGGGGTCGTCAGCGAGATCTACAACAGCCGCTGGCAGGGCGCACCTTTCCAGGCGGTGCTCGGCACCATGGCGGTCGCGGGCGCGACCCTGCTGGTCTACAAGGCCGGCTGGATCCGCGTCACCGCCCGCTACGCCCGCGTCGGCATCGCCATCGCCCTGGCCTTCCTGGTGGTCATGGCGGTCAATCTGCTCCTGGTCGTCACCGGTGTCGCCGCGGACGGCGGGCTGCGCAGCTTCGGCCCGCTGGGCGCGCTCGTCGGCATCTTCGCGATCCTGCTCGGCGCGTTCTTCCTGACCCTCGACTTCAAGCAGATCGAGGACGGCATCGCGTACGGCGCCCCGCGCAACGAGTCCTGGCTCGCCGCGTTCGGTCTCACCGTGCATCTGGTGTGGATCTACCTGGAGATGCTGCGTCTGGTGGCGATCTTCACCAACAACGACTAGCGTCCGCGCCGGTCATGAGAAGGGCCCCGGAGTTCCGCTCCGGGGCCCTTTCCCGTCTAGAGCAGCTTGCGCGCTGCCCTCCTCAGGTCGTACTCGTGGACGATCGCCTTCGCGTGGCCGTACGCGAGGTCGTACTCGTGCCGGAGCCAGCTGACCTTCTCCTCGAAGCGGAACAGGGCGGGGCCTTCTTCAACGGTGCGCAGCCAGTCGGAGACTTCACGACCGGTGCAGTGGGGGATGCGGGCGAGCAGGTTGCGGTGGGTCTCCTCCGAGAAGAGCTGGGACATCGGCGCCTCCGAACGCAAAGGGGATGTAAGCCGGTCCTTCACGTCACCGTGCCTGAGCGTTCGCGTATTGGCAACAGTGCGGCACGTTACGCTCGGCGCGTGGTTGATACGACGCCCTTGACCCAAGCAGTGGATCACTTCGCCGACCGGTTGCGGGCTGCTCCGCAGAGCCGGCTGCAGCGGGGCGCTGCCGCTGAGGCCCTGGCCGTGGCCCGGGAGCTTTCCCGGCGGGCTCAGTTGCTGGAAGAGCCCGACGGCGAGCCTCGGGACATGCCGGATGCGGGGATGTTCGCGGCGGCCGACCAGCTTCTGGTTGCCGCGCACGACTTGGCGACCGTGCTGGAGAGCGAGGCCGAAGTCACCGAAGCGGTGAGGCTGGTCGAGGAGGCGCGGGAGAGGGCGGGGGTCTGAGGCGCGTTGGCGGGTGCCGGCCGTTCGTGGCTGCTCGCGCCGTTCCCCGCGCCCCTTGGGGGGCGCTGGGGCTCGCCGGTGCCTCACAGCGAGGCGATGACCCTGTCCGCCAGGATGTAGACCATGTCCTCGCCGCAGGCGAAGGTGAGGGTGTAGGCGCCGGAGATGCCCGAGCCGCCCAGCAGATACGGGGCCTCGCCCGCGTCCACGGCTGCCGCCAGGCGCTCGGCGGTGTCGCGGTGGCCCGGAGTCAGGCACAGGGTGGTGCCGTCGGCGAAGACGTAGACGTCGAGGGTGCCGAGCGGGCCCGGGCGGACGTCGGAGAGTTCGACGCGGTCCGCGGACAGCTGTTCCAGCGTGGTCGCCGTGCGCTCGTGGTCGTTCACCGCCGGCGACTGCACCGGGACGAAGTCGGGGTGCGAGGGGTGGCGGCGGCGGGCCGCGGCCAGCTCCGGGGACTCCCCGGCGAACTCGTCGGTCTCGGCGGTCGGCTCGGACACCGGCTCCAGGCCCATGAAGTCGGTCTGCCGGGGCAGGAACAGGTCGGCGTCGGGCAGGCCGAGCAGAGTCGGGGTGTCGGAGGCGTCACGGGCCTCCTGGGCGGCCCAGAAGGCGCGCGCCTCGGCCAGCTCCCGCTCCCGCTCCTCGGCGAGCGCCTCGGCCACGGCGGCGCGTATCTGGTCGGCGTCCGAGCCGCTGCGGGCGTGCGGCAGCAGCGCACGCATGGCGGCTGACTGGTTCTCCGCGAGCTGGGCCTGCAGCTCCCCGAGCTGGCGGCGCAGCTTCAGAACGGTGCGCAGGACGGCGACGCCCACGGCGCCGGTGGCGGCCGTGATGAGCAGCAGGGCGATCGGCATGGCGCTCACTGACATACTCCCGGTTCAAAGTCGACCCCCGACTTCCTACATCAGCTTGAAGGGCGGACTATCCAGCTGTCAGTGCGTAACGTCACGAAACGGACAGGACTTTGGGTTCGCGCCCGAGCCGCCCGCCATGCTGACCTGCGCTGACCTGCACCGATGTGTCCGGCGAGCGAGATAGGTCACATCCTGGGCGAGATTGGATCACGGAAAGGCCCAGAACCTTGGAGTTTCCTCGGTTCCGGGCCGGTTCCTGACGTGTTGTGCCCGCTCCGCTACGGACGGTGCGTCAGCTGAGCCGCTCGATGACCATCGCCATGCCCTGGCCGCCGCCGACGCACATCGTCTCCAGGCCGAACTGCTTGTCGTGCCACTGCAGGGAGTTGATGAGCGTGCCGGTGATCCGGGCGCCGGTCATGCCGAAGGGGTGGCCGACGGCGATGGCGCCGCCGTTGACGTTCAGCCGGTCGATGTCGATGCCGAGCTCCTGGTAGGAGGGGATCACCTGGGCGGCGAAGGCCTCGTTGATCTCGACCAGGTCGATGTCGCCGATGGTCAGGCCGGCGCGCTGCAGCGCCTGCTTGCTCGCCTCGACCGGGCCGAGGCCCATGATCTCGGGGGAGAGGCCGGAGACACCGGTGGACACGATCCGGGCCAGCGGGGTCAGGCCCAGCTCGCGGGCCTTGGTGTCGGACATGATGACGACGGCCGCGGCACCGTCGTTGAGCGGGCAGCAGTTGCCGGCGGTGACGAGTCCGTCCGGGCGGAAGACCGGCTTCAGACCGGCGACGCCCTCCAGGGTGACGCCGGGGCGGGGGCCGTCGTCCTTGCTGACGACCGTGCCGTCGGGAAGCGTGACCGGGGTGATCTCGCGCTCCCAGAAGCCGTTCTTGATGGCCTGCTCGGCGAGGTTCTGCGAGCGGACGCCGAACTCGTCCATCTCCTGGCGGGTGATGCCCTTGGCGCGGGCCAGGTTCTCGGCGGTCTGGCCCATCGCGATGTACGGGTCGGGCAGCAGGCCGTCCTCGCGCGGGTCGTGCCAGGTCGTGCCCTCCTGCTGGGCGACGGCCTCGGTGCGGGCCTGCGCCTCGGCGAACAGCGGGTTGTAGGTGCCCGGCATGTCGGAGCTGCCGTTGACGTAGCGGGAGACCGTCTCGACACCGGCCGAGATGAAGACGTCGCCCTCGCCGGCCTTGATGGCGTGCAGGGCCATGCGCGAGGTCTGCAGGGAAGAGGAGCAGTAGCGGGTGATCGTGCAGCCCGGCAGGTGGTCCATGCCCATCTGTACGGCGACGATCCGGCCGAGGTTGTGGCCCTGCTCGCCGCCGGGCAGGCCGCAGCCGAGCATCAGGTCGTCGATGTCCCTGGGGTCCAGCTCGGGGATCTTGGCGAGCGCGGCCTGGATGATCGTGGCGGTCAGGTCGTCGGGGCGCAGGTCCTTCAGGGAGCCCTTGCCTGCGCGGCCGATGGGGGAGCGGGCGGTCGAGACGATGACGGCTTCGGGCATCACGGGCTCCATGTGAACGGGATTGGGCAGGGCCGGTTGGGAAGTTACCGCTCCGTATGGCCCAGGTCACCGGTGTCGCGGTGTGACACTGACCGCAATTTACTAAGCGCTTGCTTGGTTCGGGGTGCCCCCGCCCGGGCGGGTCACACCGACGGGCGTGCCGGCTCGGCCTCCGGTACCCGGCGCCGCCGCCTCCGCTTGAGCAGCGCCCACGGCCCCCGCGGCCCCGTGGGCATCGCCGCGGTGACCTCCGTGCCCGCCTCCGACGCCGCCTCCGCCGCCGCGCGAGCGACCGGCAGGAAGCCCTCCCGCCGCGACACGTCCGGCCGTTCCTCCTCCGCCGGCCACAGACCCAGCGCCGCACACACCGTGGGCAGGACGGCCATGGCGGCGGTCGCGTACCCCTCGGCCGAGGGGTGGTAGTTGTCCGGGCCGAACAGCTCCCGCGGATTCGCCTCGAACTCGGGGCCGAGCAGATCGCCCAGGGACACGGTCCGGCCCCCCTGCTCCACCACCCCGATCGTCTGCGCCGCCGCCAGCTGCCGGGAGGCCCGCCGCGCCAGCCAGCGCAGCGGCTGCTGCACCGGCTCGATGGTGCCGAGGTCGGGACACGTGCCGACCACCACCTCCGCACCGGCCGTGCGCAGCCGTCGTACCGCCGCCGACAGGTGCCGTACCGAACGGGTCGGCGGCATCCGGTGCGTCACGTCGTTCGCACCGATCATGATCACGCAGATGTCGGGAACGGGCGCCGCCCCCGACAGCACCGAAGCGACCTGGCGGTCCAGGTCGTCGGACTGGGCGCCCGGCAGGGCCACGGTACGGAGTTCCACCGGGCGTTCCGCGACCGCAGCGAGGCCCGAGGCCAGCAGCGCGCCCGGCGTCTGGCCCGACCGGTGCACGCCCTGCCCGGCCGCCGTGGAGTCGCCGAGCATGGTCAGGCGCAGGGGCGGTTCCCCCGGGACGTCGTACGCGTGGCCGTAGACGCCGTCGGCCACCGGGACGCGGCCGCCGCTGCCGTTGCCCACATGGCGCCGCGCCAGATGGACCTCCGCCAGCAGCAGACCGACGGCGGCCGCACCGATCAGCCCGACCCCGCCTCCGCCGTACGCCGCTCCGGCCGCGATGCGGCGGGCCACCCTCGCCCTCGACATGCTCGTCATGCGTCGCCGCCACCTCCTCATAGCCGTACATCCACTCCTTGCCCCGTACAGGCCGTGTGCCAATCTCAACGGGGAGTGAACGACCGCCACGGCCACACCCGTGGCCTTAGGCTGGCGACACCACTACGAACACCATCTTTTGCAGCGACCGGAGACAACGGTGCAATTCCACGACTCGATGATCAGCCTCGTCGGCAACACCCCGCTGGTGCGGCTCAACAACGTGACCAAGGGCATCCAGGCCACCGTCCTGGCCAAGGTGGAGTACTTCAACCCGGGCGGCTCCGTGAAGGACCGCATCGCCCTGCGCATGATCGAGGCCGCCGAGGAGAGCGGGGAGCTCAAGCCCGGCGGCACGATCGTCGAGCCGACCAGTGGCAACACCGGTGTGGGACTGGCGATCGTCGCCCAGCAGAAGGGCTACAAGTGCATCTTCGTCTGCCCTGACAAGGTCTCCACCGACAAGATCAACGTGCTGCGCGCGTACGGCGCCGAAGTGGTCGTCTGCCCGACCGCCGTGGCGCCCGAGCACCCGGACTCCTATTACAACGTCTCCGACCGGCTCGTCCGGGAGACCCCGGGCGCCTGGAAGCCCGACCAGTACTCCAACCCCAACAACCCGCTGTCGCACTACCACTCGACCGGTCCCGAGCTGTGGGAGCAGACCGAGGGCAGGATCACCCACTTCGTGGCGGGCGTGGGCACGGGAGGGACCATCTCCGGTACCGGCCGCTATCTGAAGGACGCCAGCGACGGCAAGGTCCAGGTCATCGGCGCCGACCCCGAGGGCTCGGTGTACTCCGGCGGCTCCGGGCGGCCGTACCTGATCGAGGGTGTCGGTGAGGACTTCTGGCCGAGCGCCTACGACCGCACCGTCGCCGACGAGATCGTCGCCGTGTCCGACAAGGACGCCTTCCAGATGACCCGCCGCCTGGCCAAGGAAGAGGGCCTGCTCGTCGGCGGCTCCTGCGGCATGGCCGTCGTCGCCGCGCTGCGGGTCGCCGAGCGCCTCGGCCCGGACGACGTCGTGGTCGTACTGCTGCCGGACAGCGGCCGCGGGTACCTTTCGAAGATCTTCAACGACGAGTGGATGGCCGACTACGGCTTCCTGGAGGACGAGGGCCCGAGCGCCCGTGTCGCCGACGTCCTGAGCGACAAGGCGGGCGGCACCATCCCCTCGCTCGTGCACATGCACCCCGAGGAGACCGTCGGCCAGGCCATCGAGGTGCTGCGCGAGTACGGCGTCTCGCAGATGCCGGTCGTCAAGCCGGGCGCCGGTCACCCGGACGTGATGGCCGCCGAGGTCGTCGGGTCGGTCGTGGAGCGGGAGTTGCTGGATGCGCTCTTCAGCAAGCGCGCCTCCCTCGACGACCCGCTGGAGAAGCACATGTCCGCCCCGCTGCCCCAGGTCGGCTCCGGCGAGCCGGTCGGCGACCTGATGTCCGTGCTCGGCTCGGCCGACGCGGCGATCGTCCTGGTCGAGGGCAAGCCGACCGGCGTGGTCAGCCGGCAGGACCTGCTGGCCTTCCTGGCCAAGGGCGGCAACAAGTAGCCGACCTCGGGGGGGACCGGGGTTCGCGGAAGTGGTACGAGCGTGTCATGTGCGCGCAGCACCCGCTTAACACGCGTCCGGCACATTGGTGCCTGTCGGCAGGGAGGGAGCGGCTCCCCTCCCCGGCCGGCGCCGAACGGCGCCAAGGACCTCCGGAGCGGCTCCCGGACCTCCATGGACGCCACGGACGCGCAAGCCCGGTCCTGACCCGGCCCGCGTCCCTCGCGGGGACCGCCGTCGTCCCGCCCCCCGGCAACGGGGGTGCGGCGGTCCCCGCGCACCCGCTTCCCACAGGGCTCAGCGCGTGCTGCTGGATTCCCAACTCCCCAGCAGCGCAAGGCGCTCCGCCGTCTCCGATCCCGCTTCCGGCGTGTACACCACGATGGTCTGGTCCGGGGACGCCGGGATCGTCAGGGTCTCGTACGGCAGGGTCAGCAGGCCCGCCACCGGGTGCCGTATCTTCTTCACGCCGTACGCGCACTCCCTGACCTCGTGGTCCGCCCACAGCCGGCGGAAGTCCTCGCTCTTCAGGGAGAGTTCGCCGACCAGCGCGCACAGCTCGGGGTCGTCGGCGTACCGGCCCGCGTTCACGCGCAGATGGGCCACCGTCTGCGCGGCGACCGCGTGCCACTCGGGGTAGTGGTCCCGGCCGGCCGGATCCAGGAAGACCTGCCGGGGCATGCTCCGCTCGGCCGGTGCCAGGCGGCTGAAGCCGTTCACCGCGTCGCCGAGGGCGTTCCACGCGAGTACGTCCATGCGGGGGCCCAGCACGAACGCCGCGCTGCGCTCCATGGTGTCGAGCAGGATCTGCACACCGGGGCGTACCCGGCGCGTCTCGGGCCGCCGCCGCCCCGGGCGCTGCCGGCCAGGACGCGCCACCGCCCGCAGATACGTCTGCTCGGTCTCGTCCAGCCGCAGCACCCGGGCGATCGCGTCCAGCACGGCGTCGCTGACGCTCGTCCCCCGGCCCTGCTCCAGACGGACGTAGTAGTCGACGCTCACCCCCGCGAGCTGGGCCACCTCCTCGCGGCGCAGGCCCGGTACGCGGCGCCGCCCATGGCCGGGCAGCCCCACCTCCTCGGGCTGGATGCGTGCACGTCGCGAGCGCAGGAAGTCGCCGACTTCCCCTACCGGCCAGTCCCCGTCCATGCCCCCGATCGTAGGGGAGCGGCCGGACGCCGGCCTGGTACTGGCAGACCCAGGAAAACCGCATCCCTGGGTACGGCCGCCGGATGCGGTGAGGCTGGTGCCGGCCGCCGGGGAGCCGCCCCGGCGCGAACCATCCAGGGGGTACACCCATGTCGTACGAGAACCTGTCCGGCCGCACCGCCGTCGTCACCGGAGCCGCCAGCGGCATCGGCGAGGCCGTCGCCCGGCAACTGGCCGCCGCGGGCGCCCGGGTGGCGCTGCTCGCCCGGCGCGCGGACCGGCTGGACGGCGTGGTCGAGAAGATCCGGGCCGAGGGCGGCGAGGCGCTCGCCGTGGTCGCCGACGTCACCGACGACACCTCGGTGACCACCGCCCGGGACCTGGTCCACGAGACGTTCGGCCCCGTCGACCTCGTCGTCAACAACGCCGGTGTCATGCTGCCGAACCCGGTCGGCGAGGGCCGGCTCGACGAGTGGCAGCGGATGCTCGACACCAACGTCGCCGGCGTACTGCGGATCATCCGCGCCTTCACCGCCGACCTGGTGGGCACCGCCGCCGAGGGCCGCACCGCGGACCTCGTCAACGTCTCCTCCATCGGCGCCCACATCCCCTTCCCCCACTACGCCGTGTACGGCGCCACGAAGGCCGCCGTCACCCATCTCTCGCAGTCCCTGCGCACCGAGTTCGGGCCGCAGGACGTGCGGGTGACGAACATCGAGCCGGGGCTGACGGAGACCGAGCTGAAGGACCATGTCGACAGCGCGGAGCTGTCCGGGCAGCTGGACGGCATGCTGGAGGCGATCGGCGCCCTCTCCGCGGCGGAGGTCGCGGACGTCGTCGCCTACGCCACCAGCCGGCCCCGGCACGTCAACCTCCGCCAGATCATGGTGCTGCCGACCCGGCAGGCGTGAGGACGGTCAGTCCTCGGACGACGTGCGGCGCCGCCCGGTGAGCAGCTCCGGGTTGGTGCGCACCGCCTGGGCGACGTTGACGCCGACGATGCCGAGCCAGGTGACCAGCGTCCCGGCCGTCCCCGCGATGCCACCGCCGATGGCGGTCAGCGGGATGGCCAGGACCAGCGAGACGATGGCGAACCCGAAGCGTTCCGGCCAGGTGTCGGCGTCCTTCGGGCGCCGCGCGCCGCGCGCGGTCTCCATCCGCTGTTCGGCCAGGTGCCGCCGCACCCGGCGGTCCACCGCGTCGTCGATCCGCTGCTCGACCTTCTCCAGGAAGGAGTCGGCCAGCGCGGAGTCGTAGTCGGCGCCCAGGTCCGCGCGGGCCCGCACGGTGGCGTCGAGTTCCTTCCGCAGCTCCGCGTCCTTCTTCAGGCTCGCGTCCGGCGAGTCCAGTGTGCTCATGGGCCCGAGCGTACGGAGCGATCACTCCACCCGCACGGGGGACAACCCCCCTCTTCGCACCGGGCCGCCGGCCCTTGCCTGGCTGTATAGAGTCATGCAGAGTTCTTGGTGACTGAATAGGTTCCGGTGGTCATAGGGCAGGATCGGATGTCCGGGTGAGGGGAGTGTGGGCTTGATGCCGCTTGCGTATCGTCTGGTCGGCGGCTGCCGACTCGTCACCGCCGTCCGCGCACCGCTCGACCGGTTCACGGACCTCTGGAGGGGGAGCGCGTCATGAGCGTGGACAGGAGTGCCGGTGTGACCTCGGGTGCTGTCACCCCCGGTGGTGTGGCCTCGGGTGGTGTGGCCGACAGCCCCGCGAACCGCCTGCAGGCGCTTTTCGAAGGGCACCGGCTCACGCCGACCCAGCGCCGGATCGCGCACAGCATGGTGCGGCGGGCCGCCGACGTGCCCTTCCTGTCCAGCGTGGAGCTGGCCGAACTGGCGGGGGTCAGCCAGCCCTCGGTGACCCGGTTCGCCGTCGCGCTCGGCTTCGACGGCTATCCGGCGCTGCGCAAGCACCTGCGCGAGGTCGTCCCCGCCGAACCGGCCGCCGAGGCGGGCGCCTTCAACGAGTACCAGCAGGCCGTCGAGGCCGAGATCGAGAACCTGAGGCACCTCGCCGAGCTGCTCGCCGACCCCCGCCCGGTGCAGAAGGCCGGCCGGATCCTGGCCGCCTCCCGTCCGCTGCCGGTCCTCGGCCTGCGCGCCGCCGCCTCCCAGGCGTACGGCTTCGCCTACTTCGCCGCCAAGGTGCACCCGGACGTCCGGTTGCTCAACGAGGGCGGCACGATGATCCAGGACCGGATCGACGCGGCCGTCCGCGCGGGCGCCTCCGCGCTGCTGTGCTTCGCGCTGCCCCGGCATCCCCGCGAGGTCGTCGACACCCTCGCCTACGCCAAGGACGTGGGCCTGACGACCGTCACGGTCGCCGACTCCGCGTTCGCGCCGGTCGCCAAGCACTCCGATCTGCTGCTGCCCGCCGCCGTCGGCACCGGGCTCGCCTTCGACACCGCGTGCGCGCCGATGCTGCTCGGGCGGGTGCTGCTGGAGGCGGTCTGCGACGACCTGCCCGAGGCGCAGGCCCGGCTGGAGGAGTTCGACGCGAAGGCGGCGGCCCGGGGTCTGTTCGTGGAGTGACCGGCCGCCTTCCGCGTGTGCTCTCAGATTCGTCTCACGTTCTGCCGCTAGGTTCGCCACGAGGTTTTGTTCGCGGACACGTGACACGGGAGGCTGACGTGGCGCGCGGAGGACAGGGTCTGGCCCGGGTGGCCGTGGTCGTACGGGCGGGAGCCGCACCGCTGTGGTGGTCCGGGGTGTTCGCCGCCGGGATCGGTGCGCTGCCGCAGGGGGTGACCGGGCGCCGGATCGGGGTGCTCGCGGGGGCCGCGCTGTTCCTCGTGGGCGCGGCCCTCATGGCGCTCGTACGACGCCGGCGGTACGGCGCCCTCGCCCGCGGTGCGGCTCGCGCGGGCAAGTACGACGTGCTGCAGGACCGTGCGGTGACCGTGCGCAACTGGCGCCGGGGGCACCGCTGGTGGCTGCTGCTGGCCTGTGCCGCCGCGCTCGGCTCCGCCTTCGCCGTACCCGCGGCCGGCGGCATGCTGCTGGCCGGGCTCGGCACCGGGCTGCGGCTCAAGGCCGCCTGGATCGGGCGGTGGGAGCGGGACGGGGAGACGCTGTTGTGGGTCCGTGTCGACTGGCTCGACCGGCGCGGCGGAGGCCCGGCGGGCAAGGCCGTGAAGGGCCTGCGCGGTACGGGCATCGCGGCCGGCGACGCGGCCCCGGGCGGGACCCGCCGCCGCACCGCGGCCCTGGTCTGACTAGACCTCCAGCTCTGCCTCGATCCTCTTCAGCTGGTGCCGGGCCATCGCCAGGTTGGCCCGGGAGGAGTCGAGGACCAGGTAGAGGAACAGGCCGTTGCCGCCGCGGCTCCTGAGCAGGCGGATCAGGTGGTACTGGTCCGTCAGCGTGATCAGGATGTCCTCGATCTCGCCCTTGAGGCCCAGCATCTCCATGGTGCGCATCTTGGCGCGGATCACGTCGGTGTTGCCCGCCGCGGCCACGTTCAGGTCGAAGGTCTTGTTGCCGCCCATCGTGCCCAGCGCCATTCCGCTGGTGTAGTCGACGAGCGCGACGCCGGTGGCGCCCTCGATGGAGGTGAGGGCTTCCTTCAGCGCGGTCTCGGTGTTGGCCATGGTGGTCCTTTCGGAACGGTCGGGTTGTCTCAGCGGTCGGTCGGGGTGTGCGTATCGGCACTCGTGACAGGGGGCGTGCGGGGTGTGCGGGCCGTGCGGGTACGGGCCGGGGGTGCGGCGCTGACGGCGCCCAGGGGCCGCACGGGCCGCCGGGCCTCCTGTGCGGCGGCCTCGGCGGCGTCCAGCAGCTCCCCGATGCGGGCGCCGGCCCGGCGGCCCTCCAGGTGCAGCCGGCCCACGTTGACCCGGCCCTCGGCGAGCAGGGTCAGGACGGCGGTGCGGCCGGCCGCGTAGCCGGCGATGTAGCCGCGCTCGCCGCGCACCAGCAGTTCCCGGAAGCCGCCGTTGCCGGTTGCGTCGGTGATCCGCACGGCGACGCCGAGCGCGGCGGCGGTGAGCGCGGACAGGCCCTCCGGGTCGACTCCGGGAGTGTCGTGGGCGACGACGAGTCCGTCGACGCCTGCCGCCAGGGCACCGGTGAGCTGCGGCACCCTGGTGCGCAGCCGGTGCAGCTCGTCCAGGACGGCCTGGAGGTCCTCCTCGGACACCATCAGCTCTCTCCTCTCGGCGGGGCGGTGCCGTTCAAAGCGCCTCCAGCGCATCCCTGAGCCTCTTCAGCAGCGCGATGTCGGGGTCGGTGACCGGGGGTGGGGGTGGGGGCGGCAGGGCGGGTTCCGTGACGACGGGTGCCAGGGGGGCGACCTGGCCGGCCGCCGCGAGCCGGCGTACGTCGACCAGCGTGTGGAAGGCCTGCCGGCCCAGGTTCCGGGCGATCGCGGTGGCCGTGCGGACGCCGTCCACACGGTCCAGGACCGCCCGCTGCCTGGGGGTGACGGGCGCGGTGGCGGCCGGACGGGCGACCGGGTCCGCGCGGATCAGCGGGGCACTGTCGGCGGCCGGGTCCGGCCACAGCCGGTGCAGCATCAGGCGGCGGCGCAGCGTCTCGCGTTCCAGGGCGACGACCGGGACCGAGGGCAGCGGGCCGATGCGGGGCGCGTTGTCGTAGCGGAAGCGTCCCGGGGTGCTGCTCGGGGCCAGCGTGAAGTACCCGGCGTCGTACAACGCGTCCAGATGGCACAGCTCCAGCGCGCCGGCCGGTAACAGCCCGGCCTCCAGGAGGAGTTCGGCCGCCTGCAGCGAGCCGGCGGCCTGGGCGGCGGCCCGCTGCCAGGCGGCGGCCGCGAGGGTGCCGTGGGCCGTGAGGAGCACGTCGAGACCGGGGGCGAGCGGGCTCTCCGCGTGCACGACCCGGCCCTCGGCGAGGTACAGGGTGCCGTGCTCGCGCACCAGGACGCCGGTGGCCCGCTCCTCGGCGAGCCGGGTCAGCATCGGCGACAGCGCACGGGTGGCCGACCTGTCCCGCACGGGCAGCGGCGGCGGGGGTGTCTGCACCACGGTCATCCCAGCACCAGCCTGGCCGCCATCTCGCCGAGCCGGATGCGGGCCAGCGCGAGATTGCCCTCCTCGCGGCCGAGCCACAGGTGCAGGAAGACGCTGCTGTCGAAGGACGTGTCCACGAACCGCAGCAGGTGATAGCTGTCGTGGTTGCTGACGATCACGTCCTCGACCGGCGGGTGTCCGTCCCCGTGGGCCGCGAAGGCTCCGTGCTCGGCGGCCATCCGGGCCAGTTCGGCGGCCTCCGCGGCGGTCGTCTCGTGATCGCCGCCGGGCGCCTCCCCGACCGTGCCGAGCGCCAGTCCGCTCGTCCAGTCCACCAGTGCCGCTCCCCGCGCACCGGGTAACCGCATCGCTTCCAGCAGGCACTCGTCGATTCCGGGCACCGTGGGTTCCCCTCCCGCCTGGGCCTCCGGCTGAGTGACAGAGACACTACGCACCGTGCGCGCGAAAGGAGGAGCCTTTGGCATTTTCCAGTGGAACATGCATGCGGCGTACTAGAGTGGGTCAACTGACGTGTGTCTCCGGCTGGTTGGCCCATTTGTTCGAAGGTGCCGGAGGTGCGTCAACGGCTCCCGGATGCCCAGAGGGTGGTGAGCGCCGACGCGTGCGCCCCGCCGGACTCCGCGACCACCTCGGCGACCGTCTGCGGCTCCCGCACGGTGGCGAAGGCGACCCCTCCCGAACCGTCCGGTGCGAAACCGTGGATGCCGGGCCGGGCGAGGGAGTTGTAGGCGTAGTGGTGGGCGAAGTAGTACGCGCCCGTGTCCAGCGCCGCCGCGTAGTCGCCCTGCTCCAGCAGGGGCAGCGCGCGGCCCTCCGCCAGCAGGTCCCCCGAGAAGCAGGCCGGCCCGGCCACGTCCTGCACCACGTCCGGCCCCGGCTTCGGCCGCCCCTTGGCGTCGTACGCGCCGATCCTCAGCGGCCACGCCCCCGGTGCGTAGACGGTCCGCGTCGCCACCTGTACGCCCGCGTGCGTCACCGCGATCCGCCGCCCGCCCGCGCTCTTGGTGTACTCCACCCGGGCCACCACCGTGCCGTGCTTGGCCAGCAGCGACCGCCCGAACTCGGTCACCAGCCCGTACCGCCCGTCGAACAGCCCCGGCACCTGACCGGCCAGCAGCCGGGCGTACTCCGCGTACGACGGTGCCGTCGCCTCGGCCGCGAAGTTCACCGGCAGTCCGCCGCCGATGTCGAGCGTGTCGATCTGCCGCCGCCCGGCCCGCTCGTTGATCTCCTCCGCGAGCGCGTACGCCTCCGCCGCGCCCCGCGCCAGCAGTGCCAGAGGAATGCCCTGCGAGCCGGTGTGCGCGTGCAGCCGGGTCAGCCACGGCCGGTCCAGGTAAGCCCGTACGACCCACTCGCGCGCCCCCTCGTCGCGCAGCGCCACCCCGAACTTCGAGGTCTCGGTCGCCGTCGAGGTCGCCCCGATCGTGCCGCCGCCGATCTGCGGGTTCACCCGGATGCCGAGCGGGGACCTGGTCGGGGCGGACCGCACCAGGGTGTCCAGGCGGTCCAGCTCCTGCGGATTGTCGGCGTTCACCGCGATGCCCAGCGCCAGCGCCTCGCGCAGCTCCGCCGGGGTCTTGGCGGGCGAGTCCAGCACGGTCCGCGCGGCCGGCACCCCGGCCGCGCGGGCCAGCGCCAGCTCCCCCGGGCTGGCCACCTCCGCGCCGATCCCCGCCTCGTGCAGCAGCCGCAGCACCGGGACCAGCGGGGTCGCCTTCACCGCGAAGGCGTGCAGCACCGGCGTCCCGGGCGGCAGGACCGCGTCGAACGCCGCCCGCAGGGCCGCCGCCGACTCCCGGATCCCGGTCACGTCCAGCAGCCCCACCACGGCGGCGTCCGGCCCCACCAGGCCCTGCTCGACGGCGGCGCGCACCGCGTCGTCCCGCCGGGCGGCGCGCTCCCGCGCCTCGCCGGGCTGCGTCTCGATGTCCTGCTCCACAACCTCTCCCCTCGTTTCCCCCGTGCCGGTCTCGCGTACATCCAGCCAAACACCGACGGCGCGCGGACGGGTGCGCCCCGATGTATTGACTAGTTCTATTCAGACCTTCAGGATGTGAATAGACGTAGTAACAGCAGGAGGCAGACGATGTCGGGACCCCGCCCCGTACGAGCACCGCGCGGCACGGAACTCAGCGCCCTGGGATGGCAGCAGGAAGCCGCCCTGCGCATGCTGCAGAACAACCTCGACCCCGAGGTCGCCGAGCACCCCGACAAGCTCGTCGTCTACGGCGGCACCGGTAAGGCCGCCCGTGACTGGCGCTCCTTCGACGCCATGGTGCGCACGCTGAGGACCCTCAAGCAGGACGAGACCATGCTGGTCCAGTCCGGCCGCCCGGTCGGCGTGATGCAGACCCACGAGTGGGCCCCGCGCGTCCTCATCGCCAACTCCAACCTCGTCGGCGACTGGGCCAACTGGGAGGAGTTCCGCCGCCTGGAGGCCCTCGGTCTGACCATGTACGGCCAGATGACCGCCGGCTCCTGGATCTACATCGGCACCCAGGGCATCCTCCAGGGCACCTACGAGACCTTCGCCGCCGTCGCCGCGAAGAAGTTCAACGGCACCCTCGCGGGCACGATCACCCTGACCGCCGGCCTCGGCGGCATGGGCGGCGCCCAGCCGCTCGCGGTGACGATGAACGACGGTGTCGCCATCTGCATCGACTGCGACCCGCGCGCCATCGAGCGCCGCATCGAGCACCGCTACCTGGACGTGAAGGCCGACTCGCTCGACCACGCGCTGCAGCTGGCCACCGAGGCGCGTGACGCCCGCCGCCCGCTGTCCATCGGTGTCCTCGGCAACGCGGCCGAGCTGGTCCCGCAGCTGCTCGCGATGAACGCCCCCATCGACATCGTCACCGACCAGACCTCCGCCCACGACCCGCTGTCCTATCTGCCGGTGGGCGTGGCCTTCGAGGACATGGCCGATGCCGCCGCGAAGGACCCGGCCGGTTTCACCACGCGTGCGCGGGAGTCCATGGCGCGCCATGTGGAAGCCATGGTCGGCTTCATGGACGCCGGCGCCGAGGTGTTCGACTACGGCAACTCCATCCGCGGCGAGGCCCAGCTGGCCGGATACGACCGGGCGTTCGCCTTCCCCGGCTTCGTGCCCGCCTACATCCGCCCGCTGTTCTGCGAGGGCAAGGGCCCGTTCCGCTGGGCTGCCCTGTCCGGCGACCCCGCCGACATCGCCAAGACCGACAAGGCGATCCTGGAGCTGTTCCCGGAGAACGAGTCCCTGGCCCGCTGGATCAAGATGGCCGGCGAGCGCGTCCACTTCCAGGGTCTGCCCGCGCGTATCTGCTGGCTCGGCTACGGCGAGCGCGACAAGGCCGGCGAGCGCTTCAACGACATGGTGGCCTCCGGTGAGCTGGCGGCACCGCTGGCGATCGGCCGCGACCACCTGGACTGCGGGTCGGTGGCCTCGCCGTACCGCGAGACCGAGGCCATGCTCGACGGGTCCGACGCGATCGCCGACTGGCCGCTGCTGAACGCCATGGTCAACGTGGCCTCCGGTGCGTCGTGGGTGTCCATCCACCACGGTGGCGGTGTGGGGATGGGCCGCTCCATCCACGCCGGTCAGGTCACCGTGGCCGACGGTACGAAGCTGGGTGGCGAGAAGATCCGGCGCGTTCTCACCAACGACCCCGGTATGGGTGTCATCCGGCATGTCGACGCCGGGTACGACATCGCGGAGTCGGTCGCGGCCGAGCGCGGGGTGCGAGTGCCGATGCGCGAGGGTGACGGCGCGTGACGCAGGAACAGGTCGGGCACGGCACCTCCTCGGTGGGGGCTGAGGCCTCGTCGCCGTCCACGGGTTCGGCCGTGCCCACCCTCCCCCACTCTCAGCTCGGCTCGCGTTCCTTCCACGAGATGTGGCGCGAGCTGCTCCCCATCGGGCGGCACGCCGAGTCCCGCGGCTACCGCCGTTACGCCTGGACCGGCGCCGACGCCGACTGCCGGGCCTGGTTCAGGCAGCAGGCCGAGGGGCGTGGGCTGGCGTACGAGGTCGACCGGAACGGGAACCAGTGGGCCTGGCTCGGGGACCCGGCGGCCGGAGACGCGGTGGTCACCGGGTCGCACCTCGACTCCGTGCCGGACGGCGGGGCCTTCGACGGGCCGCTCGGGGTCGTGTCCTCCTTCGCCGCCCTGGACGAGCTGCGGAGCAGGAGCGCGCGGTTCACCAAACCCCTCGCCATCGTCAACTTCGGCGACGAGGAAGGGGCCCGGTTCGGGCTCGCCTGTGTCGGGTCCCGGCTGACCGCCGGGCAGCTGAGCGTCGAGCAGGCCCACCGGCTCACCGACGGGGACGGGGTCAGCCTCCCGCAGGCCATGGAGGCCGCCGGACACGACCCCGAGGGCATCGGGGCCGACCCCGAGCGGCTGGCCCGGATCGGCGCCTTCGTCGAACTGCACGTCGAGCAGGGACGGGCGCTGGACCTGTCCGGCGACCGGGTGGGCATCGCCAGTGCCATCTGGCCGCACGGCCGCTGGCGGTTCGACTTCCGGGGCGAGGCCAACCACGCCGGCACCACCCGGCTGGTCGACCGGCGCGACCCGATGCTGTCCTATGCCGAGACCGTGCTCGCCGCCCGCCGGGAGGCCGCGCTCGCCGGTGCCGTCGCCACGTTCGGGAAGATCGCGGTGGAGCCCAACGGCGTGAACGCGATTCCCTCCCTCGTGCGCGGGTGGCTCGACTCCCGCGCCGCCGACCAGGAGACTCTGGACACCGTGGTCGGCGGCATCGAGAAGGCCGCACGCGAGTACGCCGACGCCCACGGCATCGACCTGGACGTCGTGCGCGAGTCCTTCACCCCGGTCGTCGAGTTCGATCACGCCCTGCGCGACGAACTCGGCCGCATCCTGGGCAAGGACACCGGCCTGAAGGTGCCCGTGCTCGGAACCGGGGCCGGACACGACGCGGGAATCCTCTCCGGCAGCATCCCCACCGCCATGCTGTTCGTACGCAACCCCACCGGGGTCTCGCACTCCCCGGCCGAGTTCGCAGCCGAGGACGACTGCGTGGCCGGGGTGCACGCGCTCGCCGACGTACTGGAAGGGCTGGCCTGCAGGTGACCAAGCGGACCTACTGGTTGGAGCACGCCTGGCTCGGCACGCACGTCGAGCCGGGGGTCGTGCTGGAGGCCGAGGACGGGCGGATCGGCGCGGTCCGCACCGGGACGCCCACGGCGCCGCCCGGTGCGGAGGTACTGCGCGGGCTCACCCTGCCGGGGCTCGCCAACGCCCACAGCCACGCCTTCCACCGTGCGCTGCGCGGCACCGTCCAGGTCGGCTCCGGAACCTTCTGGACCTGGCGCGAGGTGATGTACTCCGTCGCCGACCGCCTGACCCCGGACACCTACCACGCCCTGGCGCGCGCGGTGTACGCCGAGATGGCCCTGGCCGGCATCACCGCTGTCGGCGAGTTCCACTACGTGCACCACGCGCCCGGCGGCACCCCCTACGCCGACCCCAACGCCATGGGGGAGGCACTGATCGCGGCCGCCGCCGAGGCCGGCATCCGGATCACCCTCCTCGACACCTGCTATCTCTCCTCCGCCATCGTGAACAAGCACCGTGGCGAGGCCCCGAACCCCCACCAGCTGCGCTTCTCCGACGGCAGCGCGGAGGCCTGGGCCGAACGCTGTGCAGTTCTCAAGGAGCGGGACCACGCGCGGATCGGGGCGGCGATTCACTCCGTACGGGCCGTACCGGCCGACCAGTTGGCGACCGTCGCCGGGTGGGCCGAGGAGCGGCGGGCGCCGCTGCATGTGCATCTGTCGGAACAGACGGCCGAGAACGACGCCTGCCTCGCCGCGCACGGCTGCACGCCCACCCGGCTGCTCGCCGACCACGGTGTCCTCGGTGCGCGCACCACCGGTGTGCACAACACCCACCTCACCGACGAGGACATCGCTCTGCTCGGCGGCTCCCGCACCGGCACCTGCATGTGCCCGACGACCGAGCGGGACCTCGCCGACGGCATCGGTCCGGCCGTCGCCCTGCAGCGGGCCGGCTCACCGCTCTCCCTGGGCTCCGACAGCCACGCCGTCATCGACCTGCTCGAAGAGGCGCGCGCCATGGAGCTGAACGAGCGGCTGCGCACCCGCACCCGGGGACACTGGACGGCTGCCGCGCTGCTGCGGGCCGCCACCGCCGACGGTCACGCCGCTCTCGGCTGGGAGGATGCGGGCACCCTGGAGGCGGGAGCACTGGCCGACTTCACGACCATCGCCCTGGACTCCGTCAGAACAGCGGGGCCGGTGCCGCGCCTCGGCGCCGAGACGGCCGTATTCGCGGCGACGGCGGCAGACGTACGGCACACGGTCGTGGGCGGCCGGCATGTCGTACGCGACGGCGCGCACGCCCTCGTGCCCGATGTGCCGCAAGCTCTCGCGCGCGCAGTCGAAGCCCTCCGCGCCTGACGACCACCCACGAGGACACCATGAGCAGCAGCACCGTCATCACCAACATCGCCACGCTGGTCACCAATGACCCCTCCCTCGGTGACAGCTCCCCCCTCGGTCTGATCCAGGACGCGGCCGTCGTCATCGACGGCGACCGCGTCGTGTGGACCGGTGAAGCCAGCAAAGCACCCGCCACTGACAATCGGGTCGACGCGGGCGGCCGGGCGGTGCTGCCGGGCTTCGTGGACTCGCACTCGCACCTGGTCTTCGCCGGGGACCGCACCCAGGAGTTCAACGCCCGCATGTCCGGCCGCTCCTACACGGCGGGCGGCATCCGCACCACGGTCGCCGCCACCCGCGCCGCGACGGACGCGGAACTGGAGGCGAACCTGACCCGTTACCTCGACGAGGCCCTCCGCCAGGGCACCACCACCTTCGAGACCAAGTCGGGATACGGCCTCACGGTCGAGGACGAGTCCCGGGCGCTGCGCCTCGCGGCGAAGCACACCGACGAGGTGACCTACCTCGGCGCGCACATCGTCTCCCCGGACTACGCCGACGACCCGGCCGCCTATGTCGCCCTCGTCACCGGCGAGATGCTGGACGCCTGCGCGCCGCACGCCCGCTGGATCGACGTCTTCTGCGAGAAGGGCGCCTTCGACGGCGACCAGGCCCGCGCGATCCTCACCGCAGGCAAGGCGAAGGGCCTGCACCCGCGCATCCACGCCAACCAGCTCTCCTACGGCCCCGGCGTCCAGCTGGCCGTCGAGCTGGACGCGGCCAGCGCCGACCACTGCACCCACCTCACGGACGCGGACGTGGACGCCCTGGCGAGCGGCAGCACGGTGGCCACGCTCCTGCCGGGCGCCGAGTTCTCGACCCGCGCCGAGTGGCCGGACGCCCGCCGTCTGCTGGACGCGGGTGTCACGGTCGCCCTGTCCACGGACTGCAACCCCGGCTCCTCCTTCACCTCCTCCGTGCCCTTCTGCATCGCTCTGGCCGTCCGTGACATGCGGATGACTCCGGACGAGGCGGTCTGGTCGGCCACGGCGGGCGGCGCGGCGGCCCTGCGCCGCACCGACATCGGCCACCTCACCCCCGGCGCCTGCGCCGACCTCGTCCTCCTGGACGCCCCGAGCCACGTCCACCTGGCCTACCGGCCGGGCGTTCCGCTGGTCGGCGGGGTGTGGCGACGCGGGGTGCGGGTGGTGTGACAGGGAGCGAGCCGGCTCAGCTCCCGGTGGCCGACCACGCCCTCAAGCGCATGTGCAGCTGAGTGCACGCGCTCGGCAGGCCCAGCCGCCTCCCCTTGTTCTTGGCCACGAACGACGCCACGTCGGCGAGTCCGCCGGCCGACTTCAGCGCGTCGAAGAAGGCGGTCACCACGGGCTCTGCCCGACGCCCCTCGTCGTAGGCGTCACAGATCCTCGCCAGAAACACGACGACCGCGTCGAGGGTGACCGCCCGCAGCAGCGCCCTGACGAGAAGCTCGGCGTGCTCCTCGCTCATGTTCTCCAGACCCCGCATGTCCAGTGCGATCGCAGACCTGAGGGGGAGCTGCTGGGTCAGGGCACGGCAGAGCGGAGCCACCAGGTCCTCCCGATCGCTCCCGGCGAGAAGGGGGATGAGGGCGGCGAGACGCCCCGGCTCGACCGTTTCGGCGGCCTGGGTGATGTGCCGGTTCGACAGCTCGTCGTCGGGGCCGAGCCGGGCGATGACCCGGGCCACATCGCCCACGCTCCTGTCGGACTTGACCAGCGTCGCCATCAGGTCCCTCCTGGTGACGCGCCGTTTCCGGTCGGGTTCCGCCCAGCGGGTGTGGAGTGTCGCGATCTCCTCGACCGATCGGATGGCCACCACCTCCTCGTTGAGCAGCACGATCGCAGCCGGGGTGAGCACACGGCTTCTGGGGCGCGGAAAGCCGAGTGGGCGCAGCGCCGTTCCGAACGCGGCGAGGTCGTCGAGGGAGCGGGAGTGGACGACGTCCACCACGATGCGGTCCCGCCGGGAGAAGTCCTGCCGCTGCCCGAACCAGGCCATGAGCCGGACGACTTCCTTGATCGGCCGTTCCCATGCCGCCTGGGTCGCCTCCAGAGTGACCCCCCGCTGGTCCCCCACGTCGAGTTGGTGCTCCAGCTGAGCCAGAAACGCATCGAAAGGCAGATGTGACGCCTCCCCGGCCCCCTCGCGGCTGTGGGCGAGCTCCTCCTCCATCTCCCGGACGCGCGTCTCCAGGTCCTCGCAGCGCTGTTCCGCCTGCTCCTTCATCGCGGCGACCTCGGCGAGTTCCCGCTTCAGCCGGGCGACCTCGTCAACCAGCCGGCCCCGTTCCGCCGAGTGGTGTTCGGTGGCCTCGCGCAGCTCCACCTCCGCCCGCTCCGCGCGCACGTATTCCGTGACGCCGTCGCGCCGGACGCGTTCCAACTCGCCCTGGACGGCGCCGATCTCGGACTCCCGCTTGTCCAGCAGATCGTGCAGGGCTTCCTGGTGCCGCACGAGCATCTCGACCTCGCGCCGCGACTTCCTCATCTCGGCGCGCAGGGACTCCAGTTCGTAGACATCCGGATCGCACGCACGGAGTGCCGCCAGCCGGAGCTCGGCCAAGCGGTCCTTGGCCTCGGGCTTGACCGGAGCACCCCGGTTCTCCTCGACCTCGCGCACCAGCCGGTCGACGAAGTCCTGCGTCGCGATGCGGCGGCCCCGCAGGAAGCGGGAGACGACGGACTTGTCCAGGGACACCCGCACCGCGTACGCGTTCTGCGACAGGCCCAGGGTGTTGAACAGCTCGGTCAACGCGTTGCCCAGCGCGGCAACCTCGCGTACGACTCCTCGCTCGACGGCGCCGGAAACCCCCGCCGGGCAGGCGAGTTCGGTCATCGGTGATCCCCCCGGTGCTTGGCCCTGGAATGGCAACGGTTGCCGGTTCCGCAACCTACCGAAGCCGCCGGAGGGTGGTGGGCAGGTCGTCACTCACGGAAAGGACTGCTCATCCATGCACTCCTCGGGGACGTTTCTGACGGCGGGTGCCCGCTGGGTACAGCGTGTTCTGATCGTCCTGTTCGCGCTGGTGCCGCTGCTCGTGGTCACCGTGGCCTCGGCGCCGGCGCTGATGCTGCTCCCGTTCTTCCCGCAGCACAGCGCCCGGGCCCGGGGCATCGTCCAGCAGCTGATCCACTGGACCCGCACCGCCCTGGTCTCCAGCCGGAGCCGGTGACCCGCCGGCTTCCCCGAGCCGTCCCGGTACTACCGGGCCCCGGCCCGCCAGCGCTGGTCCTCGCTGTCGTCCAGCGGCTGCAGGGCCACCCCGTGCCGGCCGTAGGGGGTCACCGCCGTCTCGATGGCGATGTCCGGGCGGATCGTGCCGTCGGGGTCGATGGCGAAGCGCAGGTTGTCGCCGTTGCCGCTGTAGACCGCGTCGCACTCCCAGATGCCGACGCCCCGGTCCACGGAGCCCCGGCTGTCCAGGCAGAAGCGGTCGTCGGCTGCCGAGCGGAGCACGCCCAGGTAGGGGTCGAAGCGCCAGCGCTGGGTGTCGGCGAAGGAGCAGGGGGCCGTGATGACGTCGTTGCCCTCGGACAGATCGCCGTCGCGGATGTCCAGGCAGCGGCCCGTCGCCACGTTCAGCACCTGGGCGAAGGAGGTGCCCGGGGGCGTGAAGGAGGGGGGCGGCCCGGGGGTGGTGGTGTGCCGGGGTGACGGGGGCGCGGTCGTCGGGTGGGCCGAAGTCCGCGTCGGGGACGGCGACTTCGACGGCGGCTTCGACGACGGCTTCGACGACGGCTTCGTGGGGGAGGGGGTGGGGGACGGGGTGACGGAGACCGTCGCCGTCACCGTCACCGGGGGAGGCGTGGGTGTCGCGGCCGTCGGCTGCCGGTCGTCGCCGTGCGCCGGGGTGAGCAGGAAGACCAGCAGCGGGGTCAGGGCGACGCCCAGGGCGGCCGAGGTGAACAGGACGCGGCGCCGGGGCGGCCGGGTCCCCCGTACGGCGGGCGGAGCGGGGACGGCCGGCGGCTCCTCGGTGCGGACGTCGTCGCCTGTGTACGCCGTCCCTCTCCACGGCAGCAGGCCCTCCGCCAGGGTCTGCCGGGGCGCGTCCCGCAGGGCCCGCAGTTCCTCGAACGCGGCCGTGCAGTGCGGACAGCGGGCCATGTGGGCGTCCAGATCGGTGCTGTAGCGCGGCCCGTCCGGCCGTACCGCCTCCTCGATCAGCCGCCGGAAGTCGGCGCAGCGCGGGTCGTCGGAGCCGGCGAGGCGCAGGCGGAGGCAGGCCCGGGCCAGCGCCTTGAGGGCCTGCGGGGTGCCGTAGGCCACGTCCGCGTGGCTCAGCCCGAGCAGGGCGGCGGTCCGCTCCTGCGGCTCCTCCTCCAGCGCGCCGTACCAGATCAGGCCCTGGGTGCGGGACGGCAGCGACTGGAACGCGGGCAGGAGGGGCGGAGTGGGGCCGTCGGGCAGGCCGGACGCGTTCAGGATCAGCAGCAGTCCGGGGTCGAGGCCGGTGGCGCGCTCGTCGCGTGCCCAGGCGGCCGCCAGCCCGGCGGTCAGCAGCAGGAGCCGGTGGCGCAGCGGGACGACGGGCTCGACCCCCCGGGCCGTCTCGCGGGCCGCCGTGGTGACGGCCTCGGCCGCCAGCCGACGGGCGGCGGGCTCGCTCGCCGCGCACAGCCGGGCGTAGGCCAGCACCGCCGGGTGGTGCCGACGGCGCAGTTCCTGCAGCGCGGGGTACGCCGTCGCGGCCGAGGAGCGCAGCAGTTCGGTGAGCCGGGCGTCCGGTACGTCCTCGTACTCCGCGCCCGCCTCGGTTCCGCCCGTCCCGGCCCCGTCCCCCTGAGCCATCGTCCAGCCTCCTCGCACCACGGGCGACCGTGCCGTCACGGCCCCGGCCCGGCCAACCAGCCGGTATGGGGGGCCATAGTGGTCGAGGGGGACGGCCGGGAAAAGGGGTTTCCGTGGGTAACCGCATAACGGTTGGGACCTCAGGGCGAGTTGGGCCGGGCTGCGGCCGGAATCCGGGAATGGCCGCACGGACCGTGGATACCCACGCACTTGGAGAGGTGGGCGGCGCACACGCGGAAGCGGCCCGGCACCGACGGCCGGGCCGCTTCCGGTGGCGTCACCGCGGCGGGGACCCGCCGGTCACTCCTCGAGCGTCAGCCCCTTGCGCAGCCGTACCAGGGTGCGCGACAGCAGCCGGGAGACGTGCATCTGGGAGATGCCGAGCTCCTCGCCGATCTCCGACTGCGTCATGTTCGCCACGAAACGCAGGGAGAGGATCTTCCGGTCCCGCTGCGGGAGTTGGGCGATCAGCGGCTTGAGCGACTCGATGTACTCGATGCCCTCCAGGCCGTGGTCCTCGTACCCGATGCGGTCCGCGAGCGCGCCCTCCGTCTCGTCCTCCTCGGGCTGGGCGTCCAGCGAGGAGGCCGTGTAGGCGTTCGAGGCGGCCATGCCCTCGACGACCTGGTCGTTGGAGATGCCGAGCTGCTCGGCCAGTTCCGCGACCGTCGGCGCGCGGTCCAGCCGCTGGGCCAGCTCGTCCCCGGCCTTGGCCAGGTCCAGGCGCAGCTCCTGCAGTCTGCGCGGCACGCGCACGGACCACGAGGTGTCGCGGAAGAAACGCTTGATCTCGCCGATGATGGTCGGCATCGCGAAGGTGGGGAACTCCACACCGCGGGCGAGTTCGAAGCGGTCGATCGCCTTGATCAGGCCGATGGTGCCGACCTGGATGATGTCCTCCATCGGCTCGCTGCGGGAGCGGAAGCGGGAGGCGGCGAACTTGACGAGCGCGAGGTTCAGCTCGACGAGGGTGTTGCGGACGTACGAGTATTCGTGCGTCCCTTCCTCCAGCGACTCCAGACGCTCGAAGAGGGTCTTGGACAGGGCCCGCGCGTCGACCGGGCCGATCTCGTCGTACGGGGGGATCTCCGGGAGTCCCTCGAAGGCATCGAGGGCGTCGATGGGATGATCCAGTTGTTCCGGTGGGGGTGTCGACGTCGCGAACGGGGTATGCGATGCGTCGAGCCGGGGTGACATGGTGTCCTCCATCGTTCTCGGCATATGGCTGCCGAAGCCGTGCGTGCACTGCGGTGTGCGGCGCCTCCGAAGCCGGCGTGTAGGGGTAGGTGTCCTTACTAGCCCTACCCGCTTCACCGAGACGATCGCAAGTGCGTTCTGTTCAGGTATGTCCGGTTCTGTGAGGTTCTTCGGGTGCCGGAGTGTGCATGGAGGGCGTAATGTTCGAGAGCAGTCAGCGTCCACGACCTCGGGAGAGAGACGGCATGGACCACGGGACGGTCGGCAGCGCACAGTCGGGCCGGCTTCTGGTGGAGGTGCGGGAAGAGGGCTCCAGCGCCGTTGTGACACCGGCGGGTGAACTCGACCACCACACCGCCGATCTTTTGCGTGAGCCCCTCGACGACCTCCTGGACAAGGGCTTCTCGCGCCTCGTTGTGGACTGCTCGCGCCTGGAGTTCTGCGACTCCACGGGCCTGAACGTCCTGCTGGGCGCCCGGCTGAAGGCGGAGGCCGCCGGTGGCGGGGTCCATCTGGCAGGGATGCAGCCGGTGGTCGCCCGGGTGTTCGAGATCACCGGTGCCGAGGCGGTCTTCACCGTGCACGACTCCGTGGAGGCGGCCCTGACCGACGGCGCCGACTGAGCCCGCCGTCCCGCCCTCCCGTGTGCCGCCGGCCCCCGGTCGTTGCGTTCGTCACGCCGAAGACAGGGGTGTCGCGCCGGATCGGCCGGGCAGGAGAGGGCAGGAAGCGGGAGACCCCCGACGACCGCCGGCCCCCGGACCGCCCCGGGACCGGCGAAACGACTGGACAGGACGTACGTGCGACGGACGGGCGAGCAGAACACCCCGCGCGGGCGGCGGGCGGACGCCGGGCGGACGACCTATGGACCGGTCGGCACGGACCGGTGCCGGCCTTTTGAATCGTGAACTGGTGAATCGGTGAGGTGAAGCGCTGATGAGCACCACCCGGCCTTACTCGCCGGGCGACCGCGGCCCGGAGCCCAGCGGCGCTTCCGGGGCGTCCGAGGGGGGCGCGCCTGTCGCAGGCGTGCCCACGGGGGCAGCCGCACCGTCCGGACCTGCCGGCGGCACTCAGGGCACCGGCGGCCCGCAGGTCCGCAGACTCGGCCTGCGCGGTGAGAGCGGCGTCGTCCCGCTCGCCCGCGACTTCGCCCGCCAGGCGCTGTACGCGTGGGGCTGGCTGCCCGCCGCCGGCGCCGACCAGCGGGCCGCCGCCGAGGACGTGCTGCTCGTCGTCTCCGAGCTGGTCACCAACGCCTGCCTGCACGCCGAGGGGCCCGACGAACTGCTCCTGGCCTGCGACAACAAGGTGATCCGGGTCGAGGTCTCGGACCGCGGCACCGGCCAGCCGGCACCCCGCACCCCGCACCGCGCCGGCCGCCCGGGCGGGCACGGCATGTTCATCGTGCAGCGGCTGTGCCTGGACTGGGGCGTCGTCCGCGCCGCGGGCCGGCCGGGCAAGACGGTGTGGGCGGAGCTGGGCGCACCGGCGTAGGCCATCGGGTTCCCGTCCGTACGTGGCGCGCGGAAAATTCGGTTTTCGCCGGGTACGGCACCCCCTAGCCTGGGCGCAACGCGCTGACGGAGACAAGTAGCCCGGGGCCGGCGAGCCGAGAGAGCCGCCACCCGCTGTGAAGGCGGCCTCGCACCCCGGGGTGAATCCCCTCCCGAGTGCGGGGAGGAAATGCCCCGCCGGCCGGCCCCCGTCATCGGGCCCGACGAGGCCGTCGTACGACGGCGAAGGCGTGGTGGCACCGCGAGCACCCTCTCGCCCACGCCCCGAGGGAACCGACCCGGGGCGGACCGTGCCGCCCCGCCGCACAGTTGGGCAGCACCATGCTTGACATCACCCTCATCCGGCAGCACCCCGAACGCGTCCGCGAAGGCCTCGCCAAACGCGGCCTGGACGTCGACCTCGACGCCTTCCTCGCCCTCGACCGACAGCTGCGCGAGGCCCGTACGGCCCTGGAGCGGCTGCGTGGGGAACGGCGCCGCGTCTCGGCGGACATCGCGACCCGGCGCCGGGCCGGCGAACCGGCGGGGGAACTCCTCGGCAGGGCGGCGGAACTGGCCGGCCGGGTCGCGGAGGCCACCGCCGCGCACGGCCGGCTGGAGGCCGGGCACCGCGCGTTCCTCGACGGCCTGCCGAACCTCCCCGACCCGGACGTGCCCGCGGGCGGCAAGGAGCGCAACCAGGTCGTCCGTACCGAGGGCGCCCGCCCGGAGTTCGGCTTTCCGCCCCTCGACCACGTCCGCCTCACCGAGGACCTCGCGCTGGTCGACCACCGGCGCGGCGCCGCGCTCGCCGGCAGCGGCAACTGGGTCTACCGGGGCGAGGGCGCCGCACTGGAGTGGGCGCTGCTCAACCACTTCCTGGACGGCCACCGCCGGGCCGGCTACACCTTCGTACTGCCGCCCCACCTGCTGACCTGGCAGGCCGGCTACACGGCGGGCCAGTTCCCCAAGTTCGCCGACGACGTCTTCGTCACCGACCACGGGCCCGACGGCCGTCCCGAGCGCTTCCTGCTGCCCACCGCCGAGACCGCGCTCGCCGCCCTGCACCACGGCGAGACCCTGGACGAGCGCGAGCTGCCCCTCAAGTACGTCGCCTACACCCCCTGCTACCGCAAGGAGGCGGGCGGGTACCGCACCGCGGAGCGGGGCACCCTGCGCGGCCACCAGTTCAACAAGGTCGAACTGTTCCAGCTCACCCGGCCCGCCGACTCGGAGGCGGCCCAGCGTGAACTGCTCGCCCGGGCGGAGGAGTCGGTCGCCGGCCTGGGCCTGCACTACCGGGTCACCCGGCTCGCCGCCGGGGACACCAGCGCCGCCCAGGCCGGCACGTACGACGTCGAGGTCTGGCTGCCCAGCCTGGGCGCCTACGCGGAGGTCAGCTCGGTGTCGAACGCCCGCGACTACCAGGCCCGGCGCGGCGGCATCCGGTACCGCCCGGCCGGCGGCGGCAGGGCGGTCCACGTCCATACCCTGAACGCCTCGGGCCTGGCCACCAGCCGTCTGGTGCCGGCTCTGCTGGAACAGCATCAGCGGCCCGACGGCACCGTCGTCGTTCCCGAGGTGCTACGGCGCTGGGGGCTGCCGGAGGTGCTGCGCCGGCCGTAGGGGGCCCGGCCCACCCTCCACTCCGGCCACCCGTCACACACGCCGGATCGTCACAACTCCGGCGTGTGATGCGTCTTCCCTCCTCACGGCGCCGGGCGTACCTTGACGGCCGAATCTGATGTGCCGTCAGGAACTGCTCGCCGGAGCGAATCCGCAACGAATGGGGTGGACCGACCGTGTCGTACCCGAAACGAACCGCCGCGCTCGCGTCCGCCGCGGCCCTGGCCGGCTCGGCGGTGCTGCTGTCCGCGCCGGCCGCCCACGCCGACGTGGTCGACGTCGACTACCGCTGTCACACCCCGATCGGCGTCAAGAGCGCCGTCTCGCCCATCGACATCACGGGCGTCAGGAGCGGCGGCGGCTACAAGATCACCATGACCTGGCAGAAGGGTGTCTCCTCCAGCCCGGTCGAGCTGGGCAAGGGCGCGATGAGTCCGAGCGCCACCATCAGGCTGGGCGGTGCCGACAGCGGCACCCTCGCGGTCAGCGGGCCCCCGAACGCGGCCGCGATCCCCGCCAACACCCCCATCAGGATCAGCGACTTGAGCGGCACGTACACGCCGAAGAAGTCCGGCAAGGTCACCTTCACGCCGGGCACGCTCGTCATCAAGGCGCTCGGTACGACGACGACCTGCACGCCGGCCAACAGCCCCGAACCGGGCCTGACCCTGGCCGTGACCGCAGCCGGCGGCTCCTCGTCCACGTCCTCGTCGTCTTCCTCTTCGTCCTCGGCCTCCGGTGGTTCCTCCGGTGCCTCCTCCGGCGGACAGCTCCCGCAGACCGGCCCCGAGGACTCCGCCGTCGCCCTCGGCACACTCGGCGGCACGGTGCTCCTCGCCGGCACGGCGGGCGCGCTCTGGCTGACCCGAGGGGGGCAGACGGTGCGGCGCTGACGCCCGGGCCCCGCCGAAGGAGAGCCCCATCGAACCCCGCGAACCGAGGCCCCACTCGACCCGAGGCCCCACTGCACCGAGGCCCCGCCGGAGCCGCCCATGCCGTCCGCCGCCCGCGCCCTGATCCGCCACCGGCGCCTGCCCCCGGTCCGCGCCCTGTTCCGGGCCGGCGCCGTCCTGCCCGCGGGCCTGTGCCTGTGCGCCGCGCTCGGCACCGTGCTGGGCGTCGCACCCCGGGCCTCGGCCGCCGCGCCGGGGGCCACGCCCCGGGCCTCGGCCGCCGCGGGCTGGTCCGTCGCGCCCGCCGGCGGTGGCCGCCCGTCCTTCTATGCCGAGGGCACGCCCGGGACGGTCCTGCGGGACACGGTGTCCGTCACCAATCCCGGACGGGCGCCGGTCGCCGTACGGCTGTCCGGCACCGGCCTGCGGACCGTCTTCGCCGAGCGGGCCGGGACTGGGATACGTGTCCCGGCCCGCACCCGCGCCGAGGTGCCCTTCACCGTGACCGTGCCGGTCGGGGCGGCGCCCGGCGACCGCTCCGCCGCCGTCGTCGCGCGCGACACACGGGGGCATACCGCGACCGTCCCCCTCCGGCTGCGCGTGGGCGGCCCCGCGCTCGCCGCACTGACCGTCGAGCACCTCGCCGTGCACGCCGATCGCATCACGTACGAGCTGGTCAACCGCGGTACGACCGTCCTCGTACCGAGGGTCGCGGTGCGTGCCGACGGCATCCTCGGCCGGGTCCTGGACCGCGCCGCCCGCCCCCTGCCCGTCCGCCTGCGCCCCGGTACCCGCCTGAAGCTCACCGAGCCGTGGCCCGACCGGCCCGCGCTGGACGCCGTCGACGTACGCCTGACGGTGACGGCCCCGGGCGGAGCCCATGACACGGCGACCGCGACGGCCCACTTCGTGCCGTGGCCGGCGCCGGCGGCCACGTCCGGTGCCCTGCTGCTGATCACGGGCGCGGCGCTTGCCGCACACCGGTACCGACGCCGTACGCCGTCCGGCGGTCGGCCGGTCCGTGGGGCGGACGGCGTTGCCGGGGGCGGCCCTTGTGGCGGTGCGTTGGCGGAGGGGGCGGTGAAGTGAGCGGAAAGGCAGGGGCTCTGCGGCTGTCCACCTTGGCGGTGGTGCTCGCGCTGCTGGTGGTGCCCTTCTCGGGGCGGGCGGCGGTCGCGGCGGACGGGCCGGTGGTGACGCTGTCGGCGTCGCAGGGGGGCGCCGGGGGAGCGGTCACCGTCAGCGGTAGCGGCTGGCGGTCGCACACGTTGCTGATGCTGTTGGTGTGTGGGCGGGCCACACCGTCCCGGGGTGTCATCGGCGGGACCAACTCCTGTGCCAACGGCGACGGCCGCGCCGTGACCACCGACGCCCGGGGCGGCTTCCGCCGGAGACTCCCGGTCGCCGAACCGCCCGTACCCTGCCCCTGCGTGGTGCACGTGGCCACCGTCACCGGCGCCGAGGCGCAGGCGGACGCCGTCCTGCAGGTCGCCGGGCACCCCGTCGCCCCGCTGCCCGCCGAACAGTCCGGGGGCCGGCTGGCGATCCTGTCCGACACCCGGCTGACCGGGTCGAGCGGACCGCTCACCTGGTTCGGGGCGCCGCCGAGCCGCACCCTGGTCTTCACCGTCGGCAACACCGGCACGGGCGCGATCAAGGACCCCGTCTTCCAAGTCGGCTCCGCCCACGGCGTCTTCGCCCCGCAGTGGGACGACCGGCAGTGGCACGGCACCCTGGCGCCCGGAGGACGCGCCGAGGTCAGGCTGCCGGTCGAACTGTCCGCCGGGGCGCACGGCGACTACACCGTGTCCCTGAAGTACGACGGCAGGGTCCTCGCCGAACAGCCGTGGGGCGTGGGCCGCCCCTGGGGCGTGACCCTGTTCTGGATCCTGCTCTGCCTGGTGGTCCCGGCCGCGCTGTTCCGCATCGGCATGGCCGTGGTGGACCGGGTACGGCCGCGCCGCCCGGGCGGTTCCCGCAGCAGCGGCCGCAGGCTGCCGTCCCGGCCCGCGCTGCGGCTGCCGCTGTCGCGCTCCCGGACCCCCGAACCGCCCCCCACGAACCCGACCCTGCCGTGGTTCACCCCGGGCTCCGTCCCGGGCGACCCGGCCGGCCGGCTCTCCGCACCGCACACCGACAGCCCGTCGAGTCCTACGACTCCCACCACGAAGGGACCCACGTGAGCATCCGAAGGAGAGGGACGGCCGCGGGCGCCGCGCTGGCGCTGAGCGGTGCGGGCGTCCTGCTGGGCCTCGCCGCGAGCCCCGCGCAGGCGGCCGAGGTGTCGTACGCCACCCACTGTGTGCCACCGGCGGGCATCAGTCCCGTCGACGGCACCACGAAGGTCGAGATCACCGCACCGGCCACCGCGAAGGTCGGTGACACGGTGGACGTCGTGTGGAAGTTCGTCCAGGCCGCGTCCAAGAACCCCGACATCATCGACCTGCCCGCCGACTCGGTCCAGCCGTCCGGAGTGCTGAGGGCGGCCGGCGCGCAGACCGCCGGCATCGCGATGCAGGGGACGCGCACGAACCCCGCGATCCCCAAGGGCGGCGACATGGTGCTGTCCGACATGAAGGGCAGCCTGAAGCTGACGGCGGCCGGTGCGGTGACGCTGACACCGGACGCGTACACCGTCAACGCGATGTCGACGGACACCAGGTGCTCGCCGAAGGAGACCGTGCAGAAGGCGGCGACGATCCAGGTGACGGACGGTGGCGGCGGCACGTCCAGCAGCACACCGACCCGGTCGGCGACGCCGACGCGGTCGAGCACCCCCACCCGTTCGACGACCCCCACGGCCACCACGAGCGGCGGCAGCGGACAGCGCGACTTCACCGGCAAGGAGGTGCAGATCCCCTACGCCTGCAAGACCCCGATCGGCGACAAGAACGCGACCTCGCCGGTGCAGATCGACGCACGGAAGAACGGCGGGAACTTCGACCTCACCGTGCAGTTCAAGAAGTCGGTGATGAACAGCCCCGCCGACATCCCCAAGGACTCCGTGAAGCCGTCCATGGAGGTGGTGCTCGGCGGTGCCGACAAGGGCACCGTGCATGTGGAGGGGCCGGCCAACGCCCAGCCCATCAAGTCCGGCGACCCGATCGAGATCCCGGACCTCACCGGCACCTACAAGCCCGGCGCGAGCGGCAGTTCGACGCTGTCGCCGGGGGTTCTGACGGTCAAGGCGCTCGGCACGACCACGACGTGCACCCCGACCAGGACCGAGGTCTCGCTCACCCTGGACACCAGCGGGCAGCCGGGCGGCGCGTCCGGAGGCACGTCCGCCTCCGGCGGTTCGGCCGGCGGCGGCAGCAGCACCTCCGGCTCCGGCGGCCTCGCCGAGACCGGCGCGAGCGACCACGGCGCCCTCAAGGCACTGGGCCTGGTGGCGGGCACGGCGATCCTCCTGGGCGGCGCGGTGTTCACCTTCATGCCGGGCCGCAGGGTACGCCGGTAACTTCTCTCCGCCGCAACGGTGAGTCACCACGACGGCGGGTTCCGGCGGTGCCGGACGCACGGCGGCCCCGGACATGCACGGAGGGCCACCACATCCCGGGGATGCGATGGCCCTCCGTCGGCCGGGCCGGGCCCGGCGGCAGCGACTAGTGCACGTCACCCATCAGCTTGTTGACGTTCTTGCGGTACATCCACACCGCCACACCGGCGATCACGGCGAGCGCCGCCTCCAGGCCGACGTAGCCCATCTTGTCGAGGTTGACCCCGCCGATGGCCGGGTTCGACATCAGCGCGGTGAGCGAGTCGCCCGCGGTGACGGCGAGGAACCAGACGCCCATCATCTGGGAGGCGTACTTCGCCGGCGCCATCTTCGTCGTCACGGACAGACCGACCGGCGACAGCGTCAGCTCACCGATGGTCTGCACGAAGTAGATCGCGACCAGCCACATCGCCGCGGCCTTGTGACCGCCCTCGGCGATCGACAGCGGGGCGAGGAAGACGAAGAAGGACACACCGATCAGCACCAGACCGGAGGCGAACTTCACGATCGTGCTCGGCTCCTTGGCGCGCCGGTTCAGCCACAGCCACAGCCAGGCGAAGACCGGCGCCAGGGCCATGATCATGACCGGGTTGACCGACTGGTACCAGGAGACCGGGAACTCCCAGCCGAGGATCGAGTTCTTGGCGCTCTTCTCGGCGAACAGCGACAGGGTCGAACCACCCTGGTCGTAGATCATCCAGAAGACCGCGGCGGCGACGAAGAACCAGATGTACGCCCGGACCTTCGACTTCTCGGTCGTGCTCAGGTCCTTGTCGCGCAGCATCCGGGCGATGACCAGGATCGGCACGATCAGACCGATGACGGTGAGCGGGATCAGCGCCCAGTTCAGGGTGAAGTGACCGGTGCCGCCGACGACGCCGTAGAAGACCGCGGCGACGGCCAGCCAGGTCAGGCCCTTGCGCAGGGTGACGGACTTCTCGTCGGCCGTCAGCGGGGTGGGGACCTCGCTGCTCTTCGCGCTCAGGTGGCGGCCGCCCAGCAGGTACTGGGCCAGACCCAGCGCCATGCCCAGCGCGGCAAGGGCGAAGCCCAGGTGCCAGTTGACGTTCTCACCGACGGTGCCGATGACCAGCGGCGCGACGAAGGCACCGGCGTTGATGCCGATGTAGAAGAGGGTGAAGCCACCGTCCCGGCGCGGGTCCTCCGGGCCGTTGTAGAGGTGGCCGACCATCGTGGAGATGTTGGCCTTCAGCAGACCCGAACCGATGGCGACGAGACCCAGGCCCACGAAGAAGCTGGCGGCCACGGGCAGCGCGAGGCACAGGTGGCCGAGCATGATGATCAGACCCGCGACGGCGACCGTCTTGCGGGGGCCGAGCACGCGGTCGGCGAACCAGCCGCCGGGGAGGGCGAGCAGGTACACGAGCGACACGTACACCGAGTAGATCGCGGTCGCCGTGCCCGCGCTCAGGTGCAGGCCGCCCGGGGCCACCAGATACAGCGGGAGCAGGGCCCTCATGCCGTAGTAGGAGAAACGCTCCCACATCTCGGTCATGAAGAGAGTGGCCAGGCCGCGGGGGTGGCCGAAGAAGGTCTTCTCGGAACCGGGGGTGCCCGGGCGGACCGAGTCCTTCGTCAGGCTGGACGCCATGGTCGTTCCTTGCTGGTCGGGACGCGCTTTTCTGGAGCGTTGCGCGCCCGGTGGGGGTGCGGCCGGCACCGGCAGGGTCGGCCGCCCACCCCCAACGCCCAGGGGGAGTCCGTTTCCGGGTCGCGGAAGCGGTGGACGGCGACCACCGGGATCCACGCCCCGACGCGACGATGCGTCCGGAGCCCGGCCAGAGGTCATTCCTTTCAAGGCTGATCTTGATCAGCCCGCACACAAAAGAGACCCTCAGCGTCATGTGCTCGCCAAAGGTCCCCGGGTGTACTACAGGCGTTCAGGTCACCATACGGCAGGACAGTGCCGGATATGGAAGGACTTGAGACGCGGATCACAGGTGTCGGGGGAACCGCAGAAACGGATTCGAAGGTCTCTCCTACGATCGCATCCCCGGACCAATGGTTCGTACCAGCAGCGTACGAAGGTAAGAGACCGCGGAAGCGATCACACCCCAGCACCGTGGGCGGGCGGTCTACCATCACTCCATGACCCGTGTACTGCTCGCCGAGGACGACGCGTCCATCTCGGAGCCGCTGGCCCGCGCCCTGCGCCGGGAAGGTTACGAGGTCGAGGTGCGCGAGGACGGACCCACCGCGCTCGACGCCGGAATGCAGGGCGGCGTCGATCTGGTCGTACTGGACCTGGGCCTGCCGGGCATGGACGGCCTGGAGGTCGCCCGCCGGCTGCGGGCCGACGGCCACACCGTGCCGATCCTCATCCTGACCGCGCGGGCCGACGAGGTGGACACCGTCGTCGGCCTGGACGCGGGCGCCGACGACTACGTCACCAAGCCCTTCCGGCTCGCCGAACTGCTCGCCCGGGTGCGGGCACTGCTCCGGCGCGGCGCCGCCGAGCCGCAGCAGCCGCCGGCCACGCACGGGGTGCGGATCGACGTCGAGTCGCACCGGGCGTGGATGGGCGAGGAGGAACTGCAGCTCACCGCCAAGGAGTTCGACCTGCTGCGGGTGCTGGTGCGGGACGCCGGCCGGGTCGTCACGCGCGACCAGCTGATGCGCGAGGTCTGGGACACCACGTGGTGGTCCTCCACCAAGACGCTCGACATGCACATCTCCTGGCTGCGCAAGAAGCTCGGCGACGACGCGGCGAATCCGCGCTACATCGCCACCGTACGAGGCGTGGGCTTCCGCTTCGAGAAGAGCTGAGCCCCCGCCGGAGGCCCAGCGATCACCTCAGGTAACCGAACATGCGCCGACGTCTCATCCAGTCCACCCTCGCCGTCGTCCTCGTGGTGATCGCCGTCTTCGGCATCTCCCTGGTGATCGTCGAGACCCGGACGATCAGCAACAGTGCCCAGGAGCGGGTGGAGTCCGAGGCGGTGCGGCTGGCCAGCATCGTGGACAGCCGGATCCTCGCCGCCGAGAACGTCAACGCGGACGTGCTGCGCAACCCCGTCAGCAAGGACCAGTACGCGGTGATCCGCATGCCCGGCAGGGCCCCGATAGAGATCGGCACCCAGCCGCGGGGCGACGTCATCAGCGCCTCGCAGGCGGGCGAGTCGGGCGAGCAGGTCACCGTGCAGGAGCCCCGATCCGCGGTGACCCGCGAGGTCGGCCGGACCCTGCTGATCATCGCGCTGGTGGCGCTGCTCGCGGTCGTCGCCGCCGTTCTGCTCGCCGTACGGCAGGCCAACCGGCTCGCCTCCCCGCTGACCGACCTCGCCGAGACCGCCGAACGGCTCGGCTCCGGCGACCCGCGCCCGCGGCACAAGCGGTACGGCGTCCCCGAGCTGGACCGGGTCGCCGATGTGCTGGACTCCTCCGCCGAGCGGATCGGGCGCATGCTGACCGCCGAGCGGCGCCTCGCGGCCGACGCCTCCCACCAGCTGCGCACCCCGTTGACCGCGCTGTCCATGCGGCTGGAGGAGATCACCCTCACCGACGACCCGGACACCGTGAAGGAAGAGGCGAACGTCGCGCTCACCCAGGTGGAGCGGCTCACCGACGTGGTCGAGCGGCTGCTGACCAACTCCCGCGACCCGCGCACCGGCTCCGCCGTCACCTTCGACCTGGACGAGGTCATCCAGCAGCAGCTCGCCGAGTGGCGGCCCGCCTACCGCAGCGCCGGCCGGGCCATCGTCAGCTCCGGCAAGCGGCATCTGCAGGCCGTCGGCACCCCGGGAGCGGTCGCCCAGGTGCTGGCGGCGCTGATCGAGAACTCCCTCATGCACGGCGGCGGCACGGTCGCGCTGCGCACCCGGGTCACCGGCAACCAGGCCGTGGTCGAGGTCACCGACGAGGGCCCCGGCGTCCCGGCCGACCTCGGCGCGCGCATCTTCGAGCGGACGATCAGCGGACGGAACTCCACCGGGATCGGCCTGGCCGTCGCCCGCGACCTCGCGGAGGCCGACGGCGGCCGCCTGGAGCTGCTGCAGGCCCAGCCGCCGGTGTTCGGGCTGTTCCTGTCCCGTACGCCGCCGGCCCGCAAGCCGGAGGAGGACCGGCCGACGGTTCGCTGAACCGGGTTACGGAACCCGCTGCGACTTGGGCTCCGGCTCGGGGTAGGGCTTCTTCGACTCGGCCACCAGGATCGACTCCGCCTCCCGGGTCGGCTGCACACGGAACACCCAGGTGCGGTACGACCAGAAGCGGAACAGGGTCGCGATGCCGATGCCGACGAACTTGAAGACGTTGCTCTGCAGCGGGCTGTCCCAGCCGAACCCGTAGGTCGCCGCGTACAGCACGCCGTTCTCGATCACCAGGCCGATCGCGCTGAAGAACAGGAACAGCGTGAGTTCCTTGGTGCGGCCGCCCTTGTCGCGGTCCCGGTACGTCCAGTAACGGAAACCGACGTAGTTGAACGCGATCGCGACCACCGTCGCGATGATGCTGGCGCGCACCACCGGCAGGTCGGAGACGTGCCGGACGAGGTTGAAGACGCCGAGGTTGACGAAGATGCCCGCAACGCCGACGGTGCCGAACTTGGCCACCTCGCGTACGAGCCGTTGCAGCCCCGAGGAACGAGGTTCCATGGCTGTGCAGCTCCCGTCGGTAGGTTTCGTCAGCCCAGCCATGCTATCCAGGCGGGCTCACCGATGCCTCCGCACCGGGCCACAGGTCGGAAACAGGTCGGAAAGAGGGCGGAAAGCTACCGGTAAGAGATCGTGAGAGGGACGCGATCCGGCTGCCCCGGCGTGGCCGATACGCTAGAGGTGTGACGTTCCCGGTAGTCGGCATGGTCGGCGGGGGGCAGCTCGCGCGTATGACGCACGAGGCGGGCATCCCGTTGGGCATCAGGTTCAAGCTTCTCAGTGACACTCCCCAGGACTCGGCGGCGCAGGTCGTGAGCGATGTCGTCATCGGCGACTATCGCGATCTGGACACGCTGCGTGAGTTCGCGCGCGGGTGCGATGTGATCACCTTCGATCACGAACATGTACCCACCGAGCACCTCAGGGCCCTGGAGGCGGACGGCATCCCCGTGCGTCCGGGGCCCGACGCGCTGGTGCACGCCCAGGACAAGGGCGTGATGCGCGCGAAGCTCGACGCGATCGGCATCCCGTGCCCGCGGCACCGGATCGTGGCCGATCCGGAGGACGTGGTGCGCTTCGCGGCGGAAGGGGACGGCTTCCCGGTCGTCCTGAAGACCGTCCGCGGCGGCTACGACGGCAAGGGCGTGTGGGTCGTGGAGACCGCCGAGGAGGCCTCCGACCCGTTCCGGGCCGGTGTCCCGGTCCTCGCCGAGGAGAAGGTCGACTACGTCCGCGAGCTCGCCGCCAACGTCGTGCGCTCCCCGCACGGCCAGGCCGTCGCCTACCCGGTGGTGGAGTCGCAGCAGGTCAAGGGAGTCTGCGACACGGTCATCGCCCCCGCCCCCGACCTGGACGAGTCGCTCGCGCTGCAGGCCGAGCGGATGGCGCTGACCATCGCCAAGGAGCTGGACGTCGTCGGGCACCTGGCCGTGGAGCTGTTCCAGACCCGCGACGGCCGCGTCCTCGTCAACGAGCTGGCGATGCGTCCGCACAACTCCGGCCACTGGACCCAGGACGGCGCGATCACCTCGCAGTTCGCCAACCACGTCCGCGCGGTCCTCGACCTCCCGCTCGGCGACCCGCGCCCGCGCGCCAAGTGGACGGTCATGGTCAACGTCCTGGGCGGCGACTACCCGGACATGTACTCCGCGTACTTGCACTGCATGGCCCGCGACCCCAAGCTCAAGATCCACATGTACGGCAAGGACGTGAAACCCGGCCGCAAGGTCGGTCACGTCAACACCTACGGCGACGACCTGGACGACGTGCTGGAGCGCGCCCGTCACGCAGCCGGCTACCTGAGAGGCACGATCACCGAATGAGCCCTGTTGTTGGCATCGTCATGGGGTCGGACTCCGACTGGCCCGTCATGGAGGCCGCGGCCAAGGCCCTGGACGAGTTCGAGATCGCCTACGAGGTCGACGTCGTCTCCGCGCACCGCATGCCCCGCGAGATGATCACGTACGGCGAGCAGGCCGCCGACCGCGGACTGAAGGTGATCATCGCCGGTGCCGGGGGCGCCGCCCATCTGCCGGGCATGCTCGCCTCCGTCACCCCGCTGCCGGTCATCGGCGTCCCGGTGCCGCTGAAGTACCTGGACGGCATGGACTCGCTGCTGTCCATCGTGCAGATGCCGGCCGGTGTCCCGGTCGCCACCGTCTCCGTCGCCGGCGCCCGCAACGCCGGTCTCCTCGCGGCCCGCATGCTCGCCGCGCACGACGAGGACCTGCTGCACAAGATGCGCGACTTCCAGCAGGACCTCAACGACCAGGCCACCGAGAAGGGCAAGCGGCTGCGCACCAAGGTCGAGGGCCAGGGCCACTTCGGCTTCGGGAAGTGAACCGGATGACCTCCCTCGACGAGGCCCGCGCGCTGCTGCGCGAGTTCCCGGTCGTCGACGGCCACAACGACCTGCCGTGGGCGCTGCGCAAGAAGGCCGGCTACGACCTCGACACGCTCGACATCGCACGCCACCAGAACGCGCAGCTGCACACGGACATCCCGCGGCTGCGCGAGGGCGGCGTCGGCGCCCAGTACTGGTCGGTGTACGTGCCCTGCGAACAGCCGGAGCCGGTGGCGGCGACGCTGGAGCAGATCGACTGCGTACGGCAGCTGCTCGCCCGCTACCCGGCGGACCTGGCCCCGGCCCTGACGGCCGCGGACATGGCGGGGGCGCGGGCGGACGGCCGTATCGCCTCGCTGATGGGCGCCGAGGGAGGCCACTCCATCGCCAACTCGCTCGGCACCCTGCGCGGCCTGTACGCGCTGGGCGTGCGCTACATGACGCTCACCCACAACTCCAATGTGGACTGGGCGGACTCCGCGACCGACGAGCCGAAGGCCGGCGGCCTGACCGGCTTCGGCCGCGAGGTCGTCCGCGAGATGAACCGGCTCGGCATGCTGGTCGACCTCTCGCACGTGGCGGCGACGACGATGCGGGACGCGCTGGACGCGACCTGCGCGCCGGTGATCTTCTCGCACTCCTCCGCCCGCGCGGTGTGCGACCACCCGCGCAACATCCCCGACGACGTGCTGGAGCGGCTGCCCGCCAACGGCGGGGTCGCGATGGTGACGTTCGTGCCGAAGTTCGTGCTGCAGGCGGCCGTCGAATGGACGGCCGCGGCCGACGACAACCTGCGCGCCCACGGCCTCCACCACCTCGACACCGGCGCCGAGGCGATGAAACTGCACCGCGCCTTCGAGGAGCGCAACCCGCGCCCGGTCGCCACGGTGTCCACGATCGCGGACCACCTGGACCACATGCGCGAGGTGGCCGGCATCGACCACCTGGGCATCGGCGGCGACTACGACGGCACCGCGTTCACCCCGGACGGCCTGAGCGACGTCTCCGGCTACCCGAACCTGCTCGCCGAACTGCTGGACCGCGGCTGGTCCAAGGCCGACCTGGCCAAGCTGACCTGGCTGAACGCGGTGCGGGTGCTGGGCGCGGCGGAGGACGTGGCCCGTGACCTTCAGGCGACCCGGGCGCCCTCCAACGCCACCATCGAGTCGCTGGACGGCTGAGCCGCGAGGGCGGGGTAGTCGTTGTAACCCTCCGCCCCGCCCACGTACATGAAGTACCGGTCCCGGACCGGGTTGAGAGGTGCGCCGAGGCGCAGCCGCTCGACCAGGTCCGGGTTGGCGAGGAACGGCCGGCCGAGCGCCACCAGGTCGGCACCGGCCGCCAGCATCTCCCGTGCGGCCCGGGTGACCTCCTCCGTGGAGAGGCCGGTCAGGTCCGGGTTGCCGATCAGGACGCCGGGCCAGCCGGCGCGGATCCGCCGGTACCAGCCGGTGGCCGGGTCCGAGCGCACCAGGTGCAGATAGGCGAGGTCCAACCCCTTCAGCCGGTCCAGGAGCGCGGCGTACAGGCCGTCGGTGTCGTCCTCGCGGACGCCGTTGACGCTGCTCGCGGGGGAGATGCGGATGCCCACCCGGTCCGCGCCGATCGCGTCGGCCACCGCCTCGGTCACCTCCGCCGCGAACCGCACCCGCCGCCGGGCCGAGCCGCCGTAGCCGTCCGTACGGCGGTTGGTGTTGCCGGCGAGGAACTGGTGCAGCAGCATTCCGTTGGCCGAGTGCACCTCCACTCCTTCGAAGCCCGCCTCGACGGCCCGGCGGGCGGCGGCCGCGAAGTCGGCGATCGTGGCACGGATGTCGTCCGCCGTCATCTCACGCGGCACGGCGGCCTGCCGGTGGCCCTGCGGGGTGAAGATCGTCTCCGGCAGGGCGACGGGGGAGGGCGCCACGGGGGTCAGTCCGGTGGTCGCCGGGTGGCTGACCCGGCCGCCGTGCTGGAGCTGGAGGAACATCCGCCCGCCGGCCGCCCGCACCGCGTCGGTGACCCGCCGCCAGCCGGCCGTGTGCCGGTCGGTGTGGATCGCGGTGATGTCCGGGTACGTCTGTCCGACCGCGTTCGGCGTCGAGCCCTCCGCGACGATCAGGCCAGCGGAGGCGCGCTGGGCGTAGTGCGTGACCATCAGGTCCGTCGGGGTGCCGTCGGCCTCCGCGCGGTTGCGGGTGAGCGGGGCCATCACCAGGTGGTTGGGGAGTTCGAGCCGGCCGAGGCGGGCCGGGGCCAGGAAGTCCGTTGTCTGCGTCATGCCGGCACGGTAGAACTTGACACTGATGTCAGATTCAAGCCCTCTTCGGGGGAGGCGGCGGATGCGGATCGGCGAACTGGCCCGGCGCACCGGCGTGAGCGAGCGATCGCTGCGCTACTACGAGACCCAGGGGCTGCTCCTCGCCGAGCGCACCCCCGGCGGCCACCGCGACTACCCCGACGCGGCCGTCGACCGGGTCATCCGCATCCAGGAGCTGTACGCTGCCGGGCTGCACAGCGAGAAGATCCGGCAGCTGCTGCCCTGCATGCGCGACCGGGACGGCGGGCCCTCCGCGATCGCCACCCCCAAGCTGGTCGCCGACCTCACCGCCGAACGCGACCGCATCGACCGCATGATCGCCGACCTGCGGCGCTCCCGGGAGACCCTCGACGAGGTGATCCGCACGGCCCGCGAGAGCTGAGCGGACCACCCCGGACGCCTCATTCGATCCGGCACAGGCAGAAGGGGTGGCCGGCGGGATCGGCGTACACCTGGAAGTCCTTCGTCTCCCGGTCCTCCAGGTCCAGCGGCCGGGCGCCCAGCGCGAGCACCCGCTCATGGGCCGCGTCCACCTCCGCCCAGGTCCGGCCCGCGTCGAAGTCGAGGTGGAACTGCTGGCCGTTGCGGTCCGCCCGCGGCCACTCCGGCGGGGTGTGCCCCTCGGCCCGCTGGAAGGCCAGCCGCGGCCCGTCCGGGACCTTCAGCACCACCCAGTCGTCGTCCTCGGCCTGCGGGGTGCCCCCGGCCACCGCCGCGTAGAAGGCGGCCAGCGCATGCGGGTCGGGACAGTCGAGCACGACGGAACGGAGTCGGGCGACGGACGCCATGGGATCCTCCCTGGTCTCAGCAGGCGCACAGACAGAACGGGTGCCCCGCCGGATCGGCGTACACACGGAAGGTGCGTTCCCGGTCCTCCGCGTCCAGCGGACGCGCCCCCAGCTCCAGCACCCCCTTCTCGGCCGCGTCCAGGTCCTCCACGACCAGGTCCAGGTGGAACTGCTGCGCGCCGTCCGGCGCCGGCCACTTCGGCGGCACGTACCCCGGCGCCTCCTGGAAGGCCAGCGCCGGCCCGCCGGGCACCTTCAGGTCCACCCACTCGCCGCTGTCGTCGGAGTCCGCCTCCGCCGTGCCGCCCAGCACCGCGGCGTAGAAGCCGGCCAGCGCATGGGGATCGGGACAGTCCAGCACCACGACACCGAGCTTGGCGAGAGCCATGACTACCTCCTTGTGTCACAACGGCGTTACCCGTATATCCGGGTAACCAGTAACGGTTACTGCATGCTCCCGCATCGGCGGTAACGTCGCAAGCATGAGTGAGAGATCGGCCGCTCCCGGAGGCCTGGCGCTGGTCGAGTCGCTGGTCAACACGCTGGACCTCGAAACCGGCGCCGACACACTGGACACCGAGGAGGGACGGGGGCGTTTCGGGATCACCACGGACGGGCTGGAGGAGGCACGGGACCTGCGGGAGTCACTGCGGGCCGTGCTGCTCGCCCACGCCGGGCACCGGCCGCACCGCGAGGTGACCCCGCTCGGCACGCTGCTGTCCCGCGCCCCGCTGTACGTCGCCGTCGACGAGCGCGACGGCTCCGCGGCCCTCGCCGCCGCCCCGGACGCCCCCCTGCTCTCCCGCGTCGCCGCGGCCGTCGCCGAGGGCCTGACGGAAGGCACCTGGATGCGGCTGAAGGCCTGCGAGGCCGCGGACTGCCACTGGGCCTACTACGACCGCAGTCCGGCCGGCCGGGGCCGGTGGTGCTCGATGCAGGTGTGCGGGGCCCGGGCGAAGATGCGGCGCTACCGGGCGAAGGGTGCGTGACGCACAGCTCCTTGGTGCAGAATGCGAAAGACGCCGGTTCGGCCGACTGAGCCTCGGCCGAACCGGCGTCTTTCGCATGTCCTCATGCCCTCATGCCGTCGGGCGCCCCATCGCCCGGTAGGTCCAGCCCGCCCGGCGCCACAGCTCCGGGTCGAGCGTGTTGCGGCCGTCCAGGATCACCCGGTCCGCCACGACCTCACCGAGCGCCGCCGGGTCCAGCTCACGGAACTCCCGCCACTCGGTCAGGTGCAGGACGACATCGGCGCCCCGGACCGCGTCCAGCGCCGAGTCGGCGTACCCGAGGGTGGGAAAGACCCGGCGGGCGTTCCCCATGCCCTTCGGGTCGTACACGGTGACCTGGCCGCCCTGGAGGTGGATCTGGCCGGCCACGTTCAGCGCGGGCGAGTCACGCACGTCGTCCGAGTCGGGCTTGAACGTGGCGCCGAGCACCGCGACCCGCTTGCCGAGGAAGGAACCGCCGCCGAGCGCCTCCCGGGTCATCTCGACCATCTGCCCGCGCCGGCGCATGTTGATGGAGTCGATCTCGCGCAGGAAGGTCAGCGCCTGGTCCGCGCCCAGCTCGCCGGCCCGCGCCATGAACGCCCGGATGTCCTTCGGCAGACAGCCGCCGCCGAAGCCGATCCCGGCGCGCAGGAACTTCGCCCCGATCCGGTCGTCGTGCCCGATGGCCTCCGCCAGCTTCGCCACGTCACCGCCCGCGGCCTCGCACACCTCCGCCATCGCGTTGATGAAGGAGATCTTCGTGGCGAGGAAGGAGTTCGCGGCCGTCTTCACCAGCTCCGCGGTCGGGAAGTCGGTCACCACGAACGGCGTGCCCTCGCCGATCGGCGTCGCGTACACCTCACGCAGCAGCTTCTCGGCGCGCTCGCTGCGCACGCCCGCCACGATCCGGTCCGGGTGCAGGGTGTCCTGCACGGCGAAGCCCTCGCGCAGGAACTCCGGGTTCCACGCCAGCTCGGCGTCCCCGCCCGCCGGGGCGTGCTCGGCGAGGTAGCCGGCCAGCCGGTCGGCCGAGCCCACCGGCACCGTCGACTTGCCGACGACCAGGGCCGGGCCGTGCAGATGCGGGGCGAGCGAGGAGACCGCGGCGTCGACGTACGACATGTCGGCCGCGTACTCCCCATGCCGCTGCGGAGTGTTCACGCACAGGAAGTGCACGTCACCGAAGGCGCCGGCCTCGGCCCAGTCCATGGTGAACCGCAGCCGCCCGGTGGACCCCTCGAAGCCCGCCACATGCTTCCTCAGCAGCTCCTGGAGCCCCGGCTCGTACATGGGGGTCTCGCCGCGCTCCAGCATCGCGATCTTCTCGGGTACGACATCGAGACCCAGCACCTCGAAGCCCAGCTCGGCCATGGCCGCGGCGTGCGTGGCGCCGAGGTAGCCGGTGCCGATCACGGTGATCTTCAGGCTCATGGAAGTGCTCCAGGTCGGGTACGTCGGTGATGCGGAGCCGAGCATAGTCGGGCCGTCCACCGGGCAATTTCCCTGCTGTCGCCAAGCTCACGTAGGCGTCCCACGGGCCGCCCTCTAAAATTTGAGTTACTTAACGGTAATTAGCGTCAGTATCACTGCGTCTTTGGAGCGTGAGAGACCGTGGCCGGATCGGCTGACTTCGACCTGTACCGCCCGTCCGAGGAGCACGACATGCTCCGGGACGCCGTTCGTTCCCTGGTCGAGGCGAAGATCGCGCCGTTCGCCGCGGCGGTGGACGAGGAGGCCCGCTTCCCGCAGGAGGCCCTCGACGCCCTCGTCGCCAACGACCTGCACGCGGTACACGTCCCCGAGGAGTACGGCGGCGCCGGCGCCGACGCGCTCGCCACGGTCATCGTCATCGAGGAGGTGGCCCGCGCCTGCGTGTCCTCCTCCCTGATCCCCGCCGTGAACAAGCTGGGCTCCCTCCCGGTGATCCTCTCCGGCGGCGAGGACCTGAAGAAGAAGTACCTGACCCCGCTCGCCAAGGGCGACGCGATGTTCTCGTACTGCCTCTCCGAGCCGGAGGCCGGCTCGGACGCGGCCGGCATGAAGACCAGGGCCGTCCGCGACGGCGACTTCTGGGTCCTCAACGGCGTCAAGCGCTGGATCACCAACGCGGGCGTGTCGGAGTACTACACGGTGATGGCCGTGACGGACCCGGAGAAGCGCTCCAAGGGAATCTCCGCCTTCGTCGTCGAGAAGTCCGACCCGGGCGTGTCCTTCGGCGCCCCGGAGAAGAAGCTCGGCATCAAGGGCTCCCCGACCCGCGAGGTCTACTTCGACAACGTCCGCATCCCCGCCGACCGCATGATCGGCGAGGAGGGCACCGGCTTCGCCACCGCGATGAAGACCCTGGACCACACCCGCATCACCATCGCCGCCCAGGCCCTCGGCGTCGCCCAGGGTGCCCTGGACTACGCCAAGGGCTACGTCCAGGAGCGCAAGCAGTTCGGCAAGGCCATCGCCGACTTCCAGGGCATCCAGTTCATGCTCGCCGACATGTCGATGAAGATCTCGGCGGCCCGCGCCCTCACCTACCAGGCCGCCGCCGCCTCCGAGCGCGGCGACGCCGACCTCACCTATCTGGGCGCCGCCGCCAAGTGCTTCGCCTCGGACGTGGCCATGGAGGTCACCACGGACGCCGTCCAGCTCCTCGGCGGCTACGGCTACACCCGCGACTACCCGGTGGAGCGCATGATGCGCGACGCCAAGATCACCCAGATCTACGAAGGCACGAATCAGGTCCAGCGGATCGTCATGGCCCGCAACCTGCCGTAACGGCAAGGACCGCACGGCTCTTTCAGGAAGGCGCCCTCCGGGGCGCCTTTCCGTTGTCCGGGGGCACCTGCCGACCGGTCGGTCACATGCGGGGCAGGCCCCGGGGACGTAGGACGGAAGCACACGGGACCCGTCCCGGGTCCCCGCCTCCGAGGAGGAGCCATGACCCAGTCCCAGATGATGCCTGCCCTCACGCAGCAGATGCAGGACTGCATCGAGGCGTGCATGAACTGCCACAGCATGTGCGAGGAGAGCATGAGCTCCTGCATGCAGAAGGGCGGCCAGCAGCAGATGCAGGTCATGCGCGCGCTGATGGACTGCTCCGAGACGACCCGCATGTGCGCGGACATGATGATGCGCCGCTCGCCCATGTCCGCCGAGATGTGCATGCTCTGCGCCAAGGTGTGCGACATGTGCGCCGAGGCGTGTATGTCCATGCCCGACGACCAGCAGATGATGCGCTGCGCGGAGGCGTGTCGCCGCTGTGCGGAGAGCTGTCGCGCGATGGCGGGCGCCAAGATGTGACGCCCGCTGCGGGGCCGCGGCTCCCTGAGGAGCTGCGGCCCCGCAGCGTGTGCACGCCCGGCTCACCAGCCTCCGGTCACCAGGTGAAGCCCTTCTGGACCGCCATGCAGGCGCCCTTCTGGTCGCCCGGGAGCACGGCCGCCGACGAGGGTGCCTTCGTCGGCTGGGAGGGCGCCTTGTACGCGGTGCCGGTGCGCCAGTCGGCGCCCACGAGCAGTGTGACGCCCGAGACGTCGGTCGACTTCTGCACCTGCTTCAGCGGTATCCCGAGCGCCTGGGCCACCGCTTGGGCGTCGCCTTCCAGATCGGCGCTGGGATACAGGACGGTGGTCTTGGCCTGCGAGGCCGGCGTGGCGTCCGCCGCGGCCCGGGCGAACCCCTTGCCCTGCAGGACCTGGACGACCGCGAGCGCCCGCTGCTGCGCCGGGGCCTGGCCGTCGGCTCCGGTGCCGTTGCGGACCTGCACCGCGATCCTGCCGTCGGGGTCCGCGGGGGTCTTCGCCTTCTCCTCGGGCTTCTTCTTCGCGCCGCGTCCGTCCAGCGGGGTGTCGTCGCGGACCATGGAGATGAGCTGGTCGGCGTCCTCGGGCGCGGGCACGAGCCGGTCGTGGTCCTGCGACCACTGCACGGTCGGCAGCGTGGTCATCGTGATCCGCTTGGTGGGGACCCGCTTGAACTCCTCGGACAGGTCGTACAGCTTCTTGATCGTCCCCAGGCTCTCGTCGACCTTGAGGGCCTTCGTCGCGGTCTCCGCCAGGTCGCGCATCGCGCCGGGGTTGTCCAGCGTCGCCTTCTCGCGCAGCTGGCGCACCATCGCGTTCATGTACATGTGCTGGGCGTGGGTACGGCCGAGGTCGGTGCCGTCCTCGAAGCCGTAGCGGGTGCGCAGCCACTGCAGGGCCTGTTCGCCCTTGACGTACGTGGTGCCCCTGGTCAGCTTCAGGCCCGAGCCGTGACCGTCGTGGGTGTGCGACCAGACGTTCTGCTTGACGCAGACCGGGACGCCGCCGATGGCGTCCGCCATGTCGACCACGCCGGAGAAGTCGACCATCATGAAGTGGTCGATGTGGATGTTGGTCAGCTTCTGCCAGGTGGCGACCGTGCAGCCGGGGCCGCCGCGGGCCAGTGACTCGTTCGCCATGGCGAGGGAGAGCGCCGGGTACCTGTGGCCGTTGTGCGGGTCGGTGCACCGGGGGATCGGGATCATCGTGTCGCGGGGCAGGCTGACCACGGACATGTTGGTGCGGTCGGCGGACACGTGCACCAGCATCTGCACGTCCGCGAGCCCCGCGCGCCCCGCCTCCTGCTTGGCCCCTCCGAGCGCGAGGTCCTTCGCGCTGTTCCGGCTGTCCGAACCGATCAGCAGGACGTTCAGCGGTGTCTGGCCGGCGGCGTTCGGGGTCGCCTCGGGCACATCGGAGTCGCCCAGGTTCAGCTTGTCCTTCTGGATGTTGGCGTTGAGGTGCTCGTAGTAGAGGTAACCCGCGGCGGCGGTGCCGAGTATGACGACCGCCAGGGTCAACGCCGACCAGCGCAGTATGCGGCGCTTGGGCTTCGGAGGTCCCGGCTCCGTACGACGTCTGCGGCCGCCGCCACGCCGATGGCTGCTCCCCCCGTCCTCCGCCTCGGTCCCCGCACCGGGTTCGCCGGCGTGCCGAGCCCGCGGCACCGCCCCTTCCTGGTCCACGCTGCTGCGTGCCATCTCCTGCCTTCCCGCCCTCGGCACCCTTACACCGCGGCTTCGTCGCGCGCCCACCGTCCTCCGGAGGTGTACGGCGCCCCTGTCGTTGTCTGCCGGCCGTGCCCCGGTCGCCGGGCACCGGCCGATGCGCGGGGCCGGCCCGGCCCGCGCCGTGGCGCTGCGTTCAGTTAGACGCAGAGGGAAGCCCGGACGTCACAAGGCGCGTGTGACTTCGTCGGCCGTCGACTTCGCCGCGGCGGTCCGGCGCCTTCGCCGGCCCGCCGCGTGGTACGGCCATACGCCTGGAAGTCCTGACGGAACTTCAGAATGCTGAGGAGGGGCCCCCGTTGCGTCGGTCCGGTCCTCGCCGGGCTTAGGGCGGGCGCCGAACGGCCCGTGACATCGGCGGGTTCACGCGCGGGTACGCCGGCGTCGTGAAGGGCGCCCCGCACGGCGGGTGCGCAGCGGTACCCGGTGCTCCGACGGGGCGATGTCGTCCCCCCGCCCACGGCCTTGCGTGTCCACGGTCGCTTCGTCCTCCGTCGGGGCCGCGCGACGAGCCGCCCCCCAAAGACCCTCAGTGCAGTCGGTCGAACGGTGCACGATGTCACGGCAGTTCCGCACCGGATCGCACACACTATCCGCACAGTTCAGCGCCTGCGCGCAGCGGTGACAAACCCCACGCTCGTACAACCGCCCGACTGGTCCGGTATGCGGTGAATGGGAGGCGTGCTTTGGCCCATGCTTTACCCGGCCATGACGCCGGAAACCCCGGGAGGTGACCGCGGGCGGGCCTGTGTCCGCCTAGTTGCCGGTGACCGTCACCTTCTCGTCGTTGTTCAGCTCGTTGACGAGCGTCTTCACCTTCGCCTTGTCCCAGACGAGGTTGCCGCCGACGGAACCGGAGATCGGCATGTTCAGCGACGTGCCGTCACCGCCCTGGACGCCCTTCATCGCCCAGAACATCGAGGCCAGGTCCCACAGGGACATGTCCTTGTCGACGATCAGGGAGTCCAGGCCCGCGCCCATGACCGGGTAGAACTTGAAGGGGTTGAGCACCGTGGAGGGCGTGGCCACCTGGTGGGCCAGTGCCGACAGGAACTTCTGCTGGTTCTTGGTGCGCTGCAGGTCGGAGGCGGCGAAGGCGTGCCGGGTGCGGACGAAGGCGAGGGCCTGCTGGCCGTTCAGGGTCTGGTTGCCGGCCTTGAAGTCGGCGCCGGACCACTTGTCCTTGAAGCCCTTGTCGATGTTGATCTCGACGCCGCCCACCGCGTCCACGATGTTGGCGAAGCCCTGGAAGCCGATCTCCACGTAGTGGTCGATGTGCAGGCCGGTGTTGGCCTCGATGGTGCGGACCAGCAGGGTCGGACCGTCCTCGGCGTAGGTCGCGTTGAGCTTCTCCTGCCGGCCCGTGGCCGGGTAGGTCTTGCCGGACGTCCCCTTGAACGACGGGACGGTCACGTTCGAGTCGCGCGGCAGTGAGACCAGCGTGTCGCCGTTGTCGCCGACGTGAAGGATCATCATCGAGTCGGTCCGCTTGCCCTCTGCGCCGCCCGTGTGCAGCTTCTTCTCGTCGGCCTTGGACATGCCCTCACGGCTGTCCGAGCCGACGATCAGGTAGTTCGTGCCGGAGCCCGAGGCGGGCCGGTCGATGACCGTGGACAGGTCGACCTCGCGGCGCAGCTTGGAGTCGGCCCAGAAGTAGGTCGCGACCGAGGTGACGACCACCACGGTCGCCACGGTGATCGCGGTCCACTTGATCCGGCGGCGCCAGTTCGGGCGCGGCCGGTACCGGCCGACTTCCGGGTCCGGGTCGTTGTCGTTGGGTACGAAGCCGCCGCCGCGGCGCCCGCCGCCGTAGACCTGGCCGGTGTTGTAGCCGCTGTCGTAACCGGCGCCCTCGTCGTATCCCCGGCCGTCCACGTACGACGGCTGCTGCGGGACACCGGAGCCGTACGGCGGCGCCGACGGGCCGGGATCGCCGTACGAGCGCTGCCCGGGCGGTACCCCCGGGCCGCGCTGCACCTGACGCATCACGCGGGCACCTTCCGGCTGCGCGCCGCCACTGCCGCGTCCGTACCGCGGGCCGCGGTTGTCGTCGGACCATCCCTCGGGCCAGTCATTCATGCGCCCCAGTGTGCAGGGCGCCGCACTGTGCCGTACAAGGGCTGTCGGAAAATAAGGGCGCCGCTGTTGCGAAGCTGACACAAATTCCGCGAATGTCACTTCGGCATAAGGTGGAGGGCATGACAGACCAGGCCACGGACGCGAATCCGGACATCGCGCCGGACATCCCCGGCAAGCCGACCTCAGCCTCGCGCACCACTCTCAGCCACATCATGACCCACAACGACACGAACCTGCTGGGGACGGTGCACGGCGGTGTGATCATGAAGCTGGTCGACGACGCGGCGGGCGCCGTGGCCGGCCGGCACTCCGGCGGCCCCGCCGTCACCGCGTCCATGGACGAGATGGCCTTTCTGGAGCCGGTCCGCGTCGGCGACCTGGTCCATGTGAAGGCGCAGGTCAACTGGACCGGCCGGACCTCCATGGAGGTCGGCGTGCGCGTCCTCGCCGAGCGCTGGAACGAATCGACCCCGCCCACCCAGGTCGGCTCGGCCTATCTGGTCTTCGCCGCCGTCGACGCCGACGGCAAGCCGCGCCGGGTGCCGCCGGTGCTCCCGGAGACCGACCGTGACCGCCGCCGCTACCAGGAGGCCCAGATCCGCCGCACCCACCGTCTGGCCCGCCGCCGGGCGATCCGCGAGCTGCGGGAGCGGCGTGCCGCCGAAGGCTACGAGGACTGAGAGGGCCCGGGGAGGACCGAGAAGGACGGGGGAGGGCCGGGAAGGACCGGGGCTGGGAAGGACCGGCGAGGACTGAGGGGAGCGGCTCGCCGTGCGCACCGCGGAGCGCTCAGCACACCACCTCGTTGCCGCGCACCACGTTCTGCTGCGGCTGCTGCGGGTCGTCGAAGCGGACCTTGCGCACGTCCTTGAAGTCGGCCCCGACGGTCACCTTCAGCAGCGGCCCCTGGCCCGGTACGGACCGCAGCTCGGCGCCGGGCAGGGCGGTGGCCAGGGAACGGGCGGAGCGGTCCCAGCGGGGGTCGTAGGAGATGACCGTGCGCGGCACGTGGGCGGGGGCGTCCACCGGCTGGTGGGTCGTGGCGAAGCCGGTCGCCGCGAGCGCCGCGTCGACCCGTTTCGCCAGGCCGGCCGTGCCGGTGCCGTTCGCCACCAGGACCCGGATCTGCCGCGGGTCCACCTCCACCGGTGCGGCCGGTGCCGGGCCGTGCTCCGGGCGGTCCGCGGTGAGCGGCTTGTCGTCGCGCAGCGACGCGAAGAGCTGGGCCGTCCTGGCCTCGTCCCACTTCAGCGTCGAGCCGATGCCCTTGACCGGGTAGTTCAGCTGCCCGATGGGCACGGTGGTGAACTCGGAGGACGACGGGGAGAAGTTCCGCATGGCCCGGCCGAGGTCGAGCAGCTCGTCGGTGCCGAAGCCCTCGTCGGCGCGGACCGAGCCGAGCACCGCCCGGGTCACGTCCCGGAACCGCATCGGGTTCAGCAGCACCCCCGAGGAGGTGGCCCTGTCGATCAGCTCGGCCAGGAACTGCTGCTGCCGCTTCATCCGGCCCAGGTCGCTCGCCCCGTCGATGTGCCGGGCCCGCACGTACTGCAGGGCCTGACCGCCCATGAGGGTGTGGGTGCCGGGAGGCAGGTCGAGGCCGGTGTAGGAGTCCTTCAGCGGTGTCGTCGTGCACACCGGCACCCCGCCGAGGACGTCCACGGTCTTCATGAAGCTGGCGAAGTCGACCTCCAGATAGTGGTCGATCTTCACATGGGTCATGTTCTCCACCGTGCGGACGGTCAGCTGGGGGCCGCCCTCGGCGTAGGCCGCGTTGAGCCTGACCGGGTGCGGTCCGTGCTGCAGTCCGGTGGCCGGGTCGGTGTGCGCGGGCACCTCGGCGTAGGAGTCGCGGGGCAGGCTCACCACGGTGGCCCGGTCCCGGTTCTCCGAGATGTGCACGATCATCATCGTGTCGGTGCAGTGACAGGGCGCCCCGCCCAGCCGGTACGCCCGCCGTTCCTGCTCGCTGATCCGGTCCCGGCCGTCGGTGCCGACCAGCAGCACGTTCGTGCCGTGGCCCGCGCGCGGCCGGTTCTTCATGTCCTTGAAGGCGTCGACCCGGGCGATGCCCGCGTCCAGGCTGCTCATCACCGCGTGCCCGATCCCGGCGGAGGCGAGCACCACGACCGACAGCGTGGTCACCGCGCGCATGGCCCAGCGGGGCCGGGGCCGGGGCGGCCGGACGGACCGCACGGGCCGCTCGGGCGGGCGCGGCACACGGCGGGACGGCTGCGGTCGCCGCTGCGGACGCGCAGGGGACCGAGGCGGGCTGGCCAAAGGGGACACCTCCGGACGAGGCCGTACGTGGGATCCGTGAGCACCGTAGGCCGATACGATCTCCAGCCCGGTCTTACGCCCCTGCGGCGCGCACCGGTGTCCCCCGTTCGCGGTAACGTGAGGCCCCTATGAACGCCAAGCCCGACGTGCAGCTCCCCGCTGTTTCCGTGATCATGCCCGTCCTCAACGAGGAGCGGCATCTGCGCGCGGCCGTCCAGGCGATCCTCGCGCAGGAGTACGCCGGCGAGATGGAGGTCGTCATCGCCCTCGGTCCGTCCACGGACCGCACGGACGAGATCGCCGCCGAGCTGGTCGCCGAGACCGCGTCCAGCACGAGCAAGCGCGTGCACACCGTCCCGAACCCGACCGGCCGCACCCCCGCCGCGCTGAACGCGGCGATCAAGGCCTCCCGGCATCCGATCGTGGTGCGCGTGGACGGCCACGGCATGCTCTCGCCGAACTACATCGCCACCGCCGTGCGGCTCCTGGAGGAGACCGGCGCGCAGAACGTCGGCGGCATCATGCACGCCGAGGGCGAGAACGACTGGGAGCACGCGGTCGCCGCCGCGATGACCTCGAAGATCGGTGTCGGCAACGCCGCCTTCCACACCGGCGGCGAGGCGGCCCCCGCCGAGACCGTCTACCTCGGGGTCTTCCGCCGCGAGGCCCTGGAGCAGCAGGGCGGATACAACGAGGAGTTCATCCGCGCCCAGGACTGGGAGCTGAACTTCCGCATCCGCGAGGCGGGCGGCCTGATCTGGTTCTCGCCCGAGCTGAAGGTGTCGTACCGGCCCCGGCCGAGCGTGCGTGCTCTCGCCAAGCAGTACAAGGACTACGGCCGCTGGCGGCATGTCGTCGCCCGCTACCACTCCGGTTCGATCAACCTGCGCTACCTCGCCCCGCCGGCGGCGGTGTGCGCGATCGCGGCGGGGATCGTGGTCGGCGCGGTGCTCACCCCGTGGGGCTTCGTCGTCCCCGGCGGCTATCTGGCGGCGATCGTCGCGGGCTCGGTCCCGGCGGGCAAGGGGCTGCCCCTGAAGGCCCGGCTGCAGATCCCGGTGGCTCTGGCCACCATGCACATGTCGTGGGGCTGGGGCTTTCTGACCAGCCCGAAGTCGCTGGCCAGGAAGGTCGTCGCAGCACGGCGGCCGGCGGTGCCCGCCGCACACTGAACGGCTGCGCTGCTGCCGCCCGGACCCGCCCGGACATCAGGAAGGGCCCCTCTCCGCACCGGGGAGGGGCCCTTGTCCGCTCTATCCGTACGATCCGGCGCCGGGCGGACGGCGCGTCCTCGGCGACATCGCCTGCGCGCCGCTCAGGTGGCGCACTGGACCTTGTCCGCCGTCGACTTGTCGACCGACGGTGCCTTCGACGGAGCGGTGAGGGAGACCCCCGCGCCCTTGAAGTCCTTGCCCAGGGTCAGCGTCATCGCCGGCAGGCCCTGGGAGTTGGTCACGCTCCTGCCGGGTTTGAGGGCGGCACCGGGCAGGCCCATGAGGTGGGCCAACTCCCTTGCCTGCGCGGCCTGGTCGGGCGCGTACTCAAGAGTGGTCCGGGCCAGCGGTGCCGGCGCGTTGCCCGCGTTCTCGGACTTCAGCACGCCCTCCTTGGTCTGCAGCCAGGCCAGGGTCTCCTGCGCGCTGCCGGAGTCGGCACCGCCGTTGAGGATCCGCACCCGGACGTCGGAGGGCGCGGACCGGCTGCCCTTGAGGCGCGCGGCCTCCGCGTCCTTCTCCGCCTTCTGCTTCTTCTTCACCTCGGTGAAGGAGACGTCGTTCTTGATCGCGTCGAAGACCTGAGGAGCGGTGGTCTGGTTGACGATGACGGTCTTGTGGACGACGCCGTCGGCCGGGTTGTCGATCACGGGCACCGTCACGAACGAGATGTTCTTCGGCGGTACCTTCTTCAGCTCCAGCGCGATGTCCTTGAGCGTGCCCACGGAGCCGATGCCCTTGTCGACGGTCAGCGCCTTGGTGGCGGCCTCGGCGAGGTCGATCAGCTTGCTCGGGTTGGTCAGTGTGTCGCTGGAGGACATCTTGCGCATCAGCGAGGCCATGAACTGCTGCTGCACCTTGATGCGGTCCAGGTCGCCCTGGTTGCCCCAGCTGTGCCGGGTCCTGACGAAGGCCAGGGCCTGCTCGCCCTCGATCTTGTGCTCGCCGGCGGGCAGGTTCAGGTGCGAGTCCTTGTCGTTCACCGCGTGGGCGAGACACACGTCCACCCCGCCGACCGCCGTCGTCAGCGTCTTCACCGCGTTGAAGTCGACCATCATGAAGTGGTCCGGCACGATCCCGGTGACTGCCTGCACGGTGCGCATGGTGCAGCCGGGGTCGCGGCCGTCCTGGCCCAGGCTGGTGTTGAAGCGCACGCCGTCCGTGCCGGGAACGACCTTCTCGCTGTTGTCCGGCTGCTTCGTCGGGCAGTCCGGCACGTTCACGATCAGGTCGCGCGGAATGCTGAGCGCGGTCGCGTTCGTCCGGTCCTTGGAGACGTGCAGCAGGATGTTGGTGTCGGCGTGCCCGACGCTGCCCTTGTCGCCGTAGCCCTCGTTGCCCTTGCCGGTGCGCTTGTCGGTGCCGATGATCAGGATGTTGAAGGCGTCGTCCTTGCTGAAGCCGTCCTTGGCGGCGCTGCCCACGTCCGTCGTGGTGACGTTGCCCTCAAGGTGCTTGAGATACAGGTAGCCGGCGGTGCCGATGGCGACCAGCACGAACGCCGTGCTGCCGGCGGTCCACGCCAGCACCTTCTTCGCCTTGGACTTCTTCTTCACCGGCCCCCGCCGGGCCGCCCGCCGCCCCTGCGGTGTCTCCGGCTCGCCGCTACGGCGCCGGGCCGAGCGCGGCGCCGGTACGTCACCGCCGCGCGCCTGGCGCGTCTCACGGGTCGCGCCGGGCGCCGCGTCACGGCGGCGCGGCGCGCGCGCGTTGTCGCCGGGAGCGGGTCTGCGGGGGCTGGGCACCGACGACTGCGGTGCGGAAGGACCCAGTCGCAGTTCGTATTCGCCGGTGTTCGGATTGAGCACCCACTGGTCTGCGGGGTCGATGTTGTCCGCCCGCCCACGGCCTTGCGCGTCCACGGTTGTCCGAATCCTCCGTCGGGGCCACGCGGCGCCTTCCCCCCAAGGCGCTCGGGTCTCGGTGAAACAGTGCACGACCCCAGGACGGACCTCGCGGTCAGGTGCACCGGGTCGCTCACCCTATCCGCCCAGTTCAGCGTCGAGCGACGCCGGTGACAAATTCGACCTTCCTACAACTGGGCAATCCGGCGCATTTCCTGGATGAAGGTTCGGTGTCTTGATGTGCGCATTACTCGCAGGTGCGTTCGGCGGCGGTGTTCCCGCGGAACGTGGGCGCGGGCGAGGGGTCGCTCTTGCCGTCCGTCCCCGAGCCGTCCTGAGGCGTGTTCCGGGCCACCGCCACGGGCTGGTCGGTCCGCAGCCGGGCGAACAGCTTCTCGGCTTCCGGCTCCACGAGTTGGTCACGGTTGGCGTCGTAGACGTACGACTCCCTCGGTACGGTCAGGAACTGCACCCGTTCGGTGGGGATGTCGCGCAGTCCGCGCACCAACTGGTACAAACCGCGCAGACTGGCCAGTTCCGGATCGGCGGTCAGTGAGGAGGTCGCCGCGTCCAGCACCGGATACAGCTTCACCGGGTTCAGCAGGACGTCGTTGCTCTGCACCTTGTCGACCAGTGCGCCGAGGAACCGCTGCTGGCGCTCCATCCGCTCGGTGTCGCTGCCGTCGCCGAGCGACTTGCGGGCCCGCACATAACCGAGCGCCTGCTCGCCGTCGAGCACGACCTTCCCCGCGGGCAGCTTCAGCTTGGCCGCCTTGTCGTCGACGGGCTCCTTCAGGCAGACCTGCACCCCGTCGACGGCGTCCACCATCTCCTTGAAACCGCTGAAGTCCACGACCACGTGATGGTCGATCCGAATGTCCGTCAGCTTCTCGACGGTCCGGATCGTGCACGCCGAACCGCCGACCTGGAAGGCGTGGTTGAACATCGCGAACACCGGTTGGCTGCGGCTGCCGTCCGGCTGCCGGCAGCCGGGGATGTCCACCATCAGGTCCCTCGGCAGCGACACGGCGGTCGCGCTGTGCCGGTCGGCGGCCAGATGCAGCAGGATCGTCGTGTCCGACCGCTCGCTGCCCAGGTCCCGCCCGTACGCGGAGTTCCCGTCCCCGGCCCGCGTGTCGGACCCGATCAGCAGGATGTTCTGCGCCCCCCGCACCAGCGCGGTGGGCCGCTCCCGCTCGTACCGGGCCAGTTCGCGGGCGGCCGCCTCGTCCGGGGTGATGTTCGAACTCAGCTTGGTGTAGACGGCCCAGCCGGCCCCCGCGGCGGCGGCGACGAGCAGGGACAGTCCGAGTGCCGCGCCCTTCACCCACCGCCGCCGACCGGTACCGGAAATCCTGCGAGCGGAGTCGGTCACGGCCGGGGCACCCCCTCATGGCGTACGAGCGTCGTGTCCTGCTCTTACGACGATGGCGGGGAAGAGCCGTGACAGCGCCCTCAGCTACTCCGATCGGGGGAACCGCGGCTTTTCGAGGGGCGCGGTGAGCTGCGAGAACAACCCGCACTGCGCGAACGACCCGCACGCACCCGCACCCGCCGTACGGCCGAAGCACCCCCTGTCAGCGGCGCACCGCGGTCACCCGCTCGCTCTCGATCCGCTTGGCGAGCGCCTCCTCGTCCAGCCGCTCCAGATGCCGGCACAACACCACCGACCCCCCGACGGCCAGCGGCGCGTACAACCCCGCGGCGACCCCCTCCCACGTGTCGTACGACAGCCCCGACAGCAACCTCGACCCGGGCCCCGTCAGCTCCAGCGCGGGCGCCTGGGCCAGCGCCCGCTCCACGACCTCCGCCCCGCTGAACTCCCGCCCGGCCACGATCAGCGCGGCCTCCTCGGCGTCCACCGGAGCGAACGGCACGAACCGGTCACCCTGACCCGGCACTTCCACGGCGTAGTCGACGAACCCCTCGGGAGGCTGAGGGAACCGCCCGCCCAACGGCCGCAGCGCGAGCGCCACCCGCTCCCCGCGGCACGCCCGCGCGGCGTCCAGCGCATCCGGCCCGCTGACGACGACATCCGCGGCGGCCGGGTCCCCGCCGAGGTCGGCGACCGCGCCCACCGACGAACAGGCCAGCAGCCACACCGCCGTCTGCCAGTGCGCGGGCAGCAGCAGCGCGACCCGGTCACCGGGCCCGGCGGAGAGATCGCCCTGGAGGAGGTTCGCGGTCTTGGCCACCCAATTGGCGAAGGTGGCCACGGACAGTTCGACGCGTTCGCCGGTGGCGTCGTCGTAGAAGGTCACCAGTGGGCGGCCGGGGTCCGCGGCGAGCGCGGAAGCCAGCAGGTCGGCAGGGGTGCGATCGGTGGCGTTCACCCGGGAAAGGGTACGCGCGGGCGGACGCGCGCGGCGTGCGGCGGGGGCACCGGTTCGGCGGAACGGCTGCCGACGGCCCGTCAGTTCACCATTGGACATATTTGTACGACTATGTCCAAGATCATATGCATGCGTGGATTCCTGACTTCGTCCATCGGCCAACCGTCCGCCGGCGCACCGTCGATCGCCGTCTGCTCGATCGGTGTGCCCTGCGCCGCGGCCCTCGCACTCGCGCTGCCCCCGCCCGCGTCCGCCGCGCCCGCACCCGCTGTCGCCGCCCCGAGCGCCGCCGATCCCGCGCTCCCCGGCAGCACCCGCTCGCTGCCGCTCGTCCCGCTCTCCGACGAGCGCGACCTCGGCACCGCCCCGGAACAGGGGCTGTACCGGCCCGAAGGCGAGCACTTCTCGATGGTCGGGGTCGTCTGGCGCGACCCGGGCAGCGAACTGCGCGGCCGGGTCCGGGTGCGCACCCGGTCGGCCGCGACGGGGAAATGGTCCGGCTGGCAGGACGTCGAGACGCACAACGCCGACCACGGTGCCGACCCGGGCACGGCGGAACGGGACGCCCGGCGAGTACGCGGGGCGACCGCACCGCTGTGGGTGGGCGATGCGGACGGCGTGGACGTACGGGTCCGCGCCGACGGGACGGGCGCAGATGACGGTGCCGTGGTGGAGGGCGTCGCCGATGGCGGCGGGGGTGCCGACGATGCGCGGAGCAGCCGTAAGGGCGGGCCGCGGCCGCCGCTGCCGTCGGGGCTGCGCCTGGAACTCGTCGACCCCGGTGACGAGGCACCGCCCGCGGGCGCGCCGGCCGACGCGCCGCACACCGGCCTGCAGACGGCCGCGGCGCGGGAGGCCTCGGCCGCCAACACCGACATCACCGGCTTCGGCGCCCTGCAGATCCCGGCGCTGAGCAAGCAGGCCACCGAGCGCGAACTCACCCGCCTGCAGGGGCCGGTGCAGGGCAAGCCGCACATCGGGCCGCGCCCGCGGATCGTCACGCGCCGCGGCTGGGGCGCGGACGAGTCACTGCGCCAACGCGGGTTCTCCTACGCCAAGAAGGTCAAGGCCGCCTTCGTGCACCACACGGCATCGGGCAACACGTACTCCTGCACCCAGGCCCCCTCCGTCATCCGCAGTATCTACCGCTACCACGTCACGAGCATGGGCTGGCGGGACATGGGCTACAACTTCCTCGTCGACAAGTGCGGAACCATCTACGAGGGCCGGGCCGGCGGCGCGGCGAAAGCGGTCCTCGGCGCGCACACCGCCGGCTTCAACAGCGACACCATGGGCATCGGCGTGATCGGCACATACGGCTCGGCGAAGCCGTCCAAGGCCACGGTGACGGCCGTCGCCCGGCTCACCGCGTGGAAACTCGGGCTCTACGGGGTCAATCCGCGTGGCAAGACATATCTCACGTCGGCAGGTGGCAACCTCTACCCCGAAGGTAAGAAGGTACGACTGAATGTGATCTCCGGTCATCGGGACGGATACGCCACCGAGTGCCCCGGCAAGCGGCTGTATGCCAAGCTGGGCAACGCCCGTTCCAACGCGGCGCACTACCAGGGGCGCTGATGGCCGGGGAGCACGTTCGGCGCCGTTCCGGGGGGCCCGCCGTCTCACACCGTTCTCACACCGATCTCGGGGGAAAACGCGTGGTCGTCAAGGGCGCCGCCGCTACGGTCTGCATACACTGACCAGCCGAAAAGAGTAGAACGAGCAGTTCGGCCGGTCCCGGCAGGAAGCAGAGACGACAGGTGACAGAAGCGATCCTCCTGGTCGGCGGCAAAGGCACCCGGCTGCGTCCGTTGACGGTGCACACGCCCAAGCCCATGGTCCCGGCCGCCGGGGTGCCGTTCCTCACGCACCAGCTGGCGCGCGCCAAGGCGGCGGGCGTGGACCACATCGTCCTCGCCACCAGCTATCTGGCCGAGGTCTTCGAGCCGTACTTCGGCGACGGCTCCGCGCTCGGTCTGCACATCGAGTACGTGACCGAGGAGGAACCCCTCGGCACGGGCGGTGCCATCCGCAACGTCGCCTCCCGCCTGCACTCCGGCCCCGACGACCCGGTACTGATCTTCAACGGCGACATCCTGACGGGCCTGGACATCAAGGCGCTGGTGGACACGCACGAGTCCACGTCCGCCGACGTCTCCCTGCACCTGACGAAGGTGACGGACCCGAGGGCCTACGGCCTGGTCCCCACGGACGAGACCGGCCGCGTCCTCGCCTTCCTGGAGAAGCCGCAGACGCCCGAGGAGATCGTCACCGACCAGATCAACGCGGGGGCGTACGTCTTCCGCCGCTCGGTCATCGACACGATCCCGCTGGGCCGCCCGGTCTCGGTGGAGCGCGAGACGTTCCCCGACCTCCTCGCGGCGGGCGCCCATCTCCAGGGCATGGTCGACTCCACGTACTGGCTGGACCTCGGCACCCCGGCGGCCTTCGTCCGCGGCTCGGCCGACCTGGTCCTGGGCCGCGCGCCCTCACCGGCGGTCCCCGGCCGCTGCGGCGACCGCCTGATCCTGCCCACGGCCACGGTGGCGCCGGGCGCGAAGCTGACCGGCGGCACGGTGGTCGGCGAGGGCGCGTTCGTCGCCGAGGGCGCTCGGGTCTTCGGCTCCACCATCCTCCCGGGCGCCGTCATCGAACCCGGCGCGGTCGTCACCGACTCCCTCATCGGCACCCGGGCCCGGGTGGGCGAACGCACCGTCCTCACCGGCACGGTCATCGGCGACGGCGCGGTCATCGGCCCCGACAACGAGCTCCGCGAGGGAGTACGTGTCTGGTGCGACGCCCGCATCCCGGCGGGAGCGGTGCGCTTCTCTTCGGACCAGTAGCAACACCGGCGCCTGGTTCTCGTCCGCGGGCGCGTGGGGGCTGATCGCGCAGTTCCCCGCGCCCCTTCGGGCGTTCGCAGCCGCGGGCAGTAAGCGCGGGCAGGCCAACCCCCGCCCGGTCTCAGCACCGAGCCCCCACGCAACGCCCTTACAGCAGCCCGATGTCCACCCGAGGCATCTTCGGCGCCCTCCGTGCAGGCACCCGCCCACTCAACAAGATCAACCGAACCGCCCGATGCCGCTGCCCGGCATACGGCTCCAGCAGGCGCAGCATCCCCGCATCGTCGGCGTCCCGGTCTCCCGCCAACGCCCACCCCACGATCCCCGGCAGATGCAGGTCCCCGACCGTCACCGCATCCGGCGCCCCATGACTGCGCTGCACCACCTCCGCCGACGTCCACGGCCCCACCCCCGGCACGACCTCCAACCGCGCCTGCGCCTCGGCCGCCGGCATCCCCACCGCCTGCTCCAGCCGCGCGGCGACCCGCACGGCTCGCAGAATCGTGGACGCCCGCTTGTCGTCGACCCCGGCCCGGTGCCACTCCCAGGAGGGGACCAGCGCCCAGGTCCGCGGCTCCGGCATCACGAACATCGGCCGGTCCCCGGCCCCCGCCGGCCCCGGCGCGCGCTCCCCGAACCGCCGCACGAGCAACCGCCACGCCCGGTACGCCTCATCCGTCGTGACCTTCTGCTCCAGCACCGACGGGATGAGGGACTCCAGCACCAGCCCCGTCCGCGTCAGCCGCAGCCCCGGCCGCTGATGGCGCGCCAGTGCCACCAGCCGGTGCCGGGGCACGAACGCCTCCGGCGCGTCGGCCGCGCCGAGCCACTCGGGCAGCCGGTCCAGCAGCCACTCCGCCCCCGGCCCCCACGCCTCGCCGAGCACCTCACCGCCGTACCCGCGCACCCGCAGCGTGCCCGGCCCGGCGGGCGTACGGCAGGCCCGCCACACGGATCCGTCCGCGGTGGCCCGGAAGGTCGGGTCGGCGGGCCCGCGCCGCAGGGGTCCGAGCACCAGCCCCAGATCGAGTGGCCCGTCCGGCACCCAGCGTCGTATCCGAGCAGGGGCCGTGGCCTGCCGGGGTATCCCGGCAGGACCGGCACCCGCGGGTACGCCGACATCCCCTGCGCGCACGGTCGTACGCGTGGGCCGCTGAGCGAAACGTCCTGCCACGAATCAGGTCCTAGGGGAGCCGGTGCCGCCGGTGTCGTCCTACGAGAGCCGGTGTCGTCCTACGAGACTAGGCGCTCGCGGAGGAGCGCGTACGGCGAACTCACCGCACCTCGACGAACGCGCCCGCGTCCCGCTGCGGCCGCGGTCTCGCCTCCTCGGCCGGATGTCCGACCGCCACCGCGCCCATCGGCTCCCAGTCCGCGGGCAGCGCGAGCACCTCGCGCACGACGTCCCGGCAGAACATCGTGGAGGACACCCACGCCGAGCCCAGCCGCTCCCCGGCCAGCGCGACCAGCAGGTTCTGCACGCCCGCGCCCATCGCGACGACGAACATCTCCCGCTCGGCACCGTCCCGCCGGGCGTCCCCGTAGTGGTGCGAGCCGTCCATGACGAGGCACGGCACGACCAGATAGGGCGCGTTGCGGAGCACGTCCCCACGGCGCACCCGCTTCGCGATGGACTCCTCGCTCCTGCCGTCCCGGCGCAGGTCGGAGATCCAGGCGTCCCGCATCGCGTCCAGCAGCCGGGTCCGGGACTCCGCCGACTCCAGCAGGACGAACCGCCAGGGCGTGGTGTGGTGCGGGGCCGGTGCCGTGACCGCCGCCGCCACCGCGCGCCGTACCGCGCCGGGGTCCACCGGCTCGTCCGTGAAGGCCCGGACCGTGCGCCGCTGGGTCACCGCCTCGCGGACCGCTTCGGACGTGCCGAGCCGGAACATGTCGTCCCGCGCGGTCCGCACCAGTGCCCGCGCGCCCTCGCCGTCGTCGCCGCCCACGACATGCGGCAGTCCGCGCACCACGGCCACCGGCCGGCCCGTCGCCTTGCCCTTGACCAGGTCGCCGGCGGCGGCCAGCTCGTCCGCCGTGGCGACGACGGTCGCGCTGAGCGGGTTGCCGTGCCCGTCCGTGCCCCCGCGCAGATCGTCCAGCACGCGCACGCCGGCGGCGCCGATCGCCACGTCCGTGAGCCCCGCGCGCCAGGGACGCCCGAAGGTGTCGGTGACGACCACACCCACGTCGACGCCGAGGCTCTCGCGCAGGCCCGTGCGGATCGCCCGCGCGGACGCGTCCGGGTCCTCGGGCAGCAACAGCACCGTACCGGCGGGGGTGTTGGAGGCGTCGACCCCGGCCGCGGCCATGACCAGACCCTGCCGGTTCTCCACGATGCGGAGGGTGCCGCGGCGGGCCACGACCCGGACCGTCTCGGCGTCGATCGCCGCCTCCCGGTCGGCCGCCTGCACGACCCGGCCCTCCGCCTTGGAGACGATCTTGGACGTGACGAGCAGCACGTCCCCGTCGGCCAGGTCCGGCTCGGCGGCGGCGATCAGCTTGGCAAGGTCGTCGCCCGGCTGCACCTCGGGGATGCCCGACAGGGCCCGGACCGTGTACTGCGGGCGCTCCTCGCTCATGCTCCCCGCACCTCCTCGGCCAGCGCCAGCGCCTCCCGCGCCATCTGCGCGGCCGCGTCGACGTCGGTCATCATCAGCGGCACGGCGCGGCAGCGGATGCCGTCCGCCTCGACCCGCTCGACCGTGGCCGCGTCCACCGTGTCGACCAGCCAGCCGTCCAGCAGGCCGGAGCCGTAGTGCTCGGCGACCGCGGCGGCGGTGGACTCCACGCCGACCGCGGCGAGCACCTTGTCGGCCATGCCGCGCACCGGCGCGTCCCCGACGATGGGGGACAGGCCGATCACGGGCACGCCCGCGTCCGCGATCGCCTCCCGGATGCCGGGCACGGCGAGGATGGTCCCGATGGACACGATGGGGTTGGACGGCGGGAAGAGGATGACGTCCGCCTCGGCGATGGCCTCCAGCACGCCGGGCGCCGGCTTGGCCTGCTCGGCGCCGACGGGCACGATCGCGTGCGCCGGGACCCCGGCGCGCAGCCGTACCCAGTACTCCTGGAAGTGCACCGCCTTGCGCTCGCCCTCGGTCTCGACGGCCACATGGGTCTCCACGCGGTCGTCGGTCATCGGGATCAGCTTCACGCCCGGCTTCCAGCGGTCGCACAGCGCCTCGGTGACGGCGCTGAGCGGATAGCCCGCGCCGAGCATCTGCGTGCGCACGATGTGCGTGGCGAAGTCCCGGTCGCCGAGGCCGAACCACTCGGGTCCGACCCCGTAGGCCGCCAGTTCCTCCTTGAGGTGGAAGGTCTCGTCGGCCCGCCCCCAGCCCTGCTCCTCGTTGATGCCGCCGCCCAGCGTGTACATCACCGTGTCCAGGTCGGGGCAGACCTTCAGCCCGAAGAGGTGGATGTCGTCGCCGGTGTTGCCGATCACCGTGACGTCCGCGTCCGGCACGGCCCGTTTCAGACCGCGCAGGAAACGGGCACCGCCGATGCCGCCTGCCAGAACCACAATGCGCATGCGCCAAGTCTTGCAGGCGGGTACGACAACGCGTCAGGCAGTCACCGGACGAGCCTCGCAGTGCGGGGTCGTGTGCATCGGCATCTGCGTCAGGCCCGGGTGATAGACGTGCAGGCTGACCGCCGGCTCCAGCGCGTCGTTGACGACCTCGTGGACGTAGCCCGGCGCGAACACCCGCTGTGCTCCCGCCGCGAGCGCGCGCGTGCCCCGCGCGGTGCGTTCGGTCAGCGTTCCCTCCAGGACGGTCAGGACACCGGAGGAACGGCCGTGATCGTGCAGTCCGCTGCCCTGTCCCGGCACCCAGGACAGCAGCCACAGCTCGTAGCCGGGGCCGGTGCGCAGCCGGTGGTACCAGCGGGTGGTCGCGTCGTAGCGGACGAGGTGGGCCCACTGGGAGCGGTCGGCGGCGATCGAGCGGGCGAGGCCCACGAACTCGGCAACGGTGGCCGGGTGCTCGCGCGGTGGCTGGAGCAGGTGCGGGACTTCGAGGATGTCGCCGGCGATCTGGAGGTCGTTGTCGCTGTTCATGGGTGCGGTGGTTCCTCGGAAAAGGAAGGGCAGTGGGGGGTGAACACCGGGCCGCGGGTGACCCGGCCGACAGCTGGAGCAGGTCTGGCTCAACAGCTGGAACAGCAACAACAGCTACAGCGACCCGGGGCAGCACCGAGGGACCCGGCGGTGCGGGTCGAGGTGAGTGCCGAGTGCGCGAGCATGCCCCCTAGGACACCGGCTCACACCTGCGCTGTCAACTCGGCGACCGGCATGTGGGACGCGTTTCACCTCATCCGGTTCATCTCCGCGGTGAAAGGTTTGTTCACCCGACTTCCGGGACACATGGCGTCCATCCGGGCGCGTGGGCCTCGCGGAACGCGATCGAACGCAGGGGCGTCCTTCTCCGTACAGACATCTGAACGGTCTGGCGACCCTTCCGTTTATGCCGATTTGAACACTTTCCGCACGGCCTTGGTTCCGCAGAGTGAATAACGGACTCAATAGCAGATCTCGGCTTGACTCGCCCGGAGCAGCACACTTGTAATTTCACTCGTGTCGTTCAGCCGAAATCGGTAGCGGCAACACGGGGACGCGAAAGACAGACGAGGGGCGCACATGACCGAGCTGGTGCAGCAACTGCTGGTCGACGACGCGGACGAGGAACTCGGCTGGCAGGAGCGCGCGCTGTGCGCCCAGACCGACCCCGAGTCCTTCTTCCCCGAGAAGGGCGGCTCCACCAGAGAGGCGAAGAAGGTCTGCCTCGCCTGTGAGGTCCGCTCCGAATGCCTTGAGTACGCCCTCGCCAACGACGAGCGATTCGGCATCTGGGGCGGCCTGTCCGAGCGGGAGCGCCGCCGGCTCAAGAAGGCCGCCGTCTGACCGCACATCCAGCCCAAAACGTCATGAACGGCCCGTCGCCGGTGGGTTATCCACAGGCGGCGGGCCGTCGTCATGGCCAGCCGATAGTGTGGTCGCTCGTCCGAGACGCCCCGCTGTCCCCTCGCACCCGAGAGGGCACAGGCGTCCACCGCAGTCCATCGAACCGGGGCCCGTACCTCGATGTCCGTGCACAGCCATACGGCAGCCCAGCAAGACCGCGCTGCCACCGCAGCGTTCGACCCGGCCAGCCCACCCGAGTTCCCGCGTCACGTGGTGACCGCGGTCCTCGTCGCCCACGACGGTGCCCGCTGGCTGCCCGACGCCCTCGCCGGGCTGCTCGGGCAGGAGCGCCCCGTGCAGTACGCGGTGGCCGCCGACACCGGCAGCGCGGACGACTCCGCCCGGCTGCTCACCGACGCCCTCGGCGACGCGGGCGTCCTGCACCTCGCCCGGCGCACCGGCTTCGGCCAGGCCGTCGAGGAGGCGAGCCGCACCGCCCCGGTCCTCACCCCGGAAGAGCTGCCGTACCTCAAACGCCCCAGCGGCTGGGACCCGGTCACCCGCTCCTGGCGCGACGACGCCTACGACCTGCCCGAACTGCCGCACGGCGAGCCCATCCAGTGGCTCTGGCTGCTGCACGACGACTGCGCCCCCGAACCCGACGCCCTCGCCCAGCTGCTGCGGGTCGTCGACACCGAACTGGAGCTGGGCCGCGACGACGTGGCGGTCGTCGGCCCCAAGCTGCGCGGCTGGTACGACCGCCGGCAGCTGCTGGAGGTCGGCGTCTCCATCGCCAACTCCGGCCGCCGCTGGACCGGCCTGGACCGCCGCGAACAGGACCAGGGCCAGCACGACCACGTCCGCACCGTGCTGTCCGTCTCCACCGCCGGCATGCTCATCCGCCGCGACGTCTTCGAACAGCTCGGCGGCTTCGACCGCCGGCTGCCCCTGATGCGCGACGACGTCGACCTGTGCTGGCGCGCCCACGCCGCCGGCCACCGCGTCCTGATCGCCCCCGACGCCGTCGTCCGGCACGCCGAGGCCGCCTCCCGCGAGCGCCGTACCGTCGACTGCGTCGGCCGCACCGCCGCCTCCCCGCACAAGGTCGACAAGGCCGGCGCCGTCTACACCCTGCTCGTCAACTCCCGTGGCGCCGCGCTGCCCTGGGTGCTGCTGCGGCTCGTCCTCGGCACCGTCCTGCGGACCGTCGCCTATCTCGTCGGCAAGGTGCCCGGCCAGGCCGTCGACGAGATCCGCGGCCTGCTCAGCACCCTGCTGCGCCCCGAGCGGATCATCGCCGCCCGGCGCCGCCGCGGACGCCCGCAGATCGACAAGGGCGAACTGCGCCAACTGTTCCCACCGCCCGGCGCCACCGTCCGGGCCACCGTGGAGCAGCTCGCCGCCAACTTCACCAGCGGCTCCGACGACACCTTCCGGGCCGGCCGGCACGGCGGTGCCGTCGAGTCCGGGCCCGGCGGCGACGACGCCGAGTTCCTGGAGGTCGAGCAGTTCGCCCGGCTCAAGCGGATCGCCCGCAAGCCCGGCCCCGTGCTCTTCCTCGCGCTCCTGCTCATCTCCCTGACCGCCTGCCGCGCCCTCCTCAGCGGCGGCGCGCTCGCGGGCGGCGCCCTGCTGCCCGCCCCGGCCGGCGCCGGCGACCTGTGGGCGCGCTTCGCCGACGCCTGGCACCCGGTCGGCGCGGGCGGCACCGCGTCCGCCCCGCCCTACCTCGCGGTCCTCGCGACCTTCGCCGGCATGCTGTTCGGCTCCACCGGACCCGCCGTCACCGTCCTGCTGGTCGCCTCGGTACCGCTCGCCGGATGCACCGCCTACTTCGCCTCCCGGCCGCTCGTCACCTCCCGGCTGCTGCGCGCCTGGGCGGCCATCGCCTACGCCTTCCTGCCCGCCACCACCGGCGCCCTGGCCGGCGGCCGCATCGGCACCGCCGTCCTCGCCGTGCTGCTGCCGCTGATCGCCCGCGCCGGCCTCGCCGCGAGCGGCCTCACGAACCGCTCCGGCGCCCGCGGCAGTTGGCGCGCCACCTGGGCGTATGCGCTGCTGCTGACCATCACCACCGCCTTCACGCCGATCGTGTGGCCCATCGCGCTGCTCCTCGGCACCGGCGTGCTCGTCCTGCGCCGCGGCGACCTCGTCGCCCACGCCCTGCGCTTCCTCGCCCAGCTCGGCACCCCGCTGCTGCTCCTCGCCCCCTGGTCGCTGACCCTGTTCCCGGCCGGGTTCTTCAAGGAAGCGGGCCTGGCGTACGACCCTTCGGCGGCCTCCGCGCTCGACCTGCTCGGCGCCAGCCCCGGCGGCCCCGGCACCGTGCAGGGCGTCATGCTCATCGGCATCGTCCTCGCCGCCCTCGCCGCGCTGCTGCGCTCCGAGCGGCAGCCGGCCATCCGCACCGCCTGGGCGGTCGCCCTGGTGGCCCTCGTCTTCGCCGTCCTGTCCAACAGGTCCGCCTGGGCCGGACCGGCCACCCTCGTCTACGGCATCGCCCTGCTGGCCGCGGCCGCCCTCGGCGCCGACGGCGCACGCGCGCGTGTCGCCGAGCAGAGCTTCGGCTGGCGCCAGCCCGTCGCCGCCCTGATCGCCTTCGCCTGCGCCGCGGGCCCGCTGCTCGTCGCCGCCGGCTGGATGATCCGCGGCGCCGACGGGCCCCTGGAGCGCCGCGACCCCACCCAGGTGCCCGCGTTCGTCGCCGAGGACTCCACCACCGGCGACCGGGCCCGCACCCTGATCCTGGACAGCGACTCCACCGCGCGCGTGCGCTACACCCTGGTCCGCGGCTCCGGTGCCCGTATGGGCGACGCCGAGGCCGGTGCCGCCGACGGCCGGAACACCCGGCTGGACAAGGTCGTCGCCAACCTCGTCGCCGGCTCCGGCGCCGACCAGACCGACGAACTCGGCGGCTTCGCCGTGCGCTACGTCCTCGTCCACAAGGGCGCGCCCCGCGACATCACCCGCGTCCTCGACACCACCCCCGGCCTGACCCGGCTCAGCCAGCAGCACGGCAGCGCCCTGTACCGCGTCGACCAGGAGGTGTCCCGCGCCACCATCGTCCCCGCCGGCGGCTCGGGCACCGCCCAGTCGGTCAGCGCCGGGCCGGTGGAGATCCACACCACCGTCCCCGCCGGTTCGGGCAGCCGCGTGCTGCGCCTCGCCGACACCGCCTCCGCCGGCTGGACGGCCACCCTGAACGGCAAGCCGCTCACCCGTACCACGGTCGACGGCTGGGCCCAGGGCTTCCGACTGCCCGCCGACAGCGGCAGGCTGGACGTCACCTACGCCGACCCGCTCACCCACACCGCCTGGCTCTGGGCCCAGGGCGCGCTCGCCGTCGTCCTGGTCGTCCTCGCCCTGCCCGGCCGCCGCCGCGACGTCGACGACGACCTGCCCGAGGAGGTGCCGCTGCCCGCCCAGGCCGCCGCCGGCGAGGGCCGCCGCGCCCGCCGCCTGCGCGCCCAGGCCGAGGAACAGGCCGCCGACGAGCAGCCCGCCGCGCCCCCGCAGCCCGAGGAGCCCCCGGCCGCCGTACCGCACCAGCAGTCCTACGACGGCTGGGACCAGGGCTCCTACGGGAACGCCGGATACGCGGGCTACGGAACCGACCAGTACCAGACCGGCACCCCGTACCAGCCCTCCGGCTACGACCAGCAGGCATACCCGGCCGCCGACCCGTACCAGACGGGCCAGTACGACCCGTACGCCTACGGCGGCACGGCCGGCCGGATGCCGTACGACCCGACGGCCTACCAACAGGGCTACGACCCGTCGTACGACCCCGCCCAGCAGGGCTACGACCCGGCCCAGCACCCCCACGGCACCGGCAGCGAGCGCCCCGACGGGAGCCAGCAGTGAACCGCACGACCCTGTCCCTGATCGCCGCCACCACCGCGCTGGCCGCCGTCACCGCGTTCGCCGCGCTCGACGGCCCGTCCGCGTCCGGGGCCGCCGCCCCCGAACCGGCCGCGAACCTGCCGGTGCAGCGCACGAGCCTGCTCTGCCCGGCGCCGAGCATCTCGGACATCGCCGACACGGCGTACACGTCGTTCACGCCCGTCACCCGGTCCACGCCGAGCAGCGGCAAGGCCCAACTCCAGGCGGCAGACGAGCAGACCGCGGACGGCACGGGCAACTCCGGGACCGGCAAGGGCTCCAAGGACGCCAAGGGTTCCAAGGGCGGGAAGAAGCCGGCGGACAAGCCGGTGCTCACCCCCAAGGCACCGGGCACACCGGTCACCGGTGACACCTCCGGCGCCGACGCGCCCGCACTCATCGGCACCGCCGACGGCAAGTTCGCACCCGGCTGGACCGTCCAGGAGACCACCGAGGTCGCCGCCGGCACTGGCCGCGGCCTCCAGGGCGTCAACTGCACGGCCGCCGACACCGACTTCTGGTTCCCGGGCGCGAGCACGGCCACCGGCCGCACCGACTACGTCCACCTGACCAATCCCGACGACTCCGCAGCGGTCGTCGACATCGAGCTGTACGGCAAGGACGGCGCGATCAAGTCCCCGCTCGGCGAGAACCAGACCATCGCGCCGCACGCGAGCAAGCCGATCCTGCTCTCCACGCTCACCGACGAACGGCAGGCCGACCTGACCGTGCACGTCAGCGTGCGCAGCGGCCGGGTCGGCGCGTCCGTGCAGGCCCTGGACGACAAGGCGGGCGGCGACTGGCTGGCCGCGGCCGCCGACCCGGCCGGCAGCCTGGTCCTGCCCGGCATCCCGAAGGACGCCACCGACGTCCGTCTGATCGCCTTCACACCCGGCGGCGACGACGCCGACCTGAAGGTCCGCCTGGCCTCACCGGACGGCCTGATCACCCCGGCGGGCAACGAGTCCCTGCACGTGAAGTCGGGGATGACGACCACGGCCGATCTCGGCGCCGTGACCAGAGGCGAGGCGGGCTCGCTCGTCCTGACCCCCACGGACCAGTCGGTGCCGGTGGTGGCGGCCCTCCGGGTGGTCAGGGGCAGGGGCGACAAGCAGGAGACGGCCTTCATCCCGGCCACCGCCCCCGTCGGCACCCGCGCGACATCGGCCGACAACAGCGCCAAGGGCACGACCCTCGCCCTGACGGCGCCCACCGCCGCCACCACGGTGAGGGTCACCGCCTCGGCGGGCAGCGAGGGCGGCACGGCGACCACGAAGACGTACACGATCAAATCCGGCACCACGCAGAACGTCCCGGTCCCTGCCCCGGCCGGCCTCAGGGGCAGCTACGCCCTCACCGTCGAAACCGTCTCCGGCGGCCCCGCCTACGCCTCCCGCACCCTCACGGCCACCGAGGCAGCAGTCCCCGGCTTCACCGTCCAAACGCTCCCGTACGACCGGGGAATGGTGGCCGTACCGAAGACGACGGAGGACCTGTCGATCCTGCAGAAGTGAGACGGGCGTCCCGTGGCGCCGGTGCGGTGCGGGGCAGGTGCCGGCGGGAGAGGGGGTGGGTCCCCCCTCTCTCTAATCCTCCCCGTACCGCGGATCCACGGTCTCCGGAGTCAGCCCCAGCAGCTCGGCGACCTGCTCGACCACCACTTCATGCACCAGCGCGGCCCGCTCGTCCCGCCCCTTCGTCCGGATCTCCACCGGCCGCCGGTACACCACCACCCGCGCCCGCCGCCCGTCGCGCGCAGGAACGACCCCGCCCAACGGCACGGCCTCGTCGCTCCACGCCTGCTCGGCCCGCCCCTCCAGCCGGGGCACCTCCAACACGAGGAAATCGAAGTCGGCCAGCTGCGGCCACCGCCGCTCAAGACGGTCCACGGAGTCCTGCACCAGGTCCGCGAACACATCGGCACGGCTGGCCGCGAGCGGCACCTGCGGCGGTGCGATCGGCCCCCGCATGCCCCGCCCGTGACGATCACGGCGACGGGGCCCGGGGCCGGCGGCGCGGGGCGGTACACGGTTGTCCATCACTGGGGAAGCGTAGTCCCCGCAGGCTCCGCCCGCCCGGCCCCACACGGCAACCCACCCGGCCCCGCACCGCAACCAGCCACGTCCGCCCGGACCCCCGCCTCCGGTCCCCGGCTTCGACCGCCGGTTCTGACCACCGGCACCCAGCGCCGATCAGCCCGCCGCCGATCGGCCCATGCTCCGCCGATCGGCCGCATGCACCCCCATGTCACAGGATGACCATTCCAGCCAACGAATGGCGCGTTTCCGTAACCCTCCAAGACCGCCAACTCACGGCAATTGACGGTGTTTGTACTGACTCATGACCATACCGGGTCCCGCCCAAAACTTTCCGAGCCCCCGTCCTTGCAGGTCAACAAGGCCTCCCCGAAGGGGTGTGTGGGGCGTTTCACAGCACGACACAGTGGAGTGACGTGGTGGAGAGTCGTCGCGGCCCGCTCAAGAGTGCGGTACCGTCCAACGTCGTGAGCCCTGTACGTCGCTGTTCGCGCACCGCCTGCGGCCGACCCGCCGTCGCGACGCTGACGTACGTCTACGCCGACTCGACCGCGGTCCTCGGCCCGCTCGCCACCTACGCCGAGCCGCACTGCTACGACCTGTGCGCCGAGCACTCCGAGCGCCTCACCGCCCCCCGTGGCTGGGAGGTCGTACGCCTCCTCGACGGTTCCGCTCCCGCGCGGCCCAGCGGAGACGATCTGGAAGCGCTTGCCAACGCCGTACGCGAGGCGGCCCGGCCCCAGGAGCGCGCGGCCGAGGCGGGCGGCGGCGGAGGCCGTACGGCCGACCCCATGGAGGTCGCCCGCCGCGGCCACCTGCGAGTTCTGCGCTCTCCGGACAACTGAGCCACCCATTCCGCCCGACCCCTCTCGGGCACCACTGGGCGTCGACCTTGGTGTCCGCACACCTCGCCCTTACCCCCAACGGGTAGTTTGTGGGCACCCATAGGACTTTCAGGAGGGTTGGCCGTGACTGCTGATCTGTCGCAGATCGTGAAGGCGTACGACGTACGCGGAGTGGTCCCGGACCAGTGGGACGAGTCACTGGCCGGACTGTTCGGCGCCGCCTTCGCGGAGGTGACAGGAGCGGCGGCGATCGTCGTCGGCCACGACATGCGGCCCTCGTCCCCCGGCCTCACCCGTGCCTTCGCCCGCGGCGCGGCGGACCGCGGTGTGGACGTCACCGAGATCGGCCTGTGCTCCACGGACCAGCTGTACTACGCCTCGGGCGCGTTGAACCTGCCCGGCGCGATGTTCACCGCCTCCCACAACCCCGCCCAGTACAACGGCATCAAGCTGTGCCGCGCGGGCGCCGCCCCGGTCGGCCAGGACACCGGCCTCGCGCAGATCCGTGAACTGGTCGAGCACTGGCTGGAGTCGGGAGCCCCGGAAGCGGTGGCCCGGCCGGGAACCCTGTCCTCCCGCGAGACGTTGGACGAGTACGCGGCGCACCTCCGCTCCCTGGTCGACCTGACCTCCGTCCGCCCCCTGAAGGTCGTGGTCGACGCCGGCAACGGCATGGGCGGCCACACGGTCCCCACGGTCTTCGCCGGCCTGCCCCTGACCCTCGTCCCGATGTACTTCGAACTGGACGGCACCTTCCCCAACCACGAGGCCAACCCGCTCGACCCCGCCAACCTCGTGGACCTGCAGAAGCGCGTCCCCGCGGAGGGCGCCGACCTGGGCATCGCCTTCGACGGCGACGCCGACCGCTGCTTCGTCGTGGACGAGAACGGCGACCCGGTCTCCCCGTCCGCGATCACCGCCCTGGTGGCCAGGCGCGAGCTGGCCCGCAACGGCGGCAAGGGCACGATCATCCACAACCTGATCACGTCCCGTACGGTCCCCGAGGTCGTGAAGGAGCACGGCGGCACCCCGGTCCGCACCCGCGTCGGCCACTCCTTCATCAAGGCCGAGATGGCCCGCACCGGCGCCATCTTCGGCGGCGAGCACTCCGCGCACTACTACTTCAAGGACTTCTGGAACGCCGACACGGGCATGCTGGCCGCCCTGCACGTCCTCGCGGCTCTCGGCGGCCAGGACGGCCCCCTCTCCTCCCTCGTCGCCCAGTACGACCGCTACACCGGCTCCGGCGAGATCAACTCCACGGTCGCCGACCAGTCCGCCCGCCTCGCCGCGATCCGCTCCGCGTACGAGGGCCGCGCCGACATCACCCTCGACGACCTCGACGGCCTCACCGTCGCCGCCCCCGACTGGTGGTTCAACGTCCGCCCCTCCAACACCGAGCCCCTGCTCCGTCTGAACGCGGAGGCGAAGGACGAGGCGACGATGATCAAGATCCGCGACGAGGCGCTGGCGATCATCAGGGCCTGACTTTGCAGCCAGCACTTTCCCGGCGGCCTCGGCCGACGCCGCCGGGCCCTCGCCTCCCCGCCGACCCGGCGGACCCCTGGGCGGCACGTGAGCCCAGCTCAGCCCGCCCACCAGCGGTACGCTGACCACCGGCCAAAGAAAACCCCGCCCTCGAAGGGACACCCCATGCCGCTCGAAGCCGGCCTCCTGGAGATCCTCGCCTGCCCGGCCTGCCACGCCCCCCTCAAGGAGCAGGACAGCGAGCTGGTCTGCACGAGCCAGGACTGCGGCCTCGCCTACCCCGTCCGCGACGGCATCCCGGTCCTCCTCGTGGACGAGGCCCGCCGCCCCGAGTGACGACGCCCTCGACGTCGTAGACAACCCGCACAGGACCCCCGGCGATCGGAGCTTCCGCCCATGCTGGACGAATCGCTGCTCGACACCCCGGAGGGCCTCTCCGAGGCCGACCGCCGGGGCCTGCTGCGCGGCGCCGCCGAGGCCGGCGCCCGCGTCCGTACCGCCGCCCGGCACGCCGCCGAGGCCGGCGTCGGCGACCTGAAGCCCGACGGCCGGCCCCGCGCCGTCCTCATCGCCGGTCCCGGCGCCGCCGCCACCCACACCGCCGACCTCCTCGGCACACTGGCGGGCGTCGGCAGCCCCGTGGTCCGCCTGGCCCCGACCGGCGTCGCCCCGGCCGCGGGCGCCCTGCGCTGGGAACTGCCGGGCTGGACCGGCTCCGTCGACCTGCTGCTGATCGCCACCCCGGACGGCACCGAACCCAGCCTCTCCCTCCTCGCCGACCAGGCCTACCGCCGCGGTTGCTCGGTCGTCGCCGTTGCTCCGCCCCGCACCCCGCTCGCGGAGGCGGTCGCAGGCGCCCACGGCCTGTTCGTACCGATGGCGACGGCGCCGTACGACCAGGCGGAACCGCTCGCCGCCTCCTCCTCGGGCGTCTTCTGGGCGCTGCTCACCCCACTGCTCGCCCTGTTGGACCGTGTCGGCCTGCTCAGCGCCCCGCCGGAGGCCCTGGAGAAGGTCGCCGACCGCCTGGACCACGTCGCCGAGCGCTGCGGCCCCGCCATCGCCACCTACAGCAACCCGGCCAAGACCCTGGCCGCCGAACTCGCCGACGCGCTCCCCGTGGTGTGGACGGAAGGGACCTCGGCGGGCCCCGCCGGGCGCCGTTTCGCCGCCGCCCTCGCCGAACTCGCCGGCCGCCCCGGGCTCGTCGCCGAACTCCCCGAGGCGCTCGCCGCGCACAGCGCCCTGCTGGCCGGCCCGCTGGCCGCCAGCGCCGACCCCGAGGACTTCTTCCGCGACCGCGTCGAGGAACAGCCCGCACTGCACGCGCGCGTAGTGCTGCTGCGCGACCGCCCGCTCACCGGCTTCACCGCGGCCCCCGCCGCCCGTGACCTGGCTCTCAGCCACGACACGCCGATCAGCGAACTCGAACCGGAGGAGGGCGGCGAACTGGAGACCCTCGCGGAACTGATCGCCGTCACGGATTTCGCCGCTGTTTACCTGGCGCTCGCTTCGGGGGCCTGATCTTTGCTCCGGGCCGGCCGACCCGCGCCCACGACCAGCACGGCAACCGGCTCGGCCGCAGGCGCCGGCTGAGCCGCGTACGTACGGAGACAGAGAAGACACATGGACCGCCTCGAAAACACCGTCCGTCCCTACGCCTGGGGTTCCACCACCGCCATCCCGCACCTGCTCGGCGTGGAGCCGACCGGTGAACCGCAGGCGGAGATGTGGATGGGCGCGCACCCGGGAGCCCCCTCGCGCACCGCACGCGGGACACTCGTCGACGTCATCGACGCCGGCCCGGAGCGCGAACTGGGCCCGGAGACGGTGGCCAAGTTCGGCCCCCGCCTGCCCTTCCTCCTCAAGATCCTCGCCGCCGGCGCCCCCCTCTCCCTCCAGGTGCACCCCAACCTGGAGCAGGCCAAGGAGGGTTACGCCGACGAGGAGCGCCGCGGCATCCCGGTCGACGCCCCGCACCGCAACTACAAGGACGCCAACCACAAGCCCGAACTGATCTGCGCCCTCACCGAGTTCGACGGCCTGTGCGGCTTCCGTGACCCGGTCCAGGCCGCCGACCTGCTCGACGGGCTCGGTGTCGCCTCCCTCAAGCCGTACGTCGACCTGTTGCACGCCCACCCCGAGGACGCCGCCCTGCGTGAGGTCCTCACCGCGATCCTCACCGCCGACCCCGAGGACATGGCCCGGACGGTCACCGAGACCACCGCCGCCTGCACCCGCCTCGGCGGCGCCCACGCCCCCTACGCCGTCCTCGCCCACCACTTCCCGGGCGACCCCGGCGTCATCGCGGGCATGCTGCTCAACCACGTCCGCCTGCAGCCGGGCGAGGCCCTGTTCCTGGGCGCCGGCATCCCGCACGCGTACATCAGCGGCCTCGGTGTCGAGATCATGGCCAACTCCGACAACGTGCTGCGCTGCGGCCTGACCCCCAAGCACGTCGACGTCCCCGAGCTGCTGCGGGTGGTCCGCTTCGAGCCGGGCGACCCGGGCGTGCTGCGCCCCGAGGCCTCCCCGGACGGCGAGGAGGTCTACGAGACACCGATCGACGAGTTCCGTCTCTCCCGGTACGTCCTCCCCGAGGGCGGCAGCACCCATGACCTCACCCTCACCACCCCGCAGATCCTGCTCTGCACGGCCGGTTCGGTCCGCGCGGGCGAGCACGAGCTGCAGCCGGGGCAGTCGGTCTTCGTACCGGCCGCCGAGAAGGCGGAGATCTCGGGCGCGGGCACGGTCTTCCGCGCCACAGTGATCGTCTGACGGGGTTGTGGATACCCGGCGCTGTGATCGTATGACCGGGGTTGTGGATACCTGGCGCGCCGGGGCCCGGCCGGGCTGCAAGAATGGCCCACCGGCAAAGGCCGGGCAAAGCCGGAACACGCCACGAGGGCGACGACACGGGCGAAGGGACAACGCGGACACATGAGCGCGTCAGGCGGTACGAAGGCGATCGTGGCAGCACTCGGCGCCAATCTCGCGATCGCGGCGTCGAAGTTCGTGGCGTTCGCGTTCAGCGGCTCCTCCTCCATGCTCGCCGAGGGCGTCCACTCGCTCGCCGACTCCGGCAACCAGTTCCTGCTGCTCATCGGCGGCAAGAAGGCCCAGCGCGAGGCGACCCCGCAGCACCCCTTCGGCTACGGCCGTGAACGGTTCATCTACGCCTTCCTGGTCTCGATCGTCCTCTTCTCCATCGGCGGCATGTTCGCCATCTACGAGGGCTACGAGAAGATCAGCCACCCGCACGAAGTGGAGCACTGGTACTGGCCGGTGGGCGTCCTGGTCTTCGCGGTCATCGCCGAGGGCTTCTCCTTCCGCACGGCCATCAAGGAGTCCAACGAACTGCGCGGCAGACTGTCCTGGGCGCAGTTCATCCGCCGCGCCAAGGCGCCCGAGCTGCCCGTCGTCCTGCTGGAGGACTTCGGCGCGCTCATCGGCCTGGTCCTCGCCCTCCTCGGCGTCGGCCTGGCCGTGCTCACCGGCGACGGCATCTGGGACGGCATCGGCACCGTCTGCATCGGCGTCCTGCTCGTCCTGATCGCCCTGGTCCTGGCCGCCGAGACCAAGTCGCTGCTGCTCGGCGAGGCGGCGGGCCTCGATGTGATCAAGAAGATCCAGGAGGCGACCGTCGACGGCGACACCGTCACCGGCGTCATCCACATGCGCACGCTGCACCTCGGCCCCGAGGAGCTCCTGATCGCCGCCAAGATCGCCGTCCAGCACGACGACACGGCCGCGGAGGTCGCCGGCGCCATCAACGCCGCCGAGGCTCGCATCCGCGCCGCCGTCCCCATCGCCCGCGTGATCTACCTCGAACCGGACATCTACAGCGAGGCCGAGGCCGCCAAGGGCCCGGACCCGGAGGCAACCCCGGGCGGCCCGGCCCCCCACACAACCGAACACTGAGCCCTCGTCCACAGCACCCAAGAGCCCGCGGGCCCGGGGACGAGGGCGGGGCGGGGCTCGGACCAGAGCGGCCCGCCCCGGAGCGTGCGGGCAGTGAACCGGAGCGGGCTGGCCCCGAGCGCGCGCGGGCATGTGAACCAGAGAAGGTGGGCCTTTCCCTGAAGCGTGCGGGCCCCGACCCGAGTGCGCCGGCCCGCGCCCCGCAGCGGTCCCGAGCCAGGGAGGCAAGCCCGGCCCCGGGCACGCGGCCCGGTCCCGGGCGGGCGCCGACCCCTGATGGCGCGACGCCGCCCCGAGCGGGCGGGTCCCGGTCCAGAGGCCGGCGGCCAGGGCGAGGGCAACCCGCACCGTCTGCTCACTTCACCGGACTCACCTGACCCGAGGGACTCACCCCCTCACCGAGTGACCAAACCGGACCCCTCACCGAAAGGTCACCCCACCTCGCCGAACGCGTCGAGCACCGCCGCCTCGTCCGGGGCAGCGAGCAGCCGCTCCCGGAAGCCGGGATCCATCAGCTTGCGCGAGAGCAGCGCGAGGATCCGCAGGTGCTCGTCCCCCGCGGCCGCCTCCGGTACGGCGATCATGAAGATCAGCCGGGCCTTCGTACCGTCCAGCGAACCCCACTCGACCCCCTCGGCCGACCGGGCGAAACCGACGACCGGGGCGGTCACCGCATCCGTCTTCGCATGGGGGATCGCTATCTCCTCACCGAGCCCGGTCGTCCCCTGCGCCTCGCGCCGCAACGCGGTCGCCACCAGCTCGTCCACGTCGGCGACCTTTCCACTCCGAGCGAGCAGTTCCGCCATCTCCCGGATCGCGGCGTCCTTCTCCACCGCTCCGAGCGTGCCCTGCACGGTCCGCTCATCGAGATACCCGGACAACACCTCGGCCCGGCTGCCCTCCGCCGCGTCGTCCCCGCCCGCCGAGACAAGCGCCGAGCTCTCCGAGCCCCCCGCCTCGTCCCGGCCCACCGAAGCCTCCACCCGCTGACCGGGCACAACCACCCCAGACCCGGCACCCACAGCCGACGCACCGACACCGGCCGGCGCCACACTCACACCGCGCGCCAGGCCACTCGTATCCGCAGGCGGAGCGTCCGCACCGTCCGCGGGGCCACTCGTACCCGCCGGCGACGCACCCGCACCCGCAGACTCCCCGGCAGACACCCCCCGACGCCCACTCACATCAACCATCGCCACGGTCACCAACGCGGTGACCACCGTCCCGATCACCACGGCCACGAAGAACATCGGCACCCCGCTCACCGCGCCCAGCACCGCCACGATCGGCCCCCCATGCGGCACCGCATCCTTCACCCCGGCCAGTCCCGCCACCGCACCGGCCACCGCGCCACCGAGCATGTTCGCCGGAATCACCTGCGCCGGCCGTGCCGCCGCGAACGGAATCGCACCCTCGGAGATGCCGAAGCACCCCATGAACAGTGCCGCCAGCCCCGTCTCCCGCTCCTGCTCGGTGTACAGCCGCCGGCGGATCAGCGTGGCCAGCCCCTGTCCGAGCGGCATCACCGGAATCGCCGCGGCACACATGCCCATCACCGTCTGGTTGCCGCTCGCGATGAGCCCCGCACCGAACAGGAACGCCGTCTTGTTGACCGGCCCGCCCATGTCGAACGCGATCATCAGCCCCAGAATCGCGCCGAGCAGAATCGCACTCGTCCCCGTCATCCCGCCGAGCCAGCTCGTCAGGTGCTCGAACACCCATGAGATGGGCTTGCCGATGACATAGATGAAGAACAGCCCGAGCGCCGTCGTCGCCACGATCGGGATCACGATGATCGGCATGATCGGCTGCACGAACCTCGGCACCCGGACCTTCTTGATCCACGACACCAGATACCCGGCGAGGAACCCGGTCACGATCGCCCCGATGAAGCCCGCACCCGCCTGGGAGTCGTACAGTGCGCCCGTGTTGGCGATCCAGCCGCCGATCATGCCCGGCACCAGCGCGGGCCGGTCGGCGATGGCGTAGGCGATATAGCCGGACAGGATCGGGATCATCAGCTGGAAGCCGATCCCGCCGATCGCGTTGACATGCGCCCAGAACGTGCCGTCCGGGATCACATAACCCTTCGCCGTCGCATGCCCGCCGAGCGCCAGCGAGACCGCGATCAGCAGACCGCCGACGACGACGAACGGGATCATGTACGACACGCCGTTCATCAGCGCCTTGTACACCGGCCCCCGTTCCTTGCCGCCGCCACCGCCATCGCCACGGGCGGGCACCGCGGCCGAACCGCCCGCAGCCCCGCCCGGCGCATGGACGGGCGCCGACCGCACCCGCTCGATCAGCTGCTCGGGACGGTGGATGCCCTCGGCCACCCCGACCGTCAGCACCCGCTTGCCCGCGAAGCGGCTCAGGTCGACGTCCTTGTCGGCGGCGACGATGACGCCGTCCGCGCTTCTGACATCGTTGTCATCGAGAACGTTCTCGGCCCCGATCGATCCCTGGGTCTCCACTTTCATCTCGATGCCGCGGCTCGCCGCGGCCTGTGCGAGCTTCTCCGCCGCCATGTAGGTGTGCGCGATGCCGGTCGGGCAGGCGGTCACCGCCAGCAGCTTCACCTGCCGCCGCTCGTCATCGCGGCCATCCATGGAGGGAGGGCCGGCCGGACTGGTCACGTCGATCTCCTAACGCCTTCGTCGCACGAGGCGCCGTCCCCGACACCCCGCGAGCGGAGCCGGACGGCCCCGGTGCCCCTGCATCCTGCACCACCCCACCGACGGCCCCAAGATGCGAAAGTTCCTGTTCGCGCCGGTCTGTGGGCTCCCGTACCACGGTTTCCCGCACCCCCGTCGGCCCGCTCCTGCCCCACGCCGCACCCCGAAACCGCCTTTCGGACCGTTCGAACCGACCGGAGGCGGACTGGGGTCGACCGGGCCGTCCGGTGTAGCTTGGGACGGAGCCAGACGTCGCTGCTGATGGCGGTCGGGCGGCCCAGCGCGGGCCGGCCGAGGGAGAGAGGGCCTCCGACGGACTGCGCTGCGCGTACGTGGGCATGCCTGTGTCCTCTTTCGGGCACCCCTGTGCCCGCCGCCGCGCAGACCAGCCGTACCCACCTCGACCCAACCCCGAGGAGCAGCTCGCAATGACGACTGTCGACAACCGACAGGACTTCAAGGTCGCCGACCTGTCCCTGGCCGAGTTCGGCCGCAAGGAGATCTCCCTCGCCGAGCACGAGATGCCGGGCCTGATGGCGATCCGCAAGGAGTACGCCGAGGCGCAGCCCCTCGCCGGCGCCCGTATCACCGGCTCCCTGCACATGACCGTGCAGACCGCCGTCCTCATCGAGACCCTGGTCGCCCTCGGCGCCCGGGTCCGCTGGGCCTCCTGCAACATCTTCTCCACCCAGGACCACGCCGCCGCCGCCATCGCCGTCGGCCCGAACGGCACCCCCGACGCCCCGCAGGGCGTCCCGGTCTTCGCCTGGAAGGGCGAGACCCTGGAGGAGTACTGGTGGTGCACCGAGCAGGCGCTGACCTGGCCGGACAGCCCCACCGGCGGCCCGAACATGATCCTCGACGACGGCGGCGACGCCACCCTCCTCGTCCACAAGGGCGTCGAGTACGAGAAGGACGGCAAGGTCCCCGGCCTGGAGACCGCCGAGTCCGACGAGCACCGCGTCATCCTCCAGCTGCTGCACCGCACCCTGGGCGAGAACCCCCAGAAGTGGACCCAGCTGGCCTCCGAGATCCGCGGTGTCACCGAGGAGACGACGACGGGTGTGCACCGTCTGTACGAGATGCAGCGCGACGGTGTCCTTCTGTTCCCGGCGATCAATGTGAACGACGCGGTGACGAAGTCGAAGTTCGACAACAAGTACGGTTGCCGGCATTCGCTGGTCGACGGCATCAACCGTGCGACGGACACTCTGATCGGCGGCAAGACCGCGGTGGTGTGCGGTTACGGCGATGTGGGCAAGGGCTGTGCGGAGTCGCTGCGGGGTCAGGGTGCCCGTGTGATCGT